>NZ_JAJPWR010000002.1:0-743901 GCF_046548995.1 Amycolatopsis sp. lyj-109
GCCGGGGCGGGTGGTGGGGTGGGTAATTCGGGTTCTAACCCGAATTACCACTCACGACCAGCTGCGGCAGGCCGGCGTCCAGGATTGTCCTGGCCGGCCATCTTCGGCCGCACCGAACAAAGATCTCGCCCTGCAGTACTAGGCCGCCTTGGCGGTCGCCGCGCGCATGGCGGCCAGGAGCGTGCGGACGGCCGGGTGGCCCCAAGCCCGCGACGCGACCGCGGCGTGGATCGCGCGGACCGGCTCGGGGTTGCGGATCCGGCGGACGACCACGCCGGGGTGCTGCGCGCCGACCCCGAGCCCGAGCTCCGGGATCAGCGCGACACCGATGCCGGCGGCGACGAACCCCAGGGCCGTCTGGTAGTCCTCGGACTCGACGACGACGTTGGGCGCGAAGCCGGCGGACGCGCAGGCCGTGTCCAGGATGTCGCGGCAGACGCCGGGCAGGCCGTCGACGCCGACCCACGGCTCCTCGGCGAACTCCGTCAGATCCAGCACGCGCTTGCGCGCCAGCGGGTGGGTCTTCGGCAGCACGGCCCGGTACGGGTCGTCCAGCAGGTGCACCAGCTCGACGCCCTTGCCGGGCGGGGTCTTGCGCGGGAAGACGGTGATCGCGACGTCGGCGTTGCCGGCTTCCACGTCGGTCATCGGGTCGTCGGGTTCGACGAGCTTGAGGTCGAGGCGCACGCCGGGGTGTTCGCGGCGGACCGCGGCGATCGCGGGCGGGACCAGCGACGCGCCCGCCGTGGCGAAGTAGCGGATCGAGACGCGGCCGATGCGGCCTTCCTTGAGCTCGGTCAGCGCCGCTTCGGCCTTGGCGAGCTGGGTGCTGAGCGTCTCGGCGTGCTCGGACAGCAGCGCACCCGCGGCCGTCGGCCGGACGCCGCGGCCGACGCGTTCGAGCAGTTCGGTGCCGGCTTCGCGTTCCAGGGTGGACAGCTGCTGGCTGATCGCGGACGGCGTGTAGCCGAGGTTGCGGGCCGCGGCGGTGATCGACCCGCTGGTGATGACGGCACGGAGGACCTGCATGCGGCGAACGTCGAGCATGCCCTGATCGTACAGATCGGCTTAAGTGTTCATGCAGTTAATTTCGCTTGTCCTTACTTCTGGTCCGGGTGAAGCTGGCACCGGCTGTCGAAGGAGGACCGGGGTGGGCGAGACGAAGACCCTGCTCAGGATCGGTGCGCTGGCGCTGATGTGGGGCTCGAGCTTCTTCTGGATCAAGCTGGGGTTGGGGATGTTCTCGCCGGTGCAGCTGGTGCTGGCGCGGCTGGTGCTCGGCGCCGTCCTCCTGCTCGTGCTCTGCCGCCTGCACCGGGCGCGGCTGCCCCGCGACCGCCGGACGTGGGGACACCTGGCGGTCGCCGCGTTCTTCCACAACGCGCTGCCGTTCCTGCTGTTCGCGATCGGCGAGACGACGGTCGATTCGGGCATCACCGGGGTGCTGAACTCGACGACGCCGCTGTGGGTGCTGCTCGCGGCACCGCTGATGGGGACGTCGTCGCGGATGACGGGAACGCGGCTGGCCGGCCTGGTGGCCGGCCTCGGCGGGATCCTGCTGATCTTCGCGCCGTGGCAGGCATCCGGCCTGCTGAGCTGGGGCGCGCTGGCCTGCCTCGCGGCGGCGGCGAGCTACGGCTTCGCGTTCGTCTACGAGGGCAAGTACCTGTCGTCTCCGACGTCTTCGCCGTACGCGATCTCGGCCGGGCAGATGATCCTGGCCAGCGGGATGCTGGTGCTGGCCGTGCCGGTGGGCGGGTTGACGCCGGTGCACGTCTCGACGGGGCCGCTGCTGGCGGTGCTGGTGCTGGGCATCGGCTCGACGGGGATCGCGTTCGCGCTGAACTACCAGCTGCTGGCGAGCGAGGGCGCGGTGGCGGCGTCCGTGGTCGGGTACCTGCTGCCGGTGGTGTCGGTGCTGCTGGGGGCGGTGTTCCTGGGCGAGCAGCTGCACCTGCGGGTGATCGCGGGGATGGTGGTCGTGCTCGGCGGGGTGGCGTTGACGCGGCTGCAGAAGCCGGAGCGAGTGGCCGCGGAAGGGTCGGGTGACCAGGCGGAGGGGCTTGGTGACGACACCACCGGACGCGTGCCGCGGCCACTTGCTCCCCTCGCGGACTGACGCGGTCGATCGCACAATGAACGATCTGGTTAGTTACGGCTCCGGCGGCCGATTAACGATCTAGTTCGTTAGCCAGACGGCGGCGGCGATTAACGATCTGGTTAGTTCGCGGCGGTCTGCGCTCAGACGAGGCGGCGGTCGGAGGCCCAGCGGGAGAGCTCGTAGCGGTTCGACAGCTGGGTCTTCCGCAGGACGCTCGAAACGTGCGTCTCCACCGTCTTCACCGAGATGAACAGCTCCGACGCGATCTCCTTGTACGCGTACCCCCGCGCCAGCAGCCGCAGGACGTCGCGCTCGCGGGGCGTCAGCAGGTCCAGCTCCGGGTCGTTGATCGGCGCCGAACCCGGGCGGTCGGCGAACGCGTCCAGGACGAAGCCCGCCAGGCGCGGCGAGAACACCGCGTCACCGTCCGCCACCCGGACCACCGCGCGGACCAGTTCCTTCGACGAGATCGTCTTCGTGACGTAGCCGCGTGCGCCCGCGCGGATGACCGCGATCACGTCCTCCGCCGCGTCCGAAACCGACAGGGCCAGGAACACCACGTCCGGCAGCTCCGGGCGGATCCGGCGCAGCACCTCCGCGCCGCCGCCGTCGGGCATGTGGACGTCGAGGAGCACCACCTGGGGCTTCGTGCGGGCGATGCCGGCCACCGCTTCGGCGACCGAGCCGGCCTCGCCGACCACGCGAACCTCGTCGGTGATCGAGTCGAGCTCGGTGCGCACCCCCGCGCGGAACAGCGCGTGGTCGTCGACGAGGAACACCTTGACCGGTTCACGCTGGTTGTCCGTCACGTCCTCGAGCATAGCCGCCTCACGCCGCTCCCTTACCCGCTTTCACCGGCATGGCGAGCTGCACTTCGGTGCCCTCGCCCGGCGCCGTGCGGACCTTGCAAGTGCCGCCGTGGCGGGTCATCCGGCCGCGGATCGAGTCGGCGAGGCCGTGGCGGTCGTCGGGTACGAGGTCCGGGTCGAAACCCTTGCCGCGGTCGCGCACGAACACCGTCACCGACGTCGGCTCGACCTCGGCGTAGACGCTGACCTCGTCGACGCCGGCGTGTTTGGCCGCGTTGACGATGGCCTCCCGCGCGGCCTGGACCAGCGCGACCAGCGATTCGTCCAGCTCGGCGTCGCCGACGACGACCTGGCCGACCGAGATCGCGAAGGTGTCCTCGACCTCGCCGCACGCCGTCGCGAGCGCTTCGGACAGCTGCCCGGCCGCTTCCTCGACGTTCTCGGCCGGCTTGCCGTACCCGCCTGCGCCGTAGAGCCAGCCGCGCAGCTCGCGTTCCTGGCTGCGGGCCAGCCGCGCGACCTCGCGGGGCTGCTCGCTCTGCTTCTGGATCAGCGCGAGGGTCTGCAGCACGGAGTCGTGCAGGTGGGCGGCGATCTCGGCGCGTTCGTCGGTGCGGATGCGGGCCTTGCGCTCGTCGGAGAGGTCCCGGACCAGCCGCAGCCAGAACGGCACGGTCAGCACGGCGACCCCGATCAGGGTGGCGACGACGGCGATGAGCGCGAACTGGACCTGGTCGAGACTGCCGCTGCGCAGCACGACGACGGTGATGCCGGTGATCACCAGCGCGACACCGGCGACGATCCGGATGGCGGCCGACCAGCCGCCCCCGCCGAGGAAGGCCCCGGCGAAGCCGTCCTTCGCGCCGACCTTCCAGCGGCGGCGCTGCGATTCGTCGGCCTCCCGCCAGACGACCGCGAGACCGATCATGGCGATGGCGAGCGGCACCGCGACCCAGCCGCTGATGAACCCGGTGAGCGTCCCGCTGGCGACGGCGAGGCCGACGCCCAGCGCGATCAGGCCGAACGCCTGCTGGCGTTCCTTCGGCTTCGGCGCCTCCGCGGTTTCCTCGGACTGCTGCTGGACGAACACCCAGAGGAGGCCGTAGGCGAGCAGCCCGGCGCCGTTGAGCGCGGCGAGCAACGCGAACGCCGTCCGCACCCAGAGGACCGGCACGCCGAGGTGATCGGCGAGCCCCCCGGCAACCCCGGCGATGGCCCGCCCGGACCGGCGCCGGAACATCTTGGGCGCGGCCAGGTCCGTGGCGGGCGTGATCGCCTGCTCGGCGGTGACGTGGTCGAGGGAGTCCTGCACGCCGTCCATGGTCACACGCACGGGGATGCGGTTCCATCCGGGAAACCCCTGATCCAGGGAGACGCTGCTCCGCGTCAGTGCCAGGGAGCCGGTCCGGTGCGGCCGGCCCAAGCGGCGAGACCAGGCCCGTCGAGCAGGCGGATGCCGTGGTGGGCGGCGTACTGCTGCGCCTGCTTCGTGAACGTCGAAGTGGTCACCACAGCGGCGACACGCGCGCCGTGCACCGTGAAGCAGGTACCGCCGAAGCGCTGCAGATCCGGGCCGGTGACCTTGGAGGTGCTGCCGTACCGCTTGGCCTGCAGGACGACCTTACGCCCGTCGGGAGCGTAGGCGGTGACGTCCGCCCCCAGGTCGCCTGCGCGGCCGGTGACCGTCGCCTGGGAACAGCCATCCCGCGAGCAGAGGAAGGCGAGGGCGTGCTCGAACTCGCCGGGTGCCATCGAGTGGTAGCGAGCGATCTCCTGGGACCGGGTGAACTCGAGCTGCCACGCCTGCCGCGCCTCGCGGGCCTGCTTCCGATGCCACAGCACGCTCCCGTAGATCGTCGCACCGAGCACCACGGCTCCCCCGACGAGCGAGGCGACCGGATGTGCCGCGACGAACCTCACGATCAACACCATCACGCCGGCCACTGCGATCCCGACCACGGCGCAGCCATTGGCACCGGACGGCTTCTTCCTACGGGCCATCGCAGGTTCCTCCTCCGCAGTGGATTCGGAACAAAGGTCGTCCCCGGCAGTCGTCCGTTACGCCCCCGTCCCTCTCGGGGAAACCTCAGGGAGCATCCCGGATGTCCCGCCGCCGCAGGTATCGCATGCTTCTCGGTATGAGTGGTGCGAGCGCGAAGCCGGGGGTCCTGAACGGCTTCGAGGAAACCGTCAAGGACTTCTGGATCAGCCGGCCCCGGCGGCCGCACGCCGGGCGGAAGCTGGCCGGGGTGGCCGCCGCGATCGGGCGGCGGTACGGGATCGATCCCGTCGTCGTGCGGATCGCGCTGGTGGTCACGACGATCTTCGGCGGCTTCGGTGTCCCCTTCTACCTGCTGGGGTGGCTGTTCCTGCCCGGCGAAAGCGACGAGGTCTCCGGCTTCGAAAGCCTCATCGGGCGCGGCCGGTCGTCGGTGTCGCCCGCGTTCGCCGTGGTGCTCATGGTCCTCACCGTCCTCAGCGCCGGGGGCTCGATCAGCGGCTCCTGGTTCGACGGCGGCGGGCTGATCAGCTGCGCCCTCATCGCCACCGCGCTCTACCTGCTGCACCGCAGCCGCGGCCACGAGAACCGCCCCGCGCCGGTCACCGCGCGGATGTCGTACCCGGCCTTCACCGGAAACGGAGCCTTCACCATGACCGAGACCGCCGAGGCGCCTTCGCCGGCGCGCGGCTGGGATCCCCTCGCCGCCGACCCGGCCGGCTGGGACCTTCCCGATGCCCCGCCCGCCCAGGAGCCGCGGCCCACGCCGCCGCCGTCCCACCAGGCGCCGCAGCGGCGTCCGCGGTCGAAGGTCGGCTCGGCGACGTTCGCGCTGGCCGTGCTGACCGCCGGCGCCGGGGTGCTGGCCGGCCTCAACGGCGCCACCTGGTTCGACGCGCAGCACATCGTCGGCCTGGTGCTCGGCGTGGTCGGGATCGGCCTGGTCGCCGGCGCGTTCGCCCGCGGCGGCCGCGGCCTGATCGGGCTCGCGATCCCGCTGGCGATCGCCGGGCTGGTCCTGACGACCTCCCCGTTCAAGAACTTCGACGTCCGCGGTGGCGTCGGCGACCTGAACGAGACCCCGCAGGCGGCGCTCGAACTCAAGCCGCTCTACCAGCACGCGGCGGGCGACATCCGGCTCGACCTGACCGAGCTGCCCGCCGGTGCGCCGTACTCGACGACGGTGTCCAACGGCGCGGGCGACACCACGGTCATCGTCCCGGCGAACGCGGACGTCACCTTCGACTGCCACACCGGCGCGGGCGAGGCAACGTGCTTCGGCCACTCGAACGACGGCATCAGCCAGCCGGCCCTGACCGGCACCGACAACGGCCCCGACGGCGTCGGCGGCCAGAAGATCACCCTGAAGGTTTCGAACAGCGTGGGCAACGTGGAGGTGCGGCGTGACTGACCAGAACCCTTACGCCTACGACGATCCGGCCGACACCCAGCCCGCCAAGCGCGGCGGTGTGGACGTCTTCACCCTGATCTTCGGCATCGCGACGCTGCTGGTGTCGGCGTACGTCCTCTCGGACGGCGCGAGCTGGCTGCCCTCGTTCGACTTCCGCTGGGTGATTGCCGGCGGCGCGGTGTTCGTGGGACTGATGCTGCTCACCGCGTCGTTCGGCGGCAAGCGGCGGCGCTGACCCACCGAAATCCCTCGAGGCCCCGGATCCCACGCCGGGGCCTCGAGCCTTGGCTACCGGGGACTCATTCCCACTCGATGGTGCCCGGCGGCTTGGACGTCACGTCCAGTACCACCCGGTTGACCTCCGCGACCTCGTTGGTGATGCGGGTGGAGATCCGCTCCAGGACGTCGTAGGGCAGGCGCGTCCAGTCCGCGGTCATCGCGTCCTCCGACGACACCGGCCGCAGCACCACCGGGTGCCCGTACGTCCGGCCGTCACCCTGGACACCGACGCTGCGGACGTCGGCGAGCAGCACCACCGGACACTGCCAGATGCTGCGGTCCAGCCCGGCCGCCGTCAGCTCCTCGCGGGCGATCAGGTCGGCGGTTCTAAGAATGTCGAGGCGGTGTTGGTTGACCGCGCCGATGATCCGGATGCCCAGGCCGGGGCCGGGGAACGGCTGGCGCTGCACGATCGTCTCGGGCAGCCCCAGCTCCAGGCCGACCCGGCGGACCTCGTCCTTGAACAGCAGCCGCAGCGGCTCGACCAGCTCGAACTCCAGGTCGTCCGGCAGGCCGCCGACGTTGTGGTGGCTCTTGATGTTGGCCGTGCCCTCGCCGCCGCCGGACTCGACGACGTCCGGGTAGAGCGTGCCCTGGACCAGGAACTTGTAGTCGCCCGCGGCCTTGAGGTCGCGCTCGGCCTGCTCGAACACGCGGATGAACTCGCGGCCGATGATCTTGCGCTTCTGCTCCGGGTCGGTGACGCCGGCCAGCGCGTCGAGGAAGCGTTCTCGCGCGTCGATCGTGACGAGGTTGACCCCGGTGGCGGAGACGAAGTCCTGCTCGACCTGGGTGCGCTCGCCCGCGCGCAGCAGGCCGTGGTCGACGAACACGCAGGTCAGCCGGTCGCCGATGGCCCGCTGCACCAGCGCGGCCGCGACGGCGGAGTCGACCCCACCGGACAGGCCGCAGATCGCCCGGCCGTCGCCGATCTGGTCGCTGATCCGCTGGACCTGCTCCTCGACGATCGACGACGTCGTCCACTGCGGCTCGATACCGGCGATGTCGCGCAGGAACCGGCGCAGCACCTCCTGGCCGTGCGGCGAGTGCGCGACCTCCGGGTGGTACTGGACGCCGGCGAAGCGGCGCTCGACGTCTTCGAAGCCGGCGACCTCGGCGCCGTCCGAAGACGCCGTCACGACCGCACCCTCCGGGGCCTTGGTGACGCTGTCGTTGTGGCTCATCCAGGCGGGCTGGTGCGCGGGCAGGCCGGCGTGCAGGACACCGCCGTCACCGGTGACGCGGACCTCGGTGCGCCCGAACTCGCGGACGCCGGTCGGCTCGACGACCCCGCCGAGCGCGCTGGCCAGCAGCTGGTGGCCGTAGCAGATGCCGAACATCGGCACGCCGGCTTCGGTGAGCTTCGGGTCCATGCCCGGCGCCCCTTCGGCGTACACGCTCGAAGGACCACCGGAAAGGATGATGGCCGCGGGGTTCTTCGCGAGGATCTCTTCGGTGGACGCGGTGTGCGGCACGACCTCCGAGTAGATCTGTGCCTCGCGGACGCGCCGGGCGATCAGCTGCGCGTACTGCGCCCCGAAGTCCACGACGAGAACCGGACCGGTGGGGTTGGGCACCTGGCGACCTCCTGGCGAGAAAGCGGGATTCCCCACCATCGTCCCAGGTGGGCCCGGTCACCCGGGATTCAGGGCCGTCGCTGTCCTCGATCGGGCCTACGGTGCCCGGTATGGCTGTGAACTGGACCAAGGAACTGACCGACCAGCTCGACTTCCACTGGAAGGTGCACACGCGCCCGAAGCTCGAAGGACTCACCGACGACGAGTACTTCCGGGAGCCGGTGGCGGGCTGCTGGACCGTGCGGCCGCGGAAGTCGGACGACGAACCCGGCACCGGCCCGTTCACGATCGACTTCGCCTACCCGGAGCCGTCACCGCCGCCGGTCACGACGATCGCCTGGCGGCTCGGCCACGTCCTCGTCGGCGTGCTGGGCGCGCGGATCGCGTCGCACTTCGGCGGCGCGCCGATCGGCTACGACACCTACCCGTACCCCGGGACGGCTGCCGAAGCGCTCTCGGAGCTCGACAAGCTCTACGCGCAGTGGGTCGCCGGGGTGCGGTCACTCGACGAGGAGGCGCTGGCGCGGCCGTGCGGTCCGGCCGAGGGACCGTACGGGGAGTACCCGATGGCGACGCTGGTGCTGCACATCAACCGCGAAATGATCCACCACTGCGCCGAGGTGCTCCTGCTGCGCGACCTCTACCGCGGCGGTCGTGAGTGGTAATTAGGGTTAGAACCCTAATTACCACTCACGACCGGCCGCGGGAGGAGCAGGAAGCCCAGCCGTCCTGGAAGAACATGCCCGTGACCAGGCGGTACCACTCGCCCGCGTCGATGCGCGCCGCGTCGCGGTTCATGGCGGCGTACAGCGGCGGGTGCACCAGCTGCGCGATCCCGCAGGCCAGCGTCACCGCGAAGACCGCGGCGGTCAGGTACGGCCGGCGGGGCACCGGGGCGAGGGCCGCGAACGGGTTGCGGCGTGCGATGCGCGTGGTCATGGCCGAAACCTAAGCGCGTCACCGCGGTCGCACCCCCGGAAAGGGCACTTTCACGTGAAAGTGCCGCGAAGGGTGTCGGCGCCGAGCCCGCCTTCGAGATGGCCGTCGGGGTCGTGCGCGCGGGCGGCGCGGTCAGCCGCGTCGGCGTCCCGCAGCACGAAGAGGGCCCGATCGGCCCGGCAAGGTCTTCGACCGCACGATCGGCCTCGAAGAGGTGCCCGACGGCTACCGCGCGATGGCGGACCGCGAAGCGCTGAAGGTGCTCATCAAGCCGTGACCCGTCCGGGTGGGGGTCCGGCGGCCGCGCCCCCACCCGGATTACGTTGGTACGCATGGACATGATCACCCCCGAGCCGCGCCCCGCCTGGATCGCCGGCCGCCCGGAACCGGGCGCCACCACCTTCGTCGTGCACCACCCTTACGACGGCAGCGAGGTTGCCACGGTCGCCGTGCCCGGGCCGGACCAGGTCGAACGCGCGGTGGCCGCCGCGGCCGCGGTCGCCAAGGAGTTCCGGCGCAGCCCCGCGCACCTGCGCGCGGGCGCGCTCGACCACGTCTCCCGCGTGCTCGCCGCGCGCGCCGAGGAGATCGCCGAGGTGATCACCGCCGAAAACGGCAAACCGCTCAAGTGGGCCGAAGCCGAGGTCAAGCGCGCGGTGTCGGTGTTCCGGATCGCCGCCGAGGAAGCCCGCCGCTTCACCGGCGAAGTCCAGCGCCTCGACACCGACCCCGCGGGCGAGGCGCGGCTGGCGCTGACCCGCCGCGTCCCGCGCGGGCCGGTGCTCGGCATCGCGCCGTTCAACTTCCCGCTGAACCTGGTGGCGCACAAGGTCGCGCCGTCGCTGGCGATCGGCGCGCCGATCATCGTCAAGCCCGCGCCACGGACGCCGTTGTCGGCGTTGATCCTCGGCGAAATCCTGGCCGAGACGGACCTTCCCGAAGGCGCGTTCTCCGTGCTGCCGCTGGGAAACGAGGAGACGCAGGCCCTCGTCGCCGACCCGCGGCTGCCGGTCGTGTCGTTCACCGGCTCCGGCCCGGTCGGCTGGTCGCTCAAGGACGCCGCGCCGCGCAAGCACGTCGTGCTCGAACTCGGCGGCAACGCGGCGGCCGTCGTGCTGCGCGACTGGCCCGACCCCGAGGGCGCCGCGCACCGCATCGCCACCTTCGGCAACTACCAGGCCGGCCAGTCCTGCATCGCGGTGCAGCGGGTGATCGTGGACGCCGCGGTGGCCGAAGAGTTCGTGCCCGCGCTGGTGGAAGCCGTCGAATCCCAGCGCACCGGCGACCCGTACGACCGCAACACCGACGTCGGCCCGGTCGTCGACGAAGCCGCCGCCGAGCGGATCGTCGCGTGGATCAACGAGGCCGTCGAGGCGGGTGCGAAGGTGCTCACCGGCGGCACGCGCGACGGCGCGACGGTCGCCCCGACGCTGCTCACCGACGTCCCGCCGGACACCAAGGCCTGGGCCGAGGAGATCTTCGGCCCGGTGCTCGCGGTGTCTGTTGTGGACGGTGTGGACGCGGCTTTCCGATCGGTCAACGAATCGGCGTACGGCCTGCAGGCCGGCGTCTTCACCACCGACGTCCAGCTGGCGTTCCACGCGGCGGCCGAGCTGGAGGTCGGCGGCGTGATCATCGGCGACGTCCCGTCCTACCGCGCCGACCAGATGCCCTACGGCGGGGTGAAGGGCTCCGGCGTCGGCCGCGAAGGCGTGCTCGCCGCGATGCACGACCTGACGGAGGAACGCGTCACCGTCTTCACCGGCATCGACCTGTAGTCAGCTGTTGACGCTCTGCCCGAACCGGAAGACGTTGTAGGGGTCGTACTTGCTCGCGACGTCACGCAGGCGCTTGGCGTTGTCGCCGTAGTAGGCGGTCTTCCAGTCGGGCAGGGACGGGTCGATGTAGTTGACGTACCCACCGCCCGCGCCGGCCGCGGCGAGCCCCGCGACGACGTCGCCGACCGCCTGCGTGACCTTCGCCCGGGTCTTCGCCGTCGCGGTCGCGTAGACCTGCACGCCGGCCAGCGCGTCCCGGTGCCAGAACGCGGTGGCGTCCTTGGCCGGCCCGGCCACCGCGCCGCCGAGGCTGTCGACGAGCAGGTCCATGCCCTGCTTGCCGTCGGCGACCGCGACGAACTTGGCGGCGTCGACCGGAGTGGTGATGATCCGCGACGACGCGACGAACGACTGGCGGTTCGAGCTGCCCTCGAAGTACTTCATCGCGCCGAGGTAGTCCAGGGTCTTCACCACGCGCTGCGCCGGCCGGGCCCCCGCGTTCGTGGTCAGGTTGTTGAGCAGCGTGTTCAGCCCGGCGGCGTCCCCGACGTAGCAGCCACCGACGCGGCACTGGACCGGCGAGCCACCCGAGAGCACCAGGTTCGCCCAGAGCTCCGGCGGCATCGCGGCGATCCACTGCTGCCACGCGGCGAGCACGCCGGCGCCCGACCCGGCCGGGAAGCGCAGGGAGAACACCGTCAGCTCCGGCGGCACCGGATCGGTGTCGAAGGTGAACTCGGTGACGACGCCGAAGTTGCCGCCGCCCCCGCCGCGCAGGGCCCAGAACAGGTCCGGTTCGGAGCTCGCGGACGCGGTCAGCGTCCGGCCGTCGGCCGTGACGACCTGTGCGGAGCTCAGGTGATCGCAGGTCAGGCCGTACTTGCGGGCGAGCACGCCGATGCCGCCACCGAGGGTCAGCCCGGCGATCCCGACCGTCGGGCAAGTGCCGGCGGGCAGCGCGCGCCCGGCCCGCGCGAGCCCGGCGTAGACGTCCTTCAGCTTCGCGCCGGCGCCGATCACGGCCTTGCCGCCCTGCACGTCGACCTTGTTCAGCGCGGCGACGTCGATGACCAGCCCGCCCTGGGGCACCGAGTAACCGGCGTAGCTGTGGCCGCCGCTGCGCGCGGCGATGGTGACGCGCCCGGCGGTCGCCCGGACGCAGGCCTGGACGTCCTCGACGGTGGACACGGTCGCGACGGCGACCGGGTTGTTGCCGTCGAACAACTGGTTGAAGCCGTGCCTGGCGGTGTCGTAGCCTGCTGCGCCCGGGCGCAGCAGGTTGCCGGTCAGCTTGCTGCGGAGGTCGTCCCAGTTCGGCGGGCCGGTGGGCAGCCCGGTGGCGGCCGGGGCGGACGTCGTGGGCGCCGGGGCGGTCGAGGCGACCGGGGCCGCGGGCTGCTCCGGCCCGCACGCGGCGGCGACGGCACCGGCGGCCGAGACGCCCGCGATCCGCAAGAACGCCCTCCGGGGGAGGCCGGGCCGCCCCTGGTCGTGCTCACTGTCCACAGCGGACTCCTCGGTGCCGGGAACGCCCAGTGTAGAGCGGGCGCAAGGCGTTCACCGGGCGGAGCTGACCGATCACGCCCAGGCCGGGATCCGGGGCACGGCACCGTCGAGGCCGGCGCCGTCGGAGCGCCCGCTGAGCCAGGCCAGCAGCGCCCCGGCCGACCCGCGGACGGTCGTCTTCGCGGCGGCACCCATCGTCCACTCGAACCCGTCGGCGGCCAGGCGCAGCGCCGGGAGGTGGGCACCGCGCGAGGTGATGGCGTGCTGGACGACGTCCTCGGTGAGCGGTCCGAGCAGCGCGAGCACCCGGTCGAGGTCGTAGCCGCGGTCGAGATCGGCGAGGTGGATGGTCAGTTCGGACAGCCGCATCCGCGCCACGACGGCCCCGGTGACCGGCGCCCCCTGCCGGTTGCGGGCCTCCCGCGACCAGGCGTCGTCCGGCATCGCGGCGGCGTACCGCTCGAACCGCCCGGCCGACGCGACGAAGTCGGCGAGCAGGTCCGCGGCCGCGTGCCGGGCGCCGGTTTCGATGTCCCGGTCGCGGGCCTCGGCACTCGGGTACATCGGGGTCTCGACACCGGTGTTCGCCCAGGTCAGCAGGTTCTGCAGGCCGTCGGCGTTGCGGGCCAGGTGCGCGAGGACGTGAGCGCGCGACCAGCCGGGCAACGCGCTGGGGGCGCGCAGCTCAGGCTCGCCGAGGCCGCCGATGGCCAGCGCCCATTCGTCGTCGAGCTTCCGGATGCCGTCGAGCAGTGCGTGCGCCTTCTCGGATGCCGTCACGGCCCCGAGTCTAGGAGGAGAGGTCCTAGGAGGATCGATACAGCGCGGCGGGGGCTTCGGCGGGGACGGCCGGATTCTTCGGCGCGATCGGCTCCAGCCGGGCATAGGGCGCGTCCTGCGGCGGCCGCAGGTCCTCCTCGCCCTTGTTCGGCCAGAACGAAAACGCGCGTTCCGCCTGGGCCGTGATCGTCAGGGACGGGTTCACGCCCAGGTTGGCCGTGATCGCCGCGCCGTCCACCACCGACAGGCCCGGGTAGCCGAACACGCGGTGGTACGGGTCGATCACGCCGTCCGCCGCGGTCGCCCCGATCGGGACGCCGCCGATGAAGTGCGCCGTCAGCGGGATGTCGAAGATCTCGCCCCAGGTGCCGCCCGCCAGGCCGCCGATGCGCTCGGCCGTGCGCTCGTTGGCCTCGTGGCCGGCCGGGATGAAGCTCGGGTTCGGCTCGCCGTGGCCCTGCTTGGACGTGTACTTGCGGCGGCCGAACAGCCCGCGCTTCGTGTACGTCGTGATCGAGTTGTCGAGGCTCTGCATCACCAGCAGGATCACCGTGCGCTCGCTCCAGCGGTAGCCGTTGAGCAGCTTCGCCGCCTGGACCGGGTGCTTGAGCATGAACGTGACGGCCTGCCGCCAGCGCGGCACCGGTGAGGCGCCGTCCGTCGCGATCGTCTGCAGCAGGCTCATCGCGTTGCTGCCCTTGCCGTAGCGGACCGGCTCGATGTGGGTGTTCTCGTCCGGGTGGATGGACGAGGTGATCGCGACCCCGCGGCTGAAGTTCCGGCTCTCGTCGACGTCGGTGCGGGCCGCGCCGATGATGGCTTCGGAGTTCGTCCGGGTCAGCTCGCCGAGCCGGCCCGAGAGCCCGGGCAGCGTGCCCGTGTCCTTCATCTTGTGCAGCAGGTTCTGGGTGCCCCACGTCCCCGCGGCGAAGACGACCTTCCCGGCCGTGATCGTCGTCCGGAACTTCTTCGAGGTCGTCCCGGTCTTCTTCAGGCTGACTTCGTAACCGCCGTCGATCGGCTTCACCGAAGTCACCGTGGTCAGCGGGATGACCTGCGCGCCGTCCTGCTCCGCGAGGTAGAGGTAGTTCTTGACCAGCGTGTTCTTCGCCCCGACGCGGCAGCCGGTCATGCACGAGCCGCACTCGGTGCAGCCGACGCGCTCGGGGCCGGCGCCGCCGAAGTACGGGTCGGCCGCCTTCTCCCCCGGCCTTCCGAAGTAGACGCCGACGGGCGTCGGGTGGAACGAATCGGCGACGCCCATGTCCTTCGCGACCTCGCGCATCACGACGTCCGACGGGGTGATCGTCGGGTTCGTGACGACGCCGAGCATGCGGCTCGCCTGGTCGTAGTGCGGGGCGAGCTCGGACTCCCAGTCGGTGATGTGCGCCCACTGCCGGTCGCGGTAGAACGGCTTGAGCGGCCGGTACAGCGTGTTCGCGTAGACGAGCGAGCCGCCGCCGACACCGGCGCCCGCCAGCACCATGACGTCGTTGAGCATGTGGATGCGCTGAATGCCGTAGCAGCCGACCTGCGGCGCCCACAGGTAGCGCTTGAGGTCCCACGACGTCTTCGCGAACTCGTCGTCGGCGAACCGGCGGCCGGCCTCGACGACGGCTACCCGGTAGCCCTTCTCGGTGAGCCGCAGCGCCGCGACGCTGCCGCCGAACCCCGACCCCACCACGACGACGTCGTAGTCGGGGCCACCCGCACTGGTGGTGGTGTTACTGGCAGTCACACCTGGAGCGTAACTCCGGCTCCGCGTTCTGACCAGAGGTAAGTTACTCGCCGGTCACGCTTGTCCGACGACAATAGTGGGTAACCTCCGCGGTGGTCGATGTCCACGTCGGCGAATCACCGCCGGTCGGGACACAATCGCGGGAGACACCACGATGAGCCCACGAACGCTCACCGGTTGGCGCAAGTCGAGCCACAGCCACTTCGAAGAGAACGCCTGCGTCGAGATCGGCGCCGGCCCCGGCATCGTCGGGGTGCGGGACACCAAGCACGCGGCGCCCCGCCCGATCCTCGTCTACTCCGCGGCCGCCTTCGGCGCGTTCCTCGAACACCTCACCGACGGACGGTGAGGCCCACTCGCTGGAACTCCTTGAGGTCCGAGTAGCCCGTCTTCGCCATCGCTCGGCGAAGCGCCCCGAACAGGTTCACCGCGCCTTCCGCGTCGGACGACGGCCCGAACAGCAGGGTCTTGAGGTCCACGGCGTAGTCGGGGCCGGCCGCCACGCGCGAGCGCGGCAGTGACGGGTGCGCCGCGGCCGCCGTCCAGTACAGGCCCTGACCGGGCGCGTCCGAGGCGGCGGCCAGCGGGGAGCCCAGCATGACGGCGTCCGCGCCGCACGCGATGGCCTTGGCGATGTCACCCGACACCGTCATGCCACCGTCGGCGAGCACGTGCACGTACCGGCCGCCCGTCTCGTCGAGGTAGTCGCGGCGGGCGGCCGCGGCGTCGATGATGGCGGTGGCCATCGGGACGCCGATGCCGAGGACACGGTCGGTGCTGGTGACGCCCGGCGTGTAGCCGTGGCCGACGATGACCCCGGCCGCGCCGGTGCGCATGAGGTGCATCGCGGTGCGGTAGTCGCTGACACCGCCGGCGATGACCGGGACGTCGAGGCGGCCGATGAAGTCCTTGAGGTTCAGCGGCTCGGCGTCGCGCTGGACGTGCTCGGCGGAGATGATCGTGCCCTGGACGACGAGGATCTCGACGCCGGCCGCGATCAGGTCCGGGGTCAGCTCGGCGGCGTGCTGCGGGCTGACCCGCGCGGCCACCGTGACGCCCGATTCGCGGACCGTCTTGATCGCCTCGGTCAGCAGGTCGAGCCGGATCGGCGCGGCGTGCAGCTCCTGCAGCACGCGGCCGACCGCGGTCGGGTCTTCGAGGTCCTCGGCCGCGCGGACGAGCTGGAAGATGGCGTCCTCGACGTTCGCGTGCCGCGCCCAGAGCCCTTCGGCGTTGAGCACGCCCAAGCCGCCGAGTTCGCCGACGGCGACCGCGGTGCCGGGCGAGACGATCGCGTCGGTCGGGTGCGTGACGAGCGGCAGGTCGAAGCGGTAGGCGTCGATCTGCCAGGCGGTGGACACCACCGAGGACGAGCGAGTCCGCCGTGACGGCACGATCTCGACGTCGTCGAGGTCATACGCCCGCCGCGCGGTGCGGCCCATCCCGATCTCGACCAGGTCCCGCACGTGAAGCCTCCTCCGACGACGACAATCTGCCGTGCCCCATTGTCGCTAGTCCGCGTGGGTGACCCGCGCACGGGGGTTAGAACAGCAGCAGCACCATGGGCAGTACCCCCGCCAGGAACCCGGCTACCGCGCTCAGCGTGGCCAGTGCACGCCGGTCCGCCTCCACGACAAAGATCGCCGTGAAGAACAGGGCCATGGCCGCGATCACCGCCACGAAGATGCCGATGGCGACGGGCGAATTCCCGACCTCCACCCGGTGGCCGCCGGTCTCCACGGCCTGCACCGACCGCCCGACCTCGGAGATTTCCAGGCCGACCGGCAGTCCCGGCTCCAGGTCGAGGCTCGCGTCGATCGAGCTGACCTCGAAGCGCTCGCCGGACGCCGTGCGGAGCACGAGGTCGTACAGGTGGCCGATCCGGTGGTCGTCGTGCTGGTCTCGTGCCTCGACGGTGGCTTCTTCCCGCCCGGCCGGGCCGCCCGCGTCGAGGACCCCCTGCGTCCCGACAACCAGCGCGGCCCCGGCGAAGGCCGCGCTCAGGGCCGGGATGATCAGTCTCTCGGCCACGGCTACACCCGCACGAAGACGGCGACCGGCGCCAGCAGCGAGCCCAGGGCGAGCGCCAGCCAGGTCGCCACCGGCGGATAGACGTTGAGCCGGACCGCGCCGAAGTACACCGCGCCCAGCGCCAGCAGGCTGGCGACGATCAGCAGGACCGGCCGGACCACACCCGGGCGCAGGTCGACGACGCTGCCGCCGGCGCGCAGGTACGCGATGCTCCCGTCGGCCGTGGAGATGTCGAGCGTCACCGGCTGGCCCGGTGGCAGATCCAGGCCGGGGTCCACCGCGGTGACGCGGTAGTGGCGGTCGTCGGCGGCCACCTCGATGGTGTGGCTCTCCGCGTCCTCGTTACCGCCGACCGGGAGCGCCCCGCGCGTGTGGGACACCACCTGGCCGTCGACGCGGTGGGTCGGCGCGTCCCGGCCGGCCAGCACCTGGCACATCAGGCACACCACGCCGCCGAGGAGCAGGGACACCAGGGCGACGGCCGTGAAGAACACCCTGCGCAGGACCGTCATGTGTCCTAGTGCACACCACGACCGGCACGCAAGGCGATAGGCCGATTACCGTAAGCACGCTGGGTCACGAGAACTCAGAAGGAGACCTTCTCCACGGAGTCCGAACGCAGTACCGACTCCTGCTGGAACTGCTTTTTGTAGTCGGATCGGACCTCTTCGATCTGCCGTTCGGCGTCCCGGTTCGCGAACGGGTAGAGCAGCACGATCACGTGCGTGTGCTCCCGCACGATCGAGCCGGACCCGCCGCGCCACTGGCCGCTGCCGTCGAGCCGGGTGAAGCCGTCCGGGAACGCCGGGGTGATCTCCCGGTCGGAGAACGCGGCGAACTCCCTGTCGGTCACTTCGGTGCCGTCCGGCTTGCCGGTGCCGAAGAACAGCTCGGTGCGCTTCCAGATCTCCCCCGGCGACGTCTGGGCCGCGGTCACCGGGCCCGGAGCCGCCGAGGCGGACGAA
The DNA here is from genome assembly GCF_046548995.1 of Amycolatopsis sp. lyj-109. NCBI lineage: Bacteria > Bacillati > Actinomycetota > Actinomycetes > Pseudonocardiales > Pseudonocardiaceae > Amycolatopsis > Amycolatopsis sp. lyj-109. The sequence continues at coordinate 17,914 of NZ_JAJPWR010000002.1, forward strand.
GCCGCCACCCCACCGCCGAGCCCGAGCACGGCCGCCGCTACCGCTACCGCTACCGCCATCCGTCGCGAAACCGCCATTCCGCTTCCCTCCTCGATCGTCGGAGAACTCAGTCTGGCGATCAAGGAGGGCTGGCGGAATGTCCTAAGGGGCGGACTCAGCGCGATCGTGCTCAAGCGCCCCAAGGCGGCCTTGGTTGCGTCTGACGCACCGAAGGCCGCCTTGGGTGCGTCAGACGCAACCAAGGCCACATTGGGGCGCTGGGGTCAGGGGTTAGCGGGTGGTGTAGTTGGGCGCTTCCACCGTCATCGTGATGTCGTGCGGGTGGCTCTCCTTGAGCCCGGCCGCGGTGATCCGGACCAGCTGCGCCTCCTGCAGCTGCGCGATGGTCTCGGCACCGGCGTAGCCCATGCCGGCGCGCAGGCCGCCGACCAGCTGGTGCACGACGTTGGCCAGCGGGCCGCGGAACGGGATCCGGCCCTCGATGCCTTCGGGGACCAGCTTGTCCTCGTTGAGCACGTCGTCCTGGGCGTAGCGGTCCTTGGAGTAGGACTTGCCCTGGCCGCGGGACTGCATCGCGCCCAGCGAGCCCATGCCGCGGTAGACCTTGAACTGCTTGCCGCCGACCAGGATCAGGTCACCCGGCGACTCGGCGGTGCCGGCGAGCAGGCTGCCCAGCATCACCGTGGACGCGCCGGCCGCGATGGCCTTCGCGATGTCGCCCGAGTACTGGATGCCGCCGTCGCCGATCACCGGGATGCCCGCCGGCCGCGCGGCCTGGTCGGCTTCGTAGATCGCCGAGATCTGCGGCACGCCGACGCCCGCCACGATCCGGGTGGTGCAGATGGAGCCCGGGCCGACACCGACCTTGATGCCGTCCGCACCCGCGTCGACCAGCGCCTGCGCGCCGGCCCGGGTCGCGACGTTGCCGCCGACGATGTCGACCGACTCGCCCAGCTCCTTCTTCAGCAGCGAGACCGTGTCGACGACCGCGCGGGAGTGCCCGTGCGCGGTGTCGACCATCAGCACGTCGACGCCGGCCTCGGCGAGCGTCATCGCGCGCTTGTGCCCGTCGAGGCCCACGCCGACCGCGGCGCCGACGATGAGCCGGCCGTCCGGGTCCTTCGTCGCCTTCGGGTACTGCTCGGTCTTCACGAAGTCCTTGACCGTGATGAGGCCGCGGAGCTTGCCGGCGCCGTCGACGATCGGCAGCTTCTCGATCTTGTGCCGGCGCAGGAGGCCGAGCGCGGCGTCCGCCGACACCCCGACCTGGGCGGTGACCAGCGGCGCCTTCGTCATGACCTCGGACACCGGGCGGCTGTGGTCGACCTCGAACCGCATGTCGCGGTTGGTGATGATGCCCACCAGCGTCCCGGCCGCGTCGGTCACCGGCACGCCGGAGATGCGGTACTTCGCGCACAGGGCGTCGACCTCGGCCAGCGTCGCGTCCGGCGCGCAGGTGACCGGGTCGGTGACCATGCCGGCCTCGGACCGCTTGACGACCTCGACCGCGGCGGCCTGCTCGTCGATGGGCAGGTTGCGCTGCAGGATGCCGATGCCGCCCTGGCGGGCCATGGCGATCGCCATCCGCGCCTCGGTGACGGTGTCCATCGCCGCGGACACCAGCGGGACGCCGAGGGTGATGTTCCGGGTCAGTCGGGAGCTCGTGTCGACGGCGCTGGGAACGACGTCCGATTCGGCCGGCAGCAGCAGCACGTCGTCGAAGGTCAGGCCGAGCATGGCGAACTTGGCCGGAACGGGGGCGGTGATGCCGTCGCTGGTCATAGCGGGTGAAGGGCCTTCCTGGCGCGGGATGAGCGTGTCGCCGTGTTTTGATTCAAGATCAAGTGGCGACTCGGAGCCTTCCCCTCATGATATCCGCCGCCCGCGGCCCGCCCCGGGCGGTGGGCGGGCCGGCGGGGCCGCCCGGTACCGTGCAGGCCGTGGCGCATGATGTCCTGCCTCCAGACCCGTTCGCGGACGACCCGGACGACCCGGCCCGCGCATTCGGAGACCCCGAGGACCGGCTGGACGAGCCGATCAGCGACTCCGAACGCACCGAATTACTGGCCGATCTCTCCGATCTGGCCGTCTACCAGGCCTTGCTCGAACCCCGCGGGGTCCGCGGGATCGTCGTCGACTGCGGTGAGTGCGACGAACCGCACTACCACGACTGGCACCTGCTGCGGGCCAGCCTCGAGCAGCTGCTGGCCGACGGGCGGATGCGGCCGCACGAGCCGGCCTACGACCCCAACCCCGGCGACTACGTGAGCTGGGACTACTGCCGCGGCTTCGCCGACGGCGTGACGGCCAACGAAAGTGCCTACTGAGCGCGTCTCGCAGACAGATCTCACAGACACCGAAAAGCCCTGGTGAGTTTCCTCACCAGGGCTTTTCGCTGTCCGGCCTACGGGGTTTCGCCGACGCCCTGCGACTGACCGCCCGCGGACTCGCTGCGCGGGGTGCCCGGGTCGTTCCCGGTGGCGCCGGTGGTGGTCGGCGGCGCCGGGGTGGTGGTCGGCGGCGGGGTGGTGGTCGGCGGCGGGGGCGTCGGCGTCGGGCTCGCACTGCCCGGCAGGCTCGTGGTGCCGCTGCCGCTGCCGGGGAGCGAGGACGCCGAACCGGCCGGCGGCACCTGACTCGTCGGCGCGCCGGGCGAAGCCGGCGGGATCGAGGTCTGGATCGGGCCCTGGACCGGCGCTTCCGGGTTCTGCAGCTGGGCAGCGAGCTGCCGGTGCTGCTCCATCAGCTGGTCGCGGTTCTCCTCGTCGGTGACCTGCGTCAGGGCGGCCTGGGCGTCCCGGAGGGCTTCGCGGGCGGCGTCGAGGTTGCCGCCGGCGATGGCGAGGTTGGCCTTCTCGAGGTCGAGCTTCGCGGTCGCGGCCGCCTCGACGGAACGGGTGTGGTCGGAGTAGAGGACCTTGGCGAGGCCCCACAGCGTGTCGCCGGGTTGCGCGGAGCGCGCGGCCAGCCCGGTCCCGGTGAAGGCGATCGCCAGGACGGCGGCGGCGACGGCGACCGGGACGAGCAGCCTGCGGCGGCGTCCGCTCGAAGCGTGCCGCCTGGCGAGAGCGGCGGTACTGACGGTGCGCACAGCGGTGTCGACGTCGACGAGCTCGGCCAATGGCTCGCTGTCGATGTCTCTTCGCCACGCCACCAGCAACGCGTTGAGCTCCTGGTCGCCGAGACCGTCGGCCAGCGCCGGGTCGGACCCGCCGAGCGCGTCGAGCAACGCGTCGTCCGCCTGCACGGCCGACAGGTCGGCAGCAAACTCCGCTTCCGACGCGGTCAGGCCACTGCTGAAGACGTCATCCGGATCGAATCTCTTCTCGTGACCGGTCACTCAGATCACCTCCTCCGCGGCCAGGACCTTTCTCAGCCGCGCGAGGGCGCGGTGCTGGGCGACGCGGACGGCACCGGGGGTGGAGCCGACCGCGTCCGCGGTCTCCTCCGCCGACAGGCCGACAACCACGCGCAACACCACGATCTCCCGCTGCTTGTCCGGCAGCACCTGCAACAACTGGGACATCCGCTCGTTCAGCTCACCTTGCAGCGCCCGCTGCTCGGGGCCGACCCCGCCCTCGACCTCGTCGGGGATCTCGGCCACCGGCTCGGCACGGTTACGGGCCGCCGCGCGGTGCGCGTCGGCCACCTTGTGCTGGGCGATCCCGTAGACGAAGGCCAGAAAAGGGCGGCCTTGATCGCGGTACGAGGGCAATGCCGTTAGCACCGCGAGACACACCTCCTGCGCAACGTCGTCCGCCGAAGCGAAGGATCGCTCCTGCCTGCCAACCCGGGCGCGGCAATACCGCACTACCAGTGGACGGATAGCAGCCAGCAGCCGCTCCACTGCCTGGGGATCTCCCTCGACAGCAGCGGCGACCGGTTCATCCAGTCCATCCCCCACATTGGCCATCGCAGACAACAGTCCCAGTGTTACGTGTAGGTGTGCAAAGAACCCGGCCCGTGGTCGCCTCCGCCGCGCACCGGTGACCGCTACCGTACCGTCGGCTCACTCCGGACCGGCGCGCGCGGTAGGCCCGGGCGCGCCGCGGCCGGGAAGTACGGGTCGTCCTGCAGACCCGCGGTCGAGGTCGCCGATTCAACGAGCGACCCCGGGCTGCGGGTACGAGATCCGCCGGAGGGCGGGCCGGTTCGGCGGGAGTCCGCCATGTCGAACGCCGGAGTGTGATGGGGACCACATAGGTGCGGGCCAGGGCGGTGCGCCCTGGCCCGTCGTCACCTGTGAACCGGCCGTGTCAGGATCGGGGAGAGCGGCAGGTCAGCTGACCAGGCCGCGGCGGAAGCCGTGCGCGACGGCCTGCGCGCGGTCGCGCACGCCGAGCTTGCGGAACAGGCGCCGGGCGTGCGTCTTGACCGTATCCTCGGAGAGGTAGAGCTCGCGGCCGATCTGGCCGTTGCTCTTGCCCTGGCTCATCCCACGGAGCACCTGAAGCTCGCGCTCGGTCAGCTGGACGCCCGGGTCGGACGGCTGACGGGGCGCGGGCACCGAGGTGCTCGCCAGGGTGTGGGCCAGCGCGGCGACCAGCTCCGGCCGGGACGCGTCCCAGCGGAGGTAGCCGCGGGCACCGCCGGCGATCGCGGCGGCGATGCTGCCCGCGTCGTCCGGGGCGCCGAAGACGATGACGTTCGCCTGGGGGTTGGCCGAGACGAGCCGCCGGGTGGCTTCGACACCTGTCGGGACTGCGCGTTGCGTCCCGACCAGCACGACGTCGACGGGCTGACGGGAGTACCGGGCCAGCAGCTCGTCACCGTGCGCTACGCAGTCGATGCGACTGACCCCAGGGACCGCGGACATCACTCGGGTGAGCCCTTCACGGACACTGCGTCGGTCGTCGCAGATCAAGACCGTCGTCACGGGGTTTCCTTCCTGCAGCCGGGTGACATTCCTCTTCCCCTATCGGACGCTTTAGCCCGAACCTTGACACGATCCGGTGGCTTTTTTTGAACTTTCTTAGCCCGGATGCCGGAACACCCCATTCCGACGGCTCAACCACCCGGGACGGGGACCCATGGCGATTCCCCCGCAACCCTCCTCCCGCAAGGATCTGCGCTTCGTAACACTGCGTGCAACACCTGAGCCACTCTGAATCGATACTCCTCGGCGTGTCCTGGGCGCAGGTCGGCCGCGACGAGCGCCGCCGGCCACGAAAGTGAAAGGAGTTCGCATTCCTCCGCCGTCGCCATTGCATTTCCGACAAGGTCGTCCGAAATCTTCCGGTGATCGGGAGCCTCGGCCGCCCGCAGGGCCACGGCCAGCACAATCCGGGATTTCACGGTGTGCCGCCGAGCGCCCCGCGCGAGCGCGGTTTCCAAAGCGCGCTCGGCATGGGGCACGGCGGCGGTCCCCTGACCTGCGGCGAGCTCGATCTCGGCACCCACCCAGCCACCGCGGACCTCGGCGCGCCACCCGGCGCCCTCGGCTCGTGCCCGGTCGGCGAGCCGGCGCGCGGCGGCGAGCCGGCCCAGAGCGAGGTTGTCGGCGGCCAGGCCGAGCAGGGCGTCGGCACGGGCGCCGGGGGCGTCGAGGCCGTCGGGGTCCGGACCGGTTTCGACCGTGCCGCGGGCTTCACCGCCGAGCACGCGGGCCTGCCGGGTGCTCGCGTCCGGGCCGGGACCGGTTTCGACGGTGGCGACCGCGGCGAAGGCCTCACCGTCGAGCGCGCGGGCCGCACGATGGCCACCCAGCTGCCGCCGGTGCGAGGCGAGGGTGCTGGCGGCGAGCGAGGCCGCCACCGGGTCGGCGTCACGCCGAAGGGCGCCGAGGAGGGTGGCGGCGGCCGCGTACCGGCCTTGGGCACCGAGGACGATGGCGGCGAGCAGCCGTTCCCGCGGGCTGCCGGGTCGGCGCACGGCGGCGGGATCGGGCAGCGGGTCGCTCCCGAACGCGGCGGCCCTCAGGGCGGGTTCGTGCACCCGTCCTTTCTAGCGGGTGGGTCCGACAAAAAACATCAAGCGCCCCAAGGCGGCCTTGGTTGCGTCTGGCGCACCCAAGGCGGCCTTCGGTGCGTCAGACGCAACGAAGGCCACATTGGGGCGCTCGGGTTGGTGAGCGTCGACGAATCTGCGACGCGCGCCCGCCGCTAGTGGCGGGTGCCGGCCAGGACGTGCTCGATGCGGTCCGCCGCCGTCGGGAGGTCCGTCAGCAGCTCCACCTTGTCCGGCAGGCCCGCGGGGTCCCAGCCCGGGCCGCAGGCGAACAGCCGGCTGCGCTGACGGCCGCGGGAGACCCTCGCGAACAGCCGCGCGTCCGCCACCCCGTGCCCGTGGGCCCACAGCACCACCGCCGCCGGCGCGCTGCGGCGCACCGCGACCGCCAGCACCTCGGCCGGCAGCGGCACCCCGAACAGCTGCGCGCCGATCCGGCGGCCGGCCAGGGAGGCGGCGAGGGCGTACATCGGCATCGAGTCGCGCTCGTCGGGGACGCAGCCGAGGAGGACCGGGCGGGTGTTGCGGGGCTCCTCCAGTACCGGGGTGGCGCGGACCAGCGCCGCGAACACGCACTCCGCGAGCAGGTACTCGACCTCCGCTCCCGCGCTCACCCCCCGCCACCGCGCGCCGAGCGCCGACAGCACCGGCTCGATCACGCCGGTCCACGCCGGAAGCACGCCGAGCTCGGCGATGGTGTCCGCGAGCATCCGCTGGACCGCGCCGACGTCCATCGCCAGCGCCGCGGTGCTCAGGCGGCGGGCGAGGCGGGAGCGGACCTCGTGACCGTCGTCGGCCGCTTCGGTCTCGGGCGGCTCACCCGGCTCCTCCGGCTGGGGCGGCCCGGAGCGGGGCATCTGCTCGAGGGCGTAGCGCGCCGCTTCGGCCGTCGACGCGCCGCTCAGCAGCGCCCGCTGCATCAGTTCGAGGCGGCCGATGTCGGAGGTGCCGTAGCGGCGGTGCCGTCCGTCGGTGTGCCGGCTGGGGCCCAGCCCGTAGCGGCGGTCCCAGGTTCGGAGGGTGGACGGCGCGACCCCGAGCCGGCGGGCGACCGAGGCCACCGGCAGGGTGGGTTCTTCGGTACCCGACCCAGCTCCCACGAGCCTCAATATCCAGGCACCCAGCGGAGTCGGCAACCGGAGGCGAAACCCCTGCTCACACATCCGGGGGATGCCTAACGGCTGAATCGACCCGAATCGCTTGAACAACTATTGGCGCGCTTCTAACGTTACCGCCGTTGCACCGAATGGAGTATCGGCACCACCGCACAGCAGCTAGCGGCATCGACCGAATGACGGAGGCGGTCAGGATGGCAGACACGCGCAGGCTCCCAGGACCCAACGCCGACATGTGGGACTGGCAGCTCGAAGGGTCGTGCCGGGGGATGGACAGCGCGTCCTTCTTTCACCCGGACGGCGAGCGCGGCCCAGCGCGGGCACGGCGGGAGGCCAGGGCGAAGGCGGTCTGCCTGAGCTGCCCCGTCCTGGAGATGTGCCGCAGCCACGCGCTGGCGGTGCACGAGCCCTACGGCATCTGGGGTGGGCTCTCGGAGTCCGAGCGGGAGCACCTCATCAAGTCCGACAAACGCGCGCTCAGCATGTCCGGCGGCTGAGCGCACCACAGACCGAGCACATCACAGACATCGGAGGGCGGCACCGGGTGGGGTGCCGCCCTCCGTGCCGTTCCGGGGTCCGCCGGTCAAGTTCGTGAAGGCCACCTTGAGGAACTTGAAGTTCCTCAAGGTGGCCTTCACGAACTTCCGGGACCGACGAGAGCGGGGCGGTACCTCCGAAGAGGTACCGCCCCGCTTCGCGTACTGCGTCAGTGCGAGTGGCCGTGGCCCGCCGCGTCGGGCTCCGCGTCGGCCGGCTTCTCGACGACCGACGACTCGGTCGTCAGCACGAGACGCGCGATCGAAGCGGCGTTCGCCACCGCGGACCGGGTCACCTTGACCGGGTCGACGATGCCGGCGGCCAGCAGGTCGGTGAGCTCGCCGGTGGCGGCGTTGAAGCCGTGGCCCCAGCTCTGCTCCTGCACCTTGTTGACGATGACCGCGCCCTCGTGGCCCGCGTTGGTCGCGATCCAGAACAGCGGGGCGGACAGCGCGTCGCGCACGATGCGGACACCGGTCGCTTCGTCGCCCTCGAGGCCGAGGCCGCCTTCGAGCTCCTTGACCGCGTGCACCAGCGCCGAGCCGCCGCCGGGCAGGATGCCCTCTTCGACGGCCGCCTTGGTCGCCGCCACGGCGTCCTCGATGCGGTGCTTGCGCTCGTTGAGCTCGGTCTCGGTGGCCGCGCCGACCTTGATCACCGCGACACCGCCACCGAGCTTCGCCAGGCGCTCCTGCAGCTTCTCGCGGTCCCAGTCGGAGTCGGTGCTCTCGATCTCCTTGCGGATCTGGGCGATCCGCGCCTGGGTGGCGTCCTTGGTGCCGGCGCCGTCCACGATGGTGGTGTCGTCCTTGGTGACGACGATCCGCCGGGCACTGCCGAGCGAGCCGAGGTTCGCGTCGGCCAGCTTCATGCCGATCTCCGTGGAGATCACCTCGGCACCGGTGACGACCGCGAGGTCGTCCAGGAACGCCTTGCGGCGGTCACCGAAGAACGGCGCCTTGACGGCGACGGCGGTGATCGTCTTGCGCAGCGAGTTCACCACGAGGGTGGACAGCGCTTCGCCGTCGACGTCCTCGGCGACGATCAGCAGCGGCTTCTTGGCCTCGACGACCTTCTCGAGCACCGGCAGCAGGTCCGCCAGCGACGAGATCTTCTCGCGGACGAGCAGGATGTAGGCGTCCTCGAGGATCGCCTTCTGCTCCTCCGGGTTGGTCGCGAAGTGCGCCGAGAGGAAGCCCTTGTCGAACTGGACGCCCTCGGTGATCACCAACTCGGTCGCCAGGGTCGACGACTCCTCGATGGTGATGACGCCGTCTTCGCCGACCTTCTCGACGGCTTCGCCGAGCAGGGCGCCGATGTTCGCGTCACGCGAGGTCACGGTGCCGACCTGGGCGATGTTCTCGCGGCCCTTGACCGGGGTGGCCTTGGCCTTGAGGATCTCGATGACCTTCTCCGCGGCGGCCTCGATGCCGCGGCCGATCGACGAGGGGTTGGCGCCGGCCGCGACGTTGCGCAGGCCGACCTTCACCAGCGACTGCGCGAGCACGGTCGCGGTCGTGGTGCCGTCCCCCGCGACGTCGTTGGTCTTGGTGGCGACGCTCTTGGCGAGCTGGGCGCCGAGGTTCTCGAACGGGTCGTCGAGCTCGATCTCACGGGCGACGGTCACGCCGTCGAGGGTGATGGTCGGCCCGCCGAACTTCTTGTCGAGCACGACGTGGCGACCGCGCGGGCCGAGAGTGACCTTGACCGCGTCGGCGAGCTTGTTCACCCCGCGCTCGAGTGCGCGACGAGCGTCCTCGTCGAACTTGATCTGCTTGGGCATGGCGGTTTCCGCTTACCTTTCGGTGGGTCTAGAACGCACGAACGCCCCGTCCCCCGGCTTGTGCGGGGCCCGGGGCGTCATGCGCTGCGAGCGGACGTCAGTTGATGACGGCCAGCACGTCGCGGGCGGACAGGATCAGGTAGTCCTCACCGTTGTACTTGACCTCGGTGCCGCCGTACTTCGAGTAGATGACGACATCGCCGACGGAGACATCGAGCGGGACGCGGTTGCCCTTGTCGTCGATCCGGCCCGGGCCCACGGCCAGAACCTTGCCCTCCTGGGGCTTCTCCTTGGCGGTGTCGGGGATGACGAGGCCGGAAGCGGTCGTCTCCTCGGCCTCACTCGTCTGGACAACGATCTTGTCCTCGAGCGGCTTGATGTTCACGCTCACCGGGTTGACCTCCACGGTCGTCGAAAGCGTTGGCAGGATGTGGTTACGGCTCTACCACCCCCGCCGTCGCGGGTGCCGGGGCTGTCGGGCCGTGCAATTAGCACTCTAGCCACGGGAGTGCCAGTCGTGCAAGGAGGGTCCACCCGTCAGGCACAAAAGCCCCTCGCAACCCACCTGACCGGCGACTTTGCCGAGCGACCACCCCCCAGGCCGGCGCAACCCTTACCTCCAGCGTGAGTTTCTGGTTAGGTTCTCACCTCTGGCACCTGCACCCTGGGGGTTCATTGCCCATGTCCCACCCCGTCCCGAGAGCCGCCGCCCTCACCGCGGCCGTCGCCCTCTTCACCGGCCTGGCCGCAGCTCCGGCCCACGCCGACACCGCCACCCAACGCCAACGCGACTTCGCCGCGGCGGCGACCGAGTTCGGCGTCCCGCAGAACATCCTCCTCGGCGTCTCCTACCTGGAGTCCCGCTGGGACACCAACGCCGGAACGCCCAGCACCTCGGCCGGCTACGGCCCGATGCACCTCACCGACCTGCGCGAAGCCGGCGTCGCCGGCACCCACCACGATGAGGGCACCGAAGACGCCCGGGGCGACGACGCCCGCCCGGCCACGCACCCGCAGGCCGGCCCCGCCGCCCCGCCGCCCACGCTGCAGACCGTCGACGAGGCCGCGCGGCTCCTCCGAACCGACGCAAAAACGCTGCGCACCGACCCCGCCCAGAACATCCGCGGTGGCGCCGCCCTCCTCGCGAAGTACAACACCGGCAACAACTGGTACGACGCGGTCGCGCGCTACAGCGGCTCCACCGACCAAGCCGCGGCGCGGACGTTCGCCGACGAGGTCTTCGACACCGTCAAGACCGGCATCACCAGGACGACCGACGACGGCCAGCAGGTCACGCTGAGCCCGACCCCGGACCTGGTCGTCCCGCAGCACCCCGACCCGAACCCGGCGGGCGTCGAATGCCCCCGGCGGGTCACCTGCGAGTCCGTCCCCGCGCCGTACCAGGAGCTGCCGAAGGACGACTACGGCAACCACGACCTCGCCGACCGGCCGAACAGCCAGAAGATCGACCACATCGTCATCCACGACACCGAGGGCTACTGGGCCAACGTCCTCGACCTCGTCCAGGACCCGACGTACGTGAGCTGGCACTACAGCATCCGCTCGGCCGACGGCCTGATCGCGCAGCACGTGCCGACCAAGGACGTCGCCTGGCACGCCGGCAACTGGTACGTCAACGCGAAGTCGATCGGCATCGAGCACGAGGGCTTCGCCGCGAAGGGCACCTGGTACACCGAGGCGATGTACCGCTCGAGCGCGAAGCTCGTCGGCTACCTCTCGCGCAAGTACGGCATCCCGCTCGACCGCGCGCACATCATCGGCCACGACAACGTGCCGGGCACGACGCCGGCGACGATCCCGGGCATGCACTGGGACCCGGGCCCCTACTGGGACTGGTCGCACTACTTCGACCTGCTGGGCGCGCCGCTCGGCGGGTTCGGCCTGCCGGGGTCGTCGCTGGTCACCATCGACCCGGACTTCGCGAAGAACCAGCCCGCGTTCACCAATTGCGACGGCCCCGGTACCACCTGCGTTCCGCGTGGTTCGGAAGCCGTCGTGCTGCACTCGGAGCCGAGTGAGTCGTCGCCGCTGCTGGTCGACATCGGCCTGCACCCGAAGGGCACGGCGTCCACGATGGCCGTCGACGACGTCGGCAGCCGCGCCGCGACCGGGCAGCGGTACGCCGTCGCCGAGGTGCGTGGCGACTGGACGGCGATCTGGTACCTCGGCCAGAAGGGCTGGTTCCACAACCCGCGCAACGCCCGGGTCGCGAAGCCGGCGATCGGCTGGGTCGTGACGCCGAAGCCCGGCCTCGCGACGGTGCCGGTGTACGGCCGCGCCTACCCCGAGCCGGAGGCCTACCCGGCGGGCGTGACCGTGCAGGCCATCACGCCGTTGCCGTACACGCTCGCCGCCGGCCAGAAGTACTCCTCGGGCGGGACGGTCGGCTCCGAGTACTACTGGGCGACCACGTTCGACCCGGCGAACCACGTGGTGGTGAAGGGCAAGCTCAAGTACGTCCAGATCCAGTTCGGGCACCGGATCGCCTTCGTCAAGGCCGACGACGTCCGGATCGTCCCGGCGTTCTGACGCGAGTTCGTGAAGGCCACCTTGAGGAACTTAAAGTTCCTGAAGGTGGCCTTCACGAACTTTCAGGCGTCGAGCGCGACCTTCGCCCCGGCCGCCTGCTCGGTGTTGCGGCGCGTCTTCGCCCAGCCGTTGCGCCCGCGGACGAGCCGGAACAGCGCGCGCCACGACGTCACGTAGAACGTGTAGATGTACGCGGCGTACGCGAAGCCCATCCCCAGCCCGCGCAGGATGTTCTTGCTGCGCAAGCACTTCAGCTGGTAGATCGGGCCCCAGACGAGGAACGGCAGCAGCCCGAACGAGCCGTAGATCGCGAACAGGATCCAGGCGCCGCCGGTGAACCACGTCCACATCTGCGCCGGGTCGCCCGCGGTGCCGATCACCAGCAGGACGAACGGGATCGGGTACAACAGGGAGCCCAGCAGCTGCAGCCACGGCTGGGCCAGGTAGTACATCATCTCCGCCGCGCCGAGCGTGCTGACGTGCGGGGAATCCCAGATCCGGCGCAGGTACCGGGCGCACTGCATGGTGCCCTGGCCCCAGCGCGTGCGCTGCACGAGGAACCGCCGCAGGCTGTACAGACCTTCCTGTGACACGTGGGAATCCGGGGTGAACCCGGTGCGCCAGCCCGCGGTGAGCAGGTGGACGCCGAGCTCGAAGTCCTCCAGCAGCGAGCCGCGCCACGGCTCGCCGGCCTCGCCCGCGATCGAGTCCAGCGCGGTGAGGCGGGTGAACTGGCCGTTGCCGCCCATGGAGATCGTGCCGGTGAACCCGCGGGACGTCTGGATCGCCGCGATCGCCGTGCGGAATTCCAGGTCCTGCAGCTGGGCGAGCTTGAGGCCGAACCAGCGGCCGAGCGGGTTGCGCGACGGCGGCGGCGTCCCGGCGTTGCCCATCCACACGTCGAGCTGGACGGCGCCGACGCCGGTGTCGCCGAAGTGGTGGTCCGCCGCGCAGACCTCCAGGCAGTTCGGCGCCGGGCGGCCGTCGGCGTCGACGACCACCACGACGACGTCGTCGCGGCTCGCGTCCGGGCCCATCCAGTCGCCGAGGGCGCGGTACGCCGCGTTGAGCGCGTCACCCTTGCCGGTCCGGGCTTCGGGCCGCACGCGCGGCACCAGGTGCAGGTACGGGTCGTAGCCGCCGTGGCGGCGCCACAGCATCCGGACGACGCGCGCGGTGCGGTCCTCCGAGTCGTCGTCGACGACCCAGACGTGCGCCCTGCGGAACGTGCTGCGCAGATAGCGGACGGTCTCGCGGATGACCGTCTGCTCGTCGCGGCACGGCACGAAGAAGTGCCAGGTGAAGTCCGCCGGGTCGCCGACCGGGCCGGGCTTGCGGCGCAGGTACGGCACCACGATCACCACGACGTAGACGAGGAACGCCACGCTCATGGTCAGCGCGAACGCCTGGGTGATCGCGAGCAGGACCTTGACACTCATGCGTTCTTCTTCCGGGTGGCCAGCCAGACGAACAGGACGATCGAGACGGCGCCGCCGAACACGCTGACCATCGAGCCGAGCAGCGTGTGACCCCAGTAGTAGCCCTCGTCGGTGCCGAACCAGTGCACGAGACCGACGATCGTCAGAATGCGGAGCTGATTCACCAGAACGACGACGACCGCCGAAATGCCGAGCGAAAAGAAGAGCCGCCGCGCATTCGACGGCCGGAAGTACATCATGACCATCGTCACAACGAGCAGCGGGAGCAAAAGGAACGCCGACGAACATTCCGGCGTCATTCTCAACCCGAACGGAGCAGTACTCGTCAACCCAAAGTAAACAGACTCCCGATCACCGGCGACATAAACACCCGATGTAGTGAACAGATCGAGGATCGCGCCGGCGAGCCGCACCTCCAGCTCGCGATAGAACCGCTCGGCCAGCACCACCACGACACCCGCGGCCGCCAGCACGCTCAGTGCGATGACCAGCGGAAACCGTGCCATACCTGCGTTCGGAGCGCTCGCTACCGCCACGACGTTCCTCTCGGTGTCGATTCTTCGATCAAGCCGGGACCCCCGCCGAGCGTAAAACACACCAGGCCCGCGGTTCCACCCGGAGGTGTGGTTTGCCGCCCCCAATCGGCTGGAGCTCCACCCACCTTGTTACGCCGATCGAGTGATGTCGAAAACGACCAGCGAAAACGCCGCGGAGCAATACCCGATCCGGTGATTCGGGAAATTTTGTGTGCTATTCGGCTCGATCTTCGCGATAGTCGATCCGCGTGCCGAGTCGAGGCAAGCCGGGTAGATCCGCGCCACCGTCACGCAAACCCCGGACAAATCCAGCGAATTCGGAGGATCACTTGATGAAGAGCTCCCTCGTGCGCCGCGGCGGCCTGCTCGCCGCGGTCGTGGCGAGCGTCGTGCTCGCCGGCGCGGCCCCCGCTTCGGCGGCCCCCGGCGACGGGTCCGCGTACGGCGTCAAGGTCGACGTCAAGCTGCTCGGCCAGAACGCGGTGAAGGCGGGCCCGTTCGCGGCCGCGAACACCGCGGGGCCGACGACCGGCAGCCTGGCGAAGGTCGACCTGCCCGGCATCCTCACCGCCGGCGCGATCAACGCCGAAGCCAAGCGAGATGAGAACTCCGGTGCGGTGACGGCGAAGGCGAGCACCGCCGACGTCGGGCTGCCGCTGCTCAAGGCCGCTCTCGGCAACGTCGGCATCAAGCTCGTCGAGGCTGTCTGCACCGCGACGCAGAAGGGCGTCGAAGGCAGCACGAAGCTGGTCGGCGCGAACCTCGGCAGCGTCGGCGCGGTCGACGCGGCCCCGGCCGCGAACACGCAGATCAAGGTCGGCCTCGGCGCGCTGAACGTCGCGACGATCATCCTGAACGAGCAGGTGAAGAACAAGGACGGCAGCCTCACGGTGAACGCCGTCCACGTGAAGCTGCTCGGCGAAGGCCTCAAGGCGCTCGGCTCGGGTGACGTGATCGTGTCGTCGGCGACCTGCGGCCCGGCCGCGCCGCCGATGCCGCTGGCGTCCGGCGCCGGGCTCTGGATCGGGCTCGGCCTGCTCGGCGCCGTCGCGGTGCCGGTCGGCACCCGCATCTTCCGCCGCCGTTCCGCTCAGGCCTGAGCGAGGTCCGGATGTACAAGATGCCGGGCGCAGGCGTCGGCGTGGCCGGCGGCGGGGTCGGCACCCTCGCCGCCACCGGCGCCGACATCGGGTGGTGGCTGGCCCTCGGCGTGCTCCTGGTCCTGCTCGGGACCGGCGCGCTGATCGCCGTCCACCGCCGCAACCGCCGTCTTTCCCAGGCGCGGGACTGAGACGGTGACCCCGGGCCGCCGGCGTGTGCCCCTCGCACGCCGGCGGCCCCGGAGGTGGAAATTTCCTGGAAAATGTGTGCTGTGGAGAAGGGGCACCGCGGGGTGGACGTGATGTTGCTGGCCGGGACGCGGCCGGAAGCCGTCAAGCTCGCGCCGCTGGCCTTGGCGCTGGCGGCGCACCCGGTGCTGCGCCCGGCCGTGGTCCACAGCGGCCAGCACCCGGGCATGGTCGAGCAGGCCCTGGAGCCGTTCGGGCTGACCGTGGACGGGTGGCTCGACGTGCCGCCGCGGGTGACCGGCGGCCAGGCCGAACTGATGGCCGGCCTGCTGCCCGCGCTCGACGACGCGCTGCGCCGCCATTCCCCGGCCGCGCTGGTCGTCCAGGGCGACACGACGACGACGCTCGCGGGCGCGCTGGCGGCGTTCTGGCTGGGCATCCCGGTCGTCCACCTGGAAGCCGGGCTGCGCACCCACGACCTGGCGGCGCCGTTCCCGGAGGAGGGCGCGCGGCAGATGGTGTCCCGGATCGCGGCCCTGCACCTGGCCCCGACGCTCGGCGCGGCGGCCGCGTTGCGCGCGGAAGGCGTTGCGCGGCAACAGATCGCGGTGACGGGCAACACGGTGGTCGACGCGGTGCTGGAGATCGCGGCCCGCGACCTGCCGGCCCGCGACACGGCACTGGCGTTGCTGGAGATGGAACTCGCGGAGGCCGGCGAGCGACTGGTGCTGGTCACCTCCCACCGCCGGGAGTCCTGGGGCGAGCCCCTGGAGCGGACGCTGGCGGCGGTGCAGCTGATCGTGGCCGAGCACCCGGACGTCCAGGTGCTGTTCCCGGCGCACCCGAACCCGCAGGTCCGCGCCCAGGTGGAGGCGGCGCTGACCGGCCTGCCCCGGGTGACGGTGACGGACCCGCTGGAGTACCCGGATCTGGTCCGCGCGCTGCGGCTGGCATCCCTGGTGCTGACGGATTCGGGTGGCATCCAGGAGGAGGCCCCGACGTTCGGCACCCCGGTGGTGGTGCTGCGCGACGTCACCGAGCGCGTGGAGGTCGTGGAGGCGGGGTGTGCCTGGCCGGCGGGCACGGACACCGAGCGGATCGCGGACCTGGCGGCGCGGCTGCTGAGCGGGGAGTTGCGCCCGGCCCAGGTGGGGAACCCCTACGGCGAGGGGAATGCGGCGGCACTGGCGGTCGCGGCGATCGAGGAGCTGCTGGGCGTGCGTTCGGTGGCCCCGGCGGCTTCGTAAATCGGTCGCGGGCGGGCGCCGGGTCGATGACACTGACGCGCGTGGACGTCGAACTCGCCGCCGTGGCCGAGGCGGACAAACCGGTGCTGGCGAACCTGCTCCAGCTCTACCAGTACGACTTCTCCGAGATCCGCGAGCTCGACCTCACCCCCCACGGCACGTTCACCTACCGCTACCTGGACGCGTACTTCACCGAGCCCGGCCGCGAGGCGTACTTCGTCACCGTCGACGGCACGCTCGCCGGTTTCGCCCTGCTGCGCAGCGATGTCGACGACGACGGATCGTGGAACATCGCCGAGTTCTTCGTCGTTCGCCGCCACCGCCACCGCGGCGTGGCCCGCCGGACGGCGCGACTGCTGTTCGCCCACCACCCCGGCGAGTGGACGCTGTCGTTCGACCGGAACAACGCGCCCGCAGCCGCGCTGTGGCGTTCGGTGGTCACCGAGGCCGCCACGAGCGGGATCACCGAGACCGAGCGGCCACCGCCCATCGCCGGGACCCGGCTCCGGTTCACCGTCTGAGCGGGTGGCGGCGACAGCACCACGGGGCCCACACCCCCCGCAACCCCGATCCGAAGCCAGAACACGGCCACAATCAGACTTCGGGGTGGCGGAGAAACACCTCCAGTGCATGGCGGCGACCTCGGCGCACAGGCAAGCTGGCGGCGTGAAGATCACCGACCGGCTGAAGACCGACCGCAACCTCTGGCTGTGCACGCTGCGCCCCGACGGCTCGGCCCACGTCACCCCGGTCTGGTTCGTCCACCTCGGCGACACCTTCTGGATCGGCAGCGGCGAGCGGAACGTCAAGGTGCGCAACGTCCTGCGCGACCCCCGGGTAAGCCTCGCGCTCGAGGACGGCGACCACCCGATCGTCGCCGAAGGGCGGGCGCGAGTGCACGGCGGCGCACTCCGGGAGGACGTCCTCGCCGCGCTCGCCGCCAAGTACGACGGCTGGGACGCCGGCAAGGAGATCGCCCCCTTCGGCCCCCGCGTCCTGCTCGAAGTCCCGATCGGCCGGTGGCTGCTGAAGGGAACCGCCCAGTAGCTAGAGCGAAACCACGTTCACCGGCAACGCCGGGTTCGCGCTGAAGTCCAGCGGTGCCGCCGGGCGCTTCGCCGCCACCACGTGCGCGCCCAACGCCGCGATCATCGCGCCGTTGTCCGTGCACAACCTCGGGCGAGGCACTCGCAGCTCGATGCCCGCCGCCGCGCAGCGCTCGGCCGCCAGTTCCTTCAGGCGCGAGTTCGCCGCCACGCCGCCGGAAATCACCATCGTGGCGATTCCCTGGTCCTTCGCCGCGCGGATCGCCTTCGCCGTCAGCACGTCCGCGACGGCCTCCTGGAACGACGCCGCGACGTCGTCCACCGGGATTTCCTCGCCGCGGCGAGCGGCTCCTTCCACCCAGCGCGCGACCGCCGTCTTCAAACCGGAGAAGGAAAAGTCGAACGCAGCGTCGCGCGGGCCCGTCATGCCGCGGGGGAACGCGATCGCCGCCGGGTTGCCGTTCTTGGCCGCGTTGTCGATCGGCGGGCCGCCCGGGTACGGCAGGCCGAGCACGCGCGCGACCTTGTCGTACGCCTCCCCCGCCGCGTCGTCCACAGTGGACCCCAGCTCGGTGATCGACGACGCGATGTCGTCGACGCGCAGCAGCTGCGTGTGCCCGCCGGAAACCAGCAGCGCCAGGCACGGCGCCGGCAACGGCCCGTGCTGCAGCGTGTCCACCGCGATGTGCCCGGCCAGGTGGTTGACGCCGTACAGCGGCACGTCCAGTGCCGTCGCGTACGCCTTCGCCGCCGAGACGCCGACGAGCAGCGCGCCTGCCAGTCCCGGGCCGGCCGTCACCGCGATGGCGTCCACATCGGACAGTGCGAGGCCGGCCTTCTCGAACGCGCGTTCCGTCGTCGGCACCATCGCCTCGAGGTGCGCCCGGCTGGCGACCTCGGGCACCACGCCGCCGAATCTGGCGTGCTGCTCGACACTGGAGGCCACTTCGTCCGCGAGCAGCTCGACCGCGCCGTCGTCGTGCAGGCGGACCAGGCCGACGCCGGTCTCGTCGCACGAGCTCTCGATGCCCATGATGATGCGTGCCATCAGCCCGCCACCCCGTCTCGCGTCCGCGCCGGGCGGACCATCGTGTACGCGTCAGCTCCGGAAGGCTGGTAGTAGCGCTTCCGGATGCCGAGCCGTTCGAAGCCGTGGCGCTCGTACAGGGCGAGCGCGGTGGTGTTGTCCGTGCGGACCTCGAGGAAGACCGGGGCCTCGAACTCGTCGGCACGCACCAGCAGCGCCTGCAGCAGCGCCTTGCCGATGCCCTGGCCCTGGTGTTCGGGCGCGACGCCGATGGTGTGCACGGTCGCCTCGTACTCGCCGCGGCGGCGCCCGACGACGGCCAGCCCGGCGTAGCCGAGCAGCTCGTCACCCTCGTCCGGGCGCGCGGCGAGGTAGTAGTTGCCCACGTCCAGTTCGGAGTGGAAGGCGCGGGCGCTCCACGGGTCGTCACCGGGGAAGAGGATCTTCTCGATCTCCACGCACCGGGCGATGTCCATTCGGCGCAGGGGCCCGAGTCTCACGGAGCGGTCACCCGTTTCGGCGCGGCGGGCTCGGCGGCGTCGGGACGGCGCAGGTACAACGGCGTCAGCGGCGCGGGCGGTTCCGAAGCGAGCAAGGCGCTCCGAGCGACCTTCACCAACCCGGCGGGCGACGGGAAGCGCGGCTCGACCGGCCGGACGCCGAGGACGTCGGCGTAGAGGAGGGCACCGTCACCGGCCGCGACCTCGATGTCGGTCTCGAGCTCGGCGGGGCGCTGGACGTGCGGGCCGTCGGTGCGCCGGCCGGCGGCGTCGTAGGCGGCCCAGTAGACCTCGCGGCGCCGGGCGTCGGTGAGTACCAGGAAAGCGTTGTCCCCCGGGGCGACGTCGGCGGCCAGCGCGTCGAGGCTGCAGACCGGGTACACCGGGATGCCGAGGGCGTGGCCGAACGCGGCGGCGGTGGCCATCCCGGCGCGCAGGCCGGTGAACGGCCCGGGGCCGACGCCGGCGACGATCGCGTCGAGGTCCTTGAGGGTCACCCCCGCGGCTTCGGCGGCGGCCAGCGCGTGCGGTGTGATCAGCTCTCCGTGGGCGCGGGGGTCCACCGTGACGCGCTCACCGCGCGTCTCGACCAAGCCGCCGTCCAGCGCGACGACGCCCGCTGTCACCGCCGGGGTCGAGGTATCGATCGCCAGTACCAACACGGTGTCCCAGCCTACGACCAGCGTCTTCATCCGCTTGCTGCAGGGGACCGATCAGCACGGTAACGTGCGCCTGGAGTCCGACACTGGGAGGTCCCCGCGGTGCCCGACCCCTTGTTCCCCTCGCTCGTCGCCGGTGCCGCGAAGGAAGCCTTGCGCTTCGGCGACCACACCCTGACCTACGACGACCTCGCCGCCGTCGCCGGCGGTCTCGCCCGCGAGCTGCCACCCGGCCGGGTGGCAGTGTGGGCGACACCGACCGTCCACACGAGCGTCGCGGTCGTCGCCGCGCTGCTCGCCGGGGTGCCGGCGGTGCCGCTCAACCCGAAGATCGGCGAACGCGAACTCGCCCACATCCTCGCCGACAGCGAACCCGCGCTCGTCCTGGCCGAACCCGGCGCCGAGCTGCCCGCCGGGCTCGCGGCCCTGCCGCGCCGGGACATCCCGCTCACCGGCGAAACCACGTCGATCCCGGACGAACCGGATGCCGAGTCCCCGGCCCTGGTCGTCTACACCTCGGGCACCACCGGCCCGCCGAAGGGCGTGGTGCTCCCCCGCCGCGCCCTCGCGACCACGTTGGACGCCCTCGAGGACGCCTGGGGCTGGACTGACGCGGACACCCTGGTGCACGCGCTTCCCCTGTTCCACGTGCACGGGCTGATCCTCGGCATCCTCGGCCCGCTGCGCCGCGGCGGTTCGGTGCGCCACCTCGGCCGGTTCTCGACCGAGGGCGTCGCGCGCGAACTCTCGAACGGCGCCACGATGCTGTTCGGCGTGCCGACGATGTACCACCGGATCGCCGGCGAGGTCGGCGCGGACCCCGCGCTGGCGGACGCGCTCAAGGGTGCCCGGCTGCTCGTCTCCGGGTCCGCGGCGCTGCCGGTGCACGACCACCAGCGGATCACCGCGGCCACCGGCCAGCAGGTCGTCGAGCGCTACGGCATGACCGAGACACTGATGAACACCAGCGTCCGCGCGGACGGCGAGCGCAAGCCCGGCACGGTCGGCGTCCCGCTGCGCGGCGTCGAACTGCGGCTGATCGGCGACGCCGGCGAGGTGATCGACGACGTCGAGACGGTCGGCGAGATCCAGGTCCGCGGGCCGAACCTGTTCACCGAGTACCTCAACCGGCCGGACGCGACCGCGGCCGCGTTCGACGGCGGCTGGTTCCGCACCGGCGACATGGCGACGCGCGACACCGACGGCTACGTCAAGATCGTCGGGCGCAAGGCGACCGACCTGATCAAGAGCGGCGGCTACAAGATCGGCGCGGGCGAGATCGAGAACGCGCTGCTCGAACACCCTGGCGTCGCCGAAGCCGCCGTCACCGGCGAACCGGACGACGACCTCGGCGAGCGGATCGTCGCGTGGATCGTGCCCACCGGCGAGCCACCGGCCGCCGGGGAACTCGCCGACCACGTCGCGAAGCTGCTCGCGCCGCACAAACGCCCGCGGGTCGTCCGGTACCTGGATGCGTTGCCGCGCAACGACATGGGCAAGGTCATGAAGCGGGCGCTCGGTGTCTAGGCTGCCGGCGCGCGAGATCGTCGGCGCGATTGCAAACGGGTTCACGGAGTTCGCCACCCCGCTGCGCGAGGAGCCCGCCGACGGCCCGATCGGCTGGCCGGGCTACCGGGAAGCGCGTTCCGCCGCGGAAAACCGAACCGGCGAGAAGGAGTCGGTCGTCTGCGGGACGGCGAAGATCGGCGACGTCGAGGCGGTGCTGATCGCCTTCGAGTTCGGGTTCCTCGGCGGGTCGCTCGGGCAGCGCACCGGCGACCGGATCGAGGCGGCGTTCGCGCACGCCCGCGACGCGCGGCTGCCGGTGGTGTCGCTGATCGCGACCGGCGGCAGCCGCATGCAGCAGGGCATGCGCGCGTTGATGCAGCTGCAGCGGGTGGCGCGGGCGTCGGCGTTGACGCGTTCGGTGGGCATCCCGCAGATCTCGGTGCTGCGCGACCCGACGACCGGCGGCGGCTGGGCGACGCTCGGCGCGGGCGCCGACGTCGTCCTCGCGCTGCCGGAGGCGCAGGTCGGCTTCGCGGGCTCGCGGGTGCGCCCGCCGGGCTCGCCGGAGGCGTACACCGCGGAGGCGCACCTCGGCTGGGGTCAGGTCGACGCCGTCGTGGCCCCGGAGGACCTCGGCGCGACGCTGGAACGGTGGCTGCGGCTACTGACCGCGCATTCGTCGGCCGCGGCCCCGCCGCCGCACGCACTGCGGGCCGCTCCCCTGCCCGCGACGGGCTGGGAGGCGGTCCAGGCGGCGCGGTCACCCTCGCGGGCCCGGGCGGCGGAGTACCTCGACGCGTACTTCGACTGGCGGGAAGACGTCAGCGGCGACCGCGTCGGTGGCACGGACCCCGGTGTCGCGTGCGGCTTCGGCCGGCGCGACGGGCGGACCATCGCGTACGCGGCGCAGTGCGGCACCCCGACGCTGCCGTCGGGCTTCCGGACGGCGGCGCGGCTGGTGCGGCTGGCGTCGCGGCTGGGCATCCCGGTGCTGACCCTGGTCGACACCCCGGGCGCGGCCAACGACGCGGCGGCCGAGCAGGCGGGCGCGGGCGGGGCGATCGCGGAGCTGTTCGAGGCGGTGGCGACGGCCTCGGTCCCGGTGACGACGCTGGTGATCGGCGAAGGCGGCTCGGGCGGCGCGCTGGCGTTCGCGGCGGCGGGCTCGACGTGGGTGACACCGGACGCGTACTTCTCGGTGACGTCCCCGGAAGCCGCGGCGGCGATCCTCAAGCGCCCGGCTTCGGAGGTCCCGGACATCGCCAACCAGCTGCACCTGCGGCCCCAGGACCTCGTGGCCCTAGGCGTCGCCCGCGCGGTCGTGAGTGGTAATTAGGGTTAGAACCCTAATTACCACTCACGAGGTCTGGGCGATCCCGGGACTGGTTCGTCCATCCGTGGTTGGATCTTGCGATGGGGTATCAACTCAACAGGCGAGCGGCGTTCGGTTTGGGGACCGCCGTCGCCGCTGGAAGCATTCTGGCCGGCTCTCCCGCGTACGCGCAGGAAGCAGACATCGAGGCCAGCCCGGCCACACCGGACCGGGCCAGGCAGAAGGTGAAGCGCGTCTACGACAACGCGGCCGCTGAGGCAGGCGGCACCTGGAACTCCTACATCAGCGTGGCCGACCAGGTGGCCGTCGACGTGGCGTCCGACGAGATCGTCGAGGCGTACAGCGTCAACAAGGTGGCCGTCGCGGTCACCTTGATGGACAAGATCGACCGTGGCCTGCTCACGCTGGACCAGCAGGTCCAGGTGCCGGCGAGCATCGTCGTGCCGGGTGGTGACGGCATCATCATCCTGGACAAGGCGTACCCGAGCGCGTTCACGCTGGGTCACGTCCTGTCGCTGTTCCTCACGGTTTCGGATGACACGTGCGTCCGGCTGGTGGGGCTCGTGGTTCCGGCGGCCGAGATCAACCAGATCCTGGTGACCAAGGGCTTCCCCAAGACCCAGGTCACGCCGGTGGCCAACCCGAACCGCTACTTCCTCGGCAAAACCACTCCGCGCGAGACCCACGACCTGCTGAAGGCGCTGGTCGCGGGCACACTGCTGAGCCCGGCGTCGACGGATTACCTGCTGTCCATCCTGCGGTCGCAGGTGGCGTTCACCGACGGTGTCCGGCGTGAGATGTCGTCCGTCGATCGGGCGAGGATCGCCACGAAGGCGGGCTGGCTGAACGACGGCCGCAACGAGGCGGGAATCATGTTCGACGCCGCGGGCAAGCCGGTGGTGATCTACTCGATGTTCGCGCACGGCCAGGCGAACCCGGAGGACTTCGGGGCCACGCACCCGGTCCGGCAGGCCACCGCGAAGATGGGGCCGAAGTTCCTGCGCGCGGTCGACAAGATCGCGGGCGCGGGCGCCAGGGCATTCCGGGCACCGGCCTACCAGCAGTACAACGGCGGCTGAGCGTAGCTACCGAGGGCAGCGACCACCGTGGACACTGGCGGTCGCTGCCCTCCGGCGCGTCTTGAATGACTCATTCAGGACTCTGGAGGTCCTGAATGAGTCATTCAAGACAGCCGGGCGGGGTCGCGCAGCTCGCCGGCACGGTCGGCCCAGGTGCCGTGCGGTTCGAGGGTGACCTCTCGGACGTCGTCCTCGCGGCGGTTCAGCCGGACTACCAGGTAATCGGCCGAGAGGCGCTCGGCCGAACCCTCGCCCCACTCGACGACGATCGCCGAACGCTCCAGGTCCGTGTCCAGGTCGAGGTCGTCCAGCTGGGAAAGGTCGCCGCCCAGGCGGTACGCGTCCACGTGCACCAAGGGGACACCGAGAGCACCCGCCGGGTGGACGCGGGCCAGGACGAACGTCGGGGAGCTCACGCGGCCGCCGACGCCGAGGCCGTCCGCGATGCCGCGGGTCAGCGTCGTCTTGCCCGCGCCGAGCGGCCCGGCCAGCAGGACCAGGTCGCCCGCGCGCAGGACGCGGCCGAGGGCCCGCCCGAAGTCCATGGTCTCTTCGGGCGTGGGAAACACCATGCTCAACGCTGCCACCACCAGGTTCGCCGGGACGAGGATTCGCCGTCCGCACCGGAACAGCGTTGCAGAAGATCGATCAGATGGCTGTTCACCAGCTCGGGCTGCTCGAGCTGGACCATGTGGCCGGCGCCCCGGACTCGCACCAGCTCCGCGTCGGGCAGCTCGGCCGCGATCCGCTCGGCGTGCGCGAACGGCGTGAACCGGTCCGAATCGCCGCCGATGACCAGCACTTCCGCGTGCTTCAGGCCGGCCAGCGCGGCGTAGCGGTTGTGGCTGCCGAGTGTGTCGACGAAGTTGACGAGCCCGCGGACCGGCGTCACTTCGAGCATCTCGAGCATGAAGTCGACGAGCCGGGGTGCGACGTCGCGGCTGCCGAACGCCAGCCGGCGCACCGCCTGCCGAGTCAACTGCCCGCCCGCCGCGCGGACGAACTCGACCAGCCCCGGCTGCCACCCGGCCAGCCCGCCGGCGGCGCGCGTCAGCGGGTTGTACTTCGAGAGCAGCGAACGCGGCAACCCGCGAGCGCCCACTTCGCCCGCCGCCGTCGCGATGAAGGCAACACCTTCCACCCGCTCTTCGAACAGCGAAGGGAACTCGGCGGCCAGCTCCATGATGACCATGCCGCCCATCGAGTGCCCGATCAGCACGATGGGCCCCTCCGGCACCACGGACCGCAGCACGCAGTCCAGGTCCCGCGCCAGCTGCTCGATGGTCGACGTCTCGGCCGAAGCCGCGCCGGACAGCCCGTGGCTGCGGTGGTCGTAGTACACCTGACGCACGCGCGGCAGCCGGAGCGACGCGAGGTCGCGACGCTGGAAGTGCCAGCAGCGCCGCGAAAGCGCGAAGCCGTGCACCCCCACGACGGTCAGTTCCGGTTCGCCGCCGTCTTCCGGGTCGATCTCCTCGACCGAAAGCGGCGTGCCGTCATCGGCCGCGACCGTCGAAGTGCGGTCGGGCTTCAGCTCCCCCAGCGGCTCGTCCACGTACGGATCCTCACTGTGCCGCCGCTGCTGCTGCGCGGCGACGGCGATGGCGGCGGCGGTCCCGGTGGCCAGGGCCCCGACCCCGCCGGCGATGGCCAGCAATCGTCGTGAAGGTGTCACGAGCGATCCCCCAGATACCGGCGCCGCACCCGCGGCCGGTACATCGAGGTGACGATTTCGTAGTCGATGGTGCCCAGCTTGTCGGCCCATTCGCGGGCGGTGGGCTCCCCGCGCGTCCCGGCGCCGAACAGGACGACGTCGTCGCCGACGGCCGGCTCGTAGTCGCCGCAGTCGACCACCAGCTGGTCCATGCAGACCCGCCCGGCGACCGGCCGCCGCTGCCCGCCGAGGAGGACGTCCATCCGGCCCGAAAGGGACCGCGGGACACCATCGGCGTATCCGGCAGGCACGAGCGCCAGGTTCGCGTCCCGCGAAGCCGTCCAGGTGTGCCCGTAGGACACCGATTCGCCGGCTTCGATGCGCTTGACCAGCGCGACGGTGGACCGGAACGTCATGGCCGGGCGCAGGTCTTCGGCCTGCGGCACCGGGTTCAGCCCGTACATCGCGATCCCGGGCCGGACGACGTCGAAGTGCAGGTCCGGCCGGGTGAGCAGGGCCGCGGAGTTCGCCAGGTGCCGCATCGGGTCGAGCCCGGCGGCGCAGGCGGCGTCGTAGGCCTCGGCGAAGCGCTTGGCCTGCAGGTCGGTCGCCGGGTGGTCCGGCTCGTCGGCGCACGCGAGGTGGGACCAGATCGCGACGACCTCGACCCGCGGTTCGGCGGCCGCCGCTTCGACCAGCTCGGCCCAGGCGGACGGCGGGCACCCGTTGCGCGAGAGCCCGGTGTCGATTTTGAGGTGCACACGAGCCGGGGTACCCGGTTTCGCCGCGGCCGCGATGCGGCGAAGCTCACCCAGCGAGCTGGCCGCGAGGTCGATGTCGTTTTCGATGCCCGCGGCGAAGTCGGCGTCCGGGGTGTCCAGCCAGCTGAACAGCCGGGTCTCGATGCCGGCTTCGCGGAGGGCGAGGGCCTCGCCGAGCGAGCAGGTGCCCAGCCAGGTGGCCCCGGCCTCGACCGCGGCGCGCGCCACCGGCAGCGCGCCGTGGCCGTAGGCGTCGGCTTTGACCACGGCCATCACCTGGGAGCCGGGCGCGCGGGCGCCCAGCAGGGTGAGGTTGTGGCGGATCGCGTCGAGGTCGATGTCGACCTGGGCGCGGGGAGAACTGGGAGGCATGACGCCTCCCAGTTTCCCATGACCCGAGGTCAGGGCAGGCGCAGCCCGGACGTGGCGGAGAACACGTGCAGCTCGTCGGGACGGATCCGCAGGTGCAGGGTGTCGCCCATGGCAGGCGGCGTGCGCGGGTCGACCCGGACGACGACGTTGGGCCGGGTGTCGTCGGCGTCGGTCTGGGCGAGCTTGCCGTAGACGAAGGCGTCCGAGCCGAGCTCCTCGACCAGGTCCACCTTGACCGGCAGGGCGCCGTCCGCGTCCGTCACGACCTCGAGGGCCTCGGGCCGGAAGCCCAGGGTCACGGTGTCGCCGTCGGCCGCCGCGATCGTCTCGCGGGTCAGCGGCACGCGCGCGCCACCCACCTCGGCCCCGTCGGCCGTGAGCTTCGCGGTGGCGAGGTTCATCGCCGGCGAGCCGATGAAGCCCGCGACGAAAGCGTTTGCGGGCCGGTCGTACAGGGCGCGCGGGGTGTCGCACTGCTGCAGCAGGCCGTCCGACAGCACGGCGACGCGGTCACCCATCGTCATGGCCTCGACCTGGTCGTGCGTGACGTACACCGTCGTGACGCCGAGGCGGCGCTGGAGCGCGGCGATCTGCGTACGCGTCGACACGCGCAGCTTGGCGTCGAGGTTCGACAGCGGCTCGTCCATCAGGAAGACCTGCGGCTCGCGGACGATCGCGCGGCCCATCGCGACGCGCTGGCGCTGACCACCGGAGAGCGCCTTCGGCTTGCGGTCGAGGTAGTCCACGATGTCGAGCAGCTTCGCGGCCTCAAGGACCTTCTGCTTGATCTCGGACGCGGGGCGGCCGGCGATCTTCAGCGCGAAGCCCATGTTCTGCGCGACCGTCATGTGCGGGTACAGCGCGTAGTTCTGGAACACCATCGCGATGTCGCGCGAGCGCGGCGGCAGCTGGGTGACGTCGCGCTCGCCGATCCAGACGGCGCCGTCGTCGATGTCCTCCAGGCCGGCGAGCATGCGCAGGCTGGTCGACTTGCCGCAGCCGGACGGGCCGACCAGCACGAGGAACTCGCCGTCGGCGATCTCCAGGTCCAGCGCGTCGACCGCGGGGCGGTCCGAACCGGCGTAGCGCCGGGTGGCCTTGTCGTAGGTGATGGAAGCCATCGGTCAGTCCTCTCCGAGATTCCGCCGGACCCCGTACGCCGCTTCGCGGGCTTCGAGGTGGCGCTGCTGGATCCGGTGGCCCTCGGCGCGCTGCGCCTCGGTCGGCTCGTCCAGCTCGAGCCGGAGCTTCTGGTTTTCCTGCCAGGACGGGGGTTCCGCACTGGAGGACAATGCCCACGCCGCCTGCCGCGCCGCGCCCAGCGCGACGTACTCGGCGACTTCGGGCAACTGCACGGACACGCCGAACACCAGCGGCGCGATCGCGCGAACGGCCCGTGACTGCGCGCCCCCGCCGATCAGCAGCACGCGCTGCACGTCGAGGCCGTGCGTGCGCACCGCGTCGAGGCCGGCGGCCAGGCCGCAGAGCATGCCTTCGACGGCACTGCGCGCGAGGTTCTCCGGGGTCATGTTGTCCCTGGTCAGCCCGGCCAGCGAGCCGGTGGCGCCGGGCAGGTTCGGGGTGCGCTCGCCGTCGAGGTACGGCAGGAAGGTCAGCCCGCCGGCGCCGGGTTCGGCGGTCAGGGCGAGGCGGTCGAACTCGCTCAGCGTCGCGCCGAGCATGGCGGCCGTCGCGGTGAGGACGCGGGCGGCGTTGAGGGTGCAGGCGAGTGGGAGGAAGCGGCCGGTGGCGTCGGCGAACCCGGCGACCTCGCCGCTGAGGTCGGCCGCGCCGGTCTCGGCGACGCCGAACACGGTGCCGCTGGTGCCGAGCGAGACGACGGCGTCACCCGGCCGCAATTCCAGCCCGAGCGCGGCGGCCATGTTGTCGCCGGTGCCGGCCGAGACGAGCACGCCGTCCGAGGTGTGGCCGGCGGCGTCGGCCGGGCCGAGCACGGTGGGCAGCTCCGGCGTCCGGCCGCCGAAGGCGTGGCTCAGGACGTCGAGGCGGTAGGCGTTGTCGGACGGCGAGAAGTAGCCGGTGCCGGAGGCGTCGCCGCGGTCGGTGACCGGGTCGCCGCCGGTGAGCTTCCAGGTCAGCCAGTCGTGCGGGAGCAGCACGCGCGTGACGCGGTCGGCGAGTTCGGGCTCGTGCTCGGCCAGCCAGCGCAGCTTCGTGACGGTGAAGCTGGCGACCGGCACCGAACCGACGGACTTCGCCCAGGCCGAGGGCCCGCCGAGCTCCTCGATGAGGTTGAGCGCCGCCTGCGCGGAGCGGGTGTCGTTCCAGAGCAGCGCGGGCCGGACGACGTCGTTGTTTTCGTCCAGCGTGACCATGCCGTGCTGCTGGCCGCCGACGCCGATGGCCTGGACGCCGTCGAGCAGGCCGGCACTGGCTTCCTGGAAGGCGTCCCACCAGGCGGCGGGGGCGACCTCGGTGCCGTCGGGGTGCGGCGCGCGGCCGGTGCGGACGATCTCGCCGGTTGCGGCGTCGCACACGACGACCTTGGTCGACTGGGTGGACGAGTCGATGCCGGCGACCAGTTCAGCTGTCATAGGGCTGCCCCTCTGCGACGTGTTCGACGATCTCGATCGCGGTGCCGGCGTTGAGCGCGGCCTCGATCTCCTCGGTGGGGGTGTACTCCCCGGTGATCAGCAGGTCGTAGTCGCCGACGTCGCCGTGCGCGTAGGTGGCGGTGCGGCCGAACTTCGAGTGGTCGACGACGAGGACGGTGTGGTTCGCGACCTTCAGCGCGGCCTTCTTGAGCTCGGCGTAGTCGCGATCGGGGTGGAACAGGCGTCCGACGGCGACGGCGGTGACCGAGACGAACGAGACGTCGGCGCGGATGGAGTCGAGGAGGTTCAGGACCTCGGGGCCGGCGCAGGAGTCGTACTCGTGGCTGTAGCGGCCGCCGGCGAGGACGACCTCGACCCGGGGCCCGAGCAGCCGGGCGGCGTGCAGCGAGTTGGTGACGACGGTCAGCGCGTCGATCTCGGCCAGCCGCTTGACCAGCGGGAGGAGGGTGGTGGAGTCGTCGACGAAGACGGTCTGGCCGGGCTGCACGTGGTTCGCGGCGGCGTCGCCCAGTGCCTCTTTTTCACCGTGGTGGAGCGTGTCGCGGAAGCGGGCGGCGCTCTCGATGGTGAGCGCCGGGTAGGCCTCGACCTTGCCGCGCAGCTTGCGCAGGAGCCGGCGTTCGGCCAGGTCGTCGAGGTCGCGGTGCATGGTCATCAGGCTGACCTTGAAGCGTGCGGTGAGGTCGTCGATCCGGGCCTCGCCCTGCTCGATGACGTGGTCGAGGATGTCCTGCCGCCGCTGTTCGACGACAGCATCGGACGGCCGGGTCTTCCGGTCCCCTGTCGATGCTGTGCCGCCGCTCACACGCACTTCTTACCAGATTTATCCCGCGAAGTTAACAGAGAACTCGATAAGTCTTCACTCGCCATCCAGGGGGCACTTTCACGTGAAAGTGCCCGGTTTAGGGGGTGAGGGAGCGGAGGGAGCGGATGGCTTCGGGGATCGCGTGGACCAGGCCGGAGGCCGAGGTCGGCGCGTTCTGGGCCGCGATCGCGCCCGCCAGGGAGTGGACGTGGGCCGCCATGGAAGCGGCCAGCCAGGGGTCCAGGCCGGCCGCCAGGAGGGCGCCCACCAGGCCCGACAGCACGTCGCCCGAGCCCGCCGTGGCCAGCCAGGCACCGCGCGGGGTGTTCACCGCGACCCGGCCGTCCGGGGCCGCGATCACCGTGCAGTGCCCCTTCAGCAGCACCACCGCGTTGTACTTCTTCGCCGCTTCGCGCGCCGCGGTCACCCGGTCGGGACCCGGCTTGCGGCCCATCAGCCGCTCGTACTCGCCCGCGTGCGGGGTCAGGACCAGCGGCGTGTCCGGGTCGCGGGCGTCGAGGACGTCCGGGGACTTCGCGATGATCGTCGTCGCGTCGGCGTCCGCGCAGACCGGGACGCCCTGGCCGAGGACGTACCGCAGCACATCGCGCCCTTCGGAGCCGGTGCCGATGCCCGGCCCGACCACCCACGCCTGGACCCGGCCCGCGTCGGCCACCGTGCCGGTCGCGATGACCTCCGGCCACTGCGCGCGGACGATGTCCGCCGCGTGGCCGGCGTACCGCACGAGACCCGAGGTCGCGCGGACCGCCGAGCCCGCGGCCAGCACCGCCGCGCCCGGGTAGGTCGCCGAACCCGCCGCGACGCCCACCACGCCCTGGCTGTACTTGTCGTCTTCCGGGCCGGGCACCGGCCAGGCCGCGGCGACGTCCACGATGTCGAGCCGCTGCAGATCGGGGTCCGTCAGTTCGAGGCCGATGTCGCCCAGCACCACTTCACCGCACCACGACGGCGCCAGCACGTGCACCGGCTTGAGCGCGCCGAACGTGACGGTGCGGGTGGCTTCGACCGCAGGCCCGTCGACCGCGCCGGTGTCCGGGTCGACGCCGCTGGGCAGGTCGACCGCGACGATCGGGGCCTCGACCAGCTCGACCAGCCGTGCCGCGTCCGGCCGCAGCGCACCGCGGCCGGAGATGCCGACGATCCCGTCGACCACGACGTCCGCCCGGGCGATCCACTGTGGACCGTCCGCGGCGGACACCGCGCGGCCCCCGGCTCGCTTCAGCGCCTCGAGGCCCGCGGGATGCGCCTTCTCCGGGTTGAGCAGGATCGCCGTCACCGCGACCCCGCGGCGGCGCAGGAACGCCCCCGCCCACAGCGCATCGCCGCCGTTGTCGCCCGAGCCGGCCAGCAGGACGACCCGGCGGCCGGAAACGCCGCCGGTGTGGTCTTCGAGCAGGTCCGCGATCTGAACCGCGAGCCCGAACGACGCCCGCCGCATCAGCTCGCCCTCGGGCGTGACGGCGAACGCCCGCCCCTCCGCCTCGCGAATCCGTTCCGTGGTCCAGATTCCCTGCACGGCGGCGACCCCCGGCTTACTCGACGGTTACGGACTTCGCCAGGTTACGCGGCTTGTCGACGTCGTACCCGCGAGCGCGGGCGATCTCCGCGGCCAGCACCTGCAGCGGCACGGTGGACACCAGCGGCTGCAGCAGCGTCGGCACCGCCGGGACCTCGATGAGCTCGTCGGCGAACGGCCGGACCGTCTCGTCGCCCTCTTCGGCGATCACGATCGTGCGGGCGCCGCGCGCCTGGATCTCGCTGATGTTGGACACCAGCTTCGAGTGCAGCACCGCGCGCCCCTTGGGCGACGGCATCACGACGACGACCGGCAGGCCCTCTTCGATCAGCGCGATCGGGCCGTGCTTGAGCTCGCCGGCGGCGAAACCCTCGGCGTGCATGTACGCGAGTTCCTTGAGCTTCAGCGCGCCTTCGAGGGCGACCGGGAAGCCGACGTGCCTGCCGAGGAACAGGATCGCCTTCGAGTCGGCGATCCGGCGGCCGAGATCCCGCACCTGATCCACAGTGGACAGTACCTTGTGGACGGCCGCGGGCATGGCCTCGAGCTCGGCGAACTCGCGCGCGACCTCATCCGGGTACTTCGTGCCGCGGGCCTGCGCCAGCGCCAGGCCGACCAGGTAGTTGGCCGCGATCTGGGCGAGGAACGCCTTGGTCGACGCGACGCCGATCTCGGGCCCGGCGTGGGTGTAGAGAACGGCGTCGGACTCGCGCGGGATCTGGGCGCCGTTGGTGTTGCAGACGGCCAGGACGCGGGCCTTCTGCTCGCGCGCGTGCCGGACGGCTTCGAGGGTGTCCGCCGTCTCGCCGGACTGGCTCACCGCGACGACCAGCGTGTCGCGGTCGAGGACCGGGTCGCGGTAGCGGAACTCGGACGCCAGCTCGACCTCGACCGGCAGGCGCGTCCAGTGCTCGATGGCGTACTTGGCGACCAGGCCGGAGTGGTAGGCCGACCCGCAGGCGACGACGAAGACCTTGTCGACGTCGCGGAGGTCCTGGTCGGAGATGCGCTGCTCGTCGAGGATGAT
The DNA here is from genome assembly GCF_046548995.1 of Amycolatopsis sp. lyj-109. Classification (NCBI taxonomy): domain Bacteria; kingdom Bacillati; phylum Actinomycetota; class Actinomycetes; order Pseudonocardiales; family Pseudonocardiaceae; genus Amycolatopsis; species Amycolatopsis sp. lyj-109. The sequence goes on from NZ_JAJPWR010000002.1 coordinate 50,241, forward strand.
CCGGCCGGACTCGAAGTGCCCGCGCAGCGTGTTGGCCAGCGCCTCGGGCTGCTCCTCGATCTCCTTGAGCATGAAGTACTCGTGGCCGCCCTTTTCGGCGGCGGACAGGTCCCAGTCCACGGTGAACGGCTTGGCCTGGGCGGCGTCGCCGTGGAAGTCCAGGACGTCGTAGCCCTCGCGGGTGATGACGACGAGCTGGTCCTGGCCGAGCTCGACGGCCTCGCGGGTGTGCTCGATGAAGGCGGCGACGTCGGAGGCGACGAAGTGCTCGCCCTCGCCGACCCCGACGACCAGCGGCGACGACCGGCGCGCGGCCACGATCGTGTCCGGGTGGTCGGCGTGCGTCACGACCAGGGTGAACGCGCCTTCGAGGCGGCGGCAGACGGAGGCGACGCTGGCGGTCAGCTCGCCCTTGGTGTCACCTTCGGTGTACGCCCGCGCGATGAGGTGCGCGGCGGTCTCGCTGTCGGTGTCGCTGGCCATCTCGACGCCGTCGGCTTCCAGCTCGGCGCGGAGGGCGGCGAAGTTTTCGATGATGCCGTTGTGCACGACGGCGACGCGCTGCGAGGCGTCCCGGTGCGGGTGCGAGTTGCGGTCGATCGGCGCACCGTGGGTGGCCCAGCGGGTGTGCCCCATGCCGGCGGTGCCGCCGAAGTGCTCACGGCCGACCTCGTCGAGGCGGCCTTCCAGGTTGGCCAGCCGGCCCGCCTTGCGCTCGACGGTCAGCGCACCGGCGCCGTCGAGGACCGCCACACCGGCGGAGTCGTAACCGCGGTACTCCATCCGCCGGAGCCCGCCGAGGACGACGTCCAGAGCCGGGCGGTGCCCGACATATCCCACGATTCCACACACGGACACCAGCCTAACGAGGGACATTCAGCGGGTTGACGGGGTCCGCGAACCACCTCCGACCTGCCCGGACGCACCCACAGTGGTTCGAACCACCACTTCGCCTGGCTCGGCGTCAACCGGGAACCTCCCGCTCCCGGCCCGGAACGGTCACCACCCAAGCGCCCCAAGGCGGCCTTGGTTGCGTCTGACGCACCGAAGGCCGCCTTGGGTGCGTCAGACGCACCGAAGGCCACATTGGGGCGCTTGGGTCCGGGGCGGCGGGCGAGCCGGGAGCGGGCGCGCACAGTAGGGTTCCGACCATGGCCAGCAAGCCCAAGCAGCTGCTCGCGGAGTTGACGCACCCGGGTCCGCACGAGGTCCTGCGGGGCGATCTCGCCCTGGTCGGGCTACCCGGCGTGGTCTTCACGCCGCGCGCCGGGCTCGGGCTGCCAGCCGTTGCCTTCGGGCACGGCTGGCTGCAGCCGCCCGATCGGTACCGGGGGCTGCTGCGCCACCTCGCGAGCTGGGGCATCGTCGCCGCCGCGCCGGCCACGCAGCGCGGGCCGCTGCCCTCGCACCGGCTGCTCGCCGCCGACCTGCTGACCACCCTCGACGTCGTCACCACCGTGCGGCTCGGCCCGGACGGCATCAGCGTCGACCCCGGCAAGCTGGGCCTCGCCGGGCACTCGACCGGCGGCGGCTCCGCCGTCCTCGCCGCGGCGCAGGACGCGCGGGGTGAAAAGCCGCGGATCAAGGCCGTCGCGACCATCACCGCGGCCCAGACGCTCCCGCCGGCCACCGAGTCGGCGAAGGCGATCACCGTTCCCGGCCTGCACCTCGCCGCCGAAGACGACCTGGTCGCTCCCGCCGTCGCGCACGCCGAAGCGATCGCTGGCGCCTGGGGCGGCGACGACGTCCAGCTGCGGTTCCTCGGCAAGGCGTCCCACCTGGGCGTCACCGAGGGCAGGCACTGGTCGCAGCTGTTCATGCACGGCAAGCCGCACCGCAAGACCCAGCAGCTGACGCGCGCGCTGTTCACGGCGTTCTTCCTGACCCACCTGACCGGCACCGACAAGTACCGGCCCCTGCTCGAGGCGGACGTCAAGCGCGCCCCCATCGAGCGCGAAGAAGAGCCCGCCCACTGACGCGGACGGGCTCTTCGCGGGCTCAGACCAGCCAGCTGGTGCTGGAGAAGTCGTCATCGTCGTCGGGCTGACGCGCGTGCCGCCCCCGTCGCGGCGGCTCGGGCGTCGCCGCCACCGGCGGCGGTTCCGGTGCGGGTTCCGGACGCGGCGGGACCACCGGGGCCGGAGTGCCGTAGCTCGGCGTCGGGTAGTTCGGGTAGCCGGTACCCGCCTCTTCTTCGTGGACGCCGAACTCCATCAGCGATTCGCGGGACTTGTCGGCCAGCGTCTTCTCCGTCGCCCAGCCGCCCGCGCTCTGCTTGCGCTTGGTGAGCTCGTCCATGTGCTCGGCGTACTTCTGCGCGGCGGCCAGCTCCTTCTGCATGCCCTCGCTGGCCTGCTGCCGGGCCTCGGCGAGGCGGCGTTCGCGCAGCCCGCGCTGCTCGTCCTGCTCCCGCGCCGCCGCTTCCATCGTCGAAATCGCGGTGCGATACCGGTCTTCGGCGCTGCTCATCGGCCCTCCTCGGCCCTCGTCACCGGTCGTACCGGATCGAACGGTCACCCTCGTCGTCCAGCGAGCCGCTGATCCGGCCCTTCGCGCCGCTCGTCTCGAACACGCTGCCCTCGATGCGGTACTGGCTGGGGCCGCGCTGCTGGTCGCCGCCACCACCGCCACCACCGGGCGCGCCGCCCATGCCACCCATCATTCCCATGCCGCCCATCCCGCTCATGCTCGACGAGCTCGCGGCGGCCTGGTGCACGCCCGGATCGACCGGAGTCGCGCCGAGCCCGCCACCACCGCCATCCGACATCGGCAGGGAGGTGTCGCTGCCGGTCTGGGCGCCCGGGTCGAGCGAGACGGCACCGGCGAAGTCCGGCGCCCCACCACCGGTGACGGCCGAACCGAAGCTGCTCGCGCCGGCCGTCGAAGTCGCGTCCCCGGAAGCCGCACCGGCACCCGCGTCGGCCGTCGCCACCGCGGGCTCGGCCCCGACGCTGCCCCCGCCGCCGAGGTCACCGTCGAAGCCGCCGGGCGTGCTGAACCCGCCACCGCCCGAGGCTCCTTCGCTGCGCGTGAAGCCCGGGTCGGGGTTGGCCGGCGCGGGGTCCTTCGTCAGCGGGGATTCGGCGTTCGCGTCGTGCCGGATCTCCGAGCCGGCGCCGTCGGTCACCGGCTTGAGGTCCGCTTTGAGGCCGTCCGCCTTGAGGTCCCCGGCCTTGGGGTCGTCCTTCTCGTCCAGGGTGTAGGTGGTCGGCTCGCCCTTGCCGTCGTCGACCGTCACGATCGTCGGGCCGTCCGGGCCCTCCGGCCGCTCCGCGGTGATCTTGAGGTTGCCGTCCTGGATGTGGATCTTGCCGTCCGCGCCCGGCTTGTAGGAGCCGTCGGCCGAGGGCTGGCCGTCCTTGACCGCCTGGCTGCCTTGCGGCCCGAAGGACGCCTTGTCCGCGGCGGCGCCGTCCTTGCCGGCACCGTCCTTGCCGGCCTCGGCCTTGTCGTCGTCACCCCAGTCGAGGTGGTAGTCCTTCTTGTTGCCGTGGCCGTCGTCCACGGAGATGTCCTGCTTGCCCTCCTTGTCGGGCTCGGACATCGAGATCGTGTTGTCGCCCTTCTTGACCGACACCGTGTCCGTGTCGTCGGCGTCCTTGATGGCTTCGCCGGTCTTCGGGTCGATCGGGTACGGCTCGCCGGTCGACGGGTCGACCTCCAGGGGCTTCCCGGTGATCGGGTTCTTGCCCTCTTCGGGCTTCGCGGGCTCCTCGGCCTTCGGGGGCTCGGCCGCCGACGGCGTCGTGGAGCCGCTCCCGGTGCTGCCCGTGCTCCCGCTACCGGTGCTCCCCGTGCTGCCGGTGCCGGTGTTCCCGGTGTTGCCCGTGTTTCCGGTGTTCCCCGTGTTGCCGGTCTTGTCGCCGCCGCCGTCGCTCTTGGCCTCGGTCAGCTGGTTGCGGTAGCCGTCCATGTACCGCGCCAGCGCGCCGAACTGCTGGTCGATCGTGTCCTTGGCGGCCTTGCAGGACCCGTCGAACGCGGTGATCAGACTCCGGTACTCGGTCGTGAAGGCGCCGTCGCGCCAGTACTTGCAGACGTTCTGGCCGTACGTGATGTTCTCGTCGTTGAAGCAGCCGTCGTCGTTCTGCAGGCGCTCGGCGAGGTTCGAGTTGTTGCCGTGCTTGGCGTTCACGGCGTCGATCCAGCCGGCGACCTTCATGAAGTCGTCGAATTCCTTGGTCTCGCCGCTGGCGATCTTGAGGACGTCCAGGGCCATCGGGATGTCGGCCTCGGCGATCACCGGGCGGTGCAGCTGCAGGACCTCGTCGACCTTCTTCTTGACCGCGGTGAAGACCTGCGTCACGGTCTGCGGGATCAGTTTCGCCGCGCCGTCGATCTGCTGCGACAGCTCCTTGGCGTGCGGCTTGATCGTCTCGTCGTACTTGATCTCCGCCGCGTTGGCGCCCTTGCCCTTCCACGCGTCGAAGAGGGTCTGGAGCTCGGTGTCGCTCTTGCCCAGCGCGTCCTCGACGACCTTGTGCGCCTTGCCGAGGTCGTCGGCGTCGCCGAGGAACTTCTGGTACTGGATCCCGCGGTTCTCGTGGAACTTGTCCTTGAGCTCCTTCTGGGAATCCTTCTTGTCGCCGAACTTGTTCCAGACCTCGTCGGTCCACTTCGCGAGCAGGTCGACCGCGACGTTGCCCTGGTCGAGCTGTTCGTCGGAACTCTTCGCGCCGGCCCCCAGCGTCGGCGTGCCGATGCCGTCGAGGTTCTTCTTCGCCTGGTCCCGCCCGGCGGTGTCGCGGTCGTGTTCCTGCTTCTTGGCCGCGCCTTCCTGCTGCGCTTCCTTCAGCGCTTCATCGACATCGGAGGACGAGCCCGGCAGGAAGTCGTCCGAGAACTGCCAGGTGTCGGAATAGCTGTCGATGTACTTCTTTGCGTACTCTTCTTCTTCGTCGTTGAAGTAGACCGAGTCCTCGCTGTACTCCTCCATCAGCTTGGACTTGGCTTCCATCGACACGTTCGGGTCGTCGAGGACCTTCTTGATCTCGGACCATTCGGCCATCAGCGGTTACCCCCGGCCTGGTTCGCCGTCGCGCCGGCGTTCGCTTCCTGCGCGGTGTACTTGGCGCCCGCGGACCCGATTCCGCTGCCCAGGTTCAGCAGGGCGTTCGACAGCCCGGTCATCCCCGCGCCGATCTCGTCGATCCCGGCCTTGTACTTGCCGAAGCTCTCCTGGTGCACGCGACCGAAGTCCACCGCGACGATCTCGGTCGGCGCGACCTTCTTCGCTTCGTTCGCGGGATCGTCGGCGACGTCCGCCAGGCGGATCTGCGCCCGCGTCATCGCCTCCGAACTCGCTTCGTACCCGTTCGGCATGGTCGCTGCCCCCTTCGATCCCACAGGTCCCCCGTCGTTCCGGGACTGTGACGCGCCCGGACACCGTTCGGTGCCGTCGCAGATGCACACAAAGTCTAGCGTCCGGCCGGGCGGCGGACCTGGGCTTCCGCGAAGTGCACCCGCCCGGGACCTACCCGCGGGCGCGCTGCGCCGCGACCGCCTCGGAGATCACCTCGGCGACGCCGCGGATGTCCACCAGCCGGTCGAGCTCGTCGATGTCGACCGAGACGTCGTAGGTCACCTCGACCCGCGACAGCAGCTGGATCCGCTGCCGGGACGTCATGCCGAGGTCGTCGAACGGCGTCGTGTCGGCGAGCCGCTCGGGCGGGATCTCCAGCGCGAAGCTGATGATCCGCCGGATCTCGTCGACGTAGGTGCCCGGGTCAGCCATGCCGCTCATTCTCGTCCCACCAGCGCTCGCGGGCGGCGGCGCGGGACACCTTGCCGCTGGACGTGTGCGGCACCTCGCCCGGCCGCACCAGCCACAGGGCGCGCAGCGGCAGGTCGTGGGCCGCCGAGACGGCCCGCCGCACGGCCGTCTCGACCGACTCGTCCCGCGTGACGCACCCGGCCACGACCGCGACGCCTTCGCCGTGGCCGTCCCGCACGGCGAACGCGGCGACGCGCCGGATGCCCGGGTGCGCGGCCTCGACGGTGGCCTCGATGTCCTGCGGGTGGTGGTTGCGGCCGTCGACGATGATCAGGTCCTTGCGCCGCCCGGTGACGTAGAGCTCGCCGTCGTGGACGAACCCGAGGTCGCCGGTGCGCAGCCAGCCGCCCGGGGCGAGCACGTCGTCCCGCCCCCAGTAGCCGTCGGCGACGTTGGGCCCGGACACCTGGATCTCGTTGTCGGCAATGCGGATCCGCTGGCCGTACGGCCGCCCCACCGACACCCGCGGCTCGCCGTCGAACGCCGTGATCGTCGGCCCCTCGTCGCCCGCGCTCGTGACGAACACCGTCGCCTCGGCCAGCCCGTAACACGGCTTGTGCGCGGCCCGCGGCAGCCCGAAGGGAGCGAAGGCCCGCTCGAAGGCCTCGACGGTGGCCGCGCGGACCGGCTCGCTGCCGTTGAGCAGCGAGTTCACCTGCGAGAGGTCGACGGCTTCGAGGTCCCCCGCCGCTTCCGCGGCCAGGTCGAAGGCGAAGTTGGGCGCGGCGGTGACGGCGCCCGGGAGCTCGGCCAGCAGCCGGATCCAGCGCAGCGGGTCGCGCACGAACTCCATCGGCGTGAAGAAGACCGACCGCGAGCCGAGGAAGACGGGCGTGCCGATGAGCAGGACCAGGCCCATGTCGTGGAAGAACGGCACCCAGCCGGCCAGCGGGGTCGACGCGCCGGCGCGGTAGCACCGCGTGGTCTGCCAGCAGGCGGCCACCAGCGCGCGGTGCGAGATCACCGCGCCGGCCGGGCGGCGCGTCGAGCCGGACGTGTACTGCAGGTACGCGGGATCGGTCATCGCCACCGCGGCGGGCGGCTCGGCGTCGTCGGGCTCGATGTCCTCGACGGCGAGCACGACGGCCGGCGGGACCTTGTCCCGCAGGTCCTTCGAGGTGAGGCAGGCCGCCGGGGCGGCGTCCGCGAAGGCCGATTCGATCCGGGCGCGGCCGGTGCGGCCGGTCGGGACGGACAGCGGCACCGCGACGCGCCCCGCGTAGAGCGTCCCGAGGAAGGCGGTGACGTAGCCGAGGTCCTGCCGGGCGACGATCGCCACGCGATCACCCGGCCGGGTGACGCGCCGCAGCTCGCGGGCGACCCCGCGGACCCGGGCGAGCACCTGCGGCCAGGTCAGCGTGTGGTCGGCCGGGCCGGGGAAGGTGCGGCAGGTGAACGCGGGGCGGTCTTCGCCCGCATTGCGGAGCAGGTGGTCCGTGAACGGCGTGGCCAGGACGTCATCCGGGACGGCTGCGGGCGGCACGGCCCCATCCTGCCCTACCGTGTCGAAGCGATGGACGAGTTCGAACGGCACGGCATCGGGGTGGTCTCCGGCCGCGACGCGTGCGCCCGCGCCCTGCGCTCCCCCGAGCTGACGTCGGATCCGGGCGGCGGCTCGCCCAGCGTGCTGCTGCGGGACGGCGAAGATCACACTCGCGTGCGCGCGGTGCTGCGGGAGATCATCGCCGGGCTGGAGCCGCTCCCCGAGTCCCTGCGAGCCGGGATCGAAACGACGGTGGCCGCGCTGGGGACGTCGTTCGACCTGGTGCGCGACTTCGCCCGGCCGGTGGCGGGCGCGGTGACGTCGGCGGTGCTGGGCGTGCCCCTCGACGACGTGTTCCTGGACCACCTCGAGGCGACGACGGCGAACCTCGACGTCTTCGGCGGCACCGACCGGGCCGGACAGGCGTCGGCGTTCCGGCTGGCGGTGCAGCTCAGCCGGACGGTGGCCGGGCCGGGCGGGCTGACGGCGCTGCGGGAGGCACACGCGGCCGGTCGCCTGGACGACGACGAGCTGACGTTCACCCCGGTGGTGCTGGCCCACGCGGCGTACGAGAACTCGCTGAACTTCCTGGCCTGCGCCGGCCTCGAACTCGCGACTTCGGGCCCGCGGACCGTGCGGGAGCTGGTGACGGCGATCTGCCCGGCCCGGTACGTCCTGCGGTTCGGCCCGGACGGCCCGGTGGCGATCTCCCTGGCCGACGGCCTGCCGTTCGGCCTCGGCCGCCACGCCTGCCCGGGCTCCGGGGTGGCGGTGGCCGAGGGCGAGATCGCGCTCACCGCCCTCGCCGCGCGCCTGGGCCCCGGCAGCGAAGTGCGGGACGTGCGCTGGAAGACCCACCCGATCTTCCACGGCCTCGGTAGGGCGGTGGTCACGTTGTCGTGAGTGGTAATTCGGGTTAGAACCCTAATTACCACTCACGACAGCCGCGGCAGGCTCAGGAAACGGCGGAGACCACGCCGGCCAGGCGGTCGGCCGCGGCCTGCGCCGTGGACTGCGCCGGCGCCTCGACCATCACGCGGACCAGCTGCTCGGTGCCGGACGGGCGCAGCAGCACCCGGCCCTCCTCGCCCAGCTCGGCCTCGACCTCGTCGACGGCCGTGCGGACCTCGGAGGAGCCCGCGACCGCGGCCTTGTCGGCCACCGGGACGTTGACCAGCACCTGCGGCAGCCGGTTCATCACCGCCGCCAGGTCGGCCAGGGACTTGCCCGTCTCGGCCATGCGGCTCATCAGGCGCAGCGCCGTCAGCAGGCCGTCGCCGGTGGTGGCGTGGGCCGGGAGCACGACGTGGCCCGACTGCTCGCCACCGAGGGCGAAGCCGCCGGCGCGCAGCTCCTCCAGGACGTACCGGTCACCCACCGCGGCGGTGACGACCGTGACGCCGTGCGCCTTCATGGCCAGGTGCAGGCCGAGGTTGCTCATCACGGTGGCGACCAGGGTGTCCTTGGTCAGCTCGCCGGCCTCGGCCAGCGCCAGCGCCAGGACCGCCATGATCTGGTCGCCGTCCACGAGCTCGCCCGCGGAGTCGACGGCCACGCAGCGGTCCGCGTCACCGTCGTGCGCGATGCCGAGGTCGGCGCCGTGGGCGACGACCGCTTCGCGCAGCTTCTCCGGGTGGTTGGAGCCACAGTGCTGGTTGATGTTGACGCCGTCCGGGTCGGCGTACAGCGCGACGACCTCGGCCCCGGCGCGGCGGTAGATCTCGGGCGCGGCGGCGGAGGCAGCGCCATTGGCGCAGTCGACGACGACCTTGAGCCCGGCGAGCGGGTGCGGCGTGGCGTCGAGCAGGTGGGCGGCGTAGCGGTCGAGGGCGTCCTCGACGTCCGTGACGCGCCCCACACCGGCACCCGTCGGGCGGACGGCGTCGGCGGACAGGCCGGCTTCGATCTCGTCCTCGATGCCGTCGGGGAGCTTGTGCCCGCCCGCGGCGAAGAGCTTGATGCCGTTGTCGGGCATCGGGTTGTGCGACGCGGAGATCATCACGCCGAGGTCGGCCTCGAGCGCGCCGACCAGGTAGGCGACGGCCGGCGTGGGCAGCACCCCGACGCGGCGCACGTCGGCCCCGGCGGACGTGAGGCCCGCCACGACCGCGGCTTCCAGCATCTCGCCGCTGGCGCGCGGGTCGCGGCCGACGACCGCGATCGGCCGGTGCGAGCGGTCGTGCGCGGCGAGCACGCGGGCGGCGCTGGCCGCCAGCGCCAGCGCGAGCTCCGGCGTCAGCTCGGCGTTGGCCAGACCACGGACTCCGTCGGTCCCGAACAGGCGTGCCATCGATCGACCTCCTCTGCGCGGTCACACCGGTGCGACCACCACGACAACCTAGCGATCCTGACGGACCGCGTTCCCCCACCCCGGTGATGTCGCTCCCCGGCTCGGAAACGACACAGAGCCGGAAAACGAACACCCCGGAAAACGCCGGAGCGCCCATCCGATGGACGGATGGGCGCTCCGGTGGTTCGCGCCTCGAGACGCGATCAGCGCTTGCTGTACTGCGGGGCCTTGCGGGCCTTCTTGAGGCCGTACTTCTTCCGCTCCGTGGCGCGCGCGTCACGGGTCAGGAAGCCGGCCTTCTTGAGGGCCGGGCGGTCGTCGGCGTCGACCTCGATGAGCGCACGGGCGATCGCCAGGCGCAGCGCGCCCGCCTGACCCGAGACGCCGCCACCGTGCAGGTTGGCGAAGATGTCGAACGAATCCGGCTTTTCGACCAGGACCAGCGGGTCCTTGATGAGCTGCTGGTGCACCTTGTTCGGGAAGTACTCCTCGAGGGTGCGGCCGTTGAGCTTGAACTGACCGGTGCCCGGGACGACCCGCACGCGGACGACGGCTTCCTTGCGGCGGCCGACGGTCTGCGCGTTGCCGCCGGCGGCCCGCGACGGGCGCGGCGCGGCAGCGGACTCGCTGGTGGCGACCGGGGTCTCGCTGGTCGCGGCCGGGGTCTCGGCGGCCGGGGTCTCGGCGGCAGGCGCCTCGGCGGCGGGGGCCTCGGCGGCCGGGGCCTCGGCCGCCGGGGTTTCGCTGGTCGCGACGTCGCCGGTCTCGGTCGCCTCGACGACCTCGGGGGTCTCGGACTCGGTGCTGGTCACAGACTGTTCCTCACTCACTGCGCGACCTGCGCGATCTTGGTGATCTCGCGCGCCTGCGGCTGCTGCGCGGCGTGCGGGTGCTCCGAGCCGGCGTACACCTTCAGCTTCTTGGCCTGGGCGCGACCGAGCTTGTTCTTCGGCAGCATGCCCTTGACGACCTTCTCGACAAGGTGCTCGGGCTTGGTGTCCAGCAGCTCGCCGAACGAGCGCTTCCGCAGACCGCCCGGGTAACCGCTGTGCCGGTACGCGAACTTCTGCTCGCGCTTGTTACCGGTGAGCGCGACCTTCTCGGCGTTGACGATGATGACGAAGTCACCGGTGTCCACGTGCGGGGCGTAGGTCGGCTTGTGCTTGCCGCGCAGCAGCGTGGCGACCTCGGTCGCCAGCCGTCCGAGCACGACATCCTCGGCGTCGATCACGTGCCAGGCACGAGTGACGTCGCCGGGCTTGGGGCTGTACGTGGGCAAGGGTCTACCTCGTCGTCAACATTGCGTGTGGGTTCTGTGCGGGCCTAGCGCTTACGCGCCGCAGCGCACAACGACATATGAAGATACCCCCACAGTCACCGCACCCGCGCATGGGGGGTGGTGGAAGCGTCCATACTAGGCTCCGGGCGGCCCGGGCGCAGCCGGGACTCTACCGGAGTTTTCCCGCCGAAGCGCCTGCACGCGCCGCCGTCGCACGCGAGGATGGGGCCATCCGGGCGGCATCGGCTGAGCAGGGGACGGCATGAGCAAACGACCGACGGCGATCTTCGTCCTGGGCGCCGTGCTGGCCCTGGTCACCGCCTGCGGCCAGGCGAAGGCGGGCACCGCGCTGCCGAAGGGCGACGACGCGGCGGACTACGTCGGCGCCAAGTTCGAGCAGGTGATCGGCAAGCTCGGCGACGCCATCACCGACACGCGCGACGTCACCAACTCGCTGGACGCCTACTTCAAGTTCGACGACAAGTGGGTCCACAGCACCGTGACGTCGGCGCGCACCGGCAACCCGGAGAACCGGGCGGTGCGGCACCGGTCGCAGAAGAACCCGGACGAGATCATCGACACATACACGCCCGCGGACGGCACGGTCGAGTACACCTACCTCGGCCCGATGTACGTGCAGAAGGGCGTCTCGCCGACGGCGTGGGTGTCGATGCCGAAGCCGGAGGGCGGGCTGGTCCTGCCGTGCGCCTGGGGCGGGGTGCTGACGCCGTGCCGGATGGCGGACTCGGCCGTGGAGGCGTACCGGGCCGACAAGCGGGCGGTCCGCGGGGCGAAGAGCCTCGGCGACGGCAAGACCGCGCTGACCGTGAACGTGCCGTTCGGGATCTTCGTCAAGAACCGGGTCGAGATCCTGCCGCCGAGCATCACCGGCCAGATCGGGCCGGAGCTGAAGAAGGCCGCGGTCCCGGCCACCATCACGCTGAACCCGGACGGCAGCCTCGTCTCCTTCGTGCTGGAGGCCAAGTTCGCCGGCGACGGCCACCAGCTCGAGCTCAAGTACGAGTTCCGGTTCACCGGCAAGGCGAGCCTGCAGGACATGCCGAAGCTGCCGGAGGCGAGCCAGATCACCGTGCTGCCCGACCGCGCGGCGATGGACGACTTCTACCGCCGGCTCGGCGAAGCCCAGGGCAGCTGAGGCGTGACCACGACCCGAGGTGATCTCCGATGACTCCACCGTCGCCACCGTCGCCACCGTCCCAGCCACCCGGCCCGCAGCAGCCGCAGTGGTGGCAGCCGCCGGCGAACCAGCCCGGCGCCGCACCGCAGCCCGGCGCGTGGCAGCCGGAGCAGCAGGCGACCGGCCCGCACGCCGGGCAGTGGCAGCAGCAGCCGGACCCGGGCACCGGCGCCTACACCGGCCAGTGGAACCCGGGGCAGCCGTCGGGCTCGTTCTCCGGGCCGTGGCAGCAGGGCCGGCCGGGCGGTGCGCCGTGGCAGCCGCCGTCCCAGCCGACGCCGCAGCAGCCGCCGACGCCCGGCCACGGGCAGCCGCAGTACGGCGGTGGGTTCCAGCCGTCGCAGTACGGCGGTCTCGGCGCGTTCCCGGCCGAGCCGGCGAAGAAGCCGAAGCCGAAGAAGCCGTTGCTGATCGCCGTCGCCGCGGTCCTGGTGCTCGCCCTCGGCGGCGGTGCCGCGTGGCTGCTGGGCGCGTTCCGCGGGGACGTCCTGGAGCAACAGTCCCTTCAGGACGGTGTGGTCAAGGTCCTGAACGACAACTACGGCGAGCCGGACGTGAAGAACGCGCAGTGCCCGGCGAACGAGGCGGCGCAGAACGGCACGACGTTCGACTGCACGGTGACCATCGGCGGGCAGCAGAAGAAGGTGACCGTGCGGGTGCTCAACGACCGGCCCGAGTACGAGGTCGGCGCCCCGCGCTGAGTTTTCCTTGCCGGGCAAAAGAAACGGCGGGCCCCGCACCGGAGTGCGGGCCCGCCGTGGTTTCCGGGGCTACCGGCTCAGAACAGGCCTTCGACGGCGTTGTCGGTCTGCTGGTAGCCGTCGGCGATCTCCGGCAGCACGGCCGCGATCTGCGCCAGAACCTGCTTCAGGTCCTCGAACTTCTGGTCCCAGGTGCGCTGGGCGGCGTCGTACTGCTCCTTCGCGGAACCGGTCCAGGTGGTGACCAGCGGCTTCAGGTCGTCCTTCAGCCGGTCGAAGGCGGCCTGGAGCTCGCCACCGGTCGCCTTGCAGTCGTCCGCGGCCGCGCGGATAATGGCGTAATCAACAACAATTCCGGCGCCATCAGGCATGATGTGCTCCTTTGTGAGAGAAAGTTTGCGAGGGAAGGGGAAATCAGCCGAGCTTGTCGAAGCCGGCGTTCACGGCGCGCAGGATCTCCTGCTGCTGCTGCTCGGAACGCTCGTACTTCGAACCGGCTTCCTTGAGGAGCTCACCGATGCGCTGGAGGGCCTGCGCCATGCCGCGGGCGTCCTCGTCGAAGCGGTGCATGACGTTGGCGAAAGCCTGCTTCGCTTGACCCTGCCAGCCAGCGCGGGTGGCCTCGATGCGGTCGCGCAGCGTCGCGAGGTTGAGGTCCATCTGCGCCCGGACCTCGGTCACCCGCGCCTCGGACTCCGTGAACTGCTGGACTGTCCCTTGAAAACCAGGCCCGCTCATTCGGGACCCCCTTCTGTCCTGTGGTGGATTGGCCGCAACCAAGCTTGTTCGTTCGTACGGCCCTACGACGCAGACACTGCCACGTCCGGTTCCCCCTTGTCGTGGTTTGCCCCGAAGTAGTTGCTTGCGTTAACGCCCACCACGGGAACCGATCGCCGCAGGTATCCGAGGCACCCCCCGAACCGCGGCTGCCGCACCGCGAAAAGGTTCTCCACCAGCGGGATTAGCACGCGCACAGCAACCGGCAGTACGGCTTCACTGATCGCGTTGCATGATTCGCATCTGGGAAAAGTCTTCGTCTTCGTCACCCGATCGAGCGGTTCGGACCGGAGATTGCGAACGCGAAGGAACCGGATCGGGAACCGCGGGAACCGCCAGCCCGCGGGCGCGGCGGAACCGTTCGGCGGCCGCGCGCAGCGTTCCCGGCGTCGGATCGCCGGACTTCGCGCCGCGCCCGCTCCGTTTCAGGAGGTCGGCGTTTTCGCTGTGGTGCCGCCGGCTGCGCGCCTTCGCGTTCCCGGCGACGCGACGCGCGTGCGTCACCGCGTCCTGGCCGATCCGCTTGAAGGACGTCGCGGCGCTTTCGAATTCTTCGGACGACACCGCGTGCCCTCCTCTCAGTTGAGGATTTCGACCGTGCGCACGGCCTGCGCGCAGGCGGCGGCGACCCGGTCCCGCAGCGGGGCCGTGGCGTACTGGCAGCCGACGTGGACGCGGATCCGGCCCTTCGCCACGACGTACCAGTCGACCTGGAGATCGGGCCGGTCCGGCTTGATTTCGTGGTACCCGATCACGGTCTTGCCGACGTACGACAGGCTCGGGTTGAACGCGCTCCAGCGGGCGGGGTCCCCGTCCGCGATGTTCTTGAGCTCGTCGACGAGCTTCTGCCGGTCCGCGGTCGCGTCGTAGTCCATGACGATCTCCTGCGCGACCAGGAGATCGTTGCCGTCACGGGACTCCTGCGGGTGGATCACGACCTGCTTCTGGGCCACCCGGTCGTCGGTCTGGACCCAGTCTTCCGGGGCGGTGAACTTGAAGTCGTACTGCGAAAGCGTCCGGCCGCTCTCGGTCCCGGGGTCGCGGAAGACGAAGACGCCGGCGACGACGAGCGCGGCCACGACGACCACCGCGCCCGCGACGATCCCCCACAGCTTCCGGCGGCTCTTCCCGACCGGTTCGGGCGCGGGACGGGCACCCGCGGGCGGGCCCGGCGGGTTCGGCCGGGCGGGCGGGCTCCACGGCCGGGACACCGGCTGGCCGGCCGGCGGCGACGGCGGGGGCACCGGCCGGTTCGGGAACCCGCCCGGCGCGGTCGGGGTGCGCGGCGGCGCCGGACGCGGGGCGACGTCGCCGGGGCGCACGACCTCCGTGCGCTGTGCCCCCGGCCCGAGCGCGCCGCTCGGGGCCGCGCCCAGCCGGGCCATCGCTTCGCCGGGCAGCGCACCGGTGCGGTCCGGGTCCACCAGCACCGCCCGCAGCGCGCCGCGCGCGACGACCGTCTCGGGCTGGTCGAGGCTCGTCGGCACGACACCGGTGCGTTCGTGCACCAGCCGCGAAATCATCGGGATCCGGCTCGACCCGCCGACCAGGAAGATCGCCGTGAGCTGCTTGGGCCGCAGGCCGGCTTCGCCGAGCGCGGCGACCGTCAGCTCGACAGCCCGGCCGAGCGGCGCCGCGATCAGCCGTTCGAGGTCTTCGCGGGTGACGTGGGCGTCGGCGAACGGCGGCGGCATCGGCACGTCGGTGTAGGCGTGCCGCGACAGCGTCTCCTTCGCGCCACGGACGTCCTGGCGCAGCACCCGGCGCCGGCGCCGGTCGGCCAGCTCGCGGCCTTCGACGAGCTCGCGCCAGGCGTCCGGATCGGCCGCCGAGACCAGGGACCCGACGTGCTCCAGCAGCGCCTGGTCGATGTCCGCGCCACCGAAGCTGGGGTCCCCCCGGGTGGCGAGCACCTGGAAGCCGCCCCGCTGCGGACGGCCGGTGCGATCCCGCGCGACCTCCGGCGGCAGCCGCCGCACCACGCTGACGTCGACCGTGCCCCCGCCGAGGTCCAGCACCGCGAGCGCGTCGCCGGGGCGGCCGCTGAACTCCACGGTGCGGTCGTTCGTCACGTCCTGCGGCGCGAACGTCGCCGCGTGGTACACGGCCGCAGCCACCGGCTCCGGCACCAGCGCGACCTCGCGCGCCAGCCCGCCCGCGGCCTGCCGCAGCAGCCGGGTGCGGATCGCGCCCCAGTCCGCGGGGTGGGTCAGCACGAGCAGGTCGACCTCGGCGTCACCGGCCAGCCGGCGCGCTTCGGACACCGCGCGTCCCAGCACGGCGTGCACGACGTCGGTCACCCGCAGGACGTTCTCGCCGAGCAGCAGCTCGCCCTCGTCGATCCGCCGCTTCGGGTTCGGCTCGTACCGCGACGGGTCGACCGCCGCCTGCCGCTCGGCCTCCTGGCCGACGAACAGCGTGCCGTCCGCCGCCGCGTACACCGCCGAGGACATCAGCGGCTGGCCGTCGATCACCACGACCTGCGGCTCGCGTCCGTTCACCGAGGCGACGACGCAGGTGCTCGATGTCCCGAAGTCCACCGCAACCCGGACCGTCACCAGCAGCTCCCGCCCATTTCGTCGCGTTGCCCCGCGCCCGGCCGGCGGGGCGCGCTCTCGGGGAGAAACCTACTCACCCCGCCGAAAGCGCGTCCGGCCACCGTCGTCAGTCGGGCTGGATCCACGACACCTGGACGAGCTGCTTGCCGTTCTTCCGGGTCAGCAGGTTGCCCCGGCCCGGCGGCATCGCGCTCGGCTTGATGTTGCCGATCAGCGCGCCTTCGTCGCGCGAACCGTTCATCACCATGCCCGGCGCCGCGATCTCCTTGAGCTTGCCGATGATCGGGTCGTACATCGCCTTGCTCGCGCCACCGGTGCGCCGCACGACGATCAGGTGCAGGCCGACGTCCTTGGCCTGCGGCAGGAAGTCGGAGATCTTCCGCAGCGGGTTGTTCGTCGACGTGGCGACCAGGTCGTAGTCGTCGACGAGGATGAACAGCTCCGGCCCCTTCCACCACGACCGCGTCTTCAGCTGCTCCTGCGTGACGTCCGGGCCCGGCAGCCGGCGCGTCATCGAGTTGAAGACGTCGTTGACCATGCTCTCCAGCTGCGCGGCCGACACCGCGTACCCGAGCAGCGAGTCGCCCTGGACGTAGCCGAGCATCGTGCGCCGGTAGTCGACCAGCAGGATGAGTGCTTCCTTGGAGTTGTAGCGCTCCGAGATGCCCCGGGCGATCTGCCGCAGCAGGTTCGTCTTGCCCGACTCGCCGTCCGCGAAGGCGTAGAAGTGCGGCTCGGCGTTGAAGTCGAGGTAGATCGGCTGCAGGTCTTCTTCGTTGACACCGATCGGGATGAGCTTCGAGTCGCGGGCGGTGTCGAGCTTCTGCACCTCTTCGTAGGTGATCAGCTCCGGCAGCAGGCGGACCTGCGGCGCGACGCGGCCGCGCCACGCGCCCTTGATCTTCGCCACGGCGTCGGCCACGCCGGAGGCGATCGTCTCCGGGTCGCTGGAACCGTCGATCCGCGGCAGGCCGCCCAGCATGTGCAGCTTCTCCCGGGTCAGGCCCCGGCCCGGCCGCCCGGCCGGGATGTTCACCGCGATGCGCCGGTCGATGTCCGACTCGGTCGGGTCACCGAGGCGCAGCTCGAACCGGGTGCCCAGCATGTCCTTGATCGCCGGGCGGATGTCGGCCCACCGGTTCGCGGAGATGATCACGTGCACGCCGTAGGACAGACCCTGCGTGGCGAGCCGGGTGATCGAGGTCTCGAGCTCTTCGAAGTCGTCGCGCAGGGCCCGCCAGTTGTCGACCACGAGGAACGCGTCCCCGAACGGATCCTGGTCGGGGCGGATCTCCCCGCGGCGCTTGCGGTTGCGGAACTCGGTCATCGAGTCGATGCCCATCGCCCCGAACCGGCCTTCCCGCTCGGTGAGCAGGGTGGTCAGCTCGGCCACGATCCGGCGGGCCTTGTCCGGCTCGCGCCGGGCCACCGCCACGCCGCCGACGTGCGGCAGGCCGGCGAGCCCGGTCAGGGTGCCACCACCGAGGTCGAGGCAGTAGAACTGGGCCTCCTCCGGCGTGTGCGTCAGCGCCATCGACATGAGCAGCGTCCGCAGCATCGTCGACTTGCCGGTCTGCGGGCCGCCGACGATCACGCCGTGCCCGGCCGCCCCGGAGAAGTCGGCCCACAGCGGGTCACGGCGCTGCTCGTACGGCCGGTCGATGATGCCCAGCGGCACCTGCATCCGCCCGTTGCCGAAGTAGCCCACCGGGGACAGGCCGCGGTCGTCGGTCGGGTTCAGGTTGGGCAACAGGGTGTCGAGCGAGTTCGGGTCCTTCAGCGGCGGCAGCCACACCTCGTGCGCCGGCGGCCCCTGGCCGACCAGGCGCGAGACGATGACGTCGAGCTCGCTGGGTTCGACCGCCTCTTCGGGCTGCCGCTGCTCTTCCTTCGGCGCCGCCTCGACGAACTGCGGCTCCGGCTCCTTCGGCAGCTCGACGAAGTCCGGGACGAACAGCTGCGGCCGCTTGTCCGCGCGGACCACGGTCGCCGCCGGGCCCGCCGCCTTGAGGCCGGCCGGCCGGTACGGGCCCGAGACGTAGGCCGCCTTGAACCGCACCAGGGTCGACGTGTCGTACTTGAGGTACCCGCCGCCGGGGACCGACGGCAGCTCGAACGCGTCCGGCACGCCGATCGCGGCGCGGGACTCCGCCGCCGAGAACGTCTTGAGGCCGATCCGGTACGACAGGTGCGAGTCCAGGCCGCGCAGCTTGCCTTCTTCCAGGCGCTGCGAGGCGAGCAGCATGTGCATCTGCAGCGACCGGCCCAGCCGGCCGATGGCGACGAACAGGTCGATGAAGTCCGGCTTCGCCGACAGCAGCTCGGAAAACTCGTCACAGACGATGAAGAGCGCGGGCAGCGGGTCGAGGTCCGCGCCGTTTTCGCGCGCCTTCTCGTACTCCCAGACGTTCTTGAAGTTGCCGCCGTTCTTCAATGCTTCCTGACGCCGGTTCATCTCGCCGGCCAGCGCGTCCCTCATGCGGTCGACCAGCGTGACCTCGTCCGCGAGGTTGGTGATGACCGCGGAGACGTGCGGGGCCTTGTCGAGGCCCATGAACGTCGCGCCACCCTTGAAGTCGACGAGGACGAAGTTCAGCGTGCTCGACGAGTGCGTGGACAACAGGCCCAGCACCAGGGTGCGGAGGAACTCCGACTTGCCGGAACCGGTGGCGCCGATGCAGAGGCCGTGCGGGCCCATGCCCTCGGCGGCGGCTTCCTTGATGTCCAGCTCGACCGGCTGGCCGTACTCGCCGACGCCGAACGGGACGCGGTAGCGGTCGCGGATCGGCCGCGGCCGCCACGCCTGCTGGACGTCGAAGGTCATCGGGTCGCCGGGGATGCCGAGCAATTCCAGCAGCGACGGGTTGGACAGCAGCGGCTCTTCGTCACCGACGTCCTGGCCCGCGGCGCCGCCGACGCGGTACGGCGAGATGAGCCGGGCCAGCGACTCGGTCTCGACCAGGCTGAGGGTGTCCGGCCGGCCGAACCACTCGACGCCGCCGGCACTGCGGGCACCCAGCCGGTCCGACTCGACGACCAGCCGGAGGCCGCGGCGGGCGGCGAGGTTGCCGAGGGAGTCGGACAGGTCGATCAGCGTGACGCCGACCAGGCCCTCCTCGAGGACGATCTGCTCTTCGCGGGTGACCTCGGCGTCGTCGATGATGATGACGACGTGCGGCTGGTCCGGCGCCGGGGTGGCGTTGCGGGAGAAGCGCTGGCGGTCACGCAGTTCTTCGTCGAGCCAGGCTTCGATCTGGGCCAGCGAACCGGCCATCATGCGCAGCTGGCCGATGCCGTCGGACAGCGTGGGGTGCTGGGCGTGCGGCAGCCACTTCGCCCACTCCCACTCCTCCTTCGCACGGCCCGCGGTGGCGACCGCGACCAGCACGTCGTCGGGGCTGTGGAAGGTGACCATCTGCGCGAGCATCGCGCGGGTCAGGCCGCGGGTCAGCGCGCGGTCGCCCTGCATGCTGACCGCGGCGAACCCGCGGAGGGTGATCTGGGTCGGCAGGTCCGGCACGATCGAGTGCGCGCGCACGAACCGGCGCAGCGCGAGGGTGGCGATCGGCTCCAGCTCGTCGACCGGCCCGGTCTGGGGCGGGACCAGCCGCGTGGCGAGGCGGTGCGAGCTGCGCCCGACGCGCAGGTGCAGGAAGTCCTGGTCGTTCTGGCGGCGTTCCCACATCCGGCGGCTGGCGGCCAGTGACCAGAGGGACTGGGGGTCGGGGTGGACCCATTCGAGAGCGGCGCGCTGGTCGACCATCGCCTCGCGGGCCCGGTCGCGCATCTGGCCCAGGTAGCGGAGGTAGTCCTTGCGGTCTTCGTCCATCTCGGCGCGCTTGGCGCCGCCGCCCTTGCCGCCACCGCCGGCCATCATCCCGAGCGTCCCGACGACCATCATGCCGCCCATGGCCATCATCATCGGGTTCCGGTTGCTGGCCTGGAACATGAAGACCATCATCCCGAGCGACGCGACGATCATGACGACCGGAAGCGCCTTCATGACGATGTTCCCGGGGATGACGCGCGGCACCTCGGGCGGCGGCTCGAGGTGCACCTCACCGCCCGGCGGCCGCGGTGCCGCCAGCCGCGGCGACTTCTTGAACTGCAGCGTGCTCATCGAAGGACCCCTCTTCAAACTCGACGATGGCGGCCACCGTTTTAGTGCGCAAGGTGCGCGGAACAACCTATCGAACGCCGCGGCGGAATTCCGGCGGATGCCGTAACGCCCTCGTGAACCGGTCCTGACCTCGCCTGGCGAGTGTACGGCGCGGCACCGACAGTAATCGCGTGATCCGGCCGGTGAGCTGCGGTCACCGGTGAATTTCAGACCGCCCGCAACGGCCAACTCGCCAGCCGGAACGGCCAACTCGCCAGCCGCAACGGCCAACTCGGCGGGTTCTCCGGCGTGTTGGCCGTTGCGGTCGCTGAGTTGGCCGTTGCGGTCGCTGAGTTGGCCGTTGCGGTCGGCCACCGACCTGAGCTGCGGTTGCCGGTGAATTTCGGACGTTCGATGATGCCCGCGCCGGGGTTCGGTATAAGTTCCCCGGGAGCAGCATCGACCGAGCGGGGGCAGTGCAGTGGCTACGGGCACGACAGTATTCAGCAGGGTGACGGTCGTCGCACCGTCCACCCGGATCGACGTGGCGCTGCCCGCCGACGTCGCGGTGGCCGATCTGCTGCCGATGCTGCTGGACATGGCCAAGGAGACCGCGCCCGACGGTGGGGCCCGCCACGGTGGCTGGGCGCTGGCCAAGCTCGGGGACGCCCCGCTCGACCCGAGCCGCACGCTGGCCTCGCTCGGCGTCGTCGACGGTGAGCTGCTCCAGCTGCGCAAGCGCAACGAAAACCCGCCGCCGCCGCTGTACGACGACGTCGTCGACGCCATCGCCGAGTCGTCCCCGGACAGTTTCCGCCCGTGGACGAAGGAGACGGCGAACCGGTTCGGGCACGTCGCGGGCGGGCTGGCGCTGTTCGCCGCCGCCGTCGCGTTGTTCATGAGCGGTTCGTTCTACGGCGGCAACGCGCTGGGGGCGGCCATCGCCGGCGGCATCGGCGCCGTCGCCTGCGTCGCGATCGGCGCGACGCTCGCCAAGGGCTACCAGGCCGAACCGACCGGCGTGCTGATCGCCGCGGCCGGCGGGCTGCCGCTGGCCTTCGTCAGCGGCTTCTACATCGTGCCCGGCCTCTCCCTCCGGGCGAACCTGCTGCTCGGCGCGGTCCTGGTGATCATCGTCGCGTCGGTCTGCATCATGGTCATCGGCGCCGGCATCACGACGTTCATCGCCGCGGCCACCGCGGGCACCTTCGGCGCGCTGGCCTTCCTGTTCGGCACGCTCGTCGCGCACCCGGCGGCCGGGATCGCGGCCGGCACCGTCGCGGTCGCCCTCGCCTGCATCTCGATCCTGCCGCGCGCCACCATCTGGCTCGCGAAGCTGCCGCTGCCGCACGTCCCGAGCAACGCCGAAGAGCTGAAGGAAGACTCCGGCTTCCCCGACTACCGGGCGATCGAGCGCCGCACGGCGATCGCGCACAACTACATGACCGGCCTGATGGTCGGCTGCGGCGCCACGGTGGCCGTCTCGGCGATCATCGCCGCGAGCGCGCCCGGCGTGTTCGGGAGCATCCTCGGCGTCGTCGCGACGCTCGTCCTGCTGCTGCGCGCCCGCGCGTACGCCAACGGCAGCCAGGCGATCGCCCTGCTCACCACCGGCCTGGTCTCGGCCACCGGGATCGCCATCGGCTGGCTCGTGTCGGCGAGCGCCCAGAACCGCCTCCTGTACGTCTTCGGCGTGCTGATCCTGCTCGCCGCGGGCGCGCTCGTCGTCGGCGTGATCTTCCCGAACCAGCGGTTCTCGCCGCCGCTGCGGCGCACGGTGGAGATCATCGAAGCGATCTGCATCGCCTCCGTGCTCCCCCTCGCCCTCGGTGTGATGGACCTCTACACCACCCTGCGGCACCTGAACTTCAAGTGACCGGATCGGGTGACTCTCCCATGGCAGCAGCACGGCGTCCCGGCGCCACCCGACGGACCTCGACGGCCCTGCTGGCCGGCACGCTCGGCCTCCTGTCGCCGCTGACGCTCGCGGTACCGGCGTGGGCCCAGGCCGCCCCGGCCGACGGCTATTTCGCGGCACCGCCGCCGGTCGACATGGGCAAGCTGATCCCGGACTCGCGCCAGCCCGACAAGACCTACACCCAGACGAAGGGCTGCGTGCAGCGCAGCACCCTCGGCCAGAACATCGAAATCAAGTACCGGCCGTGGGGCCAGGAGTACCTGCAGATCGCCAAGGCGCAGGACATCGTGAAGGCGGCCACGGGCAGTGCCGGCGGTGGCATCCGCGTCGCGGTGATCGACACCGGTGTGACGAAGCACCCGTGGTTCCAGGACCGGCTCAAGTCCGGCGGCGACTACGTGGCCACGCCGACCAAGGGCCAGCAACCGGGGCTCGAGGACTGCGACGGCCACGGCACGGAAGTCGCCGGGATCATCGGGGCGAAGCCGGACAACCCCGAAGTCGGATTCGTGGGTGTCGCACCGGACGCCACGATCGTGTCCTACCGCCAGCTGAGCGAGAACTACGAGCCCGCCAAGCAGAACTCGACGGCCGGCTCGAGTTCACCGCCGTCGTCGTCGAGCACGAACCCGCCGTCCGGGTCCGGCACACCGCCGCCGACGGGCGGTGGTGGCGGCAGTGAAGGCGACCGGACGTCCCCCGGGCAGTCCAACGGCGGCCGTCAGCTGGAGAAGGACGGCACCGCGGGCACGCTGAAGACGCTGGCCGAGATCATCCGCGGCATCGCCGACCGGCACGAGGCCGACGTCATCAACATGTCGGTCGACAACTGCCGCCCGGCGACCGGCTCGATCACCGAAGGCGAACAGCAGGTCCAGGCCGCGGTGCACCTGGCGGCACTGGCCGGCATCGTGGTCGTCGCGGCCGCCGGCAACGCGACGGACACCTGCCCGCAGAACGACCAGCCGGACGCGCGCAAACCGAAGACGATCGTGACGCCGCCGTGGTTCGCGGACGACGTGCTGTCGGTCGGGGCGATCGACGAGACCGGCAGCGTGGCGTCGTTCAGCGTGCACGGCCCGTGGGTCGGCGTCGCGGCCCCCGGCACGCGGATCGTCTCGCTCGACCCCGCCGAGGGGTCGAGCGGCCTGGCGAACCTGACGTTCGAGAACGGCGACAAGGCCAGCGAGATCCAGGGCACGAGCTTCGCGGCGCCGTACGTCGCGGGCCTGGCGGCGCTGGTCAAGGCGAAGTACCCGCAGCTCGACGCCAAGGGCATCATCAACCGGATCAAGGAGACGGCCCAGCACCCGGCGGCCCCCGGCGGGCGCGACAGCTTCGTCGGCTCCGGGGTCGTCGACCCGGTGGCGGCGCTGACGCAGGTCCTGCCGTCCGAGGTGGGGAACCAGGCGTCGGCGCCGCCCCCGCAACTGGCCCAGCTGCCCCCGGCGAACGACCACAGCTCGACGCCGATGATCGTCGCGCTGGCCGGCACGGCGGGCGGCGTGGTCGCGCTGCTGATCACGTTGTTCGTCATGCACACGATCCGCCGCAACCGCCCGGCCGAAAGCGACACCTCCCGCCGCTGACCACAAACATCACCCGTGATTGAGCGGGCATCTCACGTGATTGGGAAGGCATCACGCGTGATTGGGCGGGCATCGGCGTGATGACCCTTCAATCACGCGTGATGCCTCTCTGATCACGCGTGATGCCTCTTTCGTCACTTCGCGGGCGGTGCCGGCGGCTTCTTCTCGGACGGCGGGTTCTCGTCCGCGCCGATCACCGGGGGTGTCACCAGGCCGGGCTCGCCGAGCAGGTCCGACGACTTCGTGACCGGGCGGGTCTTCGACGGGCGGCGGGCCTGGCCGCCCGAGCCGAAGGCTCCGAAGCCCATCATCGGCATCATCGGGACTCCGCCCGACGTGCTGTGGTTCTGCTCGGCGGACGGGGCAGGCTGCGGAGCGGCCGCGTCAGCGGGGTCGGGGGTGCCGGCGCCGGTGTGGCGCCCCTCCGCCGGGCCGTCGGCCGACGACGGCGTCATGACCTCGTCGGCCGAAGCCGGGGCCGAGGAGTCCGCCGACGCCGCGTCCGTGGCCTGCTCGCCCGCCTCGTTCAGCGCGTCGTCGTGCAGCTTGAAGCGCTCCGGCGGGTACCGGTGCCGGATCTCGATCGTGCGGGACGCCGCGTCCGGGTCGTCGACGCCGTTGCACAGCCGGTCGAACGCCTCCAGCACGTCACGCGCGGTTTCGTGCAGCGCCTTCGCCGAGTCCTGCGTCTCCGCCAGCTGCGAACGCGCCCGCTTCGCCCCGCCGCTCGGGAGCAGCATCGTCTCCGACGTCAGCTCCGCCGCGTCCACCAGCACCTCGACCAGGTCGACGACGACGTGGCGCAGGGTCGTCACCATCTCGTCCAGCGCGCCTGCCAAAGCCTCGAGCGCTTCGCGGAGGTCGCCGCCCGCCGCGCCGATCGTGCGGATGTACGCGACGAACGAGTCCGCGTCGCGGCCCTCCCAGCCCGCGTCGAGCCGGCCGAGCTGGTCGTCCAGGCGCGCCGAAACCTCGGCCGCGACCGAAGCTGCCTGGCGCAGGCGGTCCGCTTCCGCGCCGAGGTCGGCCCAGCGGCCGACCAGCGGGCGGAAGTACGTCTCGACGGAGTCGAGCACGCCCAGCTGCTGCGCGAGGTCCGTGAGGTACGCCAGGTACGGCTCGGCCGCCGCCGTGATGTCCTCGCCCGCGGGCACCGGCACCGAAGCCGCCAGGGGGTAGCTGCCGGCCGTCATCCGTCGAGCCTCCCGGCCCGCTTGATCAGCTCCGCGGCTTCGTCGTCCTGGTCGCCGTGGCGGACCGTCACCTGACGCAACGCCTCCGCGGCCGAGCGCAGCGCCGCGGCGCCGTCGGTCAGCTGCCGCCGCAACGCCCCGGCCGCGCGGCCGTACGACTCACCGAGGCCCAGCTGCGCCCCCAGCGTCCCGTAGGACTCCCCGGTGACGTCGCCACCGCCGACCTCGGCCGCCGCCGTGTCCAGTTCGTCCGCGGCGGCCTCGGCCGTCTCGGCGTACCGGGCGACGACGACGCCGTCCATCTTCAAGCCGGCCACGGCACCTCCGCTCACGAGAAAGACCTTCGAGCGTGGGACGCCCGACGCCGGCCGGCGGTTCCGCTCAGTTGCCGGGCTGCGCGGTCGGGTACGCGCCGGCGTTCGGGTCGATCGGCACCGAGTCGAACTGCCGCAGCACGTCCTGGGTGTTCAGCGACGCCCCGGTCGGCAGCAGCCCGATGATCGACTCGGGCGCCGGCTGCCGGTTGTTCATGCCGATCGCGTCCGCGGTCTGCGCGTCCGGGACGCTGTAGCGGATACCGCGATCGGAGATCAGCTGGATCTGGCCCTTGCCGAAGCTGGCCTTGCCGGTCGCGGACTGGACGACCGCGGCGAACCCGGGCTTGAGGTAGAAACCGTTGAGCGGCACGCGGTTCGGGCCCGGCGTGGTCACCGTCATCGAGGTGAACTTGTCCCCGGTGCTCTTCTGACCGGGCAGCTGCGTGTCGACGTACACCGAGGTGTGCGCGTCCTGGTCCGGGCCGGACCCGACCAGCGACCAGCCCAGGCACGCGACCGAGGAGTTCTTCGTCGCGTCGAGGATCGTCGGCACCGAGCGCGGGAAGTCGTCGACCGCGATGTAGTCGGGGTCGGTGGGCTGCAGGGTGTGCACGCCGGCGAGCTTGTCGGGGCCCAGCGTCTGGATGCTGTTGGAGCTGCCGTTCTTCGCGACGCGGATGATGTCCGCGACGGCATTCGACACCCGCTGGATGCCGGTCGGGGTGATCGCCCAGTAGTTCAGGTCCCGCTGACCGGCCTGCTGCGTGGCGAAGACGTCGCCCGCGGTCAGGCCGTCGAAGTCCGCCGGGGCCCGGCCGTTCTGGATCTTCGGCGGCGTCAGCTTCGCGACCTCGGGGATCGCGTTGAGCAGCCCCTGCGTGATCTTCCGCGGCGACGGCGGCAGCTGCAGCGCCGTCCGGACGGCGTCGTTCGGGTTGTCGACGTCGATCTCGGCGCGCACGGTGTTCGCGTTCGGCCGGTTCCGGGAGCTCGGCAGCCGGTAGACGAGGTAGGTCTTCCCGTTGTCGGCCTTCGCCAGCAACGCCTCGTTCTCACCCAGCTCGGTGCCGAGGCCGCTCGGCGCGATACCGCCGAAAACGTAGGTGTTGGTCCGGCCGGTGTCGGCGTTCGGCAGCGCCGGATCCAGCTGAACCTGGTCGCAGACGGCCCAATTGGGGGAAATTCGCTGGGAATCCGTCGGGATCAGCTGCGGACCGTCCGGAATTCCGGTCAGTTTGTCGCGCGGAATGTCCTTGAGCTGCTCATCGGAAACGACCGTGGGATTCTTCACACTCGCCGGGCTCGCCGGGGCGGCGGCGGGCGCCTCGGCCGCGCCACCGGTGCCCGCACCGGTCTTCTTCTGCTGAGCCAGCAGCAGGAGCCGCGCCGACGCGAGGTTGAACGTGGGGATCAGCTTCGTCGGGTTGCCCGTCACGACGTAAACGGTGCCGGACTGCTCGCCGATCACGATGTTCCCGGCCGCGGGCACCGACGGCGCCGGGCTGAGCAGGCCCCAGACGACGAAGACGATCATGCCGAGCACGCCCAGCACCACCCCCACGATCGTGGCCCGCGTGTGGGTGCGCATCGGGTCGTGCAGCATCACGGCGTCCCGCCGGACCAGCGCCGACTGCATCCGCCGTAGGACGAACTGATACGCCTGGACCTGAGACTTAGTCGTGGGTGTTGATGGCATTCTCGACCTACAGCTCTCCCCGTCGCGGTACGGTTCCGCAGGATAGCCGTACGGGGACCGTCTGGTGTGGGGTTTCTACCAACTCAAGCTAGTGTCGGGCACCCCGGGACCCGGCTTCCGGGTACGCAGCAAGCACGAGGGGAAGAGAAAGCGCGGATGTCCGTCACCACTCCTCCACGTCCGCCTGGCCCGCCCGGGCCCCCGCCGCCCGGTGGCCGTCCGCCGGGCCCGCCGCCGCGGCCGGGCAGACCCGGTGGTCCCGGTGGCCCTGGTGGCGTTCCCGGTGGACCCGGTGGTGTTCCTGGCGGACCTGGTGCCGTTCCCGGTGGCCCTGGCGGACCCGGTGGCGTGCCCGGCGGTCCTGGCATGCCCCCGCGTGGTCCCGGCGGCCCCGGTCCTGGCGGACGTCCGGGCGGCCCTGGCGGTCCCGGTCCTGGCGGTCCCGGTCCCGGCGGTCCCGGTCCCGGCGGCCCCGGTGGCGGCGGTCCTGGTGGTCCCGGTGGCGGCGGTCCTGGTGGTCCCGGCGGCGGTGGCCCCGGCGGTCCCGGCGGCGGTGGCCCCGGCGGTCCCGGCGGCGGTGGCCCCGGCGGTCCCGGCGGTCCTCAGGGGCCCGACGACAGCGGCCCCGCAACTCCCCCGCCCGGCCCGGCCCGGATGGCCCCGCCGGCGCGGCGACGGTCCGCCGGCGTCACGCTCGGCCCGCTGCCCGTGACCAACCTCGTCGTGCTCGAAGTCGGCCTCGCGATCGGCCTGGTCCTGCTCGCGATCGACATGTCGCTCAAGTACGTCGGCATCGGCATCGTCGGCTTCGCCCTCATCGTCGCGCTGCTGCGCTGGCGCGGCCGCTGGTTCACCCAGTGGGTCGGCCTGACGCTGCGCTACACCGTCCGCTCGCACGACCGGGTCGCGGACCCGCTGCCGCCGAGCACCGTCGAAGCCATGACCGCCGAAGAAACCACGGTCACCGGTCCCGACGACGCCCGCGTGAACCTGCTGCGGATCGCCGTGCCGGACCTCGTCGTCGCCCACGGCGTCGACCACGAGCGCCAGCAGGTCGGGCTCGCCTGGAACGACGGCACCTGGACGGCGGTGCTGCTCGTCGAGCCGACCCCGGCGCTGATCACCCAGGCCGACGGCGCGCCGAGCCTGCCGCTGTCGGCGCTGGCGCCCTGCCTCGAAGACCGCGGTGTGGTCCTCGACTCGATCCAGATGATCTGGCACTGCTACCCGGGCAGCGCGGCGTTGCCGTCGGACTCGCCGGCGCTGAGCTCCTACATGGAGGTGCTGGGCCCGCTGCCCGCGGCGGCCCGGCGGACGACGTGGGTGGCGATCCGGCTCGACCCGCGGCGGTGCCCGGCGGCGATCCGGGAACGCGGCGGCGGCGTCGTCGGCGCCCACCGCGCGCTGATCGGCGCGCTGTCGCGGGTGCGCAACGCGCTGGAGTCCCAGGGCGTGCCCACCCGGCCGCTCGACCCGGACGAGCTGCTGCGGGCGAGCATCTCGGCGGCGGAGCTGACCTCCGTTGCCGGCTCACCCACCAAGGTGACGCTGCAGGAACGCTGGTCCGGCGTGACCGCGGCCGGCATCGGGCACGCGAGCTACGCCATCACCGGCTGGCCGAAGGGCAAGGTCACCAACAGCCTCAACGCGCTGACGAGCGTCCGCGCGCTGTCGGCGACGCTCGCGATGTCGATCTCCCCGGCGTCCGACGAGGGCAAGATCGGCCTGCGCGGCGTGGTCCGGCTGAGCGCGCGGAACCCGCGTGAGCTCGACGCCGCCGACCAGCGGCTGCAGGGGCTGTCCGAGCGGCTCGGGGTGGACCTGACGCCGCTGCGCGGGCTGCAGGTTTCCGCGTTCGCCGCGACGCTGCCGATCGGAGGAACAGCATGAGTTCGCGCATCCGTGACGCCGGGCAGAACAGCGGCGTGGCACCGGAGTTCACGGTGGATCCGGCGCTGCTCGACGCGATCAGCCCCTCGGGTGACCGCGGCGGCATCGTCCTCGGCTCGGGCCTCAAGGGCGAGCCGCTGACCATCTCGGCGCTGCGCTCGACCCCCACCCGGATCGTGCTGGTGGGCGGGCTGTACCTGGCCCGCCAGGTGGCCATGCGCGCGATGGCGGTCGGCGCGTGGGTCGTGGTCGCGACCGGGCGCCCGACGGAGTGGCAGGTGCTCTCCCGGGCGGCCGGCAGCC
The DNA here is from genome assembly GCF_046548995.1 of Amycolatopsis sp. lyj-109. Taxonomy (NCBI): domain Bacteria; kingdom Bacillati; phylum Actinomycetota; class Actinomycetes; order Pseudonocardiales; family Pseudonocardiaceae; genus Amycolatopsis; species Amycolatopsis sp. lyj-109. The sequence continues at coordinate 79,305 of NZ_JAJPWR010000002.1, forward strand.
GCGACGGGCGGCCGTCGCCGCTGGTGCAGATCCGCCGGTTGTCGCCGGTCGAGCTGCCGCGGCCGTCGGAGGACGCGCCGCTGCTGGTGGTCACCGACGGCGGCCCGACACCGCAGGACCTGTTCCCGCCCCGCTCGCCCTGGCAGACCACGGTCTACGTCCTCCCGTACCTGCACCCGCAGGCGGGCGCGACGGCCAACGCGGCGGACCTGGTGCTGATGCAGCGCCTCCCGGCCGGCCAGGCCGAGCTGGCGGCCCGCATCTGGCGCCTGCCGCCGCAGATGATGCGGCAGCTGACGACGTTGAAGGACGATCAGGTGGTGGCCCTGGGCCGCAACCTCTGGCGTCCCCTCCGCCTGGTCACCACGGGCAAGGAGCAGCAGCTCCTCGGCCCGGTCCGCCGCGGCGACTGACCTCGCTTCCCGACAACTTCGTGAAGGCCACCTTGAGGAACTTAAAGTTCCTCAAGGTGGCCTTCACGAAGTTTGGTGGCTAGAGCGAGGTGCGGATGTTGCGGGTTTGCTCGGCACGGGCCGCGAGGTCGGCGTCCGGGGGGTAGTCCACGCCCAGGAGCGTCAAGCCGTGGGCGGGAGCCACCGCGCTGTCGCGGATGCCGCTCTCCAGCACCTTCGACGGCCACGCGTCGGTGCGGCGGCCGTCGCCCACCAGGAGGAGCACGCCGACCAGGCTGCGGACCATCGAGTGGCAGAACGCGTCCGCGGAGACCCGGACCTCCAGCAGGTGGTCGTCCACCCGCTCCCACGTCAGGCGCTGCAGCTCGCGGATCGTGGTGCCCGTGTCGCGCTGCTTGCAGTACGCCGCGAAGTCGTGCAGGCCCAGTAGTTCCGCCGCCGCCGCATTCATCGCGTCCGTCGACAGTGGACGGTTCCAGGCCAGGGTGTCGTGGCGGCGCAGCGGGTCCACGCCCCACGGCGCGTCCGAGACCCGGTAGCGGTAGTGACGGCGGATCGCCGAGAACCGCGCGTCGAAGCCCTCGGGAGCGATCCGGGCGCCCAGGACGCGTACGTCGCCCGGCAGCAGGCGGTTCCAGCGGCCCGTCATGCGCGTCAGATCGGGGATGCCTTCGGAAGAGACGGGGACGCGGCCCGAAGCCTCGGAAAGGGGCACCACGTCGACGTGGACCACCTGGCCGGTCGCGTGCACGCCGGCGTCCGTGCGGCCCGCCACGACGACGGACTTCGGGACGGCGGCCCCCGGTGGCTGCCGCTGCAGGGCCTCCTCCAGGACGCCCTGGACCGTGCGACGGCCCGGCTGGCGGGCCCAGCCCGAGAAGTCCGTGCCGTCGTAGGAGACGTCCAGGCGCAGACGAACGAGCCCGCCCTCCCCGAAGGGAGTGGCGGGCTCGTCCGGTGTCGAAGCGGCCGTCAGGACGTCAGTCCTTCTTGGCGTCGGCGTCGGTCTCCTCCGAAGCGGGAGCCTCGGTGGTGTCCTCGGCCTTGGCCTCCTCGGCAGCGGGAGCCTCCTCGGCCGGAGCCTCGGTGGTGGTCTCCTCGGCAACCGGAGCGGCGGCCTTCTCGTCCTTGGCGAACTTGGTCTTGCGAGCGCGCTCGGCCTCGGACGTCACGGTCTTCTCGGGCACCAGTTCGATGACCGCCATCTTGGCGTTGTCGCCCTTGCGCGGAATCGTCTTGGTGATCCGGGTGTAACCGCCCGGACGCTCCGCGAAGTGCGGACCGATCTCGGCGAACAGCTTGTGCAGGACGTCCTTGTCACGGACGACCTTCTGCACCTGACGGCGGTTGTGCAGGTCGCCCCGCTTCGCCTTCGTGATCAGCTTCTCGGCCAGCGGGCGGACCCGGCGGGCCTTCGCCTCGGTGGTCGTGATCTTGCCGTGCTCGAACAGCTGCGTGGCCAAGTTGGCCAGGATCAGCCGCTCGTGCGCGGACGACCCGCCGAGCCGGGCTCCCTTGGTAGGGGTGGGCATTGGTTCTCCTACTAGTTCAGCTCGCAGCGTCCAGGCACAGAGCCCTAGAGCTGCTCGGTCTCTGCGTAGTCCTGGCCATCGTCGTGGCCGTCCGAAATCCCGTCGGCGATGCCACCGACACCCTCCGACCAGCCTTCACCGTCGTAGCTGGCGGCCGCCGCGGTCGGGTCGAACCCGGGCGGGCTGTCCTTCAGCGCGAGGCCGAGACCGACGAGCTTGAGCTTGACCTCGTCGATCGACTTGGCGCCGAAGTTGCGGATGTCGAGCAGGTCCGCCTCGCTGCGCGAGACGAGCTCGCCCACCGTGTGGATGCCTTCGCGCTTGAGGCAGTTGTACGACCGGACGGTGAGGTCCAGGTCCTCGATCGGCATCGCGTAGGCGGCGATGGTGTCTGCCTCCTGCGGCGACGGGCCGATCTCGATGCCCTCGGCGTCGACGTTCAGCTCGCGAGCGAGACCGAACAGCTCCACCAGCGTCTTGCCGGCCGACGCGACCGCGTCGCGCGGCGTGATCGACGGCTTGGTCTCGACGTCCAGGATCAGCTTGTCGAAGTCGGTGCGCTGCTCGACACGGGTGGCCTCGACCTTGTAGGTCACCTTGAGCACCGGCGAGTAGATCGAGTCGACCGGGATCCGGCCGATCTCCGCGCCCGCCTGCTTGTTCTGCAGGGCCGGAACGTAACCGCGGCCGCGCTCGACGACGAGCTCGATCTCGAGCTTGCCCTTGCCGTTCAGCGACGCGATGTGCAGATCCGGGTTGTGCACGGTGACACCCGCCGGCGGCACGATGTCGGCCGCCGTGACCTCACCCGGGCCCTGCTTGCGCAGGTACATGGTGACCGGCTCGTCCTCTTCCGAGGAGACCACGAGCTCCTTGAGGTTCAGGATGATGTCGGTGACGTCTTCCTTCACCCCGGGAACGGTGGTGAACTCGTGCAGCACGCCGTCGATGCGGATGCTCGTCACGGCCGCGCCCGGGATGGACGACAGCAGCGTACGACGCAGCGAGTTGCCGAGCGTGTAGCCGAAGCCGGGCTCCAGCGGTTCGATGGTGAACCGGGAGCGGGTCTCGTTGACCGTCTCTTCGCCGAGAGCCGGCCGCTGGGAAATCAGCATTTCTTCCTAATTCCTTTCCAGACGACGCCCGCCATATGACGTCGAAGGGATGGCGCGGCGGCGGCGCACCTGTCGCGCCGCCGCCTTGTCCGACGGTGCCGGACTACTTCGAGTAGAGCTCGACGATCAGCTGTTCCTGAACCGGAACATCGATCTGCGCACGCTCCGGCAGCTGGTGGACCAGCACGCGGAGGTTGGACTGGACGACCTGCAGCCACGCCGGGACCGGACGGTCGCCGTAGGACTCCTTCGCCACGACCAGGGGCAGCATCGAGAACGACTTCGGCCGCACGTCGATGATGTCCCACTTCGAGACCTGGAAGGACGGGACGTTGACCTTGACGCCGTTGACCAGGAAGTGGCCGTGGCTCACCAGCTGACGCGCCTGACGGCGGGTGCGGGCGATGCCGGCGCGGTAGATCACGTTGTCCAGGCGGGACTCGAGGATCTGCAGCAGGTTCTCACCGGTCTTGCCAGGACGCCGGACGGCTTCCTTGTAGTACCGGACGAACTGACGCTCGAGAACGCCGTAGGTGTAGCGAGCCTTCTGCTTCTCCTGCGACTGCAGGAGGTACTCGGACTCCTTGATGCGCCCGCGGCCGTGCTGGCCCGGCGGGTAGGGGCGACGCTCGAAAGCCTGGTCGCCGCCGATGAGGTCAACCTTGAGGCGACGCGAGATACGCGTCGCGGGGCCGGTGTAACGAGCCATTTCTTCTTACTCCTCCCCGTTCCTCAGACCCGGCGCCGCTTGGGCGGGCGGCAGCCGTTGTGAGGCTGCGGGGTCACGTCCTGGATGGTGCCGACCTCGAGGCCGGCCGCCTGCAGCGAGCGGATCGCCGTCTCGCGGCCCGAACCCGGGCCCTTCACGAAGACGTCGACCTTCTTCATGCCGTGCTCGGCGGCCTTGCGGGCAGCGTTCTCGGCGGCCATCTGCGCGGCGAACGGGGTGGACTTGCGCGAGCCCTTGAAGCCCACGTGCCCACTCGACGCCCACGCGATCACGGCACCGGTCGGGTCCGTGATCGAGACGATGGTGTTGTTGAAGGTGCTCTTGATGTGCGCGTGACCGTGCGCAACATTCTTCTTTTCCTTGCGGCGGACCTTCTTGGCCCCGGCCGCAGTACGAGACTTCGGTGGCATGTTCTGAGGGTTCTCCTACTCAGCGCGCGTTCTCTTGGTGAGCGGCGACCGCTTCGGCCTGCCCGCGCCGGATGATCGAACCGGCGTCGGTGTACAGGTTGCGGAGCGCCATCGGGCGGGCGTAGAGCGCCTTGGGCGAAACGCAAGCCGTGCCGCGGCGGTGGACGCCGCCCATCTGCACGACCTTCTTGCCCTGGACGCTCACTTCTTGCCAGCCTTCTTCTTGCCGGCGACCGTCTTCTTCGGACCCTTGCGGGTGCGGGCGTTGGTCTTCGTGCGCTGACCACGGACGGGAAGTCCGCGGCGCCAGCGAAGGCCCTCGTAGCACCCGATCTCGATCTTCCGACGGATGTCGGCGTTCACCTCGCGGCGAAGGTCACCCTCGACCTTGAAGTTCTCTTCGATGTACGTACGCAGCTTCGCGAGGTCGTCATCGCTGAGGTCTTTGACGCGGGTGTCCGCGTTCAGCTCGGCAGCCTTGATGAGCTGCTTCGAGCGGGTACGGCCGATCCCGTAGATGTACGTAAGCGCGATCTCCAACCGCTTTTCGCGGGGGAGGTCTACGCCAGCGAGTCGTGCCATTGGCGTTGATGCTCCTTCATTGAATTCATCTTCAGGTCTGCTCCCCGTCCGGTTCCGGGACCGACTCGCCTGTCGTGCCCTCTGCTTGCGCTTCGGGTGTCCCGGCCCCGGCCTGAAGCCCGGGGGTGAACCGGACCACTCGCGTGGCCCGGCAGGTGCGGGGAGGGTGTGTAGCCGTCAATCCACTCTGGTTCGAGTGCGAGTGATCAGCCCTGCCGCTGCTTGTGCCGCAGGTTCTCGCAGATCACCATGATCCGGCCGTGACGGCGGATCACCTTGCACTTGTCGCAGATCTTCTTGACGCTCGGCTGGACCTTCACGTCTTCTGCTCTCCTGCTTCTGTGACATCCGAGGCTTCGCCCCGGGCCGGGGGCCTCGCCACCCGGACCCCCGAAACCTCAGCTGAGCTGCTTCTCGTGATCACTTGTAGCGGTAGACGATGCGACCACGAGAGAGGTCGTAGGGCGAAAGCTCCACGACAACCCTGTCCTCGGGCAGGATGCGGATGTAGTGCTGCCGCATCTTGCCGCTGATGTGAGCCAGGACCTTGTGGCCGTTCTCCAACTCGACGCGGAACATCGCGTTGGGGAGCGGCTCGACTACGCGGCCTTCGACCTCGATGGCCCCGTCTTTCTTCGCCATGTCCTCCGCATTTCCTTGTCGAACACTGCCTTGTCAGCACTGTCTGCCGCCACACCCGTGATCAACTCGAGCACTAGCGCCGGGTTGGGGTGTTGCGTGGCACACTGGTGCCCGGGTCCCAGTAGACCGTGAATTCACGAGCGCGCAGGATCCGGGCGCGATAAGTGCGCCGACTTGACAGTGTACGCATGCCGTGTCGCGACCCCCAAACCGGGGGTGACCATGCTAGGCGGAGGTCCGGCCAGGTCGTGAGTGGTAATTAGGGTTCTAACCCTAATTACCACTCACGAGGGTGTTTGCGCAGGTCAGGCGTCTTCGGCGGCCGTGAGCACCCAGGGGCCGTCTTCGGTGATCGCCACCGTGTGCTCCCAGTGGGCCGCGCGGGAGCCGTCGGCCGTGACGACCGTCCAGCCGTCGTCCAGCTCGCGGGTCTCGCCGCCGCCACCGGTCAGCATCGGCTCGATCGCCAGCGCCATGCCCGGCTTCAGCCGCGGGCCCTTGCCCGGCTTGCCGACGTTCGGCAGGAAGGGGTCCATGTGCATCTCGCGGCCGATGCCGTGGCCGCCGTACTCGACGATCATCCCGTACTCGATGCCGTCGTCGCGGCTCGCGCGCTCGGCGGCGGACTGGACGGCGTAGGAGATGTCGGTGAGCCGGCCGCCGGCGCTGACCGCCTCGATACCGGCCCACATCGCCGCCTCGGTCGCCGCGGACAGCGCGAGATCGGCGTCGGAGACCTGGCCGATGGCCAGCGTCACGGCGGAGTCGCCATGCCAGCCGTCAAGGATGGCGCCGCAGTCGACGGAGATGATGTCGCCGTCGGCGAGCACCTGGGTCTTCGCCGGGATGCCGTGGACGATCTGCTCGTTCACCGACGCGCAGATCGACGCCGGGAAACCGTGGTAGCCCTTGAACGACGGCACCGCGCCGGCGTCCCGGATCGTCTGCTCGGCCAGCTCGTCGAGCTCGGCGGTGCTGACGCCCGGTTTCGCCGCGGCACGGACCGCCGCGAGCGTGCGGGCGACGACCAGGCCGGCGGCCCGCATCGCCTGCAGCTCGTCCGGGGTCTTGACTTCGATCATGCGCCCACGCCGGAGCACTTGCAGAACACGCAATCCTCCGAGGTTCACGTGCGGTCGCGCAGCGCTTTCAGCACCCGGCCGGAGATCTCCTCGACGCTGCCGACACCGTCGACGGTCACCAGGATGTCGGCGTAGTACTCCAGCAGCGGCGCGGTGTCCGACACGTAGATCTGCTGACGGCGGCGGATGACCTCTTCGGTGTCGTCCGCACGGCCACGGGACATGAGCCGCCCGACGACGACGTCCTCCGGGACCTGCAGCTGGATCACGGCGTCGAGGGCGACGTCCGAGTCGCCCAGGATCTCGCCGAGGACCTCGGCCTGCTTGGTGTTGCGGGGGAAGCCGTCGAGCAGGAAGCCGATCTTCGCGTCCGGCTCGGTGAGCCGCTCGCGGACCATTTCGTTGGTCACCGAGTCGGGCACGAGCTCACCCGAGTCCAGGTAGCGCTTCGCCTCCTGGCCCAGCGGGGTCTCCTGGCCGACGTGCGCGCGGAACAGGTCACCGGTGGAGATGTGCGGGACGCGCAGCTGTTCGGACAGGGCCACCGCCTGGGTGCCCTTGCCCGCGCCGGGCGGGCCGACGAGAACCAGACGCGTCACTTCAAGAACCCTTCGTAGTTGCGCTGCATCAGCTGGCTTTCGATCTGCTTCACGGTGTCGAGGCCGACACCGACCATGATCAGCACAGCCGTGCCACCGAACGGGAAGTTCTGGTTGTTCCCGCTACCGGTCAGCGACAGGAAGAAGTTCGGAAGGATCGCGATGATGCCCAGGTACAGCGAACCGGGAAGGGTGATCCGGCCCAGCACGAAGCTCAGGTATTCGGCGGTCGGGCGGCCCGGGCGGATGCCGGGGATGAAGCCGCCGAACTTCTTCATCTCTTCCGCACGCTCGTCCACGTTGAACGTGATCGTGATGTAGAAGTACGTGAAGAAGATGATCAAGCCGAAGTACAGCGCGATGTGCGCCCAGCTGGACTGGTTCACGATGTAGTTCTTGATGAACACCTGCCAGCCGGAGTTGGCGTTCTGGTCGCCGACGAGGCGGCTGATCAGGTCCGGCAGGTACAGCAGGGACGACGCGAAGATGACCGGGATGACGCCGGCCTGGTTCACCTTGATCGGCAGGTAGGTCGACGTGCCGCCGTACATCCGGCGGCCGACCATGCGCTTGGCGTACTGCACCGGGATTCGGCGCTGCCCCTGCTCGACGAAGATGACGCTGGCGATGATCACCAGGCCGAAGACGCAGACGATCGCCAGGCCGACACCACCCGCGTTGCTGAGGATGTTGCCACCCTCGACCGGGATGCGGGCCGCGATGTTCAGGAAGATCAGGACGGACATGCCGTTGCCGACGCCGCGTTCGGTGATCAGCTCGCCCAGCCACATCATGACGGCGGTGCCCGCGGTCATGGTGATGACGATGATCGCCAGCGAGTAGACGCTGTTGTCCGGGATGATCGGCTGGTCGCAGTCCGGGAAGAGCTGCTTGCGGTCCGCGAGCGCGACCACGCCGGTGGCCTGCAGGATCGCCAGCGCGACCGTCAGGTACCGGGTGTACTGGGTCAGCTTGCCCTGGCCGGACTGCCCTTCCTTCTTCAGCTCCTCGAACCGCGGGATGACCACGGTGAGCAGCTGGATGATGATGCTCGCCGTGATGTACGGCATGATGCCGGTCGAGAAGAGCGACAACTGCAGCAGCGCACCACCACTGAACAGGTTCAGCAGCTGGTAGACGCCCTCCTGCTGCGCCTGGGAGCTACAGGCCTGTACGGCACCGTACGAGATGCCGGGCGCCGGAATGGTCGCACCGATTCGGTAAACCGCGACGATGGCTAGCGTGAACAGGATCTTCTTGCGTAGATCCGGCGTCGCGAGAGCCGAGCGGAAGGCGCTGAGCACGCGGGGGACCTCCTCGGCGTCGTCGGCTGTCCTAACCGACGATCGGCTTGGCCGGCACGGGGCCGGCAGGAACACACAGCACTACCTGGCACGCAAGCCAGGAACGCTTCGGGGCACACTCGTCCCGAAGCGTGTCGCCGACTCTAACAGCTTCACAGGGCGTGTCCGCAGTCCGTGTGCGTTTTCCGTACCAAGGTTGCTCCGGCGGGTTGATCCACTTCGCCGTCTTGGCCGTATTCCTTGACAGAACGGCTCAAGCGTTCGACGCCGCGAGCACGCCGGCCAGCCCGACGAGCACCACTCCGGTGCCCCGGTCGACGGTGCGCCGGGCCCGCCGGGAGAGCTTGAACGTCTTCACCGCGGCGCGACGTGCGCCGAGCAGCGCGATCTGCGTCGAATTGCGCCTTGACCTGCGATGATGACCTGCAGACGAAGGCGGTGAAGATCGAAACCGCCTTCGGGTCGGTGATCGTGCCGCCGAAAGCGGCCAGGAACTGCCCGAGGCCGGCCGCTATGGCGGCGGGGCGGGCCGGCCGGCCCGCCGCTCCTGAAGCCATGGTTCGTGAAGGCCACCTTGAGGAAGTTGTAGTTCCTCAAGGTGGCCTTCACGGCTTTCGGGGAGGTGCGTTCGACCGGCGAGCCCGGAGAGGCCGTGGCGAACACCGTGCGTCATCCCGTGGTGGAGGCCGAGCAGGTTGTTCGCCCCTGGCGTAAGGGCGACGAGCACGGACGCACCGAAGACCCACATGTGTTCACCGTAGCTGCGGTTCGTCGTCCGGTTCGTCCGGCGGCAGCACGGTGATGGCGACGCCGGAAGGCGGCGTCGGGGTGTCGGCGTAGGCGACGGCCGGATCGGCCCAGCCGGCCGTTCGCAGCGGCAGGTGCGCCACGACGGCGGCGGCCGCGGCCACGACGGCGGCCGCGATCAGGAGCCACATGCCCGGCGCGATGCTCACGTCCAGGTCGAGATCGCCACCCATGGCGGACAGCCCGAAGCCGTGCATGCCGACGGTGGCGACGACCCCGGCGGTGAAGACGGCACCACCGGCGATCAGCCACCGGCCCGCACCACTCCCGGCCCGGGTGGAGGCAAGGACGGCCGCAACGGCCAGCACCACGACGGCGACGAGCACCGGGACACCCAACGGCGAGCCGGCCTGGGCGACGGACTCCTGCCCGGGCAGTTCCATGGTGCTGCCCCAGGCCGTTTCGGTGACGGACAGATCGGTGTTGAGGAACCCCCGCCCGGAGCCGACGTGCTGCCGGAGCCGGAACAGCGGCAGGAAGGTGCCGATGAGGGCCATCAGGGCCGCCAGGGCGGTGAGGGTGGGCGGGAGGAGGCGCAGGAGGGCGGGCGGGCCCGGGAGCGGGGTGGGCAGGCCGGCGAACCGGGGTGCGCCGGGGTGGGGTGGTCCCGCGAACGATGACTGGCCGGGCGGCCCGGCCGGGTGCGGCACGCCGGGCTGGGGTGGCCCGCCGAACGGAGACTGGCCGGGCGGCCCGGCCGGGTGCGGCACGCCGGGCTGGGGTGGCCCGCCGAACGGAGACTGGCCAGGTGGCCCGGGCTCGTGGGGCGCGCCGGGCTGCAGGGGCTGCCCGGCAGGCAGGCCCGGCAGCTCCGCAACCGGGAACGGCAGCGGTGCCGCGTCCGCGGGCCCGGGCGGTCCGGCCGGGAAGAGCTGCGCCGCGGGAGCCGGCCCGCTCCCGGAACCCCCTGGCTCGAAGGACTCCGTAGCGAGCGGCGGGCCGATGTCCGGCGACCGGGGAGCCTCCACCGGGAAGTCGAGGGGCGACTCGCTCCCACCGCCGTCCGCGGGCCGGGGAGCTTCCACCGGGAAGTTCAGCGGCGACTCCGCGCCCTCGGGCCGGGATGCGGGCTCCTGCGACGGTCTGTCCACTCTGCGATCTTCCGTCCGGATTCCCGTCCCGGCAAGGAGCGATCCGGTCAGTCCGGCGGCAGGGCCTGGATCACCACTCCCGACGGCGGGGTCTCCGCCAGGCGCCCAGCACCGAGCGGACCGCTTCGGGGCTCCGGGGCCGAGTGGCTCCTCACGGCCGAACAGCGGCAGCACCGCGCCTTCACCCGGATCACGGAAACGCCAACGGCCCGCCTGGCGGAGCCAGACGGGCCGTTGAACGAGAACGAGCTCAGTTGGTGGTGGCGGAGCCACCGGCCGCTTCGAGCTTCTCCTTGGCGGAGCCGGAGAACGCGTCGGCGGTGACGTTCAGCTTGACGCCGTTCACGTCGCCGTTGCCGAGGACCTTCACCAGCTTGCCCTTGCGGACCAGGCCGCTCTGCGCGAGTTCCTCGGCGCCGATCTGGCCGCCGTCCGGGAAGACGCGGGCGATGTCGCCCACGTTCACCGGCTGGTACTCGGTGCGGAAGCGGTTCTTGAAGCCGCGCAGCTTCGGGAGCCGCATCTGGATGGGCATCTGCCCACCCTCGAACCGGGCCGGCACGTTCTTCCGGGCCTTGGTGCCCTTCGTACCGCGACCGGCCGTCTTGCCCTTCGAACCCTCACCACGGCCCACGCGCATCTTGTCGCGCTTGGCGCCCGGAGCCGGACGCAGGTGGTGGATCTTGATGGCCGTCATGCCTGGACCTCCTCGACCTCCACCAGGTGGCGGACGGTGTGGATCAGACCGCGAACCTGGGGGGAGTCTTCACGCACGACGCTCTGGCGGATCTTGCGCAGCCCGAGGGTGCGCAGCGACTCGCGGTGAGCGTGCTTCGTGCCGATCTTGCTCTTGACCTGGGTGACCTTGAGCTGAGCCATGTCAGGACCCCTGACCCGCGCGCTGGCGCAGCATCCGGGCCGGCGCGACGTCCTCGAGCGGGAGGCCACGGCGAGCCGCGACCTCTTCGGGACGCTGCAGACCCTTCAGGGCCGCCACGGTCGCGTGCACGATGTTGATCGCGTTGTCGGAGCCGAGCGACTTCGACAGCACGTCGTGGACACCCGCGCACTCCAGCACGGCCCGCACCGGGCCACCGGCGATGACGCCGGTACCGGCGGAAGCCGGGCGGAGCAGGACGACACCAGCGGCTTCCTCACCCGTGATCGGGTGGGGAATGGTGCCACCGACGCGCGGAACGCGGAAGAAGTTCTTCTTCGCTTCCTCGACGCCCTTGGCGATCGCCGCGGGAACTTCCTTGGCCTTGCCGTAGCCGACGCCGACCTGACCGTCGCCGTCGCCGACGACCACCAGGGCGGTGAAGCTGAAGCGACGACCACCCTTGACGACCTTGGCGACGCGGTTGATCGTCACGACCTTCTCGAGGTGCGGGGTCTTGTCCTGGCCGGCCCCGCCACGGCCACTGTCGCGCCGGTCCCGGCCGCCACCGCGACGGTCATTGCGGTCGTTGCCGCCCTGCCCGCCGGGTCCGCCCTGTCCGCCGCCGAATTGCCGTGTACGTCCCGGCATCAGGCTTCCTCTCCGTGCTTCTGCAACTGCATCATCCTCAGAACTCCAACCCCGCCTCACGGGCGGCGTCGGCGAGCGCGGCGATGCGGCCGTGGTAGGCGTTGCCCCCACGGTCGAACACCACAGCCGAGATCCCGGCGTTCTTGGCCCGCGCGGCGACGAGTTCCCCGACCTTGGCGGCCTTGGCCTTCTTGTCGCCGTCGTGCGCCCGGACGTCCGCCTCGAGGGTGGACGCCGACGCCAGCGTGCGGCCGGCGAGGTCGTCGATCACCTGCACGGCGATGTGCCGCGAGGATCGCTTGACGACCAGGCGCGGACGCTGGTCGGTGCCCGAGACCTTCTTGCGGAGCCGGAAGTGCCGACGGGCCTTCGCGACGCGGCGGCGGGTCGAGATGTCCTTGCCCACCGGCTTGCGCTTCGTAGTCGTGTCGCTCATGATCACTTACCCGTCTTTCCGACCTTGCGGCGGATCTTCTCACCCTCGTAGCGCAGGCCCTTGCCCTTGTACGGGTCCGGACGCCGCAGCTTGCGGATGACGGCCGAGATCTGGCCGACCTTCTGCTTGTCGATGCCCGAGACCGAGAACCGGGTCGGAGTCTCCACCTTGAAGGTGATGCCCTCCGGGGCCTCGATCTTGACCGGGTGCGAGTAGCCGAGGGCGAACTCGAGGTCCGAACCCTTGGCCTGCACGCGGTAACCCACGCCGTGGATTTCCATCTTCTTCTCGTAGCCGGCGGTGACGCCGACGACGAGGTTGTTCACCAGCGTCCGGGTGAGCCCGTGCAGCGCCTTGCTGGTGCGCTCGTCATCCGGACGCTTGACCAGCAGCGTGCCGGTCTCGTCGCGCTCGACCGTGATCGGCTCGGCGATGGTGTGCTCCAGGGTGCCCTTGGGCCCCTTGACCTTGATGTGCTGACCGTCGATGGTCACCTCGACCCCGGAAGGGACGGCGACCGGCAGCTTTCCGATGCGTGACATGCCTGTACCCCTTCCCTTACCAGACGTAGGCGAGGACTTCGCCGCCCACGCTGTTGCGCTTGGCCTGCCGGTCGGTCTGCAGGCCGCCGGACGTCGAAATGATCGCGATACCGAGGCCGCCGAGCACCGACGGCAGTTCGGTGGACTTTGCGTAGATCCGCAGACCGGGCTTGGAGACGCGCCGCAGGCCGGCGATGCTCCGCTCACGGTTCGGGCCGTACTTGAGCTCGACGACGAGGTTCTTGTGCTTCTCGCCCGGCTCGTCGTGGTAACCCGCGATGTAACCCTCGCGCTTGAGGATCTCGGCGATGTTCGCCTTGAGCTTCGAGTGCGGGAGCTTGACCTCGTCGTGGTACGCCGAGTTCGCGTTACGCAGACGCGTCAAGAAGTCTGCGATGGGGTCGGTCATCGTCATGGTGACCTGTCAACCTTTCTCGCCTGGTTCCCCGCTCCCAGAAGGAGCGGGGCCTGTGGCGAATCTGGAGTTAAAAAGAAGCTCTTACCAGCTGGACTTGCGGACGCCGGGCAGCTCGCCCGCGTGCGCCATCTCGCGAAGGCAGATCCGGCAGAGCCCGAACTTGCGGAACACGGCGTGCGGACGGCCGCACCGCTGACAGCGGGTGTAGGCGCGCACGGCGAACTTCGGCTTCTTCGAGGCCTTGTGGACCAGGGCTTTCTTGGCCATGGGCTCAGTTCTCCTTGAACGGGAAGCCGAGCTTGCGCAGCAGCGCCCGGCCCTCGTCGTCGTTCGTGGCGGTCGTGACGACGGTGACGTCCATGCCGCGCGGGCGGTCGATGGAGTCAGGGTCGATCTCGTGGAACATCGACTGCTCGTTGAGACCGAACGTGTAGTTGCCGTGGCCGTCGAACTGCTTCGGCGAAAGCCCGCGGAAGTCGCGGATACGCGGCAGCGCGATGGTCAGCAGCCGGTCGAGGAACTCCCACATCCGGTCGCCGCGCAGCGTGACGCGCGCGCCGATCGGCTGGCCCTCACGCAGCTTGAACTGCGCGATGGACTTGCGGGCCTTCCGGACCTCCGGCTTCTGGCCGGTGATCAGGGCGAGGTCCTTGACCGCACCCTCGATCAGCTTGCTGTCGCGGGCGGCGTCGCCGACGCCCATGTTCACGACGACCTTCGTCACGCCCGGGATCTGGTGGACGTTGCCGAAGGAGAACTCAGCCTGCAGCTGGCCCTTGATTTCCTCGCGGTACCGCACCTTGAGGCGCGGCGAGGTCTTCTCTGCGGTGGTCATCAGATGTCCTTACCGTTCCGGCGCGAGATCCGGACCTTCTTGCCGTCCTCGCCGATGCGGTAACCCACCCGGGCCGGCTTGCCATCCGAGTCGACGACCATCACGTTCGAGACGTGGATGGGCGCCTCCTGCGTGACGATGCCGCCGGACTGCGCACCGCGCTGGGTCTGGCTGATCCGCGTGTGCTTCTTGATCCGGTTCACGCCCTCGACCAGCACGCGCTCGCGCTCCGGGTAAGCCTGGATGACCTTGCCCTTGGCGCCCTTGTCCTTGCCGGCGATGACGACGACCGTGTCGCCCTTCTTCACCTTCATGGCTTACAACACCTCCGGCGCGAGCGAAATGATCTTCATGAACTTTCGGTCGCGCAGCTCACGGCCCACCGGGCCGAAGATGCGGGTGCCGCGGGGCTCGTTGTCGTTCTTGATGAGCACGGCGGCGTTCTCGTCGAACCGGATGTAGGAACCGTCCGGACGACGGCGCTCCTTGACCGTGCGGACGATGACGGCCTTGACGACGTCGCCCTTCTTCACCCCGGCAGCCGGGATGGCGTCCTTCACGGTGGCGACGATGATGTCGCCGATGCCGGCGTAGCGCCGCCCGGAGCCACCGAGAACGCGGATGCAGAGAATTTCCTTCGCACCCGTGTTGTCGGCTACCCGAAGCCGCGACTCCTGCTGGATCACGTCAACTCCTGTATGTCGCGCCGGTTCTCGCCCGCTTGTGAGGATTCACAGGGCGAGCCTTGCGGAACTAAGAACTCCGAAGAGCCCTGCTTACTTGGCCTTCTCCACGATCTGCACCAGGCGCCACCGCTTCGTCGCCGACAGCGGGCGGGTCTCCATCAGGGTGACCCGGTCGCCCACGCCCGCCTCGTTGTTCTCGTCGTGCACCTTCACCTTGGAGGTGGAGCGGACGACCTTCGAGTAACGGGGGTGCTTCTTGCGGTCCTCGAGCTCGACCACGATCGTCTTGTTCATCTTGTCCGAGACGACGTAGCCCTCGCGGACCTTGCGGTCGTTCCGGGCCGGCGTCTCGGTGGTGGGCTCGCTCATGCGGCACCTTCACTCTCGGCGTCGGGGGCAACGGACAGGCCGAGTTCGCGCTCGCGCATGACCGTGTAGATCCGCGCGATGTCCGTGCGGACGGTGCGCAGACGGCGGTTGTTGTCGAGCTGCCCGGTCGCCATCTGGAAGCGGAGGTTGAAGAGCTCCTCCTTGTATTCCTTCAGACGCAGGACGAGCTCTTCCGCGGTGAGCTCACGCAGCTCCGATGCCACAGCACCAGCGTTCGCCATCAGAACTCACCACCTTCACGGGTCACGATGCGGCACTTCATGGGGAGCTTGTGGATCGCGCGGCGGAGCGCCTCACGGGCGGTCTCCTCGTTCGGGAAGGAGATCTCGAACATCACGCGGCCCGGCTTCACGTTGGCGATCCACCACTCGGGCGAACCCTTACCGGAACCCATGCGGGTCTCGGCCGGCTTCTTGGTCAGCGGGCGGTCCGGGTAGATGGTCGTCCACACCTTGCCACCACGCTTGATGTGACGGGTCATGGCGATACGAGCGGACTCGATCTGCCGGTTCGTCACGTAGCTGTGCTCAAGCGCCTGGATGCCGTACTCGCCGAAGCTGACCTTCGTGCCACCCTTGGCGGCGCCGTGGCGCTTCGGAGAGTGCTGCTTCCGGTGCTTGACCCTGCGCGGGATGAGCACGTCTCAGCCCTCCGTCTTTTCTGCGGTCTCGGTGGCCGGGGCCGCCTCGGTCGTGGCGGCAGCGGCAGCGCGGCCGGCTTCGGTCGAGGTGGCGGTCGTGCCCGACGCGCCGGAACGACGCGGGCGGGACGGCCGGTCGCTGCGGTCACGGTCGCGACCGCCGCCACCACGCGGCGCGCGCTCGGCGGCGTCACGGGCTTCGCGGGCCTTCAGGCCACCGACGAGCTCACCCTTGTAGATCCACACCTTGACGCCGATGCGACCGAACGTCGTCTTGGCCTCGAAGAAGCCGTAGTCGATGTCGGCGCGCAGCGTGTGCAGCGGGACGCGGCCATCGCGGTAGTGCTCGGAGCGGGACATCTCGGCACCGCCGAGACGACCGCCGCACTGCACGCGGATGCCCTTGACCTGCGGCGAGCGCATGGAGGTCTGGATCGCCTTCCGCATCGCGCGGCGGAACGCCACGCGGTTGGAAAGCTGCTCCGCGACCGCCTGGGCGACCAGCTGGGCGTCGGCCTCGGGGTTCTTGACCTCGAGGATGTTCAGCTGGACCTGCTTCTTGGTCAGCTTCTCCAGCGCGCCGCGGATCCGGTCGGCCTCCGCGCCGCGGCGGCCGATGACGATGCCCGGCCGAGCGGTGTGGATGTCCACGCGGACGCGGTCACGGGTGCGCTCGATCTCGACCTTGGAGATGCCGGCGCGCTCCATGCCCGTCGCCAGCAGCTTGCGGATCTTGACGTCCTCGGCCACGTACTCGGCGTACTGCTTGTCGGCGTACCAGCGCGACTTCCAGTCCGTGGTGATACCCAGGCGGAAACCGTGCGGGTTGATCTTCTGGCCCACTACCGGCCACCTGCCTTCTTCTTGCTCTGAGCCTTCTGCGCGGCTGCCGGACGCGACTCCACCTCGACGGTGATGTGGCTGGTCCGCTTGCGGATCCGGTACGCGCGGCCCTGGGCCCGCGGACGGATGCGCTTGAGGGTGGGGCCCTCGTCGGCGTACGCGTTCTTGACCCAGAGGGTGTCCGGGTCGAGCTGAAGGTTGTTCTCGGCGTTGGCCACGGCGCTGGCGAGCACCTTCGCGACCGGCTCGCTCGCCGCCTGAGGGGCGAAACGGAGCACGGCCAAGGCGTCGGCGGCGCTACGTCCCTTGATGAGCTCGATGACCCGGCGCACCTTGGTAGGCGAGTCCCGGACGAAGCGAGCCCGCGCGTAAGCCACAGGCAAAGCCTCGGCCACGTCGTTCTGGGCGTTCATCGCTAGTTCCTTGATCTCTCGTGCCCGCTCAGCGGCGGCGCGACTTCCGGTCGTCCTTGATGTGACCCTTGAAGGTCCGAGTCGGGGCGAATTCCCCGAGCTTGTGACCCACCATTGCCTCGGTAACGAACACCGGGACGTGCTTGCGTCCGTCGTGCACCGCGATCGTGTGACCCAGGAAGTCCGGGATGATCGTGGAACGACGCGACCAGGTCTTGATCACGGTCTTCTTGCCCGACTCGTTGAGAACGTCCACCTTCTTGAGCAGGTGGTCGTCCACGAAGGGGCCCTTTTTAAGGCTACGTGGCATGTTCTTCTACCTCCCTGCTCAGCGCTTGTTCTTGCCGGTACGCCGACGGCGGACGATGAGGGCGTCGGACGCCTTGCGGCGACGCGTGCGCCCTTCGGGCTTACCGTTCGGGTTGACGGGGTGACGACCACCGGACGTCTTGCCCTCGCCACCACCGTGCGGGTGGTCGACCGGGTTCATCACGACACCACGGACCGTGGGGCGCTTGCCGCGCCAGCGGTTACGACCCGCCTTGCCCCAGTTGATGTTGGCGTGGTCGGAGTTGCCGACCTCGCCGATCGTGGCGCGGTTGCGCACATCCACGTTGCGGATCTCACCCGAGGGGAGACGCAGCTGGGCGTACGGACCGTCCTTGGCGACGAGCTGCACCTTCGCGCCCGCGGACCGCGCCATCTTCGCGCCGCCGCCGGGGCGGAGCTCGATCGCGTGGATCACGGTACCGACCGGGATGTTGCGCAGCGGCAGGTTGTTACCCGGCTTGATGTCGGCGCGGGGGCCGTTCTCGACCGTGTCACCCTGCTTGAGCTTCTCCGGCGCGATGATGTAGCGCTTCTCGCCGTCGGCGTAGTGCAGCAGCGCGATGCGAGCGGACCGGTTGGGGTCGTACTCGATGTGCGCGACCTTGGCGGGAACGCCGTCCTTGTCGTTGCGACGGAAGTCGATCAGCCGGTAAGCGCGCTTGTGGCCGCCACCCTTGTGCCGGGTGGTGATCTTGCCGGACGAGTTACGCCCACCGGTGCCGCTCAGCGGACGCAGCAGCGACTTCTCGGGAGTCGAGCGGGTGATCTCGGCGAAGTCCGAGACGCTCGAACCGCGACGACCCGGGGTCGTCGGCTTGTACTTGCGGATGCCCATTGTCAGCTCAGTCCTTTACGCGGTGGGTCCGCCGAAGATCTCAATCGCCTTGCTTTCCGGCGAGAGAGTCACGATGGCGCGCTTGGTGTCCTTGCGCTTGCCGAAGCCGGCGCGAGTCCGCTTACGCTTGCCCTTGCGGTTGGCCGTGTTGACACTGACCACCTTGACGCCGAACACCTTTTCGACCGCGATCTTGACCTGGGTCTTGTTGGCGTCCGGGCGGACGATGAACGTGTACTTGTGGTCCTCGAGCAGCCCGTAGGACTTCTCGGAGATGACCGGCGCGAGCAGGATGTCGCGGGGGTCCGGAATGGCGACCGAACTCACTTCTCGTCACTCCCTTCCGTGACCTCGCCCGACCGCGCGGCAGCCTTGACGGTCTTGCCGCGGGCGGGGCCGGCGACGAACACGTCGTACGCGGCCTTGGTGAACACGACGTCGTCGTTGACCAGCACGTCGTAGGTGTTGAGCTGGTCCGCCCAGAGCAGGTGCACCTCGGGGAGGTTCCGCAGGGAAACCCAGCTGTACTCGTCGTCCCGGTGCAGCACCACGAGCACGCGCTTCGCCTGCGTCACCGCGGCGAGCACGCTCTTGGCGGCCTTCGTGGACGGCTTCTCACCGGTCACCAGTTCGGTGACGATGTGCAGCTGGCCGGCGCGCGCCCGGTCGGAGAGGGCGCCACGCAGGGCGGCGGCCTTCATCTTCTTCGGGGTGCGCTGGGTGTAGTCGCGCGGCGTGGGGCCGTGCACGACGCCACCGCCGGCGAACTGCGGCGCGCGGGTCGAACCCTGGCGGGCACGACCGGTGCCCTTCTGGCGGTACGGCTTCTTGCCGCCACCGCGAACTTCGCCACGGGTCTTCGTGTCGTGCGTGCCCTGGCGCGCGGCGGCCAGCTGGCCGATCACGACCTGGTGCATCAGCGCGACATTGGCCTGCACGTCGAAGATCTCCTCGGGGAGGTCCACGGTGCCGTCGGCTTTACCGGCCGGGGTCTTCAGCTCGACGCTTGTCATTCGGAGTTACCACCCTTCGCGGCGCTGCGAACGAACAGCACGCCGCCCTTGGGACCGGGCACGGCGCCCTTGATCAGCAGCAGGCCGTCGTCGGCACGCACGGCGTGCACGGTCAGGTTCTGCGTGGTGACCCGGTCACTGCCCATGCGGCCTGCCATGCGCACGCCCTTGAAAACGCGGCCCGGGGTGGCACAGCCACCGATCGAGCCCGGCCGGCGGTGCACGGCCTGCGCACCGTGGCTCGCGCCCTGGCCCTTGAAGCCGTGGCGCTTCATGACGCCCGCGTAGCCCTTGCCCTTGCTGGTACCGGTCACGTCGACCTCGACGCCGGCGGCGAACACCTCGGCGGTGATCTCCTGCCCGACCTCGTAGGTCTCGGCGTCGGTGGTACGCAGCTCGGCGAGGAACCGGCGCGGCGTCACGCCTGCCTTGTCGAAGTGGCCCGTGCGCGGCTTGTTCACCCTGCGCGGGTCGACCGCGCCGAACGCCAGCTGCACGGCCGTGTAGCCGTCCTTGTCCTGGGTACGAACCTGGGTGACCACGTTCGGACCGGCCTTCACGACGGTGACCGGGACAACCCGGTTCTGCTCGTCGAAGACCTGGGTCATACCGAGCTTGGTGCCCAGGATGCCCTTCATCTGCCTGTCAGACATGAGTCTCTTACTCTCCGCCGCTCGCCCGCCGCTACTACTGGATGTTGACGTCGACGCTCGCCGGCAGGTCGATGCGCATGAGCGCGTCGACCGTCTTCGGCGTCGGGTCGAGGATGTCGATCAGACGCTTGTGCGTGCGCATCTCGAAGTGCTCGCGCGAGTCCTTGTACTTGTGCGGCGAGCGGATGACGCAGTAAACGTTCTTCTCGGTGGGCAGCGGCACCGGCCCGACAACACGGGCGCCGGTGCGCGTGACCGTCTCGACGATCTTGCGCGCCGAGGTGTCGATCGCCTCGTGGTCGTAGGCCTTGAGCCGGATGCGGATCTTCTGTCCCGCCATGGTGGCTGCTCGTTCCTTGTCGTCTCGTGCCGCTATCTCACAAACCCGGCCGGGTGTTGCCACTCTGGCCTGGGTTTCCGCAGTTCAACGGCCCTGTCCCCGGTCCACGCGGTCGGGCGTGTCGCGCCCGACGCACAGACGGATCCCGCGGGATCGTCGTCTTGCCTGGTCTTCCTCAACGTGAGGAGGCGATGAGCCGGCCCGCTTTCGCAAGCACTGCCCGTCTCACTGCCCTTGCCCGCTCGCCTCACCCGAAGGGAAGAGCTCCGCGGACCGTGGCCACTCGCACCGGAGCGGCCGACTCTGCTGATTCAAAGACCAGCGAAAGGATCGGCCGCCCCAGGACGAGCAACCTGAATAGTGTCGCACACGTGATTTGACGCCCCTGAGCCGGGGGTGTATTACCCCCGGCCGGGGCGCTGAATCACTTGATGATCTTGGTAACCTGGCCCGCACCGACGGTGCGGCCACCCTCGCGGATGGCGAAGCGCAGACCCTCGTCCATCGCGACCGGCTGGATCAGCGCGACCGTGATGTCGGTGTTGTCGCCCGGCATGACCATCTCGGTGCCCTCGGGGAGGGTCACGACGCCGGTCACGTCGGTGGTGCGGAAGTAGAACTGCGGGCGGTAGTTGTTGAAGAACGGGGTGTGACGGCCACCCTCGTCCTTCGACAGGATGTAGACCCGGCCCTCGAAGTCGGTGTGCGGGGTGGTGGTGCCCGGCTTCACGACGACCTGGCCGCGCTCGACGTCCTCGCGCTTGATGCCACGGACCAGCAGGCCGACGTTGTCGCCCGCCTGGCCCGAGTCGAGCAGCTTGCGGAACATCTCGACACCGGTGACAGTCGTCTTGGTCGACTTCTCCTTGATGCCGACGATCTCGACCTCTTCGTTGACGTTGATCTGGCCGCGCTCGACGCGACCGGTCACCACGGTGCCACGACCGGTGATGGTGAAGACGTCTTCGATCGGCATCAGGAACGGCTTGTCGAGCTCGCGCACCGGGTCCGGCACGCTGTCGTCGACGGCCGCCATGAGCTCGAGAACGGCCTCGGCCCACTTCTCGTCGCCCTCGAGGGCCTTGAGGCCGGACACGCGCACGACCGGCGCGTCGTCGCCCGGGAACTCCTGCGAGGACAGCAGCTCGCGGACCTCCAGCTCGACGAGCTCGAGGATCTCCTCGTCGTCGACCATGTCGGCCTTGTTCAGCGCGACCACGATGTAGGGCACGCCGACCTGGCGGGCGAGCAGCACGTGCTCGCGGGTCTGCGGCATCGGGCCGTCGGTGGCGGCCACGACCAGGATCGCACCGTCCATCTGGGCGGCACCGGTGATCATGTTCTTGATGTAGTCCGCGTGACCGGGGGCGTCGACGTGCGCGTAGTGACGCTTCTCGGTCTGGTACTCGACGTGCGAGATGTTGATCGTGATGCCGCGCTGCTTCTCTTCCGGCGCGTTGTCGATCTGGTCGAACGCCCGCGACTCGTTCAGCTCCGGGTACTTGTCGTGCAGCACCTTGGTGATAGCCGCGGTCAGAGTCGTCTTGCCGTGGTCAACGTGACCGATGGTGCCGATGTTGACGTGCGGCTTGGTCCGCTCGAATTTCGCCTTCGCCACTGGAATGTCCTCCTGGACTGATTTCGCTTTGTGCTCGTGGGGCGGCGTGGCTGCCGCCCCACGATTGTTCCTTCGTCGGTGCTGCGGACGTTCAGGAGAGTCCCTTATTGCCCGCGAGCGCTGGGGGGATTACTCCCCCGTCGCCTTCGCGATGATTTCCTTCGCGACGTTCGCGGGAACCTCGGCGTAGGAGTCGAACAACATGGAGTAGTTCGCCCGGCCCTGGGTACGGGACCGCAGGTCGCCGACATAGCCGAACATCTCCGACAACGGGACCAGCGCCTTCACGACGCGGATGCCCGCACGCTCCTCCATGGCCTGGATCTGACCACGGCGGGAGTTGAGGTCACCGATGACGTCACCCATGTAGTCCTCGGGCGTGGTCACCTCGACCGCCATCATCGGCTCCAGGATCACCGGGTGAGCCTTCTTCGCGGCTTCCTTCATCGCCATGGAACCGGCGATCTTGAACGCCATCTCCGAAGAGTCGACCTCGTGGTAAGCCCCGTCCAACAGGGTGAACTTCAACCCGACGAGCGGGTAGCCGGCCAGGACGCCGTACTGCATCGCGTCCTGCGCGCCCGCGTCGACCGACGGGATGTACTCCCGCGGCACGCGGCCACCGGACACCTTGTTGTCGAACTCGTAGAGCGCGCCGTCGGTGCGCTCGAGCGGCTCCAGCTTCACGATGACCTTCGCGAACTGGCCGGAACCACCGGTCTGCTTCTTGTGGACGTAGTCGAGCTTGTCGACCGTCTTCTTGATCGTCTCACGGTAGGCGACCTGCGGCTTACCGATGTTCGCCTCGACCTTGTAGTCGGACTTCATCCGGTTCACCAGCACCTCGAGGTGCAGCTCGCCCATGCCCGCGATGATCGTCTGGCCGGTGTCCTCGTCCAGCTTGACCTGGAACGTCGGGTCCTCTTCGGCCAGCTTCTGGATCGCCAGGGACAGCTTCTCCTGGTCGGCCTTCGTCTTCGGTTCGATCGCGACCCGGATGACCGGCTCGGGGAACGTCATCGACTCCAGCACGATCGGGTTCTGCGGGTCCGCCAGGGTGTCACCCGTGGTGGTGTCCTTCAGCCCGATGACCGCGTAGATGTGGCCGACCTGGGCGTCGTTGACCGGGTTCTCCTTGTTGGAGTGCATCTGGAAGATCTTCCCGATGCGCTCCTTGCGCTCCTTGGTCGCGTTGATGACCTGAGCGCCGGCGGCGACCTTGCCCGAGTACACCCGGATGTAGGTCAGCTTGCCGAAGAACGGGTGCGCGGCGATCTTGAACGCGAGCGCGGCGAACGGCTCGTCCACCGACGCCTTGCGGGAGGCCACGGTCTCGCCGTCGGGCAGCAGGCCCTCGACGGCCGGGACGTCCAGCGGGGTCGGCAGGTAGTCGATGACCGCGTCGAGCATGGGCTGCACGCCCTTGTTCTTGAACGCGGAACCGGCCAGCACCGGGAAGACCTGGCTGGTGATGGTGAGCTTCCGGATGCCGGACTTGATCTCGGCCTCCGTCAGCTCCTCACCCTCCAGGAACTTCTCCATCAGCGTGTCGTCCGCCTCGGAGACGGTCTCGATGAGCTTCTCGCGGTACTCCGCGGCCAGCTCGGCCAGCTCGGCCGGGATGTCCTCGACCGAGTAGTCCTCGCCCTTCTGGACCTCGCCGCGCCAGGTCAGCGCCTTCATGCGGACCAGGTCGACGACGCCTTCGAAGTCGTTCTCGGCGCCGATCGGGAGCTGGATGACCAGCGGGCGGACGCCGAGGCGGTCCACGATGGTCTTCACGGTGTAGTAGAAGTCCGCGCCCAGCTTGTCCATCTTGTTGACGAAGCAGATGCGCGGGACGTCGTACTTGTCCGCCTGCCGCCAGACCTGCTCGGACTGCGGCTCGACGCCTTCCTTGCCGTCGAACACCGCGACCGCACCGTCGAGCACCCGGAGGTTGCGCTCCACCTCGACGGTGAAGTCGACGTGGCCCGGGGTGTCGATGATGTTGATCTGGTGGTCGTCCCAGAAGGTGGTGGTGGCAGCCGAGGTGATGGTGATACCCCGCTTCTGCTCCTCCTCCATCCAGTCCATGGTGGCGGCGCCGTCGTGGACTTCACCGATCTTGTAGTTGACCCCGGTGTAGAACAGGATCCGCTCGGTGGTCGTCGTCTTGCCGGCGTCGATGTGGGCCATGATGCCGATGTTGCGGACCTTGTTCAGGTCGGTCAGCACTTCACGTGCCACGAGAGTGTTCCCCTGTTCTCAAGCTTGGGGCCCGGCATGGCTGGCCCAAAAGACGGGCGGCGATGCCGAACTACTTACCAGCGGTAGTGCGCGAAGGCCCGGTTGGACTCGGCCATCTTGTGCGTGTCCTCGCGACGCTTCACCGAGGCACCGAGGCCGTTCGAAGCGTCGAGGAGCTCGTTCTGCAGGCGCTCGATCATCGTCTTCTCGCGGCGGGCCTGCGAGAAGGAGACCAGCCAGCGCAGCGCCAGGGTGGTGGAGCGACCCGGCTTGACCTCGATCGGCACCTGGTAGGTGGCACCACCGACGCGGCGGCTCTTCACCTCGATGGTGGGCTTCACGTTGTCGAGGGCGCGCTTCAGCGTGACGACCGGGTCGGTGCCCGTCTTCTCGCGAGCGCCTTCGAGCGCGCCGTACACGATGCGCTCGGCCAGGGACCGCTTCCCGTCCTTCAGCACCTTGTTCACCAGCTGGGTGACCAGCGGGGAGGCGTAGACGGGGTCGGAGATCAGCGGCCGCTTGGGGGCCGGACCCTTGCGGGGCATTAGCTCTTCTCCTTCTTCGCGCCGTACCGGCTGCGCGCCTGCTTGCGGTTCTTGACACCCTGGGTGTCTAGCGAACCGCGGATGATCTTGTAACGGACACCCGGAAGGTCCTTCACACGACCACCACGCACGAGCACCATCGAGTGCTCCTGCAGGTTGTGGCCCTCACCGGGGATGTAGGCGGTGACCTCGATGCCGCTGGTCAGCTTCACACGCGCGACCTTGCGCAGCGCCGAGTTCGGCTTCTTCGGGGTCGTGGTGTACACGCGAGTGCACACGCCACGCCGCTGCGGGCTCCCCTTGAGGGCCGCGGTCTTCTGCTTGGCAGCCTTGTCCTGGCGGCCCTTGCGGACCAGCTGCTGGATCGTGGGCAATGGACCAGCTTCCTGTCGTGATCTGCTTCTTCGTGTCTTCACCGGCCCCCGCGGTCGGGCGTGTCGGCCCGCGTCACGGTCTGACGACCGGTAACTTCCCGGAGGGATTTCCGTCGGAACCCCGACCTGCCGAAGCCGGTGACCGGGTGCCTGAGCACCCCGACCATGCCGCACGGCACGCGGAGCGGCCCGACGCATGTCGGGCACGGTCTCCAAAGATACCCGCCCGGGTCCGGGAGGAACGCGGCGGGGGGTCTGTAGGTCGGCGAACCTCCAGCCTACCTCTCAACGCCCCGGGGCTGCGGGACATTCCGCGCCTCGGGTCGCCGGGGCGACCACGGTCGCGGGGGCGCGGGCGGTTCGGGGGTGTTCCGGCGGCGCGGAGCCGCCCGGGCGGTGCACGACCGCCGGGATGGTTCGCGCCACCGGGCACCGCGGCGACCGAGACCGGCGCCGGGCGGCCCCGCCCACCAGCGCACCGCCTCCGACGAGGTGCGCTGGGGCCGAGACCATCCGCAGCCACCGAGTCCGTCACCCGGGCCCGCTCCTCGCTACGTCATGAATGAGTCATTCAGGACGTCCGAAGTCGTGAATGAGTCATTCAAGACCCGGCGAGAGCGCTGCTCCGGGCTCAGTCCTCGTCCGGCTTGGCGTGGTCCGGCCGGCCCGGGTTCGGGTCCCGGGACAGGTCGATCAGCGGGTGCACGCCCGCCCCCTCCGGGGCTGCGTGGCTGCCCGTCGACTTCGGTTCCTCTGTGGAGCCTCCGGCCCCTTCGGTGCTGGTCATCACACACTCCTCGCGCGTCGTCCCCTGCTTCCCTCCCGGCCGAACCTACCCATTACCCGATCGGGTGACGCAGTGGGATCGGATCGGCCGTTCCGTGCGTCACAGTGCGGCCGGCGGGTCACGATGGGTGCACCACAAAACGGAGGAGCGAACGCATGTCGGGCGAGTTCGAGCACCTGGTGGCCGAGTTCGAGCGGTTCCAGGCGGGCATCCGCCACGCCGACGACCGGTTCGCCGGGCTGGGTGCCATGCAGCAGCAGCTGACCGAACTGCGGGCGAGCGCCGCGTCGGCCGACGGGGGCGTCACCGTCGTCACCGGGCCCGGCGGAGCCGTCCTGGACGTCAAGTTCACCGAGGCCGCGCTGGCCAAGGGCCCGCAGGCGCTCTCGGCGACGCTCCTCACCACGTTGCGGGAGGCCGTCGGCGAGGCGGCGCGGCGGCAGGCCGTGATCGTCGAGGGGAACATGGGCGACGACCTGGGCCTGGTCGACCAGGTCCTGGAGACGCAGGCCGTCGCGTTCGGAACCACCGTCGAAGAACTGCGGTCGAAGCTCACCGAAGAGCAGCCGGCGGAAGAGCGCGCTCCGCAGGACTTTTCGGAGCAGCCGGTGCTCCGGCCGGCCGGCCCGCCGCCGGCCCCACCCGCGCACGGCCCGTCCGCGGGCGACCGCTTCCTGCGCACCCTGTTCGACGAGGAGGACTGATGTCCGACGGAGCCGGCGGTTACCGGGTCCGGGTGGACGCACTGCACAAGTACGTCGGCGACCTGGACAAGTACCGCGAGCAGGGCGCGAAGATCACCGAAAAGGCCGCCCAGGCCGACGTCGGCGACAAGTCGTGGGGCGTGGTCGGCCTCTTCACCAAGAGCGGCTACGACGACACCCTGCGCGAGCTGCACTCGCTGCTGACGTCGATCGCGGACGGCCTGGCCGCGGCGCAGGCCAAGCTGACCGACGCGGCGAACGTCTACCAAGGCGTCGAGGACGACCACAAGACCTTCTTCGGCCAGGTCGAGGTCCTGCTCGACGGCCCGGAAAAGCACTGAGGGGAACACCATGGCCGAGGTCGAAGACGTCGCGAGCGGCATCACCGTCAAGCCCGGCGACCCGAAGACCGTGCTCGGGGTCAACGTCGACAACGCGATCAAAGCGACGCCCTTTGCCGGGAGCGCGGTCACCGTCGGCAAGGACGCCGTCTCGGTGACGAAGGCCGTCTTCGCGCCGCAGCCCGACGGGGCGGACATCACCCTCGCGCTCGGCACGATCGCCACCGACACCGCGAGCTTCATCCAGTCGAGTTCGAGCACCATCACCGACATCGCGACCGACCCGCTCGGGTGGCTGGTCGGGCAGGGGCTGAACTTCCTGGTCAACGCCGTCCAACCGGTCCAGGACGCGATCCACTTCGTCAGCGGCGACGGCCCGGCGCTGGCGATCGCGGCGGAGAACTTCGGCGCGATCGCCACCGGGCTGGACAAGCTGGCCAGGAACTTCGCCGAGGTCGCCGACAGCTCCCTCGAGAGCTGGGAGGGCGACGCGAGCAACGCGGCGAAGACGGCGCTGGGCGAGTTCGCGCACGGCATCGAGGGCGTCGCCGGGAAGTCCGGCGACCTGGCCCGGATGCTGCAGCTCAACAGCATGCTGATGAGTTTCGTCGAAGACCTGATCAAGGCCATCCTCACCGAGTTCGTGACCTGGCTGATCCTGCTGTGGGTGCCGGCACTGGCCGCCGCGGTGCCGACGTGCGGCGCTTCGCTGTCCGCCGCCGCCCCGGTGACCGAGGTCAAGGCAGCCCAGACGACCGCGAAGACCACTCAAAAGGTGAACAAGCTGCGCGAGCTCCTGCAGAAGGTGCTCGACTGGCTCCGGAAGCTGCAGCAGAAGTTCGCCTCGACCACGCTGGGCAAGTCGCTGACGAAGATCGCGAAGGAGAACGAGGGCAAGGACCTCCTCCAGAAGGCCGCCGGCGACAAGGGCCTGATCGGGAAGCGCTGGGCGAAGGCCTTCGAGAACCCGGTGCTCGACGCGGCCGGGAAGGTCGACTACCGGAAGACGATGCTGAAGGCCGGCGCCACCGAAGCGCTCAAGAAGGGTGGCGAAGCGGCGGTCAAGGGCGTGCTCGGCTTCAACCCGGCCAACCCCGGCGACAACCCGGCCAAGACGGTGAACGACCACCTCGGCAAGCTCAACAGCCACGTCAAGAACGCGAAGAAGACGAGCGACTACGACGGGACCGGCCGGGACCAGTCGGTCGAGGAAACTCGCGAGGACCTGGACTTCTGACGATGCAGACGCTCTTCACGATCGGCGTCCTGGTGGTCGTGGCCGCGGTGGCCGCCGCGATCTGGTGGCGGTCGCAGCGGACGGCCGCCGCGAGCCGCGCGGACCACTGGTTCAAGGCGTTCGCGGCCGAACGGGACGGCAGGTTCGGCAGCGGCGACGCCGGCGCCGCTCCGTCGTTCGGCGTGTTTCACCCGACCGGGCGACCGCTGATGGGGCCGCCGGAAGACCCGTGGGTCGAGTTCCGCCTCGGCGACCGGCCGGTGCTCGGGATCGACACGCGGGAGTCCTACCGGAACTTCGACGACCACATCCACTTCCGCGACCTGCACGTGACGCAGGTGCGCGTGCCGCCGGGGCCGGAGCTGCGGCTGGTCCCCGGAAAGCCGGTGTCCATGCCGACGCTCCCGCCGGACTCGGCGCTCGACGCCGAGCTGGCCCGGTGGCTGGCGGCGAACCCGCGGTTCGGGCAGCGGGAGGTCGTGATCGAAAACGGCGCCGCACGGACCTGGGGCCAGGGCTGCGCGACACGGCAGAACCTCACCACCGAGGCCCGGTACCTCGCCGAACTGGCCGATCACCTGCCGTCGACGCTGTGGAACCTCACTGGCGGCGCGTCGTGAGGTGGGTCAAGCCCGCCGACAACGCGAACACCAGCCCGAGACCGACGACGTACGGCCCGGCCAGCAGGGCGAACCCCGCACCGATGTTGGCGTCGGGCTGATCCGACGTCGCCCGGAAGCCGATCGCACCGACCGACAGCAGGATCGCGCCGGCGGTGATCAGCACGACGGCGATCACCGTGAGGCGCTTCGTGACGGGCGTCATGCCTTCATGGTGCCCGGGACCGCGCGGATCCGCCGGATCAGCGAGAGGTCTCCGGTCAGAGTTTGGCGCCGCAGTCCGAGCAGAACAGCGCGCCCGGCTTGTTGCTCTCGCTCCCGCAGCCGCCGCAGGCGACCTTCAACGCCAGGGAGGTGCCGCAGGACGAACAGAACTTGCCGCCGTCGGCTTTCAGGCCGCAGCCCGGACAGGTGACCTTCGCCCGGGTGTCGAGGTCCAGGTCCGCCGTCCAGTCCTTGTCGCGGGCCTTGTCCCAGATCTGGTCGCGCTGGGCCGCGGCCTGCGCGCGTGAGATCTCCTCGGCGACGCTCGGCGAGCAGCGCAGGCACTGGCCGATCTCCTCGTTCCAGCACTGGGACTCGCACATCCAGTCGCCGCAGCCGCGGCACTGGCGGAAGCTCGGGGTGATCTCCTCGACCGCCGCCGCCAGGGCCTTGTCCTTGGCCGGCGAGTTCGTCGCGCGGTCGTAGCGCCACTGGTCGGCCGAGTTGCTCAGGTCGCGCAGCGTCCCGCCGAAGAACGAGCCCACCGCGCGAAGCACGCTTCGGCCCGTCTCGACGTTGTCCCGCTGGAAGGCGGAGCGGAAACCGTTGCCGCAGCGTTCGCAGCGGAACTCGAACTGGTACCCCTGCGTGTTCGAGAGGTCCGAAAAGTTGTCCGTGAAGGGCACAGAGTCAGCCACGGCCCATCTTGGGCGGGTGGCCGCCGCCGCGGGGACGAGAGATTTGCCGACAACGGCCCGGCTACCGGCCGTCACGGGGCACCAGGTGCGCCGGCGGGAGCAGGGCCGGCAGCCCACCGGTGTGCGCCGCGAGCGCGGTCGCCGACGCCAGCACGCCGAGGCCCGCGTCGACCGTCACGGCCGGGCCCCAGCGGTCGGCGATCCGGCCCGCGTGCGGCGGGCACCGGCGGCCGCGGCGGCAGGACAGCCGCCGCCAGCACCGCCCCCGCCGGGGCGACCACCGTCGGACGACTTCCTCCGCGCGACGACCTCCGAGGGCTGGTCCTGACCGAAGAGCTGCCCGGAAGGGGGCTGCGTCTCCGGGGCCGAGCTGCTAGACGAGAGGGATGCCGATCTTCACTCGCCGGGTGCGCGCCCTCGCCGTCACCCTCGCCGCTCTGGGCGGTCTCGCTCTGCCCGTGTCCGCAGAGGCCGGAACGTCTCGCGACTTCGTGGCGCTGTCGGACGTCGCGCCGTCGATCCTGCAGGACATCCGCTACGACACGCGCCACAACTTCGTCGGCCGCCGCATCGACGGGTACCGGCAGCCGCTGTGCATCCTGACCCGGCAGGCCGCCGAAGGCCTGCGGAAGGCGCAGGCGCAGCTGGTCCGGCAGGGCTACACGCTCAAGGTCTACGACTGCTACCGGCCGCAGCGGGCGGTCGACCACTTCGTGCGGTGGGCCAAGGACCTCGCCGACGAGAAGATGAAGGCCGAGTTCTACCCGAACGTCGCCAAGGACCGGCTCTTCGCCGACGGGTACATCGCCGAGAAGTCCGGGCACAGCCGCGGGAGCACGATGGACCTCACCCTCGTCCGCATCCCGCCGCCGTTCCAGCGGCCGTACTTCCCGGGCGAGCCGCTCGTGCCGTGCTTCGCGCCGCGGGACCAGCGGTTCCCCGACAACACCGTCGACATGGGCACCGGCTACGACTGCTTCGACCCGCTCGCCCACACCGACAACCCGGCGATCACCGGCGTCGCCCGGCAGCACCGCGACCTGCTGCGCTCGACGATGGCCGCGGCGGGCTTCCGCAACCTGCCCGAGGAGTGGTGGCACTTCACGCTGAACGGCGAACCGTTCCCGGACACCTACTTCGACTTCCCGGTGTCGCGGGGAAGCCTGCACTAGAACGGCAGTGTGCTTGAACAAAAGCGCCCCGCGGTCCACTGTGGACCGCGGGGCGTCGTTTCGAACGTCAGGCTGAACGACGGCGGCGGGCGCCGAACACCAGACCGCCGCCGAGGGCGAGGGCCAGCAGCGCGAGCGCGCCGAGGCCGATCGCGTCGACGCCGGTGCTGGCCAGCCCGGAGGCACCGCTCTGGCCACCGCCGGTCCCGCCGGCCGGGCCGGTGGTCGAGGTCGGGGCGCCGGCGGTGCAGTCAGCCGGGTTGGCAGGCACCGTCGGGAGCGGAGCGTCACCTTCCTCGGCGTCGATCCGCCACGGGTAGTGGTTCTCCGGCGGGCCGTAAACGGAGATCTCCAGCGGGTTCTCGTACTTGATCTTCCAGCCCTTCGGCGGCAAGAGGAACAGGTGGTACTGCGGCCCGGGTGCGACGTCGCGGAACTCGAAGTGGCCCTTGGCATCGGTGGTCCGCTCGCCGGTGACCGGGCAGTGCTGGTCGGACACCAGCACGACCTTCACCCCGGCGAGGCCCTGCTTCACCTGGCCCTGGTCGTCGAAAACGCCGATGGAGCCCTCGACGACGGCTTTGGCGCCCGGGACAGCCGCCTGGGCGTAGCCTTCCACGTGGTTTTCGGAGTCGACCTCGCGGTAGCCGAAGTCGCAGGAGGCCACGACGATTCCGCGGTTGAAGGCGGCCTGCGGGACGGCCTCGGACACATCGATCACCCGGGTCTCACCGGCGGCTATCGTCACCCCGCCTCCGGCGAGGTCCCCCCAGCCCGGGGCCCGGCCACTCAGGATGTAGGGGTCGCCGATGCGGTTGCAGCCGGCCACGATGCCGGTGAGCGGGATCTTGCCGGAGTTCGACAACGTCACGGCCACGTGGGCGAGTTCGCCGACCTTGTAGCTGTCCT
Organism: Amycolatopsis sp. lyj-109; assembly: GCF_046548995.1. Taxonomy (NCBI): domain Bacteria; kingdom Bacillati; phylum Actinomycetota; class Actinomycetes; order Pseudonocardiales; family Pseudonocardiaceae; genus Amycolatopsis; species Amycolatopsis sp. lyj-109. The sequence goes on from NZ_JAJPWR010000002.1 coordinate 110,952, forward strand.
GGGTGAACTTCATCGACGCCTTGAGCGCGCCGTTCAGCGGCGGTGCGCCGCGGAGATCCAGCTTCGTTCCCTCGCCGATGTGGACGGTGCGGAACGGGAAGAGCCAGCCGTCGACCACCTCGCCGCCGAGGTAGTAGTCCGCGGCCGGGACCTTGAAGGTGAGATTGCCGTTCTCGTCGCTCGTCGCGGTGTACGTGACGTCGCCGTGGACGTACCGCAGGGTGAGCTTGATCCCGGCCAGCTCCTCGCCGCTGTCGCGGGCGCCATTACCGTTCTTGTCGCCGTACACGACACCCGTCGCCTCGCCGGGTGCCGGGGTGACCTTCGCCGAGTCTCCGAAATCGGAGCTGACGCTGGAGCCGGTCTTGTCGAACAAGATGCCCCGGATGGTCACGGTGTCCTGCCGGAGGTCCCGGACGTTCCCGACGCCCGTCTGCTCGAAGGACTGTCCCGGCTCGAGCCTGATTCCCTGCCCGGTACTCAGGTCGCCCCAGGTCCCGTAAAGCACCGCCAGGTCGGTCGGCTTGTCGGTGAACTGGTAGGCCTCGACGCCTTCCGCGGTGACTTCGCCGGTGTTCGTCAGCTTGATCGTGAAGTGGACGTCGTCGCTGGACGCGTAGGCGTCCTTGTCGAGGTCGATCGAGACGGTGATCCGGGCGCGCTCGGCCCGCGGCTGCGCCGCCGCGGGCTTGCTCTCCGGCTGGGTGGAGCTCGGCGCGGGCGGCGGTGCCTCCGAACTGGCCGGCGCCTCCGAAGTGGACGGCGCAGTCGACGTCGGTGCCGGGGACTCCGGCGTCGGGTCTTCCGCGGCCGCCGGGCCGGCGAACACGCTGGTCAGCACGGCCGCGGCCGTCAGCGCGACGAAACCGCGCGCGACGGATCTCGCGCTTCTGGATATGTTCACGAACAGTCACCCCTGATTACCCATTGGAAACGCGCAAAGCCCCCGAACCGCGTGAACCGGCTCACTCTAGCCGCATCCGGGGCGGGTGAATACCCGATCAGGTGACAAAAGGAGGAAGGCCCCCGCCGGAAACCCGGCGAGGGCCTTTCCCGTCAAAAACCTCGTCAGCGGAAGTCGCGGCCGAAGTCGTAGTCGTCCAGCGGAACCGCGGCACCGGTACCCGTACCGAACACGTCCGGGGTGTAGTAGCCGTCGTCGTAGGACGGGATCGCGTACGCCGCGACCCGGGCCTCCTCGGTCGGCTGCACCTGGATGTTGCGGTACCGGTTGATGCCCGTACCGGCCGGGATCAGCTTACCGATGATCACGTTCTCCTTGAGGCCCACGAGCTTGTCCGAGCGGCCGTTGATGGCCGCGTCGGTCAGGACTCGCGTGGTCTCCTGGAACGACGCCGCCGACAGCCACGAGTCCGTGGTGAGCGACGCCTTCGTGATGCCCATCAGCACCGGACGGCCCGAAGCCGGCTCGCCGCCTTCGGACACCGTCGAACGGTTCCGCGCCTCGAACTTCGTCCGCTCGGGCAGCTCGCCCGGCAGGAAGTCCGTGCCACCCGAATCGATGACCGTCACCCGGCGCAGCATCTGCCGGACGATGACCTCGATGTGCTTGTCGTGGATCGACACACCCTGCGCCCGGTACACCTTCTGGACCTCGTCCACCAGGTGGATCTGCGCCTCGCGCGGCCCCATCACCCGCAGCACCTCGTGCGGGTCCGGGGTGCCCTCGAGCAGCTGCTGACCGACGTGGACGTGGTCACCGTCGCCCAGCGGGCCGTTCGGGGTGTTCGCAAGCCGCTGACGCTTGGACAGCTTGTCGAAGACGATCTCTTCGCCGCCGTCGTCCGGGATCAGCGTGATCTTCCAGAACCGCTCGCTCTCCTCGATGCGCACGCGGCCATCGACGTCGGCGATCGGCGCCTTGCCCTTCGGCACCCGAGCCTCGAAGAGCTCCTGCACACGGGGCAGACCGGTCGTGATGTCGTCACCGGCGACACCACCCTGGTGGAACGTACGCATCGTCAGCTGCGTACCCGGCTCACCGATCGACTGGGCCGCGACGATACCCACGGCCTCGCCGACGTCGACGAGCAGACCGGTCGCCATCGAGCGGCCGTAGCAGGTCGCGCAGATGCCGACGACCGACTCGCAGGTCAGCACCGAGCGGACCTTGACCTTCGAGATGCCGCTGGAGATCAGCTTGTCGATGGCCGGGTCGCCGATGTCGTCGGCGGCGTTCAGCACGACGTTGCCCTTGGCGTCCACCGCGTCCGTCGCGAGGTTCCGCGCGTACACGCTGGTCTCGACGTGCTGGTCGCGCAGCACCTTGCCGTCGCCGATGTCCTCGCCGATCGGCATCATGATGCCGCGGGTGGTGCCGCAGTCGGTCTCGCGGACGATGACGTCCTGCGAGACGTCCACCAGACGCCGGGTCAGGTAACCCGAGTCGGCGGTACGGAGCGCCGTGTCCGCCAGGCCCTTCCGGGCACCGTGCGTCGCGATGAAGTACTCCGCCACCGACAGGCCTTCACGGAAGTTGGCCTTGATCGGACGCGGGATGTACTCACCCTTCGGGTTCGACACCAGGCCACGCATACCGGCCAGCGACCGGACCTGCGTCATGTTGCCCGCCGCGCCCGACTTCACGATCACCGCGATCGGGTTGTCGTCCGGCAGCGCCGTCTCCATGATCTTGTGGACCTCTTCGGTGGCCTGCGTCCACACCTTGACGAGCTCGTTGTTCCGCTCGGCGTGCGACAGCTGACCACGCTGGTAGCGCTTCTCCACCTGGGAGGCCTTGCCCTCGTACTCGTCGAGGATGGCCTTCTTGCCCACCGGGGTGAGCACGTCCGAGATGGCGACGGTGACGCCCGACCGGGTCGCCCAGTAGAAACCGGCGTCCTTCAGCCGGTCCAGGGTCTGCGCGACCTGGGTCATCGAGTACCGCTCGGCGAGGTCGTTCACGATCGCGGCCTGCCGCTTCTTCGGCATCGGCTCGTTGATGAACGGGTAGTCCGCCGGCAGCAGCTCGTTGAACAGCACGCGGCCCAGGGTCGTCTCGGCCAGCCACGCCTTGCCCGGCTCCCAGCCCTTTTCCGCGAGCCGAGCCTCGTCGGCCTTGGCCGGCTGACGGTCGGTGATGCGGATCTTGACCGGGGCGTGCAGGCTCAGCGCCTTGCGGTCGTAGGCCATGATCGCCTCGGCCGTCGACGAGTACGCGTTGCCCGCGCCCTCGGCCGTCTCGGTGAGGCGGGTCAGGTGGAACAGGCCCGTGACCATGTCCAGTCGCGGCATGGCGAGCGGACGGCCCGACGCCGGCGACAGGATGTTGTTCGCCGACAGCATCAGGATCCGGGCCTCGGCCTGCGCCTCGGCCGACAGCGGCAGGTGCACCGCCATCTGGTCACCGTCGAAGTCCGCGTTGAACGCTTCGCAGACCAGCGGGTGCAGCTGGATGGCCTTGCCCTCGACCAGCTGCGGCTCGAAGGCCTGGATGCCGAGGCGGTGCAGCGTCGGCGCGCGGTTCAGCATCACCGGGTGGCCGGTGATGACCTCTTCCAGCACGTCCCACACCTGCGGCCGCGAGCGCTCCACCATCCGCTTGGCGGACTTGATGTTCTGCGCGTGGTTCAGGTCGACCAGCCGCTTCATGACGAACGGCTTGAACAGCTCGAGCGCCATGTCCTTCGGCAGGCCGCACTGGTGCAGCTTCAGCTGCGGACCGACGATGATGACCGAACGGCCCGAGTAGTCGACGCGCTTGCCGAGCAGGTTCTGGCGGAACCGGCCCTGCTTGCCCTTGAGCAGGTCGGACAGCGACTTCAGCGGCCGGTTGCCCGGGCCGGTGACCGGACGCCCGCGACGGCCGTTGTCGAACAGCGCGTCGACGGCCTCCTGCAGCATCCGCTTCTCGTTGTTGACGATGATCTCGGGCGCACCGAGGTCGATGAGGCGCTTCAACCGGTTGTTGCGGTTGATGACCCGGCGGTACAGGTCGTTCAGGTCGGAGGTCGCGAAGCGGCCACCGTCCAGCTGCACCATCGGGCGCAGGTCCGGCGGGATCACCGGGACGGCGTCGAGCACCATGCCGCGCGGGTCGTTGCCGGTGGACTGGAAGGCCGCGACGACCTTGAGCCGCTTCAGCGCGCGGAGCTTCTTCTGCCCCTTGCCGTTGCGGATGGTGTCGCGCAGGTTGTCGGCCTCCGCGGCGACGTCGAACTCCGCGGCCAGCTTCTGGATGGCCTCCGCGCCCATGCCACCGGTGAAGTACTCGCCGTAGCGGTCGACGAGCTCGCGGTAGAGCAGCTCGTCGGCGATCAGCTGGCGGGTGTCGAGCTTCGTGAAGGTCGTCCAGACCTCCTCGAGGCGGTCCAGCTCGCGGCCGGCGCGGTCGCGCAGCTGGCGCATCTCGCGCTCGCCGCCCTCCTTGACCTTGCGGCGGACGTCGGACTTGGCGCCCTCCGCCTCCAGCGCGGCCAGGTCGGCTTCGAGCTTCTGCGCGCGGGCCTCGATGTCGGCGTCACGCTTGGTCTCGAGGTTCTTGCGCTCGACGCCGATCTCGTTCTCGAGGGTCGGCAGGTCGTTGTGGCGCAGCTCCGTGTTCACGCCGGTGATGACGTAAGCAGCGAAGTAGATGATCTTCTCGAGGTCCTTCGGCGCCAGGTCCAGCAGGTAGCCCAGGCGGGACGGAACACCCTTGAAGTACCAGATGTGGGTGACCGGGGCGGCCAGCTCGATGTGGCCCATCCGCTCACGGCGCACCTTGGCGCGGGTCACCTCGACGCCGCAGCGCTCACAGATGATGCCCTTGAAGCGGACGCGCTTGTACTTGCCGCAGTAGCACTCCCAGTCCCGGGTCGGACCGAAGATCTTCTCGCAGAAGAGGCCGTCCTTCTCGGGCTTGAGCGTCCGGTAGTTGATGGTCTCCGGCTTCTTGACCTCGCCGAAGGACCACTGACGGATGTCGTCAGCAGTGGCGAGACCAATGCGGAGCTCATCGAAAAAGTTGACGTCCAGCACGTCTAGATCCCCTTGGGGTTGTTTCGGCTAGAGAGGGGGTGGCGGGCGAGGCGGGGCCCACGGGAGGAAGGCCCCGCCTCAGCTCGCGATCAGTGCACGACGTCGTCCACCGAGGGCGACTCGTTGCGGGACAGGTTGATGCCGAGGTTCGCCGCGGCGCGCTCGAGGTCCTCGTCGTCGGAGTCGCGCATCTCGATCGCCGCACCGTCGCTGGAGAGCACCTCGACGTTGAGGCACAGCGACTGGAGCTCCTTGAGGAGCACCTTGAACGACTCCGGGATGCCCGGCTCGGGGATGTTCTCGCCCTTGACGATGGCCTCGTACACCTTGACGCGGCCGACCACGTCGTCCGACTTGATCGTCAGCAGCTCCTGCAGCGTGTAGGCGGCGCCGTACGCCTGCATCGCCCAGCACTCCATCTCACCGAAGCGCTGGCCACCGAACTGCGCCTTACCACCCAGCGGCTGCTGCGTGATCATCGAGTACGGGCCGGTGGAGCGGGCGTGGATCTTGTCGTCGACCAGGTGGTGCAGCTTCAGGATGTACATGTAGCCGACGGCGACCGGGTACGGGTACGGCTCGCCGGAGCGGCCGTCCAGCAGCGTGGCCTTGCCGTTCTCCTTGACCATGCGCTCACCGTCGCGGTTCGGCTTGGTCGCGCTGAGCAGCCCGGTGAGCTCCTCTTCCTTCGCGCCGTCGAACACCGGGGTGGCGGTGTTCGTGCCGGGCTCGACGTCGCGGAGCTCGGCCGACAGGTTCTTCGCCCAGTCGGGGTCGCCCTCGATCGTCCAGCCCTGCGAAGCCAGCCAGCCCAGGTGCAGCTCGAGGATCTGGCCGATGTTCATCCGTCGCGGGACACCGTGCGTGTTCAGGATGATGTCGACCGGGGTGCCGTCCTCCATGAACGGCATGTCCTCGACCGGCAGGATCTTGCCGATGACACCCTTGTTCCCGTGCCGGCCGGCGAGCTTGTCGCCCGGCTGGATCTTGCGCTTCTGGGCCACGTAGACGCGGACCAGCTCGTTGACGCCCGGGGGCAGCTCGTCGTCGTCCTCGCGCGAGAACACGCGGATGCCGATGACCTTGCCGGTCTCGCCGTGCGGCACCTTCAGCGAGGTGTCGCGGACTTCGCGGGCCTTCTCGCCGAAGATCGCGCGGAGCAGGCGCTCCTCCGGGGTCAGCTCGGTCTCGCCCTTCGGCGTGACCTTGCCGACCAGGATGTCGCCGTCGCGGACCTCGGCACCGATCCGGATGATGCCGCGCTCGTCGAGGTCAGCGAGGACCTCTTCGGAGACGTTCGGGATGTCCCGGGTGATCTCCTCGGCGCCCAGCTTCGTGTCGCGGGCGTCGATCTCGTGCTCCTCGATGTGGATCGACGTCAAGACGTCGTCCTGCACCAGGCGCTCGGAGAGGATGATCGCGTCCTCGTAGTTGTGGCCCTCCCACGGCATGACCGCGACCAGCAGGTTCTTGCCGAGCGCCACCTCACCGTTTTCGGTGGACGGGCCGTCGGCGATGACCTGGCCGGCTTCGACCCGGTCGCCCTCGTTGACGATCGGGCGGTGGTTGAAGCAGGTGCCGTGGTTCGAGCGGCGGAACTTGTAGAGGCTGTAGGCCTTCCGCGTCCCGTCGTCGTGCATGACCGTGATCAGGTCGGCGGACAGCTCCTCCACCACGCCCGACTGCTCGGCGACCAGCATGTCGCCGGAGTCGATCGCGGCGCGCAACTCCACGCCGGTGCCGACGTACGGCGCCTGGCTGCGCAGCAGCGGCACGGCCTGACGCTGCATGTTCGCGCCCATCAGCGCGCGGTTCGCGTCGTCGTGCTCGAGGAACGGGATCATCGCCGTCGCGATCGAGACCATCTGCCGCGGCGAGACGTCCATGTAGTCGACGTCGAGCGGGTCGATCAGCTCGACCTCGCCGCCCTTCCGGCGGACCAGGACGCGGTCCTCGACGAAGGTGCCGTCGTCGGAGATCGGCGCGTTGGCCTGGGCCTTGACGAACCGGTCTTCTTCGTCCGCGGTCAGGTAGTCGACCTGGTCGGTGACCCGGCCCTCGACGACCTTGCGGTACGGCGTCTCGATGAAGCCGAACGGGTTGACCCGCGCGTAGGAGCAGAGCGAGCCGATCAGGCCGATGTTCGGGCCTTCCGGCGTCTCGATCGGGCACATCCGGCCGTAGTGCGACGGGTGGACGTCCCGGACCTCCATGCCGGCGCGCTCACGCGACAGACCACCCGGGCCCAGCGCGTTGAGGCGGCGCTTGTGGGTCAGGCCGTCGATCGGGTTCGTCTGCTGCATGAACTGCGACAGCTGCGAGGTGCCGAAGAACTCCTTGATCGCCGCACCGATCGGGCGGATGTTGATCAGGGTCTGCGGGGTGATCGCCTCGACGTCCTGCGTGGTCATGCGCTCGCGGACGACGCGCTCGGTGCGCGACAGGCCGACCCGGATCTGGTTCTGGATCAGCTCGCCGACTGTCCGGATGCGACGGTTGCCGAAGTGGTCGATGTCGTCGGTCTCGACCGGGATCTCGGTGTTGTTCGCGGCCGTCATCTTGTCCTCGCCGGCGTGCAGCCGGACCAGGTACTCGATGATCGTGACGATGTCCTCTTCGGTCAGCGTCCCGTTGTCGATCGGCGTCGACAGGCCCAGCTTCTTGTTGACCTTGTACCGGCCGACCTTGGCCAGGTCGTAGCGCTTCGCCTTGAAGAACAGGTTCTCCAGCAGGGTCTGCGCGCTCTCCTTCGTGGGCGGTTCGCCCGGGCGCAGCTTGCGGTAGATGTCGAGCAGCGCCTCGTCGGTGCCGGCCGTGTGGTCCTTCTCGAGGGTGGCGAGCAGCGTCTCCGAGAAGGAGAAGCGCTCGCGGATCGCTTCGGTGGTCCAGCCGAGCGCCTTCAGCAGCACGGTGACGGGCTGGCGGCGCTTGCGGTCGATGCGGACGCCGACGGTGTCGCGCTTGTCGACGTCGAACTCCAGCCAGGCACCGCGGCTCGGGATGACGCGGACGCTGAAGACGTCCTTGTCACTCGTCTTGTCGATGTCCTTGGAGTAGTAGACGCCCGGCGAGCGGACCAGCTGGGACACCACGACACGCTCGGTGCCGTTGATGACGAAGGTGCCCTTGTCGGTCATCACCGGGAAGTCGCCGAGGAAGACCGTCTGGCTCTTGATCTCGCCCGTGTTGTTGTTGACGAACTCCGCCGTGACGAACAGCGGGGCCGCGTACGTCATGTCCTTGTCCTTGCACTCTTCGATCGAGGCCTTGACCTCGTCGAAGCGCGGGGCGGAGAAGGACAGGGACATCGAACCGGAGAAGTCTTCGATCGGGGAGATCTCGTTGAGAACCTCTTCGAGGCCGCCGACCGGGTTCTCGTCACCTTCCTCGACACGGCGCTGGAACCACGCTTCGTCCCCGGTGAACCACTGGAACGACTGGATCTGGACGTCGAGCAGGTTGGGGGTGTTGAGGGGTTCGCGAATCTTTGCGAAGGAAACCCGCTTGGGCGCGCCGGGGATTCCCGTGGCCTCCGAGCGAGATTCAGCCGAGTTGGTCGCAGCAGTGGCCTGGTTCGCGGGAGAGACTGCCAAGATGCGTCCTTCCGGGGACAATGAGCGGTGACGGCCGCCGATAGCAACAGCTACGAGCGACTGTCAAGGGTGCCGTGTGCCCACTATCCTAACTACCGGCTCCGGGCAGCCTGAAAGAGGGCAGCGCAAAGAAGCAGTCTAGCCCGAACGTCACGGCTTGTCCAGGGGGCACTCCCGATGGGGCCCAGCCTGCTTCGCAACGTCTTCAGGTATGCCTCCGGGCGACCCGGTGGGTCCCTCCCGCAAGGGCCCCGGTTTCGCCGTCGGGAGTAAGCGTGACCCCACCGGCGCTTCCAGTCAAGATGCCACACGGGGGTCCCGCCGGTTGGCGCAGCGTGGAAGTAGTTCAGCGGAGCGTGAGCGGCCGAATATCATTCCAGCTACCGACCGGTAACGCCACCTTGAGGGTCTCTACCTGGGGTTTCCCGGCTGACGCGAGGGTAGGGCAAGGGCAGCCGATCGGGATCGGGGCCGGGCGCGCCGGGAGTGGAATTCGGACTTCGGGGGCGACGGAGAGCGCTTGCGGACGGCGGTCGGCGGCCTCGGGCGGCCTGGGGATACAGCGGTGACCGGGGTGCCGGGCGGCGCACGGCCGGGGGTGCCGGGCGGCGCACGGCCGGGGGTGCCGGGTGGCGCACGGCCGGGGGTGCCGGGTGCCGGGTGGCGCATGGCGGGGCGGAGCACGGCCGGGCGGCGCACGGCGGGGGTGCCGGGGTGGCGCATGGCGGAGCACGGCCGGTCGGCGCATGGCGGGGGTGCCGGGGTGGCGCATGGCGGAGCACGGCCGGGCGGCACATGGCGGGGGGCGCCGGCGGCGCACGGCCGGGGGGGCGCACGGCGGGAGTGCCGGGCGGCGCACGGCGGGGGCGCCGGCCCGCAGGGCGCGGCGGGGGCGGCTCGCGCACGGCGAAGGCCGGGGTCACGGAAGTCGGGGCCCGCCGTGCTGCAGCGTCTTGAATGACTCATTCAAGACCTCCGGCGCCAGGAATGAGTCATTCAAGACCTTTGCCGCACCGGGGCAGGCCGCACCGGGGCAGGCCGCACCGCCGCACCGCCGCACCGCCGCACCGCCGCACCGCCGCACCGCCGCACCGCCGCACCGCCGCACCGCCGCACCGAGACAGCGGGCACCGCCGCGCAGGGGGCGGGCCGCGCCGCCACCCGGCCGCACCGCGTACCGCCGCAAGCCGCAGCCCGCAGCGGACCCTCGGGGCCGCGCCGCCCTCCACTGCGGCGTGACCACGCTTCGCGTCCGCCCGGCTACTCGCAATCCCGGCACGGCACCCAACCGCCCGGGATCACCAGTTCCGGCGACCCGTCCCTACGAAAACACCTTCCAGGCCGCCGCCAGCTCGACCCGGGAGGTGATGTGCATCTTCTGGAACACCTTCTTCAGGTGGAACGCCACCGTGTGCCGGGAGATGAACAGCTGCCGGCCCACCTCGTTGTTGGTGTGGCCCTGGCTCACCAGCTCGGCGACCGCGAACTCGGTGTTCGTCAGCCCGTGCACGGTCGCGCCCTCACGCTCGACGACGCGGGTCGTGCCGCGGCGGACCCCGTGCTCGCGGAGCTTGTTCACCACCCGGGCCGAGTCGCGGGTGGCACCCACCGCCGTGTACGCGTCCAGCGCGGACTCGAGGAAGCGGACCGTGCACTCGCGCTCGGAGTACCGCTTCGCCAGCAGGTCGCCCAGGTCCTCCAGGGCCGACGCCCGGCACCACCGGTCGGGGTGGATGTCGGCCGCCTCGTGGAGCTTGGCCGAGTCCTGCGTCGACAGCCCCGCCGCGTGCAGGGCCGATCCGCGGATCACGCTGAACTCCGGCTGCTCGGCACCCGCCGCCGCAGCCGCCGTCACCACGATCTCCGCCAGTTCGTGCGCGCCCAGCTTGCCGCAGACGCGGACCAGCCACGGCGCCGCCGCCGGCTCCGACACCAGCAGCTGCCGGAGCACCAGCGGGTTCGTCACGATGCCGGCGATGAGGCTCGCCGCGCTCTCCACGCCGCTGCGGGCCTCGACGGCCTGCGCGGCCACCCACGCCCCCGGCGCCTGCCCGAAGTAGCCCAGCAGGGCTTCGTCGGCCAGCTTGTCCACGAAGTGCCGGCACGCCCGCATGTCCGCCCGGCGCAACGCGCCGAGCGCCAGCACGACGTAGCTGGGAGGCCGCAGGGACCGGTCGCCGCACCCTTCGGCGATCCGCAACCCCGCGCTCACCTCGTCCATGGCTTCGTCGACGCTGCCCATCGCGAACAGCAGGTTTCCGCGGACGTTGTGCGACACGGCGGTCATGCGCTCGGAAGCGGAGCCCTCCCGGCTGTTTTCGACCGCGTCCAGCACCCGGCGGCCCACTTCGAGTTCCCGGGCCTTGACGAGGAGACCGACGTACCAGAATTGAGCCATTTCGTAGAGCTCACGGGATTCCCGGCGGTTGCCCGCCGCAGCCGCCTTTGCGCACTGCAACCCGGTGTCGAGCCGCCCGTTGAACCACGAGTACGCCGAACGGCGAAGGAACCCGGCAGTGTCACACGCCTCCTGCATGAAATCGTCACCAAATCCGGTGAATGGATTTTCCGGTAGTCGCAATGTAGGTACGTCGAGCATCTTTCGGCTATCCCCCAGGTATAGACGAAACGAATTCTATTTACGGTACGCCACTATTCGGCGGATTCACGCAACACCGAGCCCGGCCATTGTTGATCACAACGCCCTGAACAGGGGCGTCCGACAGAACCCGGTGACCCGGTCAGGACATGGCACCACACCGCCCGCGCAAAAAAGCGCACGTCACAAGAACCTCCCCAGGCAGGCTTGTGAAAGATTAACAGCTTGCGGCACTCACGATAGCTTCGGCAGAAGGCTGCGTCATCGCCCCTGTGACTCAGGTCACACCCCTACAAAATGTGAGGGGAAGACACTTTTTCCCTGGTAGGGCAATGATTTAACACGGTTCTGACGCGCAAATCAGCCAGCTAGCCTAACGAGCATTCTGTTAGCGCTCAACTAACTACCCTGAGCCCACGATGCGGACACGACAATGACGGCGAGTCGAACCGGCCGGCAGGCACGGGCGTCCATCACCCGGTTGGCTGCGACCCGATCGGGTGCGCCCCGACCGGACGTACCAGTGACGCAGACTATTCGGACAATACGGATTTAACTCACTCGGCCGATAAATGCAGCAGCGCCTGCGCCGCCAGCCGGTACCCGAAGGCGCCCAAGCCGACGACCACCCCGCTGGCCAGGGGGGCGATGACCGATTCGTGCCGGAACTGCTCGCGCGCCCACACGTTGCTGAGGTGCACTTCGATCCAGGGCGGCGCGTAGCTGGCCAGCGCGTCGCGCAGGCTCCAGCCGGCGATCATCAGGGCGCCGGGGTTGACGATGGCGCCGACCGTGGTCTCGCGGTGCTCGTGGACCGCGCCGACCAGCTCGCCCTCGCCGTCACGCTGGACCGACACCACTTCCCAGCCCCGGCCGGCCACCTCGCCGGCGACCGCCTTCTCGATGTCGGCGAGGGTGTCGGTGCCGTAGACCTCCGGCTCGCGATAGCCCAACGCACCCAGGTTGGGACCGTTCAACAGGAGGACAACACCCATCGGGACACACCTCGCTCACCCGGCAACCATTTCGGCCTGCCCATGGTCTGCACCACACGCGGCCGGCACCACCCCTACGTTGATAGTCGGACGCAGTGCTATCAGACCGAGGGATGCCCGGCCCGGCGCGGCGCTCCTACGCTCCGAAGCGACCAGTCAAGCCGCGGGATCGGCACCAGTCCCCCACCGATCGCCGTCCGGCCCGCGCGATTCGAATGGAGCCGGCGCCGAAGTGACGACCAACGCGACCGAGAACCCGCCCAGCAACGCAGCGTTGCGGTCACCCCTCCCCCAGGAGTTCGTCCAGCGTGACGACCCGTTCACCGTGCCCCCCGCCTTGCTGGCGGTGTCCGCGCGCGGCCCGATCGCCAAGGCGGAGCTGGCCTCGGGCGATCCGTTCTGGCTGGTGTCCGGGTACGAGGAGGCCCGCGCGGTGCTGACGGACCCGCGGTTCTCCTCCGACCGGTTCCAGTACCACCCCAGGTTCAAGGAGCTGCCCGCCGAGTTCCGGGAGCGGCTGCGGGACGACAAGGCGCGCGCCGGGTCGTTCATCAACATGGACCCCCCGGAGCACACCCGGTACCGCAAGCTGCTCACCGGGCAGTTCACCGTCCGCCGCATCCGCGACCTCGGCGCCCAGATCGAAAAGATCATCGGCGGGCTGCTGGACGCCATGCTGGCCAACGGCACCAGCGCCGACCTGATGACCGAGTTCGCGTTCCCGGCCCCCTCGCTGGTGATCTGCGAGCTGCTCGGCGTGCCCTACGACGACCGGGCGGAGTTCCAGGAGCGCGCGGCGGCCCTGCTGCAGCTGGACGCCCCGGTCCAGCAGGCGGTGGAGAACGCGGACGCCCTCCGGGTGTTCATGCAGCGGCTGATCACGGACAAGCGCGCGCACCCCGCCGACGACCTCATCTCCGGCCTGATCCACCACGCCGGGGCCGACCCGGCGCTCACCGACGACGAGCTCATCAACATCGCCAACCTGTTGCTCATCGCCGGCTACGACACCACCGCGAGCATGTTCGGGCTGGGCATGTTCGTGCTGCTGCAGCGCCCCGAGCAGCTCGCCGCGGTGCGCGACGACCCGGCCCGGATCGGCGACGTCGTCGAGGAGCTGCTGCGCTTCCTGTCCGTCATCAACCCGGGACTCTTCCGGTTCGCCAAGGAGGACCTGGAGCTCGGCGGCGAGCACATCCCGGCCGGCTCGACCGTGGTGGTCTCCGTGGTGGCCACCAACCGGGACGAGCGGCAGTGGGCCGCCCCGGAGACGCTGGACGTGACGCGCGCCCGCGGCCCGCACCTGGCCTTCGGCCACGGCGTCCACCAGTGCCTCGGGCAGCAGCTGGCCCGGGTGGAGATGCAGGTCGGCTACGCCGAGCTGCTGCGCCGCCTGCCCAACGTCCGCCTCGCGGTGCCGCCCGCGGAAGTCCCGCTGCGCAACGACATGCTCACCTACGGCGTGCACTCGCTGCCGATCACCTGGGACGCCCCCTAGTCACCCCTATCCCGCGCTGAACCCGCCCCGCAAGCGCCCCAAGGCGGCCTTGGTTGCGTCTGACGCACCGAAGGCCGCCTTGGTTGCGTCTGACGCACCGAAGGCCACATTGGGGCGCTTGGGGCATGACGGAAACCGGCTCCACGCCGGACCGCCTGGGGGTGCGGTACGGCGTGGAGCCGGTCGGTTCCGCTCTCGTCAGCCGACGAAGCGGGCGATCGAATCCGCCAGCGATTCGGCGTCCACGCCGAACAGCCGGTCGTGTTCCTCGGCCGTGCCGTAGACCCGGGCCTCGCGGTCGCGCCACGTTCCGAACGAGCGCAGGCGGTGCGGCACGTCCGCCAGCGCTTCGGTCACCTCGAACGCCGACGTCCCGCGCAGGTACGGCTCGACCAGCACCACGTTCGGGGCCGCCGCGTCGACCGCCGCGCGCAGGCCCGCGTGGTCGAACGGGCGGATCGTCGACGCGTACAGCACCGTCACGTCCGCCGTGGCCGTCGCGGCCAGGACCTGGTCCAGCACCGGGCCGACCGCGACCACCACACCCTTGCGGCCCCGGCGCAGCACCGTGAACTCGTCCGACACCGGTACCGATTCGCTGTTCGCGCGTTCGGACAGCCGGACGTAGACCCGGTTGTCGCCCGCGATGGCCTTGCTCAGCAGCGGCGCGACCTCGTCCTCGTGGCCCGGGACGTGGATCGTCCAGCCGGGCAGGGTGTCCAGCAGGGCCACGTCGCCCGGCGCCTGGTGGGTGCGGCCCCACGACGGGTCGTCGTAGGACGCGCCCACGCTGACCAGCACCGCGCCGACGTCCTGGTGGCCGAGGCCGATCTTGAGCTGCTCGAACGGCCGCTCGACCAGGAACGGCGCGTACGTGTGCACCACCGGCCGCTGACCGGCCAGCGCGAAGCCGCCGGCGATGTCGATCATCGCCTGCTCGCGGATGCCGAAGTTGAGGACGCGGTCCGGGTACTCCTTCTTCACGTCCCAGAAGAACCACGACGAGATGTCCGCGGTCAGCATGACCACCCGCGGGTCCGTGGCGAGGGACTCGATCACCGTCTCGGCGAAGACCGTCCGCATCTGCTTCCTGGTCACCTGGGCGGTCATGCGCCTGCCCCTTCCTCGATCGGGAGGATCTCCGCGACGACGGCGCGCGGCCGCCCGTCGGTCTCCCCGGTCAGCGCCTTCTCCAGCGCGTCGTGGTCGCGGCCGTCGACCGTGGTCGCGGCCCAGCCCTCCAGCTCGAAGCGCGCGGCGATGCCGCCCGGCCAGCCGAGGCTGGCCGTCTTGTTGTCGATGACGATCGCGGTGAGGCGGTCGAGCCCGAGCCGGCCGGCGATCGACATCGTCTCGTGGTTGCTGCCCTCGTCGAACTCGCCGTCGCCCATCAGGACGAACACGCGCGCGTCGCGGCCCTGGGCACGCAGCCCGAGCGCGGTGCCGACGCCGAGCGGGAGCCCGTGGCCGAGGGAACCGCTGCTGATCTCCACGCCGGGCGCCAGGTTGCGGTCCGGGTGCATGCCCAGCGGCGAATCCCACTGCCGCCAGGTGTCCAGCGTTTCCGGCTCGATGAAGCCCTTCGCGGCGAGCACCGCGTAGTAGGCCATCGGGCCGTGGCCCTTGGAGAGGTAGAACCGGTCGCGGTCGGGGTCGTCGATGTTCGACGGCGACACGTTGAGCACGCGTTCGTAGAGCACCCAGATCGCGTGCAACGTCGACGCCGCGGCCCAGCCGTGCTTCTCGTCCCCCGTCATCCGGCCGAACAGGCCGCGGAGGTTCTCTTCGGTCATCTGCATGGTTTCGGGCTTCCTCACTCGGGCTTGCGCGCGGTCAAGAGGACGTAGCCCAGCGACGGCTCGGCGCTGAAGGCGCGGAACCGGCCGAGCGTCACCTCGAACTGCGCGGCCTCGATGTGCTGCAACGCCTGCTCCCGCAGCGCCTCGAACCGCTCCGCCGCCTTGGCCCACGACGGCCGGGTGTACTCGCTGACGTCCTCGGCGGATTCGGGCTCGAGGCCGGCTTCGCGCAGGTGGGCCTGGTACTCGTCGAGCGAGACCACCGACACCACGCCCTTGCCGACCTCGGCGACGCGCTCGCGGTCGGCTTCCAGCCCGGCAGGGCCGGGGACGAGCAGGAAGTCGCCGAGCGCCAGGCGCCCGCCCGGCCGCAGCACGCGGGCCGCCTGGCGGATCACGTGCCAGCGGTCCGGCATGTGGTGCAGCGATTCCAGCGCCCAGACGAGGTCGAACGACCCGTCCTCGTACGGCAGCTCCATCGCGTCGGCGTACTCGAAGACGACCCGGTCGTCCACGTCGGCCTTGTACGCGCGGTCGTTCGCGCGTTCCACCTGCTTCTCGCTGATCGAGATGCCGGTGACCATGACGTCGTTCGCCACGGCCATCCGGATCGCCGGCTCGCCGTTGCCGCAGCCGATGTCGAGCAGCCGGTCGCCCGCCCGCAGGGGCAGCATCCCGGCCAGCCGGTCGGTCAGCCGCGTGGTGGCCTCTTCGAGCGTCACGGATGGGTCGTCCCAGTACCCGTGGTGCAGATTTTCGCCCCAGAGCTGGTCGAGCAGGTCCGCGAAAGCGTCGTAGCCCTGGCCAATCTCGTTCGGAGTCGGCTTCGTCACCAGTACCCCTAAGCATCGTTTCGCGTGACCGCGTGTCGATCAACGCCTGGCCTGCAAGGTCTTTCGGAGAGTAGGTCAGGCCGGCCCGGCCGGGCATCCCTCGTTCTGATAGCGCCGGGGCCGCACCAAACCGTCCACAAGGGACACTCGGCCCAGCACTGTCAGGTTGGGGGATGCTCAACCGGGCGTCCTTCCCTACCGTCCGAATCCGGGCCCGCCGCACGCGAGCGGGACCACCCGCGTCGGCACCAGGAAGGGATGGCCATGACCGCCACCGCCAAGCCTTCGGCCAAGCCGGTCGACCTCTTCTCACCGGAAGTGGTCGCCGACCCGTTCGGCTGGTACGCGCGGTTGCGCGAAGAGCCGTTGCCCCACACCGGGACGCTGAACCTCGGCACCATGATGGGCGGCCCGGACATGTGGCTGGCCACCCGCTACGAGGACGTCCTCACGGTCCTCACCGACCCGCGCTTCCTCACCAACCCGCCGGAAGACTCGCCGCTGGCCGACATCCGCGACGGCGTCTTCAAGGCGATGAACTTCCCCGAAGACCTCATCCCCTGGATGGCGAACAAGCTAAACACCGCCGACGGCGAAGACCACACGCGACTGCGCAAGCTGGTCTCCTACGCGCTGACCGGGCGCCGCGTCAACGCGCTGCGGCCCCGCGTCGAGAAGATCACCGAGGACCTGCTCGACCGGATGGCGGAGCTGGGTGCGGACGGGTCGCCGGTCGACCTCGTCGAGGAGTTCTGCTTCCCGCTGCCGGTCACGGTCATCTGCGAGCTGGTCGGCATCGACGAGCCGGACCGCGCGGCCTGGCACGCCTGGGGCAACGCGATGGCGACCATGGACGCGCCGAACATCCCGCCCGCCCTGCGCAACTGCATCGCCCTCTCGCGCGAGCTGATGGCGCGCCGGCGCGTCGAGCCGAAGGACGACCTGGTCACCGCGCTCGTGCAGGCCCAGGCGGAGGACCCGAGCCGGGTGTCCGACGACGAAATCGTCGGCATCCTGTTCAGCCTCGTCACCGCCGGGCACCAGACGACGACCTACCTGATCGGGAACTCGGTGCTCTTCCTGCTCGAGCAGGCCGACCAGCTGGCCCGGCTGAAGGCCGAGCCGGCGCTGTGGGCGCAGGCCGTGCGCGAGCTGCAGCGCCTGGGCCCGCTCCAGTTCACGCAGGCGCGCTTCCCGTCGGAGGACGTCGAACTGGGCGGCGTCACGATCCCGCGGGGGACGCCGGTCGCGCCGCTGCTGCTGGCCGCCAACACCGACCCGCGCAAGTTCCCCGAGCCGGACAAGCTGATCGTCGACCGGCTGTCCGTCGCCAACGAGCTGCACCTGTCCTTCGGCAAGGGCATCCACCGCTGCCTGGGCCAGCACCTCGCCTACCAGGAGGCCGAGGTGGCGCTGCACGGGCTGTTCACCCGGTTCCCGGACCTGGCCCTCGCCGTGCCGCGCGAGGAGATCCCGTGGATCCTGCGGCCGGCGTTCACCCGGACCAAGACGCTCCCCCTGAAGCTCGTTTAGGCCACCGCGAAAGGCAGTCCCCGTGCACCGACCAGACGCCGAGAAGTGGTTGCGCCGTTTCGTGCGGGCCCCGGACGCGCGAGCGCGGCTCGTGTGCCTGCCCCACGCCGGCGGCTCGGCCAGCTTCTTCTTCCCGCTCGCCAGGGCCCTCGCGCCCGCGGTCGAGGTACTGGCGGTCCAGTACCCGGGCCGCCAGGACCGGCGCCACGAGCCGCCCGTCGACAGCATCGGCGGGCTGACCAACCGGCTCCTCGAAGTGCTGCGCTCGGTCGACGACCGGCCGCTGGCCCTGTTCGGGCACAGCATGGGCGCGATCATCGGTTACGAGGTGGCGTTGCGGATGCCCGACGCCGGGCTGTCCGCGCCGGTCCACCTGTTCGCGTCCGGGCGGCGGGCGCCGTCGCGCTACCGCGACGACGACTTCCGCGGGGTGTCGGACGACCGGCTCGTCGCCGAGCTCCGGAAGCTCGGCGGTTCCGACGCGGCCATGCTCGCCGACCCCGAACTGCTGGCCATGGTCCTGCCCGCGATCCGCAGCGACTACCGCGCGGTCGAGACCTACCGGCACGAACCCGGACGGCGGCTGGACTGCCCGGTCACGGCGTTCACCGGCGACCGCGATCCGCGGGTGTCGGTCGAGGAGGCCCGCGCCTGGGCCGAGCACACCACCGGGCCGGCCGATCTGCAGGTGCTGCCAGGTGGGCACTTCTTCCTGGTCGAGCAGGCCGCCCCGATGATCGCGACCATGACGGAAAAGCTGGCCGGCGCCGCGCTGACCGGCTCCACGGGAGGGAACTCGTGACGCGAGCCGCTGTCCGGCGGGCGCTGGCGCCCAGCGAAAGCATCCACGCCGCCCGGGAGGCCTACATCGGGTACACCGTGCGCGCCGAGGGCCGGCTCGATCCCGAGGCGCTGACCACGGCGTTCGAGGCGATCTGCCTCGCCTATCCGCAGCTCTCCGCCCGGGTGGAGTTCACCGGCAAGGGCGCGGTGCTCACCGAGTCGGACGCCCGGCCGGAAATCCGGTTCGCCGAAGGTGACCCGTCCCGCCCCCTATCCGGCCTGGACCTCGACCAGAGCCGCTCATTGAGCGCGCTCAACGTCATCCGCGACGGCGACGAAGCCAGTGTCTGCCTCGCGATCCAGCACAGCGTCGCCGACGCCCACCACGCCACCGCAATCCTCTCGGCGCTGTGGTCCCGCTACACCGACGTCGTCGAGGGCGTGCCGCTCGAACCGGTCCGGCACCCGTACCCGCGGTCGCTGGAGGACCTGCTGGCCGAACGCGGCATCCACGCGAGCGGCCCGGCGACACCACTGGCCCCGCCGCCACCGGCGAACCGGCCGGATCCGGTCGTCCGCCACGTCGTCCAGCACCGGCTGACCGAGGCCGAGACGACGGCGCTGGCGAACCTCGGCCACCGCGAGAAGGTGACGATCAACGGCCTGGTGTCGGGCGCGGTCCTGCTCGCCGAAGCCGAGATCCGCGACCTGCCGCTGACCGACCTCGTCTACCGGTATTCGGTGAACCTGCGCAGCAGGCTGACGCCCCCGGTCGGCGCGACCGAGGGCACGAACGTGCTCGGCGGGGTCGGCTTCAAAGTGACGGACGGGATCGCGCACGACGCCGTCGCGATCGGCCGGGCGATCGGCGAGCAACTGCGGGCCGGCCTGGCCGACGGTTCCGTACAGCGCAGCATCCTGGACATGTTCAGCAAGCCTGCCGCCGCGAAGCCGTGGGACCCGAAGCTCGCGCTGGCCGTGGTCAGCATCATGAACTGGGGCGTGGCCCCGCCGATGCGCACCCCGGACGGCCTGCGGCTGACCAACCTGCACTCGGCGTCCCGGATGCGGGAGACCATCGCGCTCGGCGGCTACGTGCTCAGCACGTTCGGCGGCCGGGTCGGCATCGACCTGGGCTGGCCCGAGGGTGATCCGTCGCTGCCACAGCGCGTCGGCTGCCTGCGCGAACAGCTGGCCCGCCTGACTCGTGAGCGGTGAGGTTCCCGTGACGGACACGGACGTCGTCATCGTCGGAAACGGCCCGATCGGCGCCACCCTGTCGGTGCTGCTGGCCCAGCGCGGCTGGCGGGTGACGGTGCTCGAACGCCGGCCCCGGCCGTACCGGCTGCCGCGGGCGACCAGCTTCGACGGCGAGACCGCCCGGCTGCTGGCCGCCACCGGCATCGGCCCGGAGCTGGGGCGGATCACCGCACCGGCCAACGGCTACCAGTGGCAGACCGCCGACGGGCAGCCGCTGCTGGACATCGCCTTCACCACGGACGGCCGGTACGGCTGGCCGGACGCCAACACCATGCACCAGCCGTCCCTCGAAGAGCTGATCGCGGCCCGGGCCGGGGAACTTCCGGGCATCACGGTGCTGCGCGGGCACGAAGTCGTGGCCATCGCCGACGACTCCCTCGTCCAGGTGACCGCCGTCGACTCCGACGAGGTGACACGGACGCTTTCCGCGCGGTGGGTGGTGGGCTGCGACGGCGCCAACAGCTTCGTGCGCGAGCACCTCGACGTGCCGGTGACCGACCTCGGCTTCTCCTACGAGTGGCTGCTCTGCGACGTCCAGCTGCACGAGCCGCGCGAGTTCGTGCCGACCAACGTGCAGATCTGCGACCCCGCGCGGCCCACGACGCTGGTGGGCAGCGGGCCCGGCCGCCGTCGCTGGGAGTTCATGCGCCTGCCGGGCGAAAACGCGGCCGAGCTGAACAAGGACGAGACGGCGTGGCGGCTGATGGCGCCCTACGGCGTCACCCCCGAGACCGCCACCCTGCTGCGCAGCACCACCTACATCTTCCAGGCCCGGTGGGCCGACCGGTGGCGGGTGGGGCACGTCCTGCTCGCCGGTGACGCGGCGCACCTGATGCCGCCGTTCGCCGGGCAGGGCATGTGCTCCGGCATCCGCGACGTCACCAACCTGGCGTGGAAGCTGGACCTCACCCTCCGCAACCTGGCTTCGGAGTCCCTTGTGGACAGTTATGGGGACGAGCGCCGCGAGCAGGCCCGGGAGGCGATCCTGGCGTCGGTCCAGCTGGGCCGGGTGATCTGCGTGACGGACCCGGCGGCCGCCGCCGAGCGGGACGCCACCGTGCTGGCCAACCGGCGCGGCAAACCGTTGGGCCGGCCGGAACCGGCGAAACCGCTCACCGGTGGGCTGCTCCACGAAAGCCCGGGCGCGGGCGTGGTCGTGCCGCAGGGCCGGGTGCGGGTGGGCGGCACCACCGGGCTGTTCGACGGCGTCGTCGGCCGCGGTTTCGTGCTGCTGACCACCGAGCCGGGCGGCTCGGCCTTCCTCGCTTCGCTGGGGACGCACGTCGTCCGGCTGTCCGAGGGCGTGGACGTCGACGACGTCTACCGCCCGTTCCTGGCGCGCTATGGCGCGACTTCGGTGCTCGTCCGCCCGGACTACCACGTCTTCGGCACCGCCGGCCCCGGCGGCCTCGACGCCCTCGCGGGCGCCCTCCGCAACCGCCTGCGCGCCGCCGTGGTCACCGGGATGTCGTGAGTGGTAATTCGGGTTAGAACCCGAATTACCACTCACGACCAGCCGCGGCAGACTTCAGAAGCTGCGGAGGCCGGCCATCAGGCTGCGCAGTTCGACCGTCAGGTAGTTGCTGTGCGACAGCAGGGACATCAGCTGGCTCAGCGTCGTCCAGAGGAAGCGGTCGTCGGGCTCGGGAGCGAAGTCGTCCTCGACCTCGATCACCAGGTAGCGGTTCTGCGCGTGGTAGAACCGGCCGCCTTCCTCCGAATGCACGACGTCCAGGCGCACGCGGCCGGGGGAGGCGGCGAGCGCGTAGTCGAGGTAGGGCGGGCGGTACTCCGCCGGCGCGTCGGCGTAGTTGCCGGGCTGGCAGTGCACGGTGGCGGTCAGCTCGGCGATGTTGAGCGTGCCCGCGTCGCTGCGGGCCTGCACCAGCGCGTGCAGCGTGCCGCCGATCCGCTTGACCAGCAACGCCAGCAGGCCGGACTGCCGGGGCGCCACCAGTGGCTGGGTCCAGGAGCTGACCTCGCGGTTGCTGGCCTCCACGGAGACCGCGACGACGTCGAAGTACTTGCCGTCGCGGTGATCGATGACGTCGTGGCCGAGCCGCCAGCCGTCCTCGGCGATCTCCTTGAGCGGCACCCGGCGCTGCACCAGCTCCTGGCGGGCGCGCACCTCGGTGAGCCAGCTGAGGACGCGCCCCGGTTCGTGCACGGGCCGGCCGCGGCCGGACAGCGAGCGGTGGACCGCCTCGACGAACGAGCCGTCGCCGTCGGTCCGGTCGTCCGGCCGCGCCAGTGCGTGCGGGACGCACGAGAGGACCGTCCGGGAGTCCATGTTGACCATGTGGTCCAGCCGCAGCAGCCGCCGGATCTGGTCGAGGGTGAGCCAGCAGAAGTCCTCGTCCAGCGGGACGTCGTCGTCGGTCTCGACGACGATGTTGCGGTTGCGCTTGTGCAGGAACCACGAACCCTGCTCGGACTGCAGCCCGTCGAACAGGACGCGGCCGCGGGAGCCGGCCCGGAAGTACTCCATGTACTTGGTGGCCGCGCCGCCGTGGACCTTCATGTAGTTGCTGCGGGTGGCCTGCACGGTCGGCGACATCTGCAGGCCGTTGATGTTGCCCGGCTCCATCTTCGCCTGCAGCAGGCAGTGCGGGACGCCGTCGAACCGCTTGACGAGGATGCCCAGCACGCCGATCTCCGGCTGCACGATGATCGGCTGGGCCCACTCGCTCACCCAGGGCCGGTCGGTCCGCACGCGCAGGCCCTCGACCGAGAAGAACCGCCCGCTGGCGTGCACCAGGTTGCCGGTGTCCGGCTCGAAATCCCAGCCGGACAGGTCCGCGAACGGGATCCGGTCCACCCGGAAGCTGTTCGCGCGGGCCCGCGCGTTGAACCAGGAGTGGAAATCCGCCATGGACATGACCGCGTCGTCGGACCGGCCGTCCCGGGCCGTGTCCTCGTGTATCGCGCTGTGGACCACGTCACTCCCATCCTCGGCGTCCGGCGAGCGTAGGACGGCCATCCCCCGGCGGGCATCCCCCGACCTGATAGGACGGTCGATCGCTATCAGGACGAGGGATGCCCGGATCCGCGCGGCCGTCCTAGCGTGAAGACTCCGACGATGCCCGAACCGCGCGAAGGAGATCCGGTGGCCCCACTGCGCATCGGGATCATGGGCTGCGCGAGCATCGCCCTCCGGAAGCTCCTCCCGGCCATGGCCGCCTTGCCCCGCACGGAGATCGCCGCCATCGCCAGCCGCGACGCCGGCAAGGCCGCTGACGCCGCGCGCGGCTACGGTTGCCGGGCGGTCGAGGGCTATTCCGCGCTGCTGGACCTCGACGACGTCGAAGCCGTCTACCTCCCGCTGCCGAACGCCGCGCACGCCGGGTGGATCGAGCGGGCGCTCGCCGCCGGCAAGCACGTGCTCGCCGAGAAACCCTTGACCACCAGCGTGGTGCAGACCCGTGCGCTGATCGAAGCCGCGCGGACGGCCGGGCTCGTGCTGATGGAGAACGTCATGTTCCTCCAGCACAGCCAGCACGTGGCGGTCCGGAAACTGCTGGCCGACGGCGCGATCGGCGAGCTGCGCGCGTTCCACGCCGCGTTCGCCGTGCCGGCCCGCCCGCCCGGCGACATCCGCCACCGCGCCGACCTCGGCGGCGGCGCCCTGCTGGACACCGGTGTCTACCCGCTGCGCGCGGCGATGTCCTTCCTGGGCAGCGAAATCGACGTCATCGCGGCGGTGCTCACCCGGCGCCACGGCCAGCCGGTCGAGTCGGCCGGGCACGCGCTGCTGTGCACCCGCGACGGCGTCAGCGCGTCCGCGTCCTTCGGGATCGACCACGGCTACCGGTCCGGCTACGAGCTCTGGGGCAGCGAGGGGCGGATCGTCCTCGAGCACGCCTTCACCCCGCCCGCCGACCACGTCCCGGTGCTCCGGGTGGAACAGCGCTCGGAGATCGACGAGCTCCGGCTGCCGCCCGACGACCAGGTGGCGAACACCCTGGCCGCGTTCGCGGCCGCCGTCCGTTCGGGACGGCTCCCCGACAACGACGACGTGCTACGGCAAGCCGTGCTCGTCGACGACATCCGCACCAAGGCGAGGCTTTACGTCGAGCACGCCACCGAGCCGGTGGGCTGAGGCCAGGAGGAACAGATCGTGACGATGACCGTGCAGAAAGCGCCGTCCCAGCTGCTGGCGGCCCGGCTGCAGATCCCCCCGATCCCCTACAGCCACGCCGCCGGGTCGTGGGTGTACGCCTCCGACGGCACGCGCTACCTCGACGGCGCCAGCGGGATCGTCAACGTGAACATCGGCCACGCCCACCCCACGGTGGTCGAGGCCCTGCGGGACCAGGTCGGGATCTGCACCTACGCCAGCCCCGGCACGTTCGCGCCCGACCTGATGGAGCAGCTGGCCGCGGCCACCGCGCGGGCGGTGCACCGGCCGGACGACCGGGTCATGTTCACCCCCACCGGCACGCACGCGACGGAGTCCGCCATCGCGCTGGCCAGGCTGGTGCAGCGCGCCCGCGGCGAAGAGGGCCGGCACAAGATCCTGACCTCGACGCTGGGCTACCACGGCAACAGCGCGTTCGTGCTCGCGTTGTCCGGCCACCGGTCGCGGCGGCCGCACGAGGACGACAGCTTCGGCCTCGCCCCCGCGTTCAACCCGCCCTACCCCGGCCAGCACCTCGACTGCCCGTTCCCCGCCTGCCGCGTCGAGTGCGTGCGGGCGGTGCGTGACGCGATCGTCGCGGCCGGCCCGGAAACCGTCGCCGCGGTGCTGATGGAACCGGTCAACGGCACCACCGGCGGCGGGTACGTGCCACCGGCCGGGTACCTGAAGGCGCTGCGCGAGGTCTGCGACGAGTTCGGCGTCCTGGTCATCCACGACGAGGTCCTCACCGGGCTGGGCCGCACCGGCCTCCCCCTGGCCTCGCACCACACGCCGGGCTCGGCGGCGGACATCGTCACGCTGTCGAAGGGCCTCGGCGCCGGGTACGTGCCACTGGCGGCCACGATGCTCTCGCCGAACCTGGCCGAGGACATCCTGACGAGCGGCAAGTGGCTGCCGCTGATGGGCACGATGTCGGCGACGCCCCTGCAGGGCCGGGCCGGGCTGGCGGTGCTGTCGGTCCTGGAGGACCTCGGCGCCCTCGACCGCGACGAGGTCCGCGGCGCGGCCCTCGGCAAGCTCGTGGCCGACGCGGTCCGCGGCCGGTCGGTGGTGACCGACGTCCGCGGGCTCGGCTACTTCTACGGCATCGAGCTGGCCGCCGGGACCCTCGGCGACGTCATGCGGATCACCCGCGGCAAGGGGCTGCTGCTGTACCCGTACGTCGGATTCCGCCCGGACCGCACGGGTGAAGGTTTGCTGGTGGCCCCGCCGCTGAACGCGACCGACGGCGATCTGGACTTCCTCGGCGAAACCCTCCGCACGGCCCTCACCCAGCTCAGCTGACACCAAGGTTCGTGAAGGCCACCTTGAGGAAGTTGAACTTCCTCAAGGTGGCCTTCACGAACTTGCGGCGGATCAGGAAGCAGCGGCCGCCTCGGTCAGCCGGACGCGGGCGTCGCGGAGGGCGAGGCACTCGTCGTAGCGGGGCAGCAGGCCCAGCTCGCCGGCCTCCCGCAGCGTCGGCGCGGCCGCGTCACGCTCGGACAGGATCGGCTCGCCCGGCAGGTTCAGCGGGAGGCCGATCTCGGGGTCGAGGGGCTGCACGGTGAGCACCTCGGCCGGCCGGTAGAGGTCGGACAGCAGGTACTGGACGCACGTGTCGTCCTCGAGGGACACGAAGGCGTGGCCGAGACCCTCCTCCACGTACACCGCGGTGCCGCCGTGGGAGTTGAGCACGATCATGTCCCACTGGCCGAACGTCGGGGAGCCCGTCCGCACGTCGACGACGAAGTCCAGCAGCGAACCGCGCAGGCACGTCACGAACTTCGCCAGGCCGGGCGGCGTCAGCGCACCGTGCACGCCGCGGACGACGTTGCGGCACGACGTCGAGACGTTGGTCTGCAGGAACCGCGGCCGGTAGCCGAGTGCCTCGGTCAGCACGTCTTCGCGGTAGACCTCGAAGAAGTCGCCGCGCCCGTCACCGAAGGACTTGGACGAAACGAGGTGCGCGCCGTCGATGCCGAGCGGCCGTACGGTCATGCTCCGGGTCGTGACGCTGCCCATGTCCTCTTAGGACGCTTCCCGGACGAGCTGCTCGATGCGCAGCGCGACCTCGTTCGGCGACGGCAGGGCGGCGATCTCGCCGGCGAGCCCGCGCGCGGCCGCGGCGTAGGACGGGTCGGCGACCAGCTCGCCACAGGTCTTCGCGATGACCTCGCTCGTGGCCTCCTCCGGCGAAAGCACCGCCGCGGCGCCGGTTTCGGCGAGCCGGCGGGCCATGTCGCAGGCGCGGTACTGGTTGGGGTCGGGGATGAGCACCTGGGGCACGCCGTGGGCCAGCCCCGTCATCATGGTGCTGCCGCCGGTCTGGTGCACCAGGACGTCACACGTCGGCGCGACGACATCCAGCGGGATCCAGCCCACCCGGACGTTCTTCAGCCGCTCGCGCAGTTCCGGCAGGGCGTCCTCGGTGACGGCGACGACGACTTCGGCGTCCAGCGTGGCGATCTGCTCGACGATGCCCTGCAGGAAGTCGTACTGGTGGTAGCTCGCGACCCCGGTGCCGACGGTGACGCCGATCCGGGTGCCGGCGCCCTTCGTGTACATCCACGGTTCCACGACGGCCTGCGAGTTGCCCGGGATCCACCGCATCAGCTGCGCCGAAGCGGCTTCCGCCGGCAGCAGGCTCGGCGGCGCGATCTCGATCGTCATGGCGGGCTCGGGCAGGCCGTCCAGGCCCAGCTCCGTCAGCTGGTCGCGCAGCTGTTCCACGGCGCCGGAGTCCATCAGCTCCGGGCTGTGGATGTCCCAGGCGTGGCGCACGTACGGCACGCCCAGGTGGGCGGCCAGCAGCGGGCCGGCATACGAGGTGACGCCGCTGATGATGACGTCCGGGCGCCAGTCCTCGCTGAACGCCAGCAGGGCGTCGAGGGTCACGTACTCCATGTGCGCGTACCAGCGACCCGCCATGATTTCGCGTTCCCGGGGGTCCGCCGGCACGTGCGTCAGGCCGCTTTCGGCGATGATCTGCCGCGGGGACACCCCTTCGGCGGTGGTGCGCACGGCGGACAGCCCGACGCCGGCGATCGTGTCGAGCATTTCGTCGACCGACGCGGTCGTCATGACCTGGTGCCCGGCGTTGCGCAGCGCGTTCGCGAGCGGGACGTGGCTGAACACGGTCGACGGGGCGACCCCGGCAAGATTGAGAACCTTCACAAGATCTTCCTCCCAGGGCCGGCACGTGGTCGGCTCCAGCTTGCCGATGACACCGCGGCAGGCCATCACCAACGCGGGTAGTCTCCGCCGCCCGCCGGGCACGGCCCTACCACGTTGGGGGATGTCGCTCGATCCCGGCGCTTCTAGCGTGACTTGAGCGTTAGGTCCGCGACAACCCGCACTCGTCCGTAGGGAATCGATACGACATGGTCGACTCAGCCCGATCGGACCTGCTGGCGCAGGTCCGCGACTACCACGACGCCCAGTCCTCCGGGCCGGCGCCGTTCATCCCGGGGCAGACGCCGATCCTGTCGTCCGGAGCGGTGCTGGACGCCGCCGACCGCGAAGCCCTGGTGGCCGCCGCGCTCGACCTGCGCATCGCCTCCGGCACCATCGCGACGAAGTTCGAGTCGTCGTTCGCCCGCAAGCTCAAGCGGCGCAAGGCGGTGCTGACGAACTCCGGCTCGTCGGCGAACCTGCTGGCGCTGAGCACCCTGACGTCGCCGACGCTGGGCGACGAGCAGCTCAAGCCGGGCGACGAGGTCGTCACGGTCGCGGCCGGCTTCCCGACCACGGTGAACCCCATCCTGCAGAACGGCATGATCCCGGTGTTCGTCGACATCGAGCTCGGCACCTACAACACGACGGCCGAGCGGGTCGAGGCGGCGATCTCCCCGCGCACCCGCGCCATCATGATCGCGCACACGCTGGGAAATCCTTTCCCCGTCGCGGAAATCGCCGAGATCGCGAAGCGCCACGACTGCCACCTCATCGAGGACAACTGCGACGCCGTCGGCTCCACCTACAACGGGCAGCTCACCGGCACGTTCGGCCGGTTCTCGACGGTGTCCTTCTACCCCGCCCACCACCTGACCATGGGTGAGGGCGGCATGCTGCTGTCGTCGGACATCAAGCTGGCCAAGCTGGCGAAGTCGTTCCGCGACTGGGGCCGCGACTGCTGGTGCGAGCCCGGCGAGGACGACCGTTGCCTGAAGCGGTTCGAACTGCACCTCGGCACGCTGCCGGAGGCCTACGACCACAAGTACGTCTTCTCCGAGGTCGGCTACAACCTCAAGAGCACCGACATCCACGCCGCGCTCGGGCTGAGCCAGCTGGCGAAGCTGCCGGACTTCATCGACGCCCGCAAGCGCAACTGGCGCCAGCTGCGCGAAGGCCTCGACGGCCTGCCCGGGCTGATCCTGCCGGAGGCGACGCCGGGCAGTGACCCGAGCTGGTTCGGGTTCATCATCACGGTCAAGCCCGACGCGGGCTTCGACGTCCCGGAGGCCGTCGAGTACCTCGAGGCGCGCAACATCCGCACCCGCCGGCTGTTCGCGGGCAACCTGACCCGCCACCCCGCCTACATCGGCAAGCCGCAGCGCATCGCCGGCCCGCTGACCAACAGCGACATCGTCACCGAGCGGACGTTCTGGATCGGCGTCTACCCGGGGATCACCACGGAGATGATCGAGTACGTGATCGGCACGCTCAAGGAGTTCGTCGCCACGCACTGACCCGGATCCAACAGGAAAGGAAGAACCCATGACCACCACTGCCGAGACTTCGGCCGAACCGGTCGACCTGTTCTCCCCGGAAGTGGTCGCCGACCCGTGGGGAGCGCACGCCGCGGTCCGCGAGGCACCGACGCTGCAGATCGGCGGCTTCATGGGCGGGCCGCCGATGTACCTGGCCGCCCGCTACGAAGACGTGCGCCAGGTCCTGATGGACCAGCGGTTCCAGTGCAACCCGCTGGCCGACTCCCCCGCCGAGGACATCCGCAACGGCGTCTTCCGGCACCTGGACATGCCGGAGGAGCTGATCCCCTGGCTGAAGAACCTCATCAACGCCTCCGACGGCGAGGAGCACGCCCGGCTGCGCAAGCTGGTCTCCTACGCGCTCACCGCGCACCGCGTCGGCAAGTTCCGCCCGCGCGTCGAGGCACTCACCGCGGAGCTGCTCGACAAGCTGGAAGCGGCCGGCGGCGACGGCACGCCGGTCGACCTCGTCGACGCGTACTGCTACCCGCTGCCGGTCACGGTGATCTGCGAGCTGGTCGGCGTCGACGCGGAGGACCGCCCGCAGTGGCGCGCGTGGAGTGACGCGATGGCCACCCTGGACGGCAAGCGGCTGCCCGAGGAGGTCCGAAAGACGCTCATCGCCGCGCGCGCGATGATCGAGCGTCGGCGTGCCGAGCCGAAGGACGACATGGTCACCGCGCTCGTCGAGGCGCAGGCGAAGAACCCCGGCATCGCCACCGACGACGAACTGGTCGGCATCCTGTTCAGCCTGGTCACCGCCGGGCACCAGACGACGACCTACCTGATCGGGAACTCGGTGCTGGCGCTGCACGAGCACCCGGACGAGCTCGCGCGGCTGAAGGCGGACCCGACGCTGTGGCCGCAGGCGGTGCGCGAGCTGCAGCGCCTGGGCCCGATCCAGTTCGGGCAGCCGCGGTTCGCGACGGAGGACATCGAGGTCGGCGGCACGGTGATCCCGCGCGGGATGCCGATCGTGCCGCTGATCATGGCCGCCAACAGCGACCCGCGAAAGTTCCCGGAGCCGGAGAAGCTGCAGATCGACCGGCTCGCCGTCGGCAGCGAGAGCCACCTCGGCTTCGGCAAGGGCATCCACCGCTGTCTCGGCCAGCACGTCGCCTACCTGGAGGCGGAAGTGGCGCTGCGCGGGCTGTACACCCGGTTCCCGGACATGACGCTGGCGGTGCCGCGCAAGGAGATCCCGTGGATCCTGCGGCCCGGCTTCACCCGCACCAAGGACCTCCCGGTGCGGCTCGTCGCGCCGAAGTCCTGAACGGGGAAGCCATGCGTTCGCCGAATGTGACCAAAGTGTGCACGTTGTCCGACCTCGACGACCGGAAGCCGTTCGCCGTCAAGGTGGGTGACGTCCCCGTCGTGCTGGTGCGCGACGGCGACGAGGTGCACGCGCTGCGGGACGAGTGCTCGCACGCTTTCCAGCGCCTGTCGGAGGGCGAGGTGACCGACAAGGGCATCGAGTGCTGGATGCACGGTGCGTGCTTCGACCTGCGGACCGGCCAACCGTCCGTCCCGCCCGGCACCGAACCGGTGGACGTCTACCGGGTCCACGTCGAGGGTGACGACGTCTTCGTGGACGCCGGCACCGCCGTCAACTGAGCCAACCCTGAAGGGCCGGCGAGCTTTGCTCGCCGGCCCTTCAGACTGGGTTTTCGGCCATCTCCGGCGTTCGTCCCGAGCGCCCCAATGTGGCCTTCGGTGCGTCAGACGCAACCAAGGCGGCCTTCGGTGCGTCAGACGCAACCAAGGCCGCCTTGGGGCGCTCGGGGCTAGTTCGCGGTGCCCTTCAGGCGGACCGGCAGGCGCTTGAGCCGCCACGAGCCGGGCATGTTGCCGCGGTCCAGTTCCTCCGGCGGGCCGGTCAGCTCCATGTCGGGGAAGCGGTTGATCAGGCCGGTGAACGCCACCTCGAACTCCTGCTTGGCCAGGTGCGCGCCCAGGCAGTAGTGCAGGCCGGCGCCGAAGCCGACGTGCAGTTCGCGCTGCCCGTCGGTCTGGCGGCGGATGTCCAGCCGCATGGGGTCCTCGAAGTGCCGCGGGTCGTAGTTGGCCGCGACCAGCATGCCCATCGTCTTCTCGCCCTGCTTGATCTTCGCGCCGGCGATCTCGACGTCCTCGACCGCGTGCCGGAACTGCGTGCTGTGCAGCGCACCGCACCAGCGCAGCAGCTCGTGGACCGCCCCCGGCATCAGCCCGGGTTCGGCGCGCAGCGCGGCCAGCTGGTCGGGGTGGGTGAGCAGGGCGATCATGCCGTTGCCGATCGTCTGCGCGGTGTTCTCGGTGCCGGCCAGCACCAGCGTCAGCACCATCGTGATCAGCTCGGTCTCGGTGAGCCCGCCGCCGTCGTCGTCGTGCGCGTTGATCAGCCCGGTCAGCAGGTCGTCGGCGGGCTCGGCGCGGCGCAGCGCGACCAGTTCGGTGATCTGGTCGACCATGCCGCGCATCGGCTCGTTCTGGGCGCCCGGGACGAGCGAGAACGCGTCCTTGCCCCACTGCCGCCACTGGGGCCAGTAGCGCTCGGGAATGCCGATCAGCTGGCAGATGACGTTGATCGGCAGCTTGTAGGTGAAGTACTCGAGGAGGTCGACGACGCCGATGCCGTCCTCGTCGTCCACCGCCGCCTGGCGTTCCAGGTCGTCCAGCAGCCGGGCGGTGATCTCCTCCACCCGGGGCCGCAGGTCGATGACGCGCCGCGCGGTGAAGGCCCGCGAGACCAGCCGGCGCAACCGGACGTGGTCCTCGCCGTCGGCGTCGAGCAGGCTGCTGGTGAAGATCTTGATGTACTTCTCTTCGAGCCCGAGCGCCTCGACCAGCTCCTGGTGGACCTTCTCGACGTCCGCGCCGGGCACGCTGCCCGGGTTGTTCGCGAACCGCTTGTCCGCCAGCATTTCCTTGACGTCGTCGTAGCGGGTGAACAGCCACAGCGGAGTGGTCGAGCCGGGCCACAGGGCACGGACGACGCGGCCCTCCTCGCGCAGCCGCGAGTACCCCCCGAACGGATCTCGGAGCAGCTCCGGATCATTCATGTCGAGGGGGCAGGTCCCGCTGCCGGTGTCCACGGGGCAGGTCTCGCTGCTGGTATCCATGTTTCCCCTCCCGAGGGGCGATCATGAGAAGAAGTCCAGCCAAGATTTGCCCAGACGGGGCTGCGGAACCATTACCCACGTGAGTAGTTCGACGGTCCTTTCGCCTGGTAGAGCCCCTAAATCGCGATCACCGGCGAGGTTTTGCGTGAGATGTCCGGAGTGTCCTTTTTGGAAAGGAGTCGGCCGCGGACCCTGCCTCTTGCGAGACACGATCCGCGGCCGATTCGAAGTCGGGCCCCCAGTCGGTGGTTCAGGCCACCGGCTGTTCTCAGAACCTCTTGGTCACTGCCCGGCCGGAGCCTGCGCGGCCCACAGGACGTCGCCCTCGATGTGGGACAGGCGCCAGCCGTCCGCCGTTTTGGCGGCTTCGTAGCGCATGAGCGAGTTGACCGTCGTCGTGGGCTGGGGGCCCAGCTTGCCCTGCGGCGTCTTGCTGCTGCCGATGAGCTGGTCCACGAACGCCCGCACGGTGGCCTTGTCACCGTTCACGTCGACGAGGACGTTGGTCACGACGTGCTGGGCGCGGTCCTCCTGCTTGGCCGCTTCCGCCGTCTGGGCGATCACCTTGTCGCGCCCGGTGGTGGTACCGAAGGGGGTCTTGACGACGACACCCTCGGCGAGCACCGTGTTCAGCTTGTCGAACTGCCGGTCCTCCATCGTGGCGTAGAACCGGTAGATCTGCTGGGTGATCTCACCGCGGTCGTCGACCTTGGGGGCGTCCGCGCCGGACGCGCTGCCGGCACCGCAACCCGCGGTGACGAGGGCGGCGAAGAGCACCGCCAGCAGCCCGCCCACGCGGAGGGACCCGTTCCTGGTCCGACCGACTCTGCCTGCATTCATTGTCTTGCTGTCTCCTGCCTTGGTGCGGTTTTCTTGTGTGGTGGGAAAAATTCGCGGTTCACTCACGCTTTGCAGGCGGTCAGCAGGACGTACCCCACCGCCGGCTCGTCGTCGAACTGGCGGAACCGCGAAAGCGTGGTTTCGAACTGCTGCAACCCGATGTGCCGCAGAGCCTCCTCCCGCAACGCCTCGAACCGCTCCGCCGCCTTGCCCCACGACGGCCGGGTGCGGTCGCTGACGTCCTCGACCACCTCCGGCTCCAGCCCGGCCTCCCGGAGCCGGGACCGGTACTCGTCGAGTTCGACCAGCTTCAGCGCACCCATCTCGACCAGGTCCACACTGGAGGCGTCGGCCGTTTTCCCGACGGCGCTCCGGAGGATGAAGTCGCCGATGGCGATCCGGCCGCCCGGCCGCAGCACCCGGGCCGCCTGCCGCACCACGTGCCACCGGTCCGGCATGTGGTGCAACGATTCCAGCGCCCAGACGACGTCGAAGGACTCGTCCGGGAACGGCAGCTCCATCGCGTCGGCGAGCTCGAAGGACAGCCGCCCGGCCAGCCCGGCGGCGGCTGCGCGGGTGTTCGCGCGCTCGATCTGCCCGGCGGCGATCGAGATCCCGACGCCGGTGATGTCGTGGGCCGCGGCCAGGCGGATGGCGGGTTCGCCGATGCCGCAACCGATGTCGAGCAGCCGGTCGCCCGGCTCGACGGTCAGCAGCCCGGCCAGCTTGTCGGTCAGCCGGGTGGTGGCGTCTTCCAGGGTCATGTCGCCGGCGGGGTCGTCCCAGTACCCGTGGTGCAGGTTGTCGCCCCACAGCTGGTCGAGCAGATCCGCGAAACTGTCGTAGGCCTCGCCGACCTTGAACGGCGTCGGGTTCGTCGTCACCGGTTGCTCCTCGGCAGAAGTTCGTTCGGGCAGGGCGCGCTCAACCGGGGAACCCGGTCAGCAGCGGGAGTTTGTCGATCCCGGTCATGATCGGGATGGTCTTGAACACCGGCCGGTCCTGCGGATCGGTGCGCAGCCGCGGGAACCGGTCCAGCAGGGTGTTCAACGCGATGCGGCCTTCGAGCCGTGCCAGCGGCGCGCCCATGCAGAAGTGGACCCCACGCCCGAAGGAGAGGTGGCTGGGATCGCGGGCCGGGTCGAAGGTGTCCGGGTCGGGGAACGCGGTCTCGTCCCGGTTGGCCGCCGCCAGCCAGACCATCAGCAGCTCGTCGGCGGGAATCCGCTGCCCGCTCAGTTCGACTTCTTCGTTGGTGAGCCGGGAAACGGCGGCGAACGGCGGGAGCAGCCGCAGGGACTCCTCGATCACCGGCGGCACGAGCGTCCGGTCGGCGCGCACCCGGTCCTGCCACTCCGGGTAGGTGTCCAGGCAGAGCACCGCGTTGCCCAGCAGCATGGTCGTGGTGATGTGCCCGGTGAGCAGCAGCACGAAGCCGAAGTTCACCACTTCGGCGTCGCTGAGGCGCTCCCCGTCGACCTCGGCTTCGACGAGCTTGGAGAGCAGGTCGGTGCCGGGGTTCGAGCGGCGCCGCGCGACGTGCTCGGCGATGTAGCGGAGGACTTCCTCGGCGCCGTCCATGACGACCTTCTCGTCCCCGTCCGCCTGGATGAAAATCTCTTCGCGGCCGCGGAACATCATGTCCACCCACTGCTTGAACAGCGGATGGTCCTCGGCGGGCACCCCGAGCAGCTCGGCGATGACGATCACCGGCAGCGGGTAGGCCAGCTGCTCGACCAGTTCGAACCGGTCGCGCTCGCCGACGTCGGCGAGCAGTTCCTTCGTCAGCTCGGTGATCCTCGGTTCGAGCCCCGCCACCACCTTCGGGGTGAAGACCCGGCTCACGATCTTGCGCAGCTTGGCGTGCGGCACGCCGTCCATGCGCAGCAGGTTGCCCTCGTTGACCCGGTCGTCGATCGGGATCTTGCGCTGGACCGCGGAGGAGAAGGTCGCCGGCTCGTTGAGGATCCGCAGCGCGTCGGCGTGGCCGTAGACGTTCCACACCTTGGTGGCCGGGTCGAAGGTGACCGGCGCGGCCGGCGTTCCCCCGTGCAGCCAGAACAGCGACTGCGGGGCTCCCCAGGTGTCGGCAACAGCGACCATGACGTTCCCTTCGGTGGTGGCCGCGGGACGCGACCGGCCGGTGACGGCACCCCAGCCTGCCTGCCCGTCCGGGGCCGGGACATCCTCAGTCCTGGTGGAATCGGTGCGCCGCACGACGCCCGTCAGCCCGCGCCGGCCGGGCGGAGCAGCGGCAGGACGATCGTGTCGAGGATTTCCTCGAGGGCCGCGACGGGCACGGTCTTGAGCGTGGTGAGCAGTTCCAGCTGCAGCAAGGTGAACGGCAGCGCCCGGACCCGGGCGGAGAGCGTGGACAGGTCGACCTCGCCCCGGGCCGCGGCGCGCTCGTACACGACGTCGAGCGCGTGCGGCCGGTCGTGCCCGATGACCTCGCGCAGGGCGGCCGGGTCGGTGCCGGTCTCCTCGAAGTACCCGGCGAGGTGGACGCTCATCATGGTGACGAACTCGGCCCGGGTCCGGCTGATCTCCGACATCAGGGCCAGCAGGTCGCCGCGCAGGGAGCCGGTGTCCTCGGGTGCGCGGACGCGGTTGCGCTGCAGGGCGTGGACGATCGTCGCGCGCAGCAGCTCGGACCGGTCGCTCCAGCGGCGGTACAGCACCGGACGGCTGGTCCCGGCGCGCGCGGCGACGGCGTCCATCGTGAACCGGGCGTAGCCGCCCTCTTCCAGCTCTCGCCAGGACGCGTCCAGCAGCGCCTGCTCCAGGACCGCGCCCCGCCGCCGCTCAGCCGCCATCCCGTCCTCCCTCAAGAAACACTTGCGCATCTTATTCATGCGACCCTACGATGAGGCAAATAAGAAACACAGACGTATCTTAGGAGGTGTCCGTGTCCTCGTCCAGCGAGTCCGTTCCTCCCGCGCCCGCCGGCCCCGACCGCGTCGATCCCGCGGTGTGGCGGCTGGCGTTCACGATCATCGTCGGCGCGCTGGCGGCGATGTTCGACACCACGATCGTCAGCGTTGCCATCAACGACCTGGCCCGCGAGCTGCACACCCCGATCGCCACGATCCAGTGGGTGAGCACCGGCTACCTGCTGGCCATGTTCGCCACCATCCCGATCGTCCGGTGGGCGCAGTCCGCGCTCGGCGGGAAGCGGCTGTGGCTCGGCTCGCTCGGGCTCTTCCTGGCCGGCTCGCTGCTCTGCGCGGTGGCGTGGGACGCCACCAGCCTCATCGTGTTCCGGGCCGTCCAGGGCGTCAGCGGCGGCCTGATGATGCCGCTGATGATGACCCTGATCATGCAGGCCGCCAAGGGCCGCCACACCGGCCGCGTGATGGCGACCATCTCCCTGCCCATCGCGCTCGGCCCCATCCTCGGGCCGGTGCTGGGCGGCCTCCTGCTGGCCGCCGGCGACTGGCGGCTGCTGTTCCTGGTCAACATCCCGTTCTGCGTCGTCGGCCTCTGGCTCGCGTGGCGGAACCTGCCCGACGACCGGTCCGGCGGCGACCGGGGCCGGCTCGACGTCGTCGGCCTGCTCCTGCTGTCACCGGGTGCCGCGGCCGTCGTCTTCGGCCTGTCCCGGACCGGTGCCGCCGGCTTCGGCAGCGCCGAGGTGCTGGTCCCGCTCCTGACCGGGCTCGTACTGGTCGCCGGCTTCGTCGCCTGGGCCCTGCCGCGGGGCACCGGGGCGCTGGTGAACGTCCGGCTGTTCGGCCACCGTTCGGTCGCCTCGTCGTCGGTGCTGTACTTCCTGAGCGGCGCGACGCTGTACGGCGCGATGCTGCTGCTCCCGCTGTTCTGGCAGCAGGCCCGGGGCGTGGACGCGCTCGGCGCGGGGCTGCTGCTCATCCCGCAGGGCGTCGGCACCCTGCTGTCCCGGTGGGTCGCCGGCCGCTACACCGACAAGATCGGTCCCCGGACGGTCGCGCTCGTCGGGTTCAGCGCCGTGGTCCTGACCACCGTGCCGTTCGCGTTCGTCACCGCCGGCACCCCCGACCTGCTGCTGATGGCCTTCCTGCTGGTGCGCGGCCTCGGCATGGGTGTCGCCACCATCCCGCTCGGCAGCTCCGCCTACGTCGGGCTCGACCACGCCCAGATCCCCAACGCGACCATCCTCGTCCTCATCGTCCAGCAGATCGGCGGCTCGCTGGGGATCGCGGTCCTCGCCATGATCCTCCAGCACGCCACGGCCGGCGCGAAGACCCCGGACGCGCTCATCCACGCCTACGGCACCACCTTCTGGTGGTCGATCGGCTTCACCGCGCTGGCGGTGCCGCTGTGCCTGTTCCTCCCGGGCCGCCCCAAGCCCGTGCCCGCCCCCGGCAAAACGGAAGCCGGGGTGGCCGCCGAAGCCTGAGCTGTCAGCCTCCCCCCTCGTTGACGGCTCAGTCGAGAGGCCTCTTCAGTCCGGCCGGCCGGACTGAAGAGGCCCTCGCCTTTTGCGGGAAAGTCCTATCAGGATGGGGGATCCTCGGCCGGGCGCGAATTTCTATCGTTCTCCGGCGGAGTCGTTCCGGTGACGCGGCTCCTTCCCCGAGGAGAAGCCCCTGATGACCGAACCCGTTGCCTTCCCGCAAAACCGGACCTGCCCCTACCGGCCGGCGCCCGGCTACCAGGCGCTGGCCGAACGGCGGCCGCTGTCGCGGATCACCCTCTACGACGGCCGGGAAGCCTGGGCCGTCACCGGCTATGCGCTAACCCGGCGGCTTCTTGCCGATCCGCGGATTTCCAGCGACCACAGCGATCCCTCGTGGCCAGTGGCCAACGCGGCCGCCGCGGCGGCGCGGAACTTCGGCGCGGACCAGAAGAAGGTCATCGGCCGGCTCACCGCGCTCGTCGGCGTCGACGACCCCGAGCACCGCGCCCGGCGGGCGGTCGCCGAGGCGGGCTTCACGCCGGGGCTGATCGACGCCCTGCGGCCGAAGCTCCAAGCAGTCGTCGACCGGCAGGTGGCCGAGATGGTCGCCCACGGTGCGCCCGCGGACCTGGTCACGGCGTTCGCGTCGCCCGCGGCGCTGTTCTCGCTGTACGAGGCGCTGGGCATTCCGCGCGAAGACCAGGAGTACTTCAAGCAGCAGACCGGGCAGCTGTTCGGCCCGGCCGCGGTGACGGCCTACGACGAACTCGTGGCGTACCTGACCAAGCTGGCCGGACAGCACCCGACCGACAGCCTGCTCGACGCCTACCTCGCCGTCGTCGGGGACCGCGGTACCGCGGAGGTCCTCCAGCTGGTGCTGATCATGCTGGTGAGCGGCCACCACACGACGTCGAGCTCGATCGCGATCGGCGCGAGCGCGCTGCTCCAGCACCCCGAGCGGCTCGCCGAGCTGCGCGCCGACCCGTCGCTGCTGCCCGCGGCGGTCGACGAGCTGAGCCGGCTCGTGGCGGTCACCGACGGCATCCAGCGGGTCGCCGCGGCCGACATCGAGGTCGACGGAACGACGATCGCCGAGGGCGACGGCGTGTTCTTCGTGCTGTCCCTGATCAACCGGGACGAGAAGCACTACCGGCAGCCGGAAGTCCTGGACTGGCACCGCCCCGACCCCGGCGACCACCTGGGCTACGGGGCCGGTCCCCATGAGTGCGTGGGCATGGACCTGGCGCGCGCCATCATGGAGATCGCCTTCGGCACGCTGCTCGAGCGGCTGCCCGGCCTGCGCCTCGCCGACCCGGCGGGCGAAATCCCGGTCCAGCCGGGGGAGTCCTTCACCGGGCTGGTCGAGCTGCCCGTCACCTGGTAGCTCGCGCGGTCAGGCTGCCGCGGCTTGTCGTGAGTGGTAATTCGGGTTAGAACCCGAATTACCACTCACGAGGGCTACCAGGTGACCGGCAGGCTGAACACGCCGGTGATCGTCGAGGTCACCTTGAACGGCACCGCTTCGACGTCGACGGCCAGCCGCAGCGTCGGCATCCGGCGGAACAGGGTGCCGAACACGATCTCCAGCTCCACCCGGGCCAGGTTCTGGCCGAGGCATTGGTGGATCCCGTGGCCGAACGTGATGTGGTGGCGGTCGCCGCGGTGGGCGTCGAACGTGTCCGCGTCGGCGAAGCGGGCTTCGTCGCGGTTGCTGGAACCCAGCGCCAGCACCACTCCATCGCCCGCCTTGATCGTCACGCCGCCGATTTCGATGTCCGCCTTGGCCACCCGGACCATCACGTCGAAGATCGGGTAGTAGCGCAGGATCTCTTCGACGGTCGAGACGATCAGCGCCGGGTCGGCCCGCAGCCCGTCGATGACCTCCGGACGCTGCAGCAGGCCGATGGTGCCGAGGGCGATCGCGTTGATGGTGGTCTCGTGGCCGCCGATGAGCAGGTTCTGCGCCATGCCGACCAGCAGGTCGTGGGTGTACACCCCGGTCCCCCGGTTGCGGACGATCAGCCGGCCGAGCACGTCGTCGCTCGGCGCCAGCTCCTTTTCCGTGACCAGTTCGTCCAGGAACTTGTTCAGGTCCTCGGCCGCCGCCAGCTGCTGTTCCGGGGTGCTGCCCGGCAGTTGCAGGACCAGCGTGCGGTCCTGGAAGAACTCCCGGCTGTCCAGCGGGACGCCGAGCAGCTCGCAGATCATCCGGGACGGCACCTGCGTCGCCAGGTCGTGGACCAGATCGGCCGGCGGGCCCGCGGCGAGCATCGCGTCGATCCGCTCGTCCACGATCTGCTGGATGACCGGCCGCAGCGTGTTGATCCGGCGGAGGGTGAACTCGTTGGCCAGCATCTGCCGGGGCGCGGTGTGCTCCGGCAGGTCCAGCGCGAGCAGCGACTTGGCCTGGGCGCTGAACCCCTTGCGCAGCACCTGCTGCACCGGCCGGCGCAGCGGGAAGTTGGGGTGGCTGCGGTCGGCGCTCATCCGTTCGTCGACCAGCAGCGCCCGGACGTCGGCGTGTCTGGTGACCAGCCAGGCTTCTTGCTCGGTCGGCAGCGAGACCTTGATGATCGGGTCCTCGGCGCGCAGCCGGCGGTACTCGGCGGCCGGTTCCGGCGGCGCGAGGCGTTCCAGCGGGAAGGCCACCGGGCAGCGGGCGTCGACGGTCGTTTCAGTCATCTGTTCTCCATTGTGTGACGTTCTCCCTCTCGCCGGATCCGCCGGCGATCAGGCGGGCGAGTGCCACCGCGCCGCGCAGGGAGGACAGGCCGCCCAGCGCGGCCGGTGCCAGCGGCAGCGGGGACAGACCGGGGCGGACCAGTGCGTCGAGGTGCCCGGCGACGAGCCCGGTGAGTTCGGGGATCCCGGCCGCGAAGCCGCCACCGAGCAGCGCGCGCTCCGGGTGGACGAGCTCCTGGACACTCGTCACCGCGGCCGCCACGGCCCGGGCCGTCACGTCGAGCGCCTCGAGCGCCCACGGCTCTTCGCCGCGCACCGCCTCGCGCAGGTCGTCGAACGTGACGTCGGCTCCGCGCAGCGAGCCCGCGCGCCGGAGGGTCGCCGGGCCCGAGGCGAGCGCCTGGAGGCAGCCGCGGCGGCCGCAGACACACCGCGCTCCGCCCAGCTCGACGAGCACGTGCCCGATCTCGAACGAACCGCGGCCGAGTCCGGGGCACGGCACGCCACCGAGGACCAGACCGCCGCCGACGCCGGTGCCGATCCCGATGTATAGCAGGTTCCCGCAGCCCGACGCCCGGGCCTCGGCGAGCGCACCGAGGTCGCCGTCGTCCGCCCAGGCGACGGCCGCTTCGGGGAACAGCTCGTGCAGCGCCGTTTTCAGGTCGGCTCCGGTCCATTCCGGACGGCTGGGCCAGGCGACGACCCGGCCGTCCGGGCCGACTGTGCCGGGCATCGCGACGCCGACCGCGACCGGCGGGGTGCCGAGCCGGTCGCGCAGCCCGGCCACGTGGGCGGCCAGCTGCGCGAGGTCGTCCTCGACGCGGTGCCGGGGGCCCCAGCCGAACGACGTCTCCTCGAGGCACGCGGTGCCGGTTTCGACGCGGAAGGCGACCTTGGTGCCGCCGACGTCGATGCCGAGGTGGTACGGAGTTTTCATGGGGTCAGCGGGCGGGCACCGACGGGCAGAGCGCGAGCAGGTCGGCCGGCTGCCGCAGCACGACGTCGGGACCCGCGGCGAGCAGCTCGCCGATGTCGTCCGGGGGCGCCCACAGCGCCGCGGCCGAAGCGACGCCGGCGCCGCGCGCGCTGGCCAGGTCGGTGGGCGCGTCGCCGATCATGATGGCCCGCTCGGGCGGGACGTCCAGCAGGTTCAGCGCGTGCCGCACGATGTCGGGCGCCGGCTTGGGCCGGGCGACCTCGTCGGAGCCGATGACGTGCTCGAAGAACGGGAGCAGGCCGAGGTTGTCCAGCAGGGACCGCGCCCGCGGCCCGCTCTTGCCGGTGGCGATGGCCAGCCGCAGGCCGCGCGCCCGCAGCGTCAGCAGCAGCTCGGTGACGCCGTCGAAGACCTGGACCTCGCTCGCGAGGCGGTAGCTCTCGCGGACGAAGGGTTCCTCCATTTCCAGGGGGAGGTCCATGATCCGCATGATGTCCGGGAAGTAGCGGCCGAGGTGGCGCCGGTACTCCTCGAAGGGTGCGGGCCCGTCACCGACGACTTCGGCGTAGGCGATGGCGAAGGCCTCGCTCATCACCGCGAAGCTGTCGACGACGACGCCGTCGAGGTCGAAGATGACCGCGTGCCGGACCGGGACCGAGGGATCGGCCCCGGTGTCCGGCCGGTCGACGATCGGGAATGTCATGGAGCGCCCTCTCTACTGGTACGCCGGGATCGCGCGCGCCGAGCCCGCGGAGGCGTAGAAGTTCTCGATCATCGAGACGATCGGCCGCGCTTCGGCGACGGCCCGGCCGCGGTTGCCGGGATCGGCCAGCATCACGACGAGGTCGTCCACCTGGCGCGTGTATTCGACGCCGATGCGCTCGGGCGGCACCGGAAGCTGGGTCGTGGCGCCC
The DNA here is from genome assembly GCF_046548995.1 of Amycolatopsis sp. lyj-109. Taxonomy (NCBI): domain Bacteria; kingdom Bacillati; phylum Actinomycetota; class Actinomycetes; order Pseudonocardiales; family Pseudonocardiaceae; genus Amycolatopsis; species Amycolatopsis sp. lyj-109. The sequence continues at coordinate 152,506 of NZ_JAJPWR010000002.1, forward strand.
TCGCGGGTCACCGTCAGCACGGGTTCGGGCTCCCGGTTGGGGCTGAAACCGAAGGTGCACCGCAGATCCGCGGTGCCGGCGCTGCCCTCGACGTGGATCACCGAGACGTCCCGCGCCTGGTGCGAGGCCCAGCTCGCCCGCAGCGAGACCGAGACGCCGTCGTCGCGGACCAGGAAGCCGCGCGCGGTGTCCTCGACGTCGGCGGGGTCGGCGCCGAGCTGGTCCTGCCGCCACGCCGCGCGCCAGGCGCCGGCGTTGACGAAGTCGTCCGAAGTCACGCCGATCACCTGGGTGAAGGCGGCCGGGCCGAGCAGGGACGCGAGGGTGTCGAGCAGGTGCCAGCCGAGGTCGTACAGCGCTCCCCCGCCGGCCTTTTCGCGCTGGGTGAACCAGCCGCCGGCGCGTGGGACGCCCCGCGCCCGGATCCAGCCCATCGCGACGTGCCGGATGTCGCCGAGCTCCGGCACGACCTCCCGCAGCGCCCCGACGTCACCGCGGTAGCGGGCGGCGCTGCCGGCCAGCAGCATGCCGCCGCTGCGTTCGGCCGCCGCGAGGACGTCGATCTCGGCCGAGGTCAGGCAGACCGGCTTCTCGAGGAAGACGGAGATCCCGGTGGCGAGCAGCGCGCCCGCCACCTCGGTGTGCAGGTAGTTGGGCACCGCGACGACGGCGAGGTCGACGTCGCGCGCGGTCAGCGCGGACACCGCGGCGTGCGTGGGGATGCCGGTCGCCTTCGTGAACGCCTGCCGGGACGCCGGGTCGGCGTCGACGGCGGCGACCACCTCGATGTCGGCGTGCTCGCGCAGCAGGGGCAGCCACAGTTCCCGCCCCGCCCAGCCGAGCCCGACCACCGCGGCCCGGACGTTCATGCGCACACCTCGCTGACGCTCGGCGCGGCCTGAGCGGCAAGCGCTGTGTTGAATGATTCACTCGCAGGCTCGTTCATGCCCGGGCCACTTCGGCGGCGATGATCTCGGCGGTCGCGTGCAGCTCCGGCTCGCCGGCCAGCAGCACCCGGTGGTGCAGCCAGACGCAGTCGCGGCTGATCGCGTCGGTGTTCGGGCAGCGCCGCGCGATCGCGTCCACGGTCTCGTCGGGAGCGCCGAGCTCCCAGAAGGCGTCGGTGCGGTAGATCGCACGGAACGCCGCGAAGGCGGGAAGGCCGGCCTCGACGAGCCGGTCGACCAGTGCGTTGCGGCGTTCCTCGGTGAGCCCGGGGATGCGGAACATGGCCATGTAGTGGGAGTTGCGGTCGGCGCGGACGTCGCCGCCCTGGGGCACGACGCCGTCGATCGCGCCGAGCAGCCGGGACAGCAGCGTCCAGCGCTCGTCGCGCACGGCGATCTGCTCGTCGAGGCGGGCCAGCTGCGCGCGCAGCACGGACGCGGAGAATTCGTTGAGCCGCATGTTGGAGCCGGCGATCTTGTGCATGTACCGGCGGTCCTCGCGGGGACGGCCGCAGCTGTGCCGGAGGAACGCCGTCTCGTACTTTTCGGTTTCGCCCTCGGGGAACACGACGGCGCCGCCTTCGCCCGCCGTCATCAGCTTGCCGTTCTGGAAGCTGAAGGTGGCGATGCTGTCCAGCTCGCCGACGCGCTTGCCCTGCCAGCGCGCGCCGTGCGCGTGCGCGGCGTCCTGCAGCAGCGCCACTCCGGTGTCGGCGGAAAGCTTCGCCAGCGCGTCCATGTCGGCCATCAGCCCGGCCATGTGCACCGGCATGATCACCTTGGTGCGCGGGGTGACGGCGGCCGCGACCGCCTCCGGGTCGAGGTTGTAGGTGGCCGCGTCGACGTCGACCGGGACGGTGACCGCGCCGAGCCGCTGGGCCGCCTGGGACGAGGAGATGAAGGTGAAGGCGGGCACGATGACCTCGGTGCCCGGGCCGACGCCCATCACCTGCAGGGCGAGTTCCAGCGCGTGCGTTCCGTTCGTGACCGCCAGCGCGTGCGCGGCGCCGTGGTGGGCGGCGAACTCGCGCTCGAAGGAGTTCACCTCGTCCCCGCCCATGCGCCACCACTGACCCTGTTCGAGCGCGCGGACCAGACCGTCCCGCTCGGCGTCGTCGTACTGCGGCCACGCGGGGAATTCCGGTGCCTTTCGCGCGTTCATGGTTCTCCGAATCTCCGCTGGGGTTCGAATGGCGGAAAAAGCCCGTGCCATGTCCGGAATGCTGCGAAATATCAGCGTCACCACCAGGCTAGATCCGGCTCCGACACCCTCACATCCCCCGGCTTGGTAGTGCCGATCTTCAACCCAGGCCGAAGAAAGCGCGGTAGGAGTCCAGTTGCCCGGCGAGCATGTGGATTCCGTAATGGACGTCGTGCCCGAGAGCCGCCGCTTCGCGGAGAAGGCGGGTTTCGCGGGGTTTCATGATGATGTCGGCGACCACGCAGCCCGGGGCCAGCTCGGCCGGCCGGAACGGCAGCGGGTCGTCCGGACGCAGCCCGAGCGGCGTCGCGTTCACGACGATCTCGGCGCCCGCGGTGTCCGGTTCGGCCGATACCGAGGTGCGGCCGGGCCAGTGTGCGTCCAACCGGGCTTGCAGCGCCGTCAGTTTCGCCTTGTCCGGGTCGCACACCGCGAGGCGGTCGGCGCCCGCCGCCAGCAGCGCGGCCGCGATGGCGCTGCCCGCGCCGCCGGCGCCGACGAGGGCCACCGGCCGGGCCTTCGGGTCGTGCCCGGCTTCGACGAGCCCGGCCACGAAGCCGGTGCCGTCGAAGTTCTCGGCGTACCACCGGCCGTCGGCTTCCCGCCGCAAGGCGTTGGCGCTGCCGGTGATTTCCACCATCGGGCTACACCGGTCGGCCAGCCCGGCCACGGCCGCCTTGTGCGGCACGGTGACGAAGATGCCGTCGAGGTTGGCGACGGCCCGCAGCCCGGCGACGATCCGTTCGAGGTCCGGCGCCGGCGCGTGCACCGGGACGAGCACCGCGTCGATGTCCAGCTCCGCGAAGAGCGGGTTCAGCAGCCCGGGCGACTGGACCTGGATGACCGGATCGCCCAGCACGACGTACAGGCGGGTGGTGCCGCTGATGGTCATCTCGGCCTCTCCCCAAGCGCCCCAATGTGGCCTTGGTTGCGTCAGACGCACCGAAGGCGGCCTTGGGTGCGTCTGACGCAACCAAGGCCACATTGGGGCGCTCGTGGCTAGCGCAGCATTTTTGCGACCGCGTAAGCGAGTTCGACCGATTGGTCGGCGTTGAACCGCGGGTCGCAGGCGGTCAGGTAGCGGTCGGGCAGGTCGGCCTCGGCGACGCCCGCGGCACCACCGAGGCACTCCGTGACGTCGTCGCCGGTCACCTCGACGTGGATGCCGCCGGGGTGGGTGCCGAGCTGCCGGTGCACGGCGAAGAAGCCGGCCAGCTCGTCGACGACGTGGCCGAAGTGCCGGGTCTTGTAGCCGTTGCCCGAGGTCCGGGTGTTGCCGTGCATCGGGTCGCACTGCCAGATCACCTCGTGCCCGGAGGCGGCGACCTTCTCCACGATCGGCGGGAGGAGCTCGCGGACGTGGGCGTGCCCCATCCGGCTGACCAGCGTCAGCCGGCCCGGTGTGCGGTGCGGGTCGAGCCGCCGCACGTATTCGACGACCTCCTCCGGCGTGCAGCTCGGCCCCAGCTTCAGGCCGATCGGGTTGGCCAGCAGTTCCGCGAACGCGATGTGGGCGCCGTCGAGCTGCCGGGTGCGTTCCCCGATCCACAGGAAGTGCGCCAGCCCGCTGGACAGCCGCGGCTCCGGGCCGCCGGGATCCGGCCACAGGACGGCCCGCTCGTAGTCGAGCAGCAGCAGCTCGTGGCTGACGTAGATCTCGCTCGGCCGCGGTGGCCGGGCACCATCCGGGAAAAGTCCGCCGGGGGCAGCGCGGCGGGCTCCGGCCAGTACCAGGGGTTCTTCGATGCCCTCGGCGCAGAGCTTGCGGACGAGGTCCATCGCGCTGGCCGCGTGGGCGTAGGCCATCAGCATCCGGTGCGGGTCGGGCGTCCGGGCGGCGACCGTGCACTCCGGGGAGTTCACGATGTCGCCCCGGTACACCGGCAGGCCCAGCGCGTCGACGGTGTTGGACCGCGGCTTGGCGAACTGCCCGGCCATCCGGGCGATCTTGACCACCGGCAGGCCGGCCGCCTCGGCCAGCACTTCGCCCATCCGCTCCAGCAGTCCCAGGTTGGCCCGCAGGTGCGGCTCGGTGTTGCCGGCGAACGTCTCCGCGCAGTCCCCGCCCTGCAGCAGGAACGCCTCGCCGCGGGCGACCGACGCGAGCCGCGCGCTCAGCCGCGCCGTCTCCTCGGGCGCCACGATCGGCTCGGCGTTGTGCAGCAGCTCGACTACCGCCTCCGCCCGGCCGGCGTCCGGCCAGCGGGGCTGCTGCGCGGCCGGGCGGGCCAGCGCCGCACGCAGCCGGCCGGCCAGCACCGATGGGGCACTTTCACGTGAAAGTGCCCACCTCCGGTTCATGTCGCACCGGCCAGGTTTTCCAGGCGGTCGCGGGGCATCCCGGCCAGGACGTCCGTGACCACCTCCGGCGGCACGTCGTTCACCAGCTCCGCGCCCCGCGGCCCGGTCAGCACGAAGGCCAGCCCGGTGATCGCCTTCTTGTCCCGGTACATCTGGCGGACGAGCACGTCCGGGTCGACGTCCTCGGGCAGCGCGGCCGGCAGGCCGTAGTGGCGGACGACGTCGAGGTGTTCGTCCACTCCGGACTGGCCGATCCGGCCCAGCGCGCCCGCGAGGCGGCCCGCGAAGACCGTGCCGATGGCCACCGCCTCGCCGTGGCGCAGGCCGAAATCCGTCGCGATCTCCAGCGCGTGCCCGAGGGTGTGGCCGTAGTTGAGCAGGTGCCGCAACCCGGTGTCGCGCTCGTCCTGCGCGACGATGCCCGCCTTCAGGGTGACACTGGCGGCGATCTGCTCCGGCAGCGAGCGCCCCCGCAGGTCCGGCGCGCCGATGAAGTGGCAGCGGGCGATCTCGCCGAGGCCGTTCAGCAGCTCCCGCCGCGGCAGGGTGGTCAGGTAGTCCGTGTCGCACAGCACCGCGCTGGGCTGCCAGTACGCGCCGGCGAGGTTCTTGCCCGCCGGCAGGTTCACCGCGGTCTTCCCGCCGACGCTGGCGTCCACCTGGGCGAGCAGGGACGTGGGCAGGTGGACCACGGCGACGCCCCGGTGGTACAGCGCGGCCGCGAGCCCGACGACGTCCGTGGTCGTGCCGCCGCCGCAGGAGACGACGACGTCGGACCGGGTGAGCCCGAACCGTGCGAACTCACCGCACAGTTCTTCCACTGTGGACAGTCGCTTGGCCTGTTCGCCGTCGCGGGCCGGCAGCAGCAGCGTCTCGACGCCGGTGCCGGGCACCCAGTCGGCCGGACGCGCCGAGACAACCACCGCCCGCTTGGCGCCGAGCCGCCGGACGACCTCGGGCAGCGCCGTCCGCACCCCCGGGCCGACGAGCACGTCGTAGGAGCGTTCTTCCAGGCGTACCGGAATCGTCGTCGTCACGGCGACGGCTCCCGCGGCTCCGGCAGCATCCGGTAGGGCAGGTCGGCGATCCGCGACACCGGCTCGCTGCCGTGGTGGAGGTACTCGCCGCCGTAGAAGAAGTTCAGGTAGGGGATGTAGTGCTGCTTGTACGCGGTCCTGCAGAAGCCGGCGAACTTCGCCAGCAGGCCCTCTTTTTCCGTCATCGTCGTGCCTTTCGCCAGTTCAGCCGAGGTCGCCGGACAGCACGCGGGCCACCAGCGTCCGGAGCTCGTCGTCGTCGGTGATCGTGCGCACCTGCTCGCGGCCGTTCTCGACCGTCAGGTACCGGCGCTGCCGCAGGAAGACCTGGCCGTTCGCGAACGCCCGGCCGCACAGGGTTTCCTGGGTGTCGGTGCGGGTCGTGTCCCCCACCAGGGCCCGGAAGTTGTCCTCCAGTTCCTTCCAGTCGCTCCACTCGCGGGGCTGCGTCGTGAAGGTGTAGACGACGCTCCAGCGGGTGACCGCGCCCCGGCGTTGCAGGGCGTAGCCGGATTCCTGCTCCACCAGCCGGAACTGGCTGCCGTACTGGGTCTGCACCGTGGGCGACACCGCCAGGGGCTCGAGGTAGGTGGGGCCGGGGTAGCCGACGTCCACGAGCCAGTCGCGGCCGTCCAGGGTGACCAGGTTGAACATGTGCTCGACGTCGGTGGCGAAGGTCTCCCGGCCTTCGGCGGTGCTGCCGGCCAGCGGCGTGACGTCGTAGCCCAGTTCGGTCAGGAGCCGGTGGAACAGCCGGTTCAGGTGGTAGCAGGCGCCGCCTTTCCCTTCGGCGATGCTGGTCACGAAGACGTCGTCCTCGTCGAGGTCGACGACGTTCACCGCGTCCCGGAGTTCGTAGGCGAGGCTGTTGTACGGAATCGCCATCAGGTGGCTCTTCTGCAGCTTCTGCAGCGTCTCGAGGTCCACGCCGGTTTCCCCGCCGCAGCCGATCCGCTGGAGATAGGTCTCCACGTCGAACACGTTCATCACCTCGTTCAGAGCAGTTCGTTCAGGTACGCGGCGAGCAGGGCCGGCGTCGGGTGGTCGAAGACGACGCTGGGCGCGATCTTCCGTTCGGTGCGGGCGCGCAGCCGGTTGCGGAGCTCGATCGCGGTGAGCGAGTCGAAGCCGATCTCGAACAGCCCCTGGTCCGGGTCGACCTGGTGGGCGGCGCGGTAGCCCAGCACCGCGGCCACCTGGGTGCGCACCAGTTCCAGGAGGACCTTCGCCCGCTCGGCCGGTTCGAGCTCGGCGAGCCGGCCGGCCCAGTTCTCCTCCACAGTGGACGCGGCACGGGCCTGCTGGCGGCCCGCCCGGACCAGGCCGCGCAGCAGGTGCGGGACTTCGGCGCCGCCCGCCGCTTCGGTGCGCAGGCCGCGCAGGTCGAGCTGGGCGGGCACCAGCTGCGCCGCCCCCGACCCGATGGCGGCGTCGAAGAGGTCCATGCCGTCCGCGGGTTTCATGGCGACCAGGCCGCCGCGCCGGGTCATCCGGGCCCGGCCGGCTTCGTCGGTCCCGGCGGCCATGCCGCCGGTGGTCTGGTCCCACAGCCCCCAGGCCAGCGACTGGCCCGGCAGGCCGGCCGCGCGCCGGTGGGCCATCAGCCCGTCCAGGTACGCGTTCGCCGCGGCGTAGCTGCCGCTGCCGGCGCCCATGAACACGGCGGAAACCGAGGAGTAGACGACGAAGGCGTCGAGGTCCAGGTCGCGGGTCAGCTCGTCGAGGTGCCGGGCGGCGTCGACCTTGGGTGCGAAGACTTCGGCGAGCCGGTCCGGCGTCACCGTCCCGATCACCCCGGCGTCCGAGACGCCCGCCGTGTGGATCACGGCGGCCGGCCGGTGCTCGGCCAGCAACGCGGCCACCTGGTCCCGGTCGGCGACGTCGCAGGCGGCGACCGAAACGTCGGCACCCAGTGCGGTGAGGTCGGTGACCAGGTCCTTCGCGCCTTCGGCGTCGAGACCCCGGCGACTGGCGAGCACCAGCTGCCGCACACCATGCCGCTCGACGAGATGCCGGGCGGCCAGGCCCCCGAGCGACCCGGTCCCGCCGGTGATCAGCACCGGGCCGCGGTTCGTGAAGGCCACCTTGAGGGAGTTAGAGTTCGTGAAGGTGGCCTTCACGAAGTCTGCTGCTGCGCGGGTGAGGCGCGGGACGTGGAGAGCGTGGCCGCGGACCGCGAGCTGGGGTTCGCCGTCGGCCAGTACCGAAGCCAGTAGCGGCGGGACGTCGGCTTCGGGCTCGACGTCCAGCAGGACGATCCGGTCCGGGTTCTCCGCCTGCGCGGCCCGGACCAGGCCCCACACCGCGGCCGCGGCGGGGTCGGTCACCGCGCCGTCGCCGGCGGGCACCGCGCCGCGGGTGACGATCGCGAGCTTCGTCGCCTCCAGTCCGCCGCCGGCCAGCCAGCACTGGACGACGTCCAGTACCCGGACGGTGAGCGCCAGCACCTCGCCCTCGACGGCTTCCATGACGGCCACCGCCGGGGCCTCGGCCGCGCCGGTCAGGACGTCGTCGGCGAGCGTCGCCACCTCTTCCGCAGTGGCGACCGGGAGCCACGACGACACCGGCCCTGAAGTGTCCACTGTGGATAGTGGCAGCCAGTCCACCCGGAACAGCGAACCGGCGCCCGCCGCCGTCGTCAGCTGGTCGTTCGACACCGGGCGGCCGACCAGGGAGTCCAGCGTCACGACCAAGCCGCCGGTTTCGTCCACGGCTTCGAGCGAGAGGCTGTCCCCCTCGGGCTTGGCGACCCGGACCCGCAGCGTCGAGGCGCCGGCCGCGTGCAACCGCAGGCCGTTCCAGGCGAACGGCAGCCGCACTTCGTTGCCGTAGGACTCGGTGTCCGCCGCGGCACTGACCATCGTGGCGTGCAGAGCCGCGTCCAGCAGCGCGGGGTGGATGCCGAACGCACCGGCGTCCGCTTCCTCTGGCAGGGCGATCTCGGCGAAGGTTTCCTCGCCGCGCCGCCACACCGCGCGCACGGCGCGGAACGTGGGCCCGTAGCCGTAGCCGACGTCCGCGAGCACGTCGTAGGCGCCGGTGATGTCCACGGCCTTCGCATCGGGCGGCGGCCAGGCGGCGAAGTCGAACCCGGCGCTCCCCCGCGGCCGGCCGCCCGGGACCAGCACACCGGTGGCGTGCCGGATCCACGAGTCCGCGTCCTCCCGCAGGGAGTACACATCCACCGTGCGCGAGCCGTCCGCGCCGGGGCCGCCGATGGCGACCTGCACGCGGACCCCGCCGCGGCGGGGTACCACGAGCGGCGCCTCGATCACCAGCTCGTCGAGCACCGGGCAGCCGGCTTCGTCGCCGGCCCGCACGGCCAGTTCCACCAGGCCGGTGCCGGGGACGATCACGACGTCCCGGACCGCGTGGTCGGCCAGCCAGGGGTGCGTCCGCAGCGACAGCCGCGAGGTGAAGACGAGGCCGTCGGACTGCGGCAGCTCGACGACCGCGCCCAGCAGCGGGTGGTCGGCCCCGGCCAGTCCCAGTGAGACGGCGTCGGACGCGGTGTCCGCGGCACGGAGCCAGTAGTGCTCATGGTCGAAGGCGTACGTCGGCAGGTCCACCCGGGCGGGCGGCGCCAGGGTGGCCCAGTCGATTTCGACGCCGCGGACGAACAGCTCGGCCATCGACGTCAGCAGCCGCCGCAGGCCACCGTCGTCCCGCCGCAGGGAACCGGTGACGATCTCGTCGGTGAGCTCGGTGATCGGCTGGACCAGCACGGGGTGGGCGCTGATCTCGACGAACACGCCGTGCCCCTGCGCCAGCAGCGCTTCGACGGCCGGGCCGAACCGGACCTGGCCGCGCAGGTTCCGGTACCAGTAACCGCCGTCGACGACCCCGTCGCCGGTGATCCACTCGCCGGTGAGGGTGGAGAGGAACGGCACCAGCGGCGCCCGGGCGTCGATCCCGGAGAGGGTTTCGGCCAGGGTCTCCTCGATGTCCTCGACGTGCCGGGTGTGCGAGGCGTAGTCCACCGCGATCTGCCGGACGCGGACACCTTGGCCGGTCAGTGTTTCGAGGGCTTCGGCGAGGGCTTCGGCGTCTCCGGCGACCACCACCGAGGACGGGCTGTTGACCGCGGCGACCTCGACCCGGTCGGCCCACGGCGCCAACCGCGTGACGGCGTCTTCTTCGCTCAGCGCGACCGAGGCCATGCCGCCGCGGCCGGAGAGTTTCGCGGCGATGGCTTGGCTGCGCAGCGCGACCACCTTCGCCGCGTCTTCGAGCGACAGCGCACCCGACACGCACGCGGCGGCGATCTCGCCCTGGGAGTGGGCGACCACCGCGTCGGGCACGACCCCGGCCGCCGACCACACCGCGGCCAGGCCGACCATCATCGCGAAACTCGCGGGCTGGAGTACGTCCACCCGGTAGAGCAGCCCGGGACCTTCGCCGCGCAGGACGTCATGCAGGGACCAGTCGACCCAGGGTTCGAGCGCGGCCGCGCACTCGGCGATCCGCTCGGCGAACACCGGCGAGGTGTCGAGGAGCTCCCGGCCCATGCCCGCCCACTGCGTCCCCTGGCCGGGGAAGACCCAGACGAGCTTGCCCGGCAGGCCGGACGCGGGTACCCGGCCGGTGACCAGGCCCGGTGCGTCCTCGCCGCGGGCCAGCGCCGCCAGTCCGCTGCGGGCCTCCTCGGCGGACTCCGCCACCACGACCGCGCGCTCGCCGAACCGCGCGCGGCCCGGCAGGGCACCGGCGACGTCGGAAAGGGGCTGGTCGTCGAGGAACGCGTCGAGCCGGCGCGCCTGACCGGCCAGGGAACCGGCGCTGCGGGCCGTCACGACCAGCGGCACCACCGACGGTCGTGAGTGGGAATTAGGGTTAGAACCCTCATTACCACTCACGACAAGCTGCGGCAGACCCGGATCCGGCGCTTCCTCCAGGATCAGGTGGGCGTTGGTCCCGCTGATCCCGAACGAGGACACCCCGGCCCGGCGGGGACGGCCGGTGCGCGGCCACTCACGCGCCTCGGTCAGCAACGAGACCGCACCCGCGGACCAGTCGACCTGGCTGGTGGGCCGGTCGACGTGCAGGGTGGGCGGCATGACGCCGTGCCGCAGCGCCTGCACCATCTTGATCACGCCCGCGACACCCGCGGCCGACTGCGTGTGCCCGAAGTTCGACTTCACCGAACCCAGCCACAACGGCGTCTCCGGGTCGCGGTCCTTGCCGTAGGTGGCCAGCAGGGCCTGCGCCTCGATCGGATCGCCCAGCGCCGTTCCGGTGCCGTGGCCTTCCACGATGTCCACATCGGACGGTGCGAGGCCGGCGCCGGCCAGTGCCCGGCGGATCACCCGCTGCTGCGACGGCCCGTTGGGCGCGGTCAGGCCGTTGGACGCGCCGTCGGAGTTGACCGCGCTGCCGCGCAGCACGGCCAGGACGCGGTGCCCGCGCTCGCGCGCCACCGACAGGCGCTCCAGCACGACGACCCCGACGCCCTCGGCCCAGCCGGTACCGTCCGCGCCGTCCGCGTAGGCCTTGCACCGGCCGTCGCCGGCCAGGCCACGTTGCTTCGAGAACTCCACGAACGTGCCGGGCGTCCCCATCACCGTGACGCCGCCGGCCAGGGCCATCGAGCACTCGCCCTGCCGCAGGGCCTGCCCGGCCAGGTGCATCGCGACCAGCGACGACGAGCACGCGGTGTCGATCGTGACCGCCGGGCCCTCGAACCCGAACACGTAGGACACCCGGCCCGAGACGACGCTCGAGGCGCCCGCGGTGCTCGCGTAGCCCTCCAGTTCGGCCGGATCCGCGCCCATCCCGTAGCCCTGGTTGGACACTCCGGCGAACACGCCGACGTCGGCGCCCTTCAGCGAACCCGGGTCGACGCCGGCGCCTTCGAGGGCTTCCCAGGACGCCTCCAGCAGCAGCCGCTGCTGCGGGTCCATGGCGAGGGCCTCACGCGGCGAGATCCCGAAGAAGCCCGCGTCGAACAGGCCGGCGCCTTCGAGGAACCCGCCCTGGCTGGTGTAGGTCGTGCCGGAGCTGTCGGGGTCGTCGTCGAACAGGTTGTCCAGGTCCCAGCCCCGGTCTTCGGGGAAGGGGGACAGTCCTTCGAGGCCCTCGCGCACCAGGCGCCACAGGCCTTCGGGGTCGGTGACCCCGCCCGGCAGGCGGCACGCCATGCCGACGATGGCGATCGGCTCGCCGGCGTCCGCGGGTGCCGCCACCTCCGCCGAAGTGGTCGCCATCGGATCGCCGAGTTCGGCACGCAGGTAGCGGGCCAGCGCGACCGGCGTCGGGTAGTCGAAGACCAGCGTGGCGGGCAGCTTGAGCCCGGTCGCCTCGCGCAGCCGGTTCCGCAGTTCCACCGAGGTCAGCGAGTCGAACCCGGTGTCCTTGAACGCGGTCTCCGCGCGGACGGCCTCCGGCCCGGCGTGCCCGAGCACCAGCGCGACCTGCGCGCGGACGACGTCGAGCAGCAGCGCCTCCTGCTCCGCCGGAGCGAGCCCGGCGAGCCGCCCGGCCGGCCCCTTGTCCACAGTGGACGCCGGACGGGCCTGCTGCCGGCCCGCACGGACCAGGCCGCGCAGCAGGTGCGGCACCGTCGCGCCGGCCCGGGTCTTGCGCAGGTCCAGCTTGACCGGGACGACGAGCCCGTCCGGCGCTGCGTCGAACAGGTCCATGCCCTCGGCGGGCGAGATGGCCTGGACACCGCCACGGTTCGCGCGCGCCTGGTCGGCGCCGCCGAGGTGCGCGGTCATGCCGTCGGCCTGCTCCCACAGGCCCCAGGCCAGCGACGTGCCGGGCAGGCCGGCGGCCCGGCGGTTCGCGACCACGGCGTCCAGGTAGGCGTTGGCGGCGGCGTAGTTGCCCTGCCCGGCCGAGCCGAAGACCCCGGACGCTGAGGAGAACACGACGAAGGCGTCGAGGGCCGGCTCGCGGGTGAGCTCGTCGAGGTGGCGGACCGCGTCGACCTTCGGCGCGAACACCTTGGCCAGCCGCTCCCGCGTCAATGACTCGAAGACGCCGTCGTCGAGGACACCGGCGGTGTGCACGACGGCGGCCGGCCGGTGCTCGGAAAGCACAGCCGCCACCTGGTCCCGGTCGGAGAGGTCACACGCCAACACGGAGATTTCGGCGCCCTGGGCGGTGAGGTCCGCGGTCAGCTCGGCCATGCCGTCGGCGGCCGGACCGCGTCGGCTGACGAGCACCAGCCGCCGGACTCCGTGCCGGGCCACCAGGTGGCGGGCGGTGAGCACGCCCAGCGAACCGGCGCCGGAGATCAGGACCGTCCCGCCGGTCACGGCCGGTGCCTGCGCGGCCTCGGCGCGCGCCAGCCGCGGAACGGTCAGCGTGGTGCCCCGGACGGCGACCTGCGGTTCACCGCTGGCCAGCACCGGGCCCAGCGGGACGTCGCCGTCGGTGTCCAGCAGGATGATCCGGTCCGGGTTTTCCGCCTGCGCGGCCCGGATCAGGCCCCACACCGCGGCACCGGCGGGGTCGCGTACGACGCCGTCGCCGTCGGGCACCGCACCGCGGGTCACCACGACCAGGCGGGCGTCGTCGGCCGCGCCGGTGAGCCAGGTCTGCACGGCTTCGAGAACCCGGCCGGTCAGTTCCAGGGGGTCCTCACCGGTGGCTTCGAGCACCTCGACGTGGTCCACGGGCGCGTCCCCGGCCGGGGAGATCTCGGTCCACTCCAGGCGGAAGAGCGCGTCGCGGTGCGCCGCCGCGTCCAGCTGTTCGGTCGATACCGGGCGGGAGACCAGCGAATCCGCCGTCACGACGAGCCCGCCTGCCTCGTCCGCGGCCTCGACCGACAGGGCGTCCGGACCACTCGGGGCGAGCCGGACGCGCAGCGCGGACGCCCCGGCGGCGTGCAGCACCAGGCCGTTCCAGGCGAACGGCAGCACCGGCCGCCCGGGCTCTTCCGTCGTGGTGGCACCGGCCATGCCCGCGTGGAGAGCGGCGTCCAGCAGCCCGGGGTGGATGCCGAACCGGGCCGCGTCGGCGCGGTCGTCCTCTCCCAGCGACACCTCGGCGAAGATCTCGTCGCCGCGCCGCCACACCGCCCGCAGGCCGCGGAACGACGGCCCGTAGGCGTATCCGCGCTCGACGAGGCCGTCGTAGAAGTCGTCGACGTCGACGCGCTCGACGCCCGGCGGCGGCCAGGCGGTGAAGTCGAACGGCTTCGGCGCGGCCGCGGAGGCGGCCAGGAACCCGGTTGCGTGCCGGGTCCACACCTCCGCGCCGGCGTCCTCGCGCAGGGAGTACACCTCGACCGTGCGCGAGCCGGTCTCCCCCGGCGCGCCCACGACGACCTGGATCCGGACCCCGCCGTGCTCGGGTACGACCAGCGGGGCCTCGATGACGAGTTCCTCGAGGACCGGGCAGCCGGCCTCGTCCCCGGCCCGGACGGCCAGCTCGACGAGCCCGGTGCCCGCGACGAGCACCACCCCGCCGATGACGTGGTCGGCCAGCCAGGGGTGCGACTTCAGCGACAGCCGCGCGGTGCAGACCAGCCCGTCCGACTGCGGCAGCCGCACGACGGCGCCGAGCAGCGGGTGGTCGGCCGCGACCTGCCCGAGCGAAGCCGCGTCCGTGGCCTGCGCGGCGGGGTGGAGCCAGTAGTGCTGCTGATCGAAGGCGTACTTGGGCAGGTCGATCCACCCGCTCGCCGGCGGCAGCAGGGCGGACCAGCCGACGGTGACCCCGCGGACGAACAGCTCGGCGACCGCGGCGATCAGCGCGGTGTCTTCCGGGCGGTCGTCCCGCAGCGCGGCGACGCAGGTGACCTCGGCCGACTCCTCGACGAGCGCCGTCAGGGCCGCGCCCGGCCCCAGCTCCACGAACAGCGTGGCGCCGGACTCCGCCGCGGCCGCGACGCCCTCGGCGAACCGCACCGGCCGCCGCACGTGCTCGGCCCAGTAGCCCGGCTCGGTGAGTTCGCCGGGCCCGGCGAGCCGGCCGGTCACGTTGGAGACGACCGGGATCTCCGGCTCGCGCCAGGTCACGCCGGCCAGCTCGGCGGCGAACTCGGCCAGCATCGGCTCCATCCGCGCGGAGTGGAACGCGTGCGAAACCTTGAGCTGCTTGGTCTTGTGCCCGCGCTCGCGCATCCGGGCGGCGGCCGCGAGGACCGCGTCTTCGTCGCCGGACAGGACGACCGCCGAGGGGCCGTTGACGGCGGCCAGTTCCACGCCGTCACCGAGCAGTTCGGCGACTTCGGCTTCGGACGCGGCGACGGCGACCATCGCCCCGCCCGGGTCCAGCGCCTGCATGAGCCGGCCCCGCGCCGCGACGATCCGGGCCGCGTCCGGCAGCGAGAACACGCCCGCGGCATACGCGGCGGTGATCTCGCCGATGGAGTGGCCGAGCACCACGTCCGGCCGGACGCCCCAGGACTCCGCGAGCCGGAACAGCGCGCTCTCCACCGCGAACAGCCCGGCCTGGGTGAAGACGGTCTGGTTCAGCAGCCCGGTTTCGGCGGGCACCTCGCCCAGCACGACGTCCCGCACGCGGTGGCCGGCCCGGCCGGCCAGGCAGCCGTCCAGCTGTGCGCAGGCCTCGTCGAACGCCGTCGCGAACACGGGGTACCGGTCGTACAGCTCGCGGCCCATCCCGAGCCGCTGCGAACCCTGGCCGGGGAAGACGTAGGCGACCTTGCCCGGCCGCACCGACCCGGTCACCACGCCCGCGGCGCGGTCCCCGCGGGCCAGCGCCCGCAGCCCGGCCACCGCCTCCTCGTCCGTGCCCGCGACCACGACCGCGCGGTCGCCGAGCAGCGCCCGGCTCGACAGCAGCGCACTCGCCACGCGGGCCCTCGGCACGCCGGACTCCAGAACGTCGGCGAGACGCCCGGCCTGCGCGGCCAAGGACGCCGGACTCCCCGCCGAGACGACCACCGGCACCACCGACGGTCGTGAGTGGGAAGTAGGGTTAGAACCCGATTTTTCACTCACGACGTCCTGCGGGGGTGCCTCCTCGAGGATCAGGTGCGCGTTCGTCCCGCTGATCCCGAACGCGGAGACGCCGGCCCGGCGCGGCCGGTCTCCGGCGGGCCATTCGCGCGGCTCGGTCAGCAGCGAAACCGCGCCGGCCGACCAGTCGACCTCGGGGGTCGGCTCGGCCACGTGCAGGGTCGGCGGCATGACGCCGTGCCGCAGCGCCTGGACCATCTTGATCACACCCGCGACGCCGGCGGCCGCCTGCGTGTGCCCGAAGTTCGACTTGATCGACCCGAGCCACAAGGGCTGCTCGCGGCCCTGGCCGTAGGTCGCCAGCAGCGCCTGCGCTTCGATCGGGTCGCCGAGCGCGGTCCCCGTGCCGTGCGCCTCGACGAGGTCCACATCGGACGCGACCAGCCCGGCCCCGGACAGCGCCTTGCGGATCACGCGCTGCTGCGAGGGCCCGTTCGGCGCGGTCAGGCCGTTGGACGCCCCGTCCTGGTTGACCGCGCTGCCGCGGATGACCGCCAGGATCCGGTGCCCGCGTTCCTGTGCCACCGAAAGCCGTTCGAGGACGAGCACGCCGGCGCCTTCGGCCCAGCCCGTACCGTCCGCGGTCGAGGAGAAGGCCTTGGACCGGCCGTCGGCGGCCAGTACCCGCTGCCGGGAGAACGCCACGAACGTGCCCGGCGTCGGCATCACCGTCGCGCCGCCGGCCAGCGCCATCGAGCACTCGCCCGCGCGCAGGGCCTGGGCGGCGAGGTGGATGGCCACCAGCGACGACGAGCACGCCGTGTCGATGGTGACCGCCGGGCCTTCGAGCCCGAAGACGTAGGACACCCGGCCCGACGCCACGCTGGACGCCGCGCCGATGCCCGCGAAGGCTTCCAGCTCGGGCGTGATCGCTCCGGCGCCGTAGCCCTGGGTGAACACGCCGGAGAACACCCCGACGTCGCTGCCCTTCAGCGAAAGCGGGTCGACGCCGGCGTCCTCGATGGCCTCCCAGGACGTCTCCAGCAGCACCCGCTGCTGCGGGTCCATGACGAGGGCCTCACGCGGCGAGACACCGAACAGGCCGGCGTCGAACGCCCCGGCCCCGCGCAGGAAGCCGCCCTGGCTGGTGTACGACGTCCCGGGGTGGTCGGGGTCCGGGTCGAACAGGCCGTCCAGGTCCCAGCCCCGGTCGTCGGGGAAGTCCGAGAGGGCGTCGACGCCGCCGGCCACCAGCTGCCACAGGTCTTCGGGCGAGGACACCCCACCCGGGAACCGGCAGGCCATCCCGACGACGGCGAGCGGCTCGTCGGCGTGCCGGGCCCCCTGCTTGCGCAGGCTGTGCAGCTCCGCCGTGACGCGCTTGAGGTACTTGAGGAGTTTCTCGTCCGTGGCCATTCTCGGGTCCTCACAAGGGTTTGCTGGATCGTCGGTCGCGAACCGGGGTCAGGTGAGGCCCAGCTCCTCGTCGATGAAGTCGAGGACTTCGTCGGCGGAAGCGGACTCGAGCCGGTCGGCCAGCGTTTCGCCGTCCGCTTGGTCGAGCACGCCGTTGCACCGGGCCACCAGGCCCTGCAGCCGCAGGGTGAGACCGGTCTTCGTGGATTCGTCGAGGAGCAGTCCGCCGAGCAGTGCCTCGACGTCTTCGAGCCGGGCGTGCACCATCGACAGCGCGTCGTCGCCGGCCCCGAGCTCGTCGCGCAGGTGCCGGGCGAGGACCAGCGGGGTCGGGTAGTCGAAGGCGAGCGTCGCGGGCAGCTTCAGCCCGGTGCTCTCCCGCAGCCGGTTGCGCAGGTCGACCGAGGTGAGCGAGTCGAACCCGGCGTCCTTGAACGCGGTGTCGGCGCGGACCGCGTCCGGCCCGGCGTGCCCGAGCACGGTCGCGACCTGGTTGCGCACGAGGTCGACGAGCAGCGCCTCCTGCTCGGGCGCGGCCAGCCCGGCCAGCCGCCGCTTCAGCGAGTCGTCCATTGTGGACGCTGTGGACGCACCCTGCGCCCGCCGCCGTCCGGTGCGGACCAGGCCGCGCAGCAGGTGCGGCACGGCACCACCGGCCCGCACCTCCCGCAGGTCGAGCTTCACCGGCACGAGCAACGCGGGCGGTGCGCCGAGCGCGGCGTCGAACAGGGCCATGCCCTCCTCGGCCGTGATCGGCCGCACCCCGCCCCGGCTCATCCGGGCCTGGTCGGTGCCGCCGAGGTGCGCGGTCATGCCGGTGGCTTGTTCCCAGAGGCCCCACGCGAGTGACAGGCCGGGCAGGCCCGCCGCCCGGCGGCTCGCCATGGCCGCGTCCAGGAAGGCGTTCGCGGCCGCGTAGTTGCCCTGGCCGGGCGAGCCGAACACGCCGGAGCCGGAGGAGAACACGACGAACGCGTCGAGGTCGCGGGTCAGCTCGTCGAGGTGGCGAACGGCGTCGACTTTGGGTGCGAACACCTTGGCGAGCCGCTCCGGCGTGAGCGTCCCGATGACGCCGTCATCGAGGACGCCCGCGGTGTGGATGACGCTCGCCGGGCGGTGTTCGCCGAGCAGGGCGGCTACCTGGTCGCGGTCGGTCAGGTCGCAGGCGACGACGGACACGTCCGCGCCCTCGCCGGTGAGGTCGGTGACCAGGTCCTTCGCGCCGTCGGCGTCGAGACCCCGGCGACTGGCGAGTACCAGCTTTCGCACGCCGTGGTGGGTGACGAGGTGCCGCGCGACGATCTCCCCGAGCACGCCGGCGCCGGAGACGAGGACCGTCCCTTTTAGACCGGACACCGGGGCCGCGTCGGCGCGGGCCAGGCGCGGCACGTACAGGGCCGCGCCGCGCACGGCGACCTGCGGTTCACCGGTGGCCAGCACGACGCCGAGCGGAACTTCGCCGTCGGTGTCGAGGAGAACGATCCGGTCCGGGTTCTCCGCCTGCGCGGACCGGACGAGGCCCCAGACCGCGGCCGCGGCCGGGTCGGTCACCGGGGTGTCGCCGGCGGGCACCGCGCCGCGCGTGACGACGACCAGGCGTTCGGCCTCGGGCTCGGTCAGCCAGGTCTGCAGCTTCTCCAGGACCCGGGAGGTCGCCGTCAGCGGGGAGTCGCCCCCGGGGACTTCCAGCACGTCGGCGACACCTTCGGCCTGCGGGCTCCCGGGGAGTTCGATCCAGTTCACCTGGAACAGCGAGTCCTGGTCGGTGCTCGGCTGGGCGATGGACACGGGCCGCAGCACCACTTCCCTCGCCGTGACGACCAGGTTGCCGGCGCCATCGACCGCTTCCAGGGAGCCGCCGGGCACCAGCCGGACCCTCAGTGTCGACGCGCCTTCGGCGTGCAGGGTCAGGCCGCGCCATTCCATGGGCTGGGTCAGGCCGTCGTCGCCGGACAGGGCCGCGTTCAGGAGCGCCGGGTGGACGGCGAAGGCACCGGCGTCCGCGTCGCCGGGCAGGGAGACTTCGGTGAAGATCTCGTCGCCGGTCGGCCGCGCGCCCGGAGGCGGCGGCGTCGCCGACAGCGTGCCGGTGGCGTGCCGGGTCCACTCGTCGGTGGCGTCGTCGGGCTGGGAGTGGACTTCCAGGGTCCGGACGCCGTGCTCGTCCGGACCGCTCACCGTGACCTGCACCCGGATCGCGCCGCGGTCCGGCACCACCGGCGGCGTCTCGATGACGAGTTCGTCCACCACCGGGGTCCCGGCCTCGTCCCCGGCCCGGATCGCCAGCTCGGCCAGTGCCGCGCCCGGCACGACGAGCACGTCGTCGATGGTGTGGTCGGCCAGCCACGGGTGCGTCTTCAGCGACCACCGCGAGGTGAAGACCAGGCCGCCGGTCTGCGGCAGCCGGACCACCGGACCGACCGCGTCGGTCGCCGTCTCGAGGTACCGCAGCCAGTAGTGCTGGTGGTCGAAGGCGTAGGTCGGGAGGTCCACCCGGGCGGGCGGCACCAGCGTGGCCCAGTCGACGTCGACGCCGCGGACGAACAGCTCGGCCATCGACGTCAGCAACCGGCGCAGGCCGCCGTCGTCGCGCCGCAGCGAACCGGTCACGACCGAGTCGTCGGCGATCTCGCTGATCGCCTGCACCAGCACGGGGTGGGCGCTGATCTCGACGAACACCCGGTGGCCCAGGCCGAGCAGCTCGGCCACCGCCGGGCCGAAGCCGACCTGGTTGCGCAGGTTCCGGTACCAGTAGCCGCCGTCGACGACTCCGGAATCGGTGATCCAGTCCCCGGTGAGGGTGGAGAAGAACGGCAGCGACGGCGCCTGGGCCTCGATCCCGGCCAGTGCCTCGGCCAGCGGTTCCTGGATGTCCTCGACGTGCCGGGTGTGCGAGGCGTAGTCCACCGCGACCCGCCGGACCCGGATTTCCTGCGCGGACAACGCTTCGAGCACCTGATCCAGGGCTTCGGCGTCCCCGGCGACCACCACCGAGGACGGGCTGTTGACCGCGGCGACCTCGACCCGGTCGGCCCACGGCGTCAGCTGCGCGACCGCGTCTTCCTCGCTCAGCGCGACCGACGCCATGCCGCCGCGGCCGGCCAGCTTCGCCGCGATGGCCTGGCTGCGCAGGGCAACCACCTTCGCCGCGTCCGGCAGCGACAACGCCCCCGCCACACACGCGGCCGCGATCTCACCCTGCGAGTGACCCACCACCGCGTCCGGCCGGACCCCCACCGACTGCCACACGGCGGCCAGGCCGACCATCACCGCGAAACAGGCGGGCTGCAGCACGTCGACGCGATCCAGGTCACCCTCGCCACGGAGGACGTCGAGCAACGACCAGTCGATCCACGGGTCGAGGGCGGCCGCGCACTCGGCGATCCGCTCGGCGAACACCGGGGACGATTCCAGGAGTTCCCGGCCCATCCCGGCCCACTGCGAACCCTGGCCCGGGAAGACCCACACGACCTTGCCCGGCGCGCCCGAGGCGGCCACCGAGCCGGTCACGACGTCGGGGGTGCTTTCGCCGCGGGCCAGCGCCGCCAGCCCGGCCGACGCCTCCTCGTGCGTGCCCGCCACGACGACGGCCCGGTCCCCGAACAGCGAGCGCCCGGACACCAGCGCGCCGGCGACGTCGGACAGGGGCTCGTCCGACTCGCTCAGGAACGCGGCCAGCCGCCCGGCCTGCCCCGCCAGGGCACCGCGCGCCGACACCACCACCGGCACCACAGACGGTCGTGAGTGGTAATTCGGGTTAGAACCCGAATTACCACTCACGACAAGCTGCGGCAGACCCGCATCCGGTGCTTCCTCGAGGATGAGGTGCGCGTTGGTCCCGCTGATGCCGAACGAGGACACCCCGGCCCGGCGGGGACGGCCTTCACGCGGCCACTCCCGCGCCTCGGTCAGCAGCGAGACCGCGCCGGCCGACCAGTCGACCTCGGTGGACGGCCGGTCGACGTGCAGGGTCGGGGGCAGCACGCCGTGGCGCAGCGCCTGCACCATCTTGATCACGCTGGCCACGCCCGCGGCCGCCTGCGTGTGCCCGAGGTTCGACTTCACCGAACCGAGCCACAACGGCTTCTCCGGGTCGCGGTCCTTGCCGTAGGTGGCCAGCAGGGCCTGCGCTTCGATCGGGTCGCCCAGCGTGGTGCCCGTTCCGTGTCCCTCGACGGCGTCCACATCGGACGGTGCGAGGCCGGCTTCGGCCAGTGCGGCGCGGATCACCCGCTGCTGCGACGGGCCGTTGGGCGCGGTCAGGCCGTTCGACGCGCCGTCCTGATTCACCGCGATGCCGCGCAGCACGGCCAGCACGCGGTGCCCGCGCTCGCGGGCGACCGACAGCCGTTCCAGCGCGAGCACGCCGACGCCCTCGGCCAGTCCCATGCCGTCGGCGCTGTCCGCGAACGCCTTGCAGCGCCCGTCCATGGCGAGCCCGCGCTGCCGGGAGAAGGAGACGAAGGAACCGGGCTGGGCCATCACCATCGCGCCGCCGGCCAGCGCCATCGAGCACTCGCCGCGTCGCAGCGCCTGCGCGGCGAGGTGCATCGCCACCAGCGAGGACGAACACCCGGTGTCGACGGTGACCGCCGGGCCTTCGAAGCCGAGGACGTACGACACCCGGCCGGACGCGATGCACGGCGCCGCCCCGGTGCCGACGAAGCCCTCCAGTTCCGGCGCGACCACACCACCGCCGGCGCCGTAGCCCATGCTCGCGACGCCGGTGAAGACGCCGATGTCGCTGCCCTTCAGGGAAAGCGGGTCGGTGCCGGTCCGTTCGATGGCCTCCCAGGACGTCTCCAGCAGCAGCCGCTGCTGCGGGTCCATCGCGACGGCCTCACGCGGTGAGATCCCGAAGAACCCCGCGTCGAACTGCCCGGCGTCGTGCAGGAAGCCGCCCTGGTCGGTGTAGGTCGTCCCGGGGCGGTCGGGGTCCGGGTCGACGAGCCCGTCGACGTCCCAGCCGCGGTCGCCGGGGAACGCGGAGACGGCGTCGGTGCCGTCGGCCACCAGCCGCCACAGGTCCTCGGGCGAGGCCACCCCGCCCGGGTACCGGCACGCCATGGCGACGATGGCGATCGGCTCGCGTGCCTGGTCCTCGACCTCTCGCAGCCGCGTGCGGGCGTCGCGGGCGTCCGCGATGGCCCGCTTGAGGTAATCGCGGAGCTGTCCCTCGTCAGCCACTGATCTCAACTCCCAGAAGTCTCACGTGTGCTCGCTTTTCAGGGGTCCGGGTGGCGAAGCCCCCGGCCCGGGTCGAAGGCCCGGATGTCACAGCGGATTCAGTCGAGCCCGTCGACGAGGGCGAACAGCTCCTCGTCGCTGGCCGTGTCGAGATCGTCGGACGCGGCAGGCCGGGCTTCGGCCGCCTCGGCCGCCTTGAGCAGTTCCCGCAGCCGCGCGGTGATGCGGTCGCCGTCCGGCCCGTCGGCGGCCGCGATGGCCGCCTCCAGCCCGGCGAGCCCGGCCAGCACCGCGTCGGCCGGGGACGCCTCCTCGACGGCGAGTTCGGTCCGCAGGTGCCGGGCCAGGACCAGGGGGTTCGGGTGGTCGAAGACCAGCGTCGCGGGCAGTTTCAGGCCGGTCGCCTCGCGCAGCCGGTTGCGCAGCTCCACCGACGTCAGCGAGTCGAACCCGGCGTCCTTGAACGCCGCGTCCGCGCGGACGCCGGAACTGTCGGCGTGCCCGAGCACCACGGCGACCTGGCCGCGGACGAGGTCGAGCAGCAGCGTTTCCTGCTCGGCCACGGTGAGCCCGGCCAGCTTGCGGACCAGGCCGCCGTCCTCGCCGGACGCCGTGCGCGCCGCCTGCCGGCCCGCGCGGACCAGGCCGCGCAGCAGGTGCGGCACGGTGCCGCCGGCGGCCGCGTCGGCCCGCACTTCGCGCAGGTCGAGCTCGATCGGCACCAGCAGCGCCTGCCCGGCCGACAGGGCGGCGTCGAACAGTTCCATGCCCTCGGCGGACCCGAGCGCGCGGACGCCACCGCGGCCTTCGCGACGGCTCATCCGGGCCAGGGTGAGGTCGTCGATGGTGTCCGCCATGCCGGTGAGCTGTTCCCACGGGCCCCAGGCCAGCGACAGCCCGGGCAGGCCCGCCGCGCGGCGGGCGGCCATCAGGCCGTCGAGGAAAGCGTTCGCCGCCGCGTACCCGCCGCTGCCCGCACCCATGAAGATCGAGGAGGCGGACGAGTAGACGATAAACGCGTCGAGGTCCAGGTCACGGGTCAGCTCGTCGAGATGATGGGCCGCGGTGACTTTGGGTGCGAACACCTTGGCCAGGCGGTCCCGGGTCAGCGCCCCGGTGACGCCGGCGTCGAACACGCCCGCGGTGTGCACCACCGCGGTCAGCGGGTGCTCCTTGAACAAGGCGGCCACCTGGTCGCGGTCGGAGACGTCGCAGGCCACGACGGCCACTTCGGCGCCGTGTCCGGTCAGCTCGGTGACGAGGTCATCGATGCCCTCGGCGGCCCGGCCGCGCCGGCTGGCCAGCACGAGCCGCCGCACGCCGTGCCGGGTGACCAGGTCGCGGGCGGCCAGTGCACCCAGCGTCCCGGCGCCGGAGACGAGGACCGTCCCGTCCGGCCGGAAGGTCAGCGGCGTCTCCGCCGGTTCGGTGACGCGGGCGAGCCGGGGCACCGAGAACGTCGTGCCGCGCAGTGCGAGCTGCGGTTCGCCGGTCGCCAGCAGGGCCTCCAGTGGCACGTCGCCGTCGGTGTCGAGCAGCACGATCCGGTCGGGGTTCTCCGACTGGGCGGCCCGGACCAGGCCCCACACCGCGGCCCCGGCCGGGTCGGTCACCTCGCGGACGGCGCCCCGGGTCACCACGACGAGCCGGGCGTCTTCCGCCGCGTCGGCGAGGAAGTTCTGCACGGCTTCCAGCACCCGGCTGGTCAGGTCCAGGGCACTTTCACGTGAAAGTGCCCGTCCGCGGGCGTCGCCACCGAAGGCGTCGAGCACCTCGACCGGACCGGACGGCGCCGCACTGTCCACAGTGGCCAGTTCGGTCCAGTCCACCCGGTACAGCGAGCTGGTGCGCGCGGTGTCGAGCTGGTCGAGGGCGACCTCGCGCAGGATCAGCGAGTCCATGGTCAGGACCGAGGCGCCGGTCTCGTCGGCGGCCTCGACGGTCAGCGCGTCCGGCCCGCCGGGCGCGACCCGGACGCGAAGCCCCGCGGCGCCCGCGGCGTGCAGTGCCAGCCGGTTCCACGAGAACGGCATCACGGACTTCCCGGGCTGCCCGGACGCGGCGGCGGCGATCGTCCCGGTCTGCAGGGCCGCGTCGAGCAACGCCGGGTGCAGGCCGAACCGGGCGGCGTCCTCCCGCCGGTCGCCGGGCAGGGCGACCTCGGCGAACACCTCGGCGTTGTCGTCACTGCCGCGCTGCCACACGGCCCGCACGCCCTGGAACAACGGCCCGTACGCGTACCCGCGCTCGGCGAGGTCGGCGTAGAAGCCGCCGATCTCGACGCGCTGCGCACCCGGCGGCGGCCACGCGGTGAAGTCGAAGCCCGGGCCACTGCCCGGCGTCGCCGAGACCGTGCCGGTCGCGTGGCGCGTCCACACGTCGTCGCGCCGGGAGTGGACGTCCACGGTGCGCGAGCCGTTCCGGTCCGGGCCGCTCACCGTGACCTGGACGCTCACGCCGCCCTGTCCTGGCACGACGAGCGGCGCTTCCGTGACGAGTTCGTCGAGGACCGGGCAGCCGGCCTCGTCGCCGGCCCGCACGGCCAGCTCGACCAGCCCGGTGCCGGGGAAGAGCACCACGCCGCCGATGGTGTGGTCGGCGAGCCACGGGTGCGTCCGCAGCGACAGCCGCGAGGTGAACACCAGCCCGTCCGACTGCGGCAGCGGCACGACCGCGCCGAGCAGCGGGTGCCCGGCCGCGGCCTGACCGAGCGAGACGGCGTCCGCCTGCTCGGCCGGCTGGAGCCAGAAGTGCTGGTGGTCGAAGGCGTACGTCGGCAGGTCCACGCGAGCGGGCGGCGCCAAGGTGGCCCAGTCGACCCGGACGCCGCGGACGAACAGCTCGGCCATCGACGTCAGGAGCCGCCGGAGGCCGCCGTCGTCCCGCCGCAGGGTCCCGGTGACGACAGTGTCGGTCTCGTCGGTGAGCTCGCTGATCGGCTGCACGAGCACCGGGTGGGCGCTGACCTCGACGAACACGCCGTGGCCCTGCTCGATCAGGGCCGCCACCGCCGGGCCGAAGCCGACCTGGTTGCGCAGGTTCCGGTACCAGTACCCGCTGTCCAGGACACCGGCTTCGGTGATCCACGCACCGGTGACGGTCGAATAGAACGGCACCACCGGCGCCTGCGCGCCGATCCCGGCCAGGGTCTCGGCCAGGGTGTCGCGGATGTCTTCCACATGCCGGGTGTGCGAGGCGTAGTCCACGGCGACCTGCCGGACGCGGACGCCGTCCCCGGCCAGCACCTCCAGGGCCTCGTTCAGCGCCTGGGCGTCGCCGGCGATCACCACCGAGGCGGGGCCGTTGACCGCGGCCACCTCGATCCGGTCGTCCCACAGCGCCAGCCGGGCGTTCGCCTCGTCCTCGCTCAGCGCGACCGAAGCCATCCCGCCACGGCCGGACAGCCGCGCCGCGATCGCCTGGCTGCGCAGGGCCACCACCTTCGCGGCGTCGTCGAGGGTCAGTGCCCCGGACACGCAGGCCGCGGCGATCTCGCCCTGCGAGTGGCCGAGGACGGCGTCCGGCCGGACGCCCACGGACTCCCACACCGCGGCCAGCCCCACCATCACCGCGAAGCACGCGGGCTGCAGCACGTCGACGCGGTCCAGGTCGCCGTCGCCGCGCAGGACGTCGAACAGGGACCAGTCGGTCCACTGGTCCAGCGCGGCCGCGCACTCCTTGATCCGCTCGGCGAACACCGGGGACGCGTCCAGCAGCTCGCGCCCCATGCCGAGCCACTGCGTGCCCTGCCCCGGGAACACCCAGACGAGCTTGCCCGGCTTGCCCGCGGTCCCGGTCACGACGCCGGGCGCGGCCTCGCCGCGAGCCAGCGCCTTCAGTCCCGTCTCGGCTTCCCCGGCCGAACCGGCCACGACGACGGCGCGTTCCCCGAGCAGCGCGCGCCCGGACACCAGCGCACCGGCGAGGTGCGCCGTCGGCACATTCAGCCCGGACAGCCGCTCGGCCTGACCGGCCAGGGAACCGGTGCTGCGCGCCGAGATCACCAGCGGGACGACGTCCGCGGACGCCGGCGCCGGGGTCGCGGGTTCCGCCGGGGCTTCCTCGATGATCAGGTGCACGTTCGTGCCGCTGACCCCGAAGGAGGACACCCCGGCCCGGCGCGGCCGGTCGCCGCGTGGCCAGTCCCGGCCCTCGGTCAGCAGTTCCACCGCGCCTTCGGACCAGTCCACCTGCGCGGCGGGCTCGTCGACGTGCAGGGTCGGCGGCATGACGCCGTGCCGCAGCGCCTGCACGACCTTGATCACGCTGGCCACGCCCGCGGCCGCCTGCGTGTGCCCGATGTTCGACTTGAGCGAGCCGAGCCACAACGGCGTCTCCCGCTCCTGCCCGTAGGTGGCCAGCAGGGCCTGCGCCTCGATGGGATCGCCCAGGCTCGTGCCGGTCCCATGCGCTTCGACGAGGTCCACATCGGACGGTCGAAGCCCGGCGTTGGCCAGCGCGGCCCGGATGACCCGCTGCTGCGAAGGGCCGTTCGGGGCGGTGAGGCCGTTGGACGCGCCGTCCTGGTTCACCGCGCTGCCCCGCAGCACGGCCAGCACCTGGTGCCCGCGTTGACGGGCGACCGACAGCCGCTCCAGCACGACGACGCTGATGCCTTCGGCGAGCACCATGCCGTCGGCGCCCGAGGCGAAGGCCTTGCACCGGCCGTCCGTGGCCAGCCCGCGCTGCCGGGAGAAGACGACGAAGGAGTCGGGGCCCGACATCACCATCGCGCCGCCGGCCAGCGCCATCGAGCAGTCGCCCTGCCGCAGGGCCTGCGCGGCGAGGTGCATCGCGACCAGCGACGACGAACACGCCGTGTCGATCGTGACCGCCGGTCCTTCGAACCCGAAGACGTAGGACACCCGGCCCGAGGCCACGCTCGACGCCAGCCCGGTGCCCGCGA
Source organism: Amycolatopsis sp. lyj-109 (assembly GCF_046548995.1). Lineage (NCBI taxonomy): Bacteria > Bacillati > Actinomycetota > Actinomycetes > Pseudonocardiales > Pseudonocardiaceae > Amycolatopsis > Amycolatopsis sp. lyj-109. The sequence continues at coordinate 179,376 of NZ_JAJPWR010000002.1, forward strand.
AGCTCTGCATCTCCGGGCCGGACAGGCCACCGCCGTAGCCCGAGCCGCCGGCGCCGGTGAACACGCCGACGTCGGTGCCCTGCAACGACGTCGGGTCGAGACCGACACCTTCGAGGGCTTCCCAGGACGCTTCCAGGAGCAGCCGCTGCTGCGGGTCCATGGCGAGGGCCTCACGCGGCGAGATCCCGAAGAAGCCCGGGTCGAACAGGGCCGCGTCGTGCAGGAAGCCGCCCCGGTCGGTGTACGACGTCCCCCCGTGGTCCGGGTCCGGGTCGAACAGGTTCTCGAGGTCCCAGCCGCGGTCGGCCGGGAACCCGGACACGGCGTCGCCGCCTTCGGCCACCAGCCGCCACAGGTCGTCCGGCCCGGTGACACCGCCGGGCAGCCGGCACGCCATGCCGACGATGGCGATCGGCTCGCGGGTGGCGTCGACCCGCTTCTTCAGCGTGCCGACCTCTTCGAGGGACTTCCGCAGCGCCTCGACGACCTTTTCATACGACGCACTCACCACTTGCTCCCCATCACTCGTCGCCGAAAGCCAGTTGCACGAGGTCGTCGACGCCGAGGTCGGCGATCGACGGCTCCTCGGTCGCGACGGACGCGAGCGCGTGCCGCAGCCGGTCGCTGTCGCCGCTGTTCCCGTTGGCGCTGTTCCCGTTGGCGCTGTGCCCGTTGCCGTTGCTTTCCGGCACCAGCCGTGCGCTGAGATAACGGGCCACGGCCGCCGGGTTCGGGTAGTCGAAGACCAGCGTGGCGGGCAGTTTCAACCCGGTCGCCGCACGCAGCCGGTTCCGCAGTTCCACCGACGTCAGCGAGTCGAACCCGGTGTCCTTGAACGCCGTGTCCGCGCGCACCGCGTCCGGCCCGTCGTAGCCGAGGACGACCGCGACCTGCCCGCGCACCAGGTCGACGAGCACCGTTTCCCGCTCGGCCGCGGGCAGCCCGGCCAGCCCACGGTCCACAGTGGACACCGACCGCGCCTGCGTCCGGCTCGGCCGGACCAGACCGCGGAACAGGACCGGCACCGTACTCGCCCGCATCGCGGCGAGGTCGAGCTTGATCGGCACGAGCAGCGACTCGCTCGTCCGCAGCGCGAGGTCGAACAGCTCCAGGCCCTCGGCCCGGGTCAGTTCCAGGACGCCGTTGCGGCCGGCCCGCGCGTGGTCGACGTCGCTGAGGTGGGCGGCCATGCCGCCGCTGCGTTCCCAGAGGCCCCAGGCCAGGGACAAGCCCGGCAGGCCCGCGACCCGGCGGTGGGCCATCGCCGCGTCCAGGAAGGCGTTGGCCGCCGCGTACGGGCCCTGGCCACCGCCGCCCATCACACCCGCGACGGACGAGAAGACCACGAACGCGCCGAGGTCCCGGTCGCGGGTGAGCTCGTCGAGATGGCGGACCGCATCGACCTTCGCCGCGTACACGTTCGCGAGCTGCTCGGGCGTCAGTGCCTCGATGACGCCGTCCTCGAAGACGCCGGCGGTGTGCACCACTCCGGTCAGGTCCGGGAGGTCCGCGAGCAGGGCGGCCACCTGGCCGCGATCGGAGACGTCACACGCCGCGAAGGACACTTCCGCGCCGGTCAGTTCGCCGATCAGCTCCTGGGCGCCCTCGGCGGCCGCTCCCTGCCGGCTCGCGAGCACCAGCTTCCGCACGCCGTGCCGGGTGACCAGGTGCCGGGCCACCAATGCGCCCAGCGAGCCGGCGCCCGAAACCAGCACGGTGCCGTCCGGGTCGAACGCGGCGGGCGCGTCCGCGATCCGGGTGGCGCGGGCCAGCCGGGGCACGAGGTACGTCGTCCCGCGCACCGCGAGCTGTGGCTCACCGGAGGCCAGCACCGCGCCCAGCGGAACGTCGCCGTCGGTGTCCAGCAGGACGATCCGGTCCGGGTGCTCGGCCTGCGCGGACCGGACCAGGCCCCACACCGCGGCCGCGGCCGGGTCGGTCAGCGTGTGATCGCCTCCGGCAGGGACCGCCCCGCGGGTCGTCACGACCAGCCGGGATTCCTCGAACGCGGAGGCGGCCAGCCACGCCTGCACGACCTCCAGGGCCCGGGAGCTGACGGCCAGCGCCGTGTCTCCCCCGGCGGCTTCCCAGACCACCACCGGTGGTGCGTCCGCCTTCTCCGCCAGGGCCGCCACGTCGTCGGCGGTGTCGACCGGTACCCACGGCGGCAGTTCGGCGTGGGGCACAGCGGGCAGTTCGGTCCAGTCGACGCGGAACATCGCGTCGTGGCCCGCGTCGGCCGCGGCGCCCAGCTGCTCGGCCGAAACCGGGCGGGACACCAGCGACTCCATCGTCAGGACCAGGCCGCCGGTTTCGTCGGCGGCTTCGACCGACAGCGCGTCCGGGCCGCTCGGCGAAAGCCGGACCCGCAGGGCGGACGCGCCCGCGGCGTGCAGGACCAGGCCGTTCCAGGCGAACGCGAGCACCGGCTCGCCGGGCTCGCCGCCGACCGTGGCGGCCTGCAGGGCCGCGTCGAGCAGCGCCGGGTGGACGCCGAACCGGCCCGCGTCCTTGCGCAGCTCCTCGGGCAGGGCGACCTCGGCGAAGACGTCGTCGCCGCGGCGCCATGCCGACCGCAGCCCCTGGAACGCGGGGCCATACCCGTATCCACGCTCGGCGAGGTCGGTATAGAAGGTCTCGACGTCGATGCGCTCGGCGTCCGCCGGCGGCCAGGCGTGGAAGTCGGAACCGGGGTCTTCGGCGGGCGCCGAAGACAGGACGCCGGTGGCGTGCCGCGTCCAGGTTCCGGTGCCGCCGTCGCGCTGGGAGTAGACGTCCACCGTGCGTGCGCCGGTCTCGTCCGGGCCGCTCAGCGCGACCTGGACCCGGACGCCGCCCTGGGCGGGCACGACCAGCGGGGCCTCGATGATCAGCTCGTCGAGGGCGGTGCAGCCGGCTTCGTCACCGGCCCGCACGGCCAGTTCGGCCAGCCCGGAGCCGGGGAGGAGCACGACCCCGCCGACCGCGTGGTCGGCGAGCCACGGGTGCGTCCGCACCGACAGCCGTGAAGTGAAGACCAGGCCGTCGGACTGCGGCAGCTCGACGACCGCGCCCAGCAGCGGGTGGTCGGCAGCCACCTGGCCCAGCGAAGCCGCGTCGGTCGCGGCCTCGGCGGGCCGGAGCCAGTAGTGCCGGTGGTCGAAGGCGTACTTGGGCAGGTCGACCCGGCCCGTCCGCGGCAGGACCGCGGTCCAGTCGAGCGGGACACCCTGCACGAACAGCTCGGCCATCGACGTGAGCAGGCGGCGGAGGCCACCGTCGTCGCGCCGCAGCGACCCGGTCACCACCGCGTCGTCGCAGATTTCACTGAGCGGCTGGACCAGCACCGGGTGCGCGCTGACCTCGACGAACACGCCGTGGCCCTGGCGAACGAGCTCCGCCACGGCCGGCCCGAACCCGACCTGGTTGCGCAGGTTCCGGTACCAGTAGCCGCCGTCGACGACCCCGGCGTCGGTGATCCAGTCGCCGGTGAGCGTGGAGAAGAACGGCACCGCCGGCGCCTGCGCCTCGATCCCGGTCAAGGTTTCGGCCAGCAGGTCCTGGATGGCTTCGACCTGGTTGGTGTGGGACCCGTAGTCCACGGCCACCCGCCGGACGCGGACTCCCTGACCGGACAACGTCTCGACGACCTCGTCGAGAGCCTGGGCTTCCCCGGCGATCACCACGGAGGTGGGGCTGTTGACCGCGGCCACCTGGACCCGGTCGGCCCACGGCGCCAGCCACGCGGTCGCGTCTTCTTCGCTCAACGCCACCGAGGCCATGCCACCGCGGCCGGCCAGCCGGGTGGCGATCGCCTGGCTGCGCAACGCGACCACCTTCGCCGCGTCCGGCAGCGACAACGCACCCGACACGCACGCCGCCGCGATCTCGCCCTGCGAGTGCCCGGCCACCGCATCCGGCCGCACCCCCACTGACTGCCATACCGCGGCCAGGCCGACCATCACCGCGAAGCTCGCGGGCTGCACGACGTCGACGCGATCCAGCAGGTCGGACTCCCCGCGCAGCACGTCGAGCAGCGACCAATCGACCCACGGTGCCAGGGCGGCCGCGCATTCGGCGACTCGCTCAGCGAACACCGGCGAGGCTTCCAGGAGCTCCCGGCCCATGCCCGCCCACTGCGAGCCCTGGCCGGGGAACACCCACACGACCTTGCCCGGCGCCCCGGCCCGGCCGGTGACCACCGCGGCCGTGTCTTCTCCGCGGGCCAGCGCTTCCAGGCCCGTCACGGCTTCTTCGCGGGAGCCCGCGACGACGACCGCGCGTTCGGTCAGCGCGGCCCGCTCCGTCACCAGCGCCCGCGCCACCCCCGCCAGCGGCGTGTCACCCGCCACGACCCCGGCGAGCCGCCCGGCCTGCCCGGCCAGCGCCGCCGCACTCCGCGCCGACACCACCAGCGGCACCACGCCCGGTCGTGAGTGGTAATTCGGGTTAGAACCCGAATTACCACTCACGACAAGCCGCGGCAGACCAGCATCCGGAGCTTCCTCGATGATCAGGTGCGCATTGGTCCCGCTGACGCCGAACGCGGACACCCCGGCCCGACGCGGCCGCCCGTTGCGCGGCCACGCACGGGCCTCGGTCAACAACGAGACCGCACCAGCGGACCAGTCGACCTCGGGAGTCGGCTTGTCGACGTGCAGCGTCGGCGGCAGCACCTCGTGCCGCAGCGCCTGGACCATCTTGATCACGCCCGCGACACCCGCCGCGGCCTGAGCGTGGCCGATGTTCGACTTCAGCGAACCCAGCCACAGCGGCTGCTCCGGATCGCGGTCCTTGCCATAGGTCGCCAGCAGCGCCTGCGCCTCGATCGGGTCCCCCAGGGTCGTCCCGGTCCCGTGCGCCTCGACGACGTCCACATCGGACGGTTTCAACCCGGCCGCGGCCAGCGCCCGGCGGATCACCCGCTGCTGCGACGGCCCGTTCGGGGCGGTCAGGCCGTTGGACGCGCCGTCCTGGTTGACCGCGCTGCCGCGCAGCACCGCCAGGACCCGGTGGCCACGTTCGCGCGCCACCGACAGCCGTTCGAGGATGACCACGCCGACGCCCTCGGCCCAGCCGGTGCCGTCGGCCGCGGCGGCGAACGCCTTGCAGCGCCCGTCGACGGCGAGGCCGCGCTGCCGGGAGAACTCCACGAACGCGCCGGGGTTCGCCATCACGGTCGCGCCGCCGGCCAGCGCCATCGAGCACTCGCCCTGCCGCAGCGACTGCGCGGCGAGATGCATCGCGACCAGCGAAGACGAGCACGCCGAGTCGATCGTCACCGCCGGGCCTTCGAAGCCGAAGACGTACGACACGCGGCCGGACGCCACGCTCGACGACCCGCCGGTGCCCGCGAAGCCCTCCAGCTCCGGGGTGACGACGCTGTCCCCGGGGGCGACGTAGCCCTGGCCGAACATGCCGGTGAACACGCCGACGTCATTGCCCTTCAGCGAAAGCGGGTCGACCCCGGCGTCTTCCATCGCTTCCCAGGAGGCCTCCAGCAGCAGCCGCTGCTGCGGGTCCATCGCGACGGCTTCACGCGGCGAGATCCCGAAGAACCCCGCGTCGAACAGGCCTGCTTCGTGCAGGAACCCGCCGCTGCGCGTGTACGTCTTGCCCGGGGTGGCCGGGTCCGGGTCGTACAGGCTGTCCATGTCCCAGCCGCGGTCGGTCGGGAAGCCCGACACCGCGTCCCGGCCCTCGGCCACCAGCTGCCAGAGGTCCTCGGGCCCGGCGACCCCGCCCGGCAGCCGACAGGCCATCCCGACGATGGCGATCGGCTCGTCGAGGTCGGCCTTCGCGACCGTCGTGGCCACCGGCGTCTCCGCCGCGCCACCGAGTTCTTCGCGCAGGTGCCGGGCCAAGGCCTGGGGGTTCGGGTAGTCGAAGACGAGCGTCGCGGGCAGCTTCAGCCCGGTGGCGGCCCGCATCCGGTTGCGCAGCTCGACCGCGGTCAGCGAGTCGAAGCCGGCGTCCTTGAACGCGGTGTCCACGCGGACGGCGCTCGCGTCGGCGTGCCCGAGCACGGCCGCCACCTGCGCCCGGACCACGTCCAGGAGCAGGGTGAGCTGGTCGGCGGGGGTGCGCCCGGCCAGCCGGCCGGCGAGCCCGTTGTCCACAGTGGACGCCGAGCGGGCCTGCTGACGGCCCGCCCGGACCAGGCCGCGCAGCAGGTGCGGCACGGCCCCGCCCGCGGCGGCGTCGGCGCGCACCCCGCGCAGGTCCAGCTTGGCGGGCACCAGCAGCGACTCGCTCGAGCCGAGAGCGGCGTCGAACAGGTCCATGCCTTCGGCCTGCGTCATGATCTGCAGGCCGCCGCGGCGGCTCATCCGGGCCCGGGTGGCCTCGTCGGTGTTGGCGGCCATGCCGGTGCTCTGGTCCCACAGACCCCACGCCAGCGACAGGCCCGGCAGTCCGGCGGCCCGGCGGTTCGCCATCAGGCCGTCCAGGAAGGCGTTCGCCGCGGCGTAGCTGCCGCTGCCCGCGCCCATGAACACGGCCGAGACCGAGGAGTAGACGACGAAGGCGTCCAGGTCCCGGTCCCGGGTCAGTTCGTCCAGGTGTTTCACGGCCGTGGCTTTCGGCGCGAACACCCTGGCCAGCCGCTCGCGGTCGAGCGTCCCGATGACGCCCGCGTCGAGGACACCGGCGGTGTGCACGACGGCGGTGGGCCGGTGCTCGTCGAGCAGGGCCGCCACCTGAGCGCGGTCGGAGACGTCACACGCCACCACGGACACGTCCGCGGCCAGCTCGGCGACCAGGTCGGCCACGCCCTCGGCATCCCGGCCGCGCCGCGAAGCCAGCACCAGCTTCCGCACGCCGTGGCGTTCGACGAGACGCCGGGCCACCAGGCCGCCGAGCGTACCGGCGCCGGAGATCAGGACCGTCCCGTCCGGGCGGAACACGGGCTCCCCGCGCTGCTCCGCGCGGGCGATGCGGGGCACGAAGAACTTCCCGCCGCGCACCGCGATCTGCGGCTCGTCACTCGCCAGGGCCGGGATCTGGCTGTCGGTGTCGATCAGGAAGATGCGGTCCGGGTTTTCCGCCTGCGCGGCCCGGACCAGGCCCCACACGGCCGCCCCGGCGGGGTCGGTGACCGCGCCATCGCCGGCGGGCACCGCACCGCGGGTCACCACGACCAGGCGGGCGTCGTCGGCCGCGTCGGCAAGGAACCTCTGCACGGCTTCCAGCACGCGGCCGGTCAGTTCGAGAGGCTCCTCACCGAAGGCTTCGAGCACCTCGACCCGATCCGACGGCACCACACTGTCCGCAATGGACACTTCGGTCCAGTCGACGCGGTAGAGCGATCCGGCACGGGTCTTCCCGGCCGAGAGTTCCCGGCCCACCACCGGACCGGCCGTGACGACCAGCCCACCCGTTTCGTCGGCCGCTTCGAGGGACACGCCGGGCACCAGCCGCACCCGCAGGGCCGAGGCACCCGCGGCGTGCAGGACCAGGCTGTGCCACTCCGCCGGCTGCTCGTCGTCCGCGAGGACCGGCTGCAAGGCCGCGTCCAGCAGCGTGGGGTGGATGCCGAACGCGCCGGCGTCCAGCTCCTCCGGCAGCGCGACCTCGGCGAAAATTTCCTCGCCACGCCGCCAAAAACCATCGGCCTCCTGCGCACCGGCGGGCGGCCACACGGTGAAGTCGAACGGCTCGTGGGCCGGAGCCGTCGCGGACAGGTGCCCGGTGGCGTTCCGGGTCCAGTCTTCGTCGCCTTCGCGCTGCGAATACACCTCGACCGTGCGCTCGCCGCTCACCACGACCTGCACCCGCAAGCCACCGCTTTCGGGCAGGACCAGCGGAGCTTCGACGGTCAGGTCGTCGAGGACCGGGCACCCGGCTTCGTCACCGGCCCGCACGGCCAGCTCGACCAAAGCAGTACTCGGAACGCCGTCGGCCAGCCACGGGTGCGACCGCACCGACAGCCGCGAGGTGAAGACCAGGCCATCGGACTGCGGCAGCGGGAGAACCGCCCCCAGCAGCGGGTGGTCGGCTCCGGCCAGGCCGAGCGCGGGCGCATCGGCCGCGGCGGGCGGGCTGAGCCAGAAGTGCTGGTGGTCGAAGGCGTACGTCGGCAACTCGACGCGCGCGGGCGGCGCCATGGTGGCCCAGTCGACCGGGACACCGCGGACGAACAGTTCGGCCATCGACGTCAGCAGCCTTCGCAGGCCGCCCTCCTGCCGCCGCAGCGTGCCGGTGACCACGGCGTCGTCGCCGATTTCACTGATCGGCTGTACCAGCACCGGGTGGGCGCTGACCTCGACGAACACGCCGTGACCCTGCTCGATCAGCGCGGCGACGGCCGGGCCGAAGCCGACCTGGTTGCGCAGGTTCCGGTACCAGTACCCGCCGTCGACGACCCCCGCTTCGGTGATCCACTCGCCGGTGACGGTCGAGTAGAACGGCACCGCCGGCGCCTGCGCGGTGATCCCGGCCAGGGTCTCGGCGAGGATGTCGCGGATGTCCTCGACGTGCCGGGTGTGGGAGGCGTAGTCCACGGCCACCCGCCGTCCGCCGAGGGCTTCGACGGCTTCGGTGAGCGCTTCGGCGTCGCCCGCGATCACCACCGAGGCCGGGCCGTTGACCGCGGCGATCTCGACGCGGCCCTCCCACGGCGCGAGCCGGGCGGCCACCTCGTCGTGGCTCAGCTGGACCGAAGCCATGCCACCGCGGCCCGACAGCTCGGCCGCGATCGCCTGGCTGCGCAGCGCGACCACCTTCGCGGCGTCCTCAAGGGACAGTGCACCCGACACGCAGGCCGCGGCGATCTCGCCCTGGGAGTGGCCCAGGACCGCGTCCGGCACGACCCCGACCGAGGCCCACACGGCCGCGAGCCCGACCATCACGGCGAAACTGGCCGGCTGGAGCACGTCGACCCGGTCCAGGTCACCCTCGCCGCGCAGGACGGCCGGCAGCGACCAGTCGACCCACGGCTCCAACGCGGCCGCGCATTCGGCGATCCGCTCGGCGAACACCGGGGACGCTTCGAGGAGCTCACGGCCCATGCCGGCCCACTGCGTCCCCTGGCCGGGGAACACCCAGACGGTCTTGCCGGGTATCCCGGCCGTGCCGGTCACCAGACCGGTGGCGCTCTCGCCGCGGGCCAGCGCGGTCAGCCCGGCCCGGGCCTCCTCGGCCGAGCCCGCCACGACGACGGCCCGGTCGGTCAGCGTCGCGCGGGTCGACAGCAGGGCTCCCGCCACGCGGGGCAGCGAGACGTCCTCGCCGAGGAACGCCGCCAGCCGGCCGGCCTGACCGGCCAGCGATCCGGCGCTGCGCGCGGAGATCACCACGGGCAGCACGCCGTCGGGCACGTCCGCCTCGGAAGTCTCGTCGGCGGGCGCCTCTTCCAGGATGAGGTGGGCGTTGGTGCCGCTGATGCCGAACGACGAGACACCGGCGCGGCGCGGATGGCCGTTGCGGGCCCACTCGCGGCCCTCGGTCAGCAGCTCGACCGCGCCCGCGGACCAGTCCACCTGCTTGGTGGGTTCCTGCACGTGCAGCGTCGGCGGCAGGGCGTCGTGCCGCAGTGCCTGGACCATCTTGATCACGGCGGCCACGCCCGCGGCGGCCTGGGTGTGGCCGATGTTCGACTTCAGCGACCCGAGCCACAACGGCGTCTCGCGGTTCTTGCCGTAGGTGGCCAGCAGCGCCTGTGCCTCGATCGGGTCGCCGAGCGCGGTGCCGGTGCCGTGCGCCTCGACGACGTCCACTTCGGACGGTTGCAGGCCGGCCGTGGCCAGCGCGCTGCGGATCACCCGCTGCTGCGAAGGGCCGTTGGGCGCGGTCAGGCCGTTGGACGCGCCGTCCTGGTTGACCGCGCTGCCGCGGAGCACGGCGAGCACCCGGTGGCCGCGTTCCCGGGCCACCGAAAGCCGTTCGAGGACGACGATGCCGACGCCTTCGGACAGGACAGTGCCGTCGGCGCCGTCCGCGAACGCCTTGACCCGGCCGTCTTCGGCCATGCCGCGCTGCCGCGACATGCCGATGACGCCGATCGGCGAGCCCATCACGGCCACCCCGCCGGCCAGCGCCATCGTGCATTCGCCCTGCCGGAGCGCCTGCGCGGCCAGGTGGATCGCCACCAGCGACGACGAGCACGCCGTGTCCACCGTGACCGCGGGGCCCTCGAACCCGAAGGTGTACGACACTCGGCCCGAGGCGACGCTGCCCGCGGTCGCCGTGGTGACGAACCCTTCGAGTTCCGCGGGCATGTTGCTCAGGGACTCGAGGTAGTCGTGGATGGAGACGCCGGAGAAGACGCCGACGGCGTCACCGCGGGCCTTGGTCGGGTCGATGCCCGCGCGTTCCAGGGCTTCCCAGGACGCTTCGAGCAGCAGCCGCTGCTGCGGGTCCATGGCCAGGGCTTCGCGCGGCGAGATCCCGAAGAAGCCCGGGTCGAACAGCGCGGCTTCGTGCAGGAAGCCGCCCTGGCGGATGTACGCCGTGCCCGGGCGCTCCGGGTCCGAGTCGAACAGGCCCTCCAGGTCCCAGCCGCGGTCTTCGGGGAAGGCCGACATGCCGTCGCGGCCTTCGGCGACCATCCGCCAGAGGTCGTCGGGGCTCATGACGCCGCCCGGCAGGCGGCAGGCCATGCCGACGATGGCGATCGGCTCGCCCGCGTCCGCGGCGGTCGTGACCGGCGCGGCGGGCGCACCCGCCACGGTCTCGCCCAGTTCCTCACGCAGGTGGCGGGCGAGCGCGACCGGCGTCGGGTAGTCGAAGACGAGCGTGGCGGGCAGCTTCACGCCGGTCGCCGCGCTCAGCCGGTTCCGCAGTTCGACGGCGGTCAGCGAGTCGAAGCCGAGGTCGCTGAACCCGCGGGTGCCCTGGGCCAGCTCGGGGGCGTTGAAGCCGAGCACCGCGGCCGCCTCGGCCTGGACGATGCCCAGCAGGACGGCTTCCTGCTCCTCGGCGGGCAGCCCGGCCAGCTTGTGGACCAGGCCGCCACCGCCGCTCGCGGCCGCCGTCCGGGCCACCCGGCGGCTCGCGCGGACCAGGCCGCGCAGCAGGTGCGGGACCTCCCCACCGCTGCGCAGGGTCTTCAAGTCGAGCTTGATCGGCACCAGCAGGGCCTGCTCGGCGGCCAGGCCGATGTCGAAGATGTCCAAGGCCTCGGCGGGCGTCATGGCCAGCACGCCGCCGCGGCTCATCCGGGCCTGGTCGGTGGCGGACAGGTGCGCGGTCAGGCCGTCGGCCTGCTCCCACAGACCCCACGCCAGGGACACACCCGGCAGGCCCGCCGCGCGACGCTGGGTCATCAGGCCGTCGAGGAAGGCGTTGGCCGCCGCGTAGTTGCCCTGCCCGGCCGAGCCCATGAGCGCGGCCGCGGAGGAGAACACGACGAAAGCGTCGAGGTCGCTGTCGCGGGTGAGCTCGTCGAGGTGCTGAACGGCGTCGACTTTGGGCGCGAACACCCCGGCCAGCCGCTCCCGGGTCAGGGCGCCGATGACGCCGTCGTCGAGCAGACCCGCCAGGTGCACGATGCCGGTCGGGCGGTGCTCGGCCAGCAGGGCCGCCACCTGGTCCCGATCGGAGACGTCGCAGGCGACCACGGACACGTCCGCGCCCTGCTCGGTCAGCTCCGCGAGGAGGTCTTCCGCGGCCACCCCGCGACGGCTGGCGAGCACCAGGCGCCGGACTCCGTGCCGGGCGACCAGGTGCTTGGCCACGAGCGCACCCAGAGAGCCGGTGCCACCGGTGAGCAGGACCGTCCCGTTCGTGAAGGCCACCTTGAGGGACTTAGAGTCCGTGAAGGTGGCCTTCACGGCAGGCGAGGTGAGCCGGGCGAGGCGGGGGACGGAGCAGGTGGTGCCGCGCACCGCGATCTGCGGCTCGCCGGTGGCGATGACCGCGCCCAGCGGCACCTCGCCGTCGGTGTCGACGAGGATGATCCGGCCGGGGTTTTCGGCCTGGGCGGCCCGGACCAGGCCCCACACCGCCGCGCCGGCCGGGTCGGTGACCACACCGTCGCCAGCGGGCACCGCACCGCGGGTCACCACGACCAGCCGGGCTTCCTCGGCCGCGCTTTCGAGCCACGCCTGCACGGCTTCCAGCACCCGGCCGGTCAGCTCCAGGGCACTTTCACGTGAAAGTGCCCGTCCGCGGGCGTCGCCACCGAAGGCTTCGAGCACCTCGACGTGGTCCGCGGCCACGCTTTCGGTGGCCGGCAGGTCGATCCAGTCCACCTGGAACAGCGAGTCGCGTTCTTCGCCCGCCGCCGTCTCCAGCTGCGCGGCCGAGACCTCGCGGGACACCAGCGAATCCATGGTGACGACCAGGCCACCGGTCTCGTCGGCGGCCTGGAACGTCAGCGCGTCCGGGCCGCCTGGCGCGACCCGCACCCGCAGCGCCGACGCACCGACGGCGTGCAGGACCAGGCCGTTCCACGCGAACGGCAGCACGCTGCGGTCGTCGTCCGGGTTGGCGAAGGCGTTCGTGTGCAGGGCCGCGTCGAGCAGCGCGGGGTGCAGGCCGAACTTGCCGGCGTCCTCCTGGTGGTCGTCGGGGAGCGCGACCTCGGCGAAGACCTCGTCACCGCGCCGCCAAACGGCCCGCATGCCCTGGAACGCGCCGCTGTAGGCGTACCCGCGCTCGATCAGGTCGGTGTAGAAGTTCTCGACGTCGATCGGCTGCGCCCCGGCCGGCGGCCAGGCGGCGAAGTCGAAACGGCTCGGTTCCCGGGACGCCGACGCGCCGAGGAGACCGGTCGCGTGCCGCGTCCAATCGTCACCGTCTTCCCGCAGGGAGAAGACGTCGACCGCGCGCGAACCGGTTTCGTTCGGGCCGCTCACCGCGACCTGCACGCGCACCCCGCCGCGCTCGCCCAGCACCAGCGGGGCCTCGATGACGAGTTCTTCCAGGACACCGAAACCGAGTTCGTCACCGGCGCGCAGCGCGAGGTCGACGTAGACCGTGCCGGGGATCAGCACGACCCCGCCGATCGCGTGCCCGGCCAGCCAGGGGTGCGACTTCAGCGACAGCCGCGAGGTGAACACCAGGCCGTCGGACTGCGGCAGCGGGACGACCGCCCCGAGCAGCGGGTGGTCGGCGCCGGCCAGGCCGAGCGACCCGGCGTCGGTCGCCGACCCGCCCATCTGCAGCCAGTAGTGCTGGTGGTCGAACGCGTACGTCGGCAGCTCGACGCGCCGGGACGGCGGCAGCACGCCGGTCCAGTCCACGGTCACGCCGCGCACGAAGAGCTCGGCCGCCGAGGCCAGCAGGCGCCGGAGACCGCCGTCCTCGCGCCGCAGCGTTCCCGTGACGACGGCTTCGGTGCCGTCGACGAGCTCGTTGATCGGCTGGACCAGCACGGGGTGCGCGCTGACCTCGACGAACACCCGGTGGCCCTGCTCGATCAGCTCGGCCACCGCCGGGCCGAACCGGACCTGACGGCGGAGGTTGCGGTACCAGTAGCCGCCGTCGAGCACACCGGCGTCTTCGACCCAGCCGCCGGTGACGGTCGAGTAGAACGGGATTTCCGGGGCCTGCGCGCGGATCCCGCCGAGCATCTCGGCCAGTGCGTCCTGGGCGGCTTCGACGTGCCGGGTGTGGGACGCGTAGTCCACCGCCACCCGCCGGATCCGGACGCCCTGGTCGTCCAGCGCGTCGAGGGCCTCGTCCAGTGCCTCGGCGTCGCCGGCGATCACCACGGACGTCGGCCCGTTGACGGCCGCGACCTCCACGCGACCCGCCCACGACTCCAGCCGCGCGGCCGCGTCTTCTTCGCTCAACGCGACCGAGGCCATGCCGCCCCGACCGGCCAGCGAGGCCGCGATGGCTTGGCTGCGCAGGGCCACCACCTTCGCGGCGTCGTCCAGCGACAACGCGCCGGACACGCACGCGGCGGCGATCTCACCCTGCGAGTGGCCCACCACCGCCTCGGGCTCGACGCCGAGCGACGCCCACACCGCGGCGAGCCCGACCATCACGGCGAAGCTCGCCGGCTGCACGACGTCGACCCGGTCCAGCAGGTCGGCGTCACCGCGCAGCACGTCGGTCAGCGACCAGTCGACCCACCGTCCGAGCGCGGTCTCGCACTCGGCGATCCGCGCCGCGAACACCTCCGAGGAGTCCAGCAGCTCACGGCCCATCCCGGCCCACTGCGTCCCCTGGCCGGGGAAGACCCAGACGACCTTGCCCGGCGCACCCGAGCCGCGGCCGGCGAGCAGGCCGGGCGCGCTCTCGCCACGGGCCAGCGCCTGCAGCCCGGTCACGGCCTCTTCGCGGGAACCGGCGACGACGACCGCGCGCTCGCTGAGCACCGCGCGGCCGGCCACCAGCGTCCCGGCGACATCCGCCAGGGAGACGTCGCCGACCTCCGCCAGGCGTCCGGCCTGGGCCGCCAGCGAAGTGGCGGTCGCCGCCGAAAGCACCAGCGGCACCACACCCGCGGGCGCCGGCTCCGCGGCCGCCGGCTCTTCTTCGGGCGCCTCTTCCAGGATCATGTGCGCGTTGGTGCCGCTGGCGCCGAAGGCGGAGATCGCGCCGCGGCGCGGGTGGCCGTTGCGCGGCCACTCCCGGCCCTCGGTCAGCAGCTCGATCGAGCCGGCCGACCAGTCCACCTGGGGCGTGGGCGCGTCGACGTGCTGGGTCGCCGGGAGCTGCCCGTGCCGCAGCGACTGCACCATCTTGATCACACCGGCCACGCCGGACGCCGCCTGCGTGTGCCCGACGACGGACTTGACCGAGCCCAGCCACAGCGGCTGCTGCGGGTCGCGGCCCTGCCCGTAGGTGGCCAGCAGCGCCTGCACCTCGATCGGGTCGCCGAGCACCGTGCCGGTGCCGTGGCCCTCCACCGTGTCCACATCGGACGGGGACAGCCCGGCACTGGCCAGTGCCTTGCGGATCACCCGCTGCTGAGCCGGGCCGTTGGGCGCGGTCAGGCCGTTCGACGCGCCGTCCTGGTTGACCGCGCTGCCGCGGATGACCGCGAGGACCTGGTGCCCGCGTTCGCGCGCCACCGAAAGGCGCTCCAGCAGCAGCACGCCGACGCCTTCGGCCCAACCGGAACCATCGGCGGCCGCGGCGTAGGACTTGCAGCGGCCGTCGAAGGCCAGCGCCCGCTGCCGCGCGAAGCCGACGAACCCGCCCGGCGTGGCCATCACGGTCGAGCCGCCGGCCAGGGCCATCGAGCACTCACCGCGGCGAAGTGCTTGTGCGGCAAGGTGAATCGCCACGAGCGACGAGGAGCACATCGTGTCGACGGTGACGGCGGGGCCTTCGAGCCCGAGCGTGTAGGCGACCCGGCCGGAGGCGACCCCGCCCGCGGTGCCCAGGGCGCGCTCCAGGCTCATGAAGCCCTCGAACCCGCTGAGGTCCGGGGCGTAGTCCTGGTGGACGACGCCGGCGTAGACGCCGATGTCACTGCCCCGCACCGAATGCGGGTCGATGCCGGCCCGCTCCAGGGTCTCCCAGGACACTTCCAGGAGCTGCCGCTGCTGGGGGTCCATGGCCAGCGCCTCGCGCGGCGAGATGCCGAAGAACCCGGCGTCGAACTGGGCCGCGTCCTGCAGGAACGCGCCCTCCCGCACGTACGTCGTCCCGGGGTTGTCGGGGTCCGGGTGGTAGAGGCCTTCGACGTCCCAGCCGCGGTCGGAGGGGAAGCCCGTGTAGACGTCGGCGCCTTCCGACACCACCCGCCAGAAGTCCTCCGGGCCGCGGATCCCGCCGGCGTAGCGGCAGGCCATGGAGACGATCGCGATGGGCTCCGCGGCGGCCGCGGTGAGGGCGGCGTTCTCCTGCTGAAGCCGGACGTTCTCCTTCAGCGAGGCGCGCAGTGCGTCAACGATCTGCTCGTTCGGCGCGGACATGTTCTTCCTCCACGATTCGTTCGCCATCGGCGGTCAGCTCGTCTGCCCGAGGGCTCGTTGCACGAGACCGGAGATGTCCAGTGCGTCGATCAGTTCGGTGTCGTCGGTGGCCGGTTCGGGGGCCTCCACCGCCGTGTCCGCGTCGGTGTCGGCGAGGCCGAGCAGGGTGTCCAGCACGCCCGCTTCCTTGAACCGGGCGAACGGCACGGACGCGAGGACTCGCCGGAGGTCGTCTTCCCGGCCCTCCAGGCCGTCGTCGGCCTCCCGGAGGAGTTCGACGCGCAAGTAGCCGACCAGCGCCTCCGGGGTCGGGTAGTCGAAGATCAGCGTCGCGGGCAGGCGCAGCCCGGTGGCCGCGTGCAGGCTGTTGCGGAGGTTGACCGCGGCCAGGGAGTCGAAGCCGACCTCCTGGAACGCCTGCCGCGGGCCGATGCCTTCGGCGCCGCTGTGGCCGAGGACCGTCGAGGCGTGCCCGCGGACCAGCTTCAGCAGGATGCGGTTCTGCTCGGCGTCCGGCACCGCCCGCAGGGAGTCCGCGAGCGACGACGCCGTGTCGCCGTCCGCGCCGTCGTCCTGCGCCGCCTGGAGGATCGCCTTCGCTTCGGGCAGGTCCGCGAACAGCGGGCTGGGCCGGACCGAGGTGAACGCGGGGATGAAAGCACCCCAGTCCATGTCGGCCACCGCCACGGCCTTCTCGTTGCCCGCGACCGCCTGCACCATCGCGGTGACCGCCAGCTGCGGCGCCATCGGGATGACACCGCGGCGGCGGAGCTGGGCGAGGGCGGCCTCGTCCATGCCGATGCCGATCTGGTCCAGCGCGCCCCAGGCGATCGACGTCGCCTTCAGGCCGCGGGCCCGGCGCCATTCGACCAGGGCGTCGAGGACGGCGTTCGCCGCTCCCGCCGGGCCCTGCCCGCCACCGCCCCAGATGCCGGCGATCGAGGAGAACACGACGAAGGCGTCGAGCGGGGTGTCCTCGAACAGCTGATCCAGCCAGACCGCGGTGGT
The DNA here is from genome assembly GCF_046548995.1 of Amycolatopsis sp. lyj-109. NCBI lineage: Bacteria > Bacillati > Actinomycetota > Actinomycetes > Pseudonocardiales > Pseudonocardiaceae > Amycolatopsis > Amycolatopsis sp. lyj-109. The sequence continues at coordinate 196,178 of NZ_JAJPWR010000002.1, forward strand.
CACCTTGGCGGTGAACACCTCTTCGAGGTCGGCCACGGCGGTGTCGTCGACGGCGCTGGTCTGCGCGATGTCGGCGGCGTGCACCACGGCGGTGACCTCGGAGTCCGCCACCAGCCGCGCGATCCCGTCCCGGTCGGTGTCGGCGCAGAACCGGACCGTGGTGCCGAACTCGGCCAGCTCGGCCGTCAGTTCTTCGGCGCCCTCGCGGCCGGTGACGATGAGCTGTTCGGCGCCGGACTGCGCGAGCCAGACCGAGGCGTGCCGGCCGAGCCCTTCGGCGCCGCCGGTCACCAGGACCGTGCCGCGGGGTTCCCACTTGCCCGTCGCGGACTCCGGCACGGGCTTGCGGAGCAGCCGCCGGCGGTAGACGCCGGACCGCCGGACCGCGAGCTGGTCCTCCCCGCCCGCGCCGCCGTTGAGCACGCCGAGCAGGGCCTGAGCCGTGCGTGCGTCGATCGCGGCCGGCAGGTCGATCAGCCCGCCCCACCGGTCGAGGCGCTCCAGCGCGACGGCGCGCCCGAGCCCCCACACGGCCGCCTGGGCCGGTGCGGTGACGGCGTCCTGGATGCCGATGTTCACCGCGCCGGAGGTGAAGCACCACAGCGGCGCGGCGGCGTTGGCGTCGCCCAGGGCCTGGACCAGCGCGAGCGTCGATGCGGTGACCTCGGTCGCGTCCGCGGGCCCGCCGTCGAGCGCGAGCAGCGACAGCACGCCGGCGAGGTCGTTCTCCGCCAGGACACCCCGCAACCGTTCGGCGAGCTGTGCCCGGGAAGTTCCCTCGACCGCCAGCCGGACGAGGTCGAGTCCCTGGCCGGTCAGTTCCTCGAGGAGCGCGTCGGTGGTGCCGGCCGGGACGACGGCCAGCCAGCGGCCGCCCGGCACGCCGGTGGCTTCGCGCTCCAGGGGCTGCCAGGTGACCTGGTAGCGCAGCTTCTCCGCGGTCGAGCGCTCGCGGCGGCGGTCCCGCCACTCCGCCAGCACGGGCACGACGGTGCTGAGTGCCCCGCGCTGCTCCGGCACCAGGTCGAGCAGCTCGGCCAGGCTGTCCACATCGGACTGTTCGATCGCGGTCCAGAACTCGCCGTCCGCGCCTTCGGCGACCTCGGCTTTCTCTGCTTCCTGCAGCCAGAAGTGCCGCCGGTCGAAGGCGTACGTCGGCAGGTCGACCCAGCCGGTCGCGGGCAGCGTGGCGGCCCAGTCCACGGCCACGCCCCGGACGTACAGCTCGGCTGCCGACGCCAGCAGGCGCCGGAGGCCGCCGTCGTCCCGGCGCAGCGACCCGGTCACCACCGCGTCGTCGCTGAGTTCGCTCAGCGGCTGGGCCAGCACCGGGTGGGCGCTGATCTCCACGAACACCGTGTGCCCCAGCCCGGCCAGGTCCGTCACCGACGGGCCGAACCGCACCTGCTGCCGCAGGTTCCGGTACCAGTAGCCGCCGTCGACGACGGCCTGCTCGATCCACCCGCCGAGGACGGTGGAGTAGAACGGGATGACCGGCGCCTGCGCGCTGATCCCGGCGAGGGCCTGGTCCAAGGTTTCTTCGATGGCCTCGACGTGCCGGGTGTGCGAGGCGTAGTCCACCGCGACCCGCCGCACCCGCACGCCGTCGGTTTCCAGCGCGGTCAGCGCCTCGTCCAAGGCCTGCGCGTCGCCCGCGACGACGACCGAGGACGGGCTGTTGACCGCGGCCACCTCGACCCGGTCCGCCCACGGCGCCAACCGCGCGACCGCGTCTTCTTCGCTCAACGCGACCGAGGCCATCCCGCCGCGGCCGGCCAGTTCCGCGGCGATCGCCTGGCTGCGCAACGCGACCACCTTGGCCGCGTCGTCCAGCGACAACGCGCCGGACACGCACGCGGCGGCGATCTCGCCCTGCGAGTGGCCCAGCACCGCGTCCGGGACCACGCCCAGCGAAGACCACACCGCGGCGAGGCCGACCATCATCGCGAAGCTCGCGGGCTGCACGACGTCGACCCGATCGAGGAGGTCGGCGTCGCCGCGCAGCACGTCGAGCAGCGACCAGTCCGTCCACTGCTCCAGGGCGGAGGCGCACTCCTTGATCCGCTCGGCGAACACCGGCGAGGAGTCCAGGAGCTCCCGGCCCATGCCGGCCCACTGCGAGCCCTGGCCGGGAAACACCCAGACGACCTTGCCCGGCTTGCCCGCGGTCCCGGTCACGACGCCGGGCGCGTTCTCGCCGCGGGCGAGTGCCTGCAACCCGGCCTGGGCTTCGCCGGCCGAGCCCGCGATGACGACCGCCCGTTCGTTCAGCGTCGCGCGGCCCGAAACCAGGGCACCGGCGACGCCCGCCACCGTCTCGCTGTCGAGGACCGCGGCCAGCCGGCCGGCCTGCCCGGCCAGGGAACCGCTGCTGCGCGCGGACACCACCAGCGGCACCACGGCCGCCGCCTCTGCACCGAGTCTGCCGCGGCCTGGTCGTGAGTGGTAATGAGGGTTAGAACCCGAATTACCACTCACGACAAGCCGCGGCAGACCTACATCCGGAGCTTCCTCGATGATGAGGTGGGCGTTGGTCCCACTTGCCCCGAAGGAGGACACGCCCGCCCGGCGCGGCCGGCCGTTGCGCGGCCACTCCCGCGCCTCGGTCAGCACCTCGATCGCGCCCGCCGACCAGTCCACCTGGCTCGTGCGCTCGTCGACGTGCAGGGTGGCGGGCATGACGCCGTGGCGCATGGCCAGCACCATCTTGATCACGCCGACGACCCCGGCGGCGGCCTGCGTGTGCCCGATGTTCGACTTGAGCGAGCCGAGCCACAGCGGCGTCTCCCGCTCCTGCCCGTAGGTGGCCAGCAGGGCCTGGACCTCGATCGGGTCACCCAGCGCCGTCCCGGTCCCGTGGCCTTCCACGACGTCCACATCGGACGGTGCCAGCCCGGCGCTCCCCAGCGCCCGGCGGATCACCCGCTGCTGCGACGGCCCGTTCGGCGCGGTCAGGCCGTTGGACGCGCCGTCCTGGTTCACCGCGCTACCACGCAGGACGGCCAGGATCCGGTGCCCGCGTTCCTGCGCCACCGAAAGCCGTTCGAGGACGACGACGCCGACGCCCTCGGCCCAGCCGGTGCCGTCCGCGCCCTCCGCGTACGCCTTGCACCGCCCGTCGGCGGACAGGCCACGCTGGCGGGAGAACTCCAGGAAGGCGTCCGGGCTGGCCATCACGGTCGCGCCGCCGGCCAAGGCCATCGAGCACTCGCCCTGCCGCAGCGCCTGCGCCGCCAGGTGGATCGCGACCAGCGAAGACGAACACGCGGTGTCCACGGTGACTGCCGGGCCCTCGAAGCCGAACACGTAGGCCACCCGGCCGGAGGCGACGCTCGAAGCCGTCCCGGTCATCGTGTAGCCCTGGACGTCCTCGGGCACTTCGCGCAGCCGCGTCACGTAGTCGTGGTGGACGATCCCGGTGAAGACGCCGACGTCGCTGCCGCGGGCGGACAGCGGGTCGACGCCCGCGCGTTCCAGTGCCTCCCACGACGTCTCCAGCAGCAGCCGCTGCTGCGGGTCCATGGCCAGGGCCTCGCGCGGCGAGATGCCGAAGAGCCCGGCGTCGAACTGGGCCGCGTCGTGCAGGAAGCCGCCGGTGCGCGTGTAGCTCGTGCCCGGGTGGGCGGGGTCCGGGTGGTAGAGGCCGTCGAGGTCCCAGCCGCGGTCGACGGGGAAGCCGGACACGGCGTCCCGTCCGTTCGCGACCAGGTTCCACAGCTCTTCGGGGCTGTCCGCACCGCCCGGCAGCCGGGTGCTCATGCCGACGATCGCGATCGGCTCGTCGGAGACGTCCCGGGTCACCACGGCCGGCGCCGCCGGGCGCTCGCCCAGGAGTTCGGCCCGCAGGTGAGCCGCGACGGCGGCCGGGTTCGGGTAGTCGAAGATCAGCGTGCTGGGCAGCTCGACGCCGGTGAAGTCGCGCAGGCGGTTGCGCAGCTTGATCGCGCTGAGGGAGTCGAACCCGTGGTCCTTGAAGGACCGGTCGAGGTCGAACGCGCCGGTGTCCCGGTGCCCGAGCACCACCGCGGCGCTCTCCCGCACCAGGTCCAGCACGTCCCGCACCGGCCGGGCCGCGACCGGGTCCGCGGCCGGCGGGACGATGGCGGCTTCGTCGGCGTCGACCCAGAAGCGCTGGTGCTGGAACGCGTACGTGGGGAGCACGGTCCCGACCGCCGCACCCGGCCGGTCGAGAACGGCCGTCCAGTCCACGGCCACGCCCCGGACGTGCAGTCCGGCGAGCGCGGTCAGGACGTCGGGAACCTCGGCGCCGTTCTTCCGCAGGGTGGCGACGCAGCTCTGATCCGACCCACCGAGCGTGCCGAGCGCCATGGCGGCCAGCGCGCCACCCGGGCCGAGTTCGAGGTACGTCGTCGCGCCCTGGGCGTCCAGCGTGGTGACGGCGTCGCCGAACCGCACGGCGTTGCGCACCTGCCGGACCCAGTATTCGGGCGTGTCGAGCGCCGCGAGTTCCCCGGTCAACGTCGAGACGACGGGCAGCGCACCAGCCCGGTACGTCAGGCGCTGCGCGACCGCGCGGAACTCGTCGAGCATCGGCTCCATGAGCGGCGAGTGGAAGGCGTGGCTGACCGTCAGCCGCTTCGTCTTGCGGCCGCGGCCCGCCAGTTCGGCCGCGGCGGCGAGCACGGCGTCCTCGGCGCCGGACAGCACCACCGAGTCCGGGCCGTTGACCGCGGCGACGCAGACGGCTGCGCCGAGCAGCGGCGCGACCTCGTCCTCGGTCGCTTGGACGGCGACCATCGCGCCGCCTTCGGGCAGGGCCTGCATCAGCCGGCCACGCGCGGCGACCAGTTCGCCCGCCTCGGCCAGGTCCAGCACCCCGGAGACGTGCGCGGCGGCGAACTCGCCGATCGAGTGGCCCGCAAGGAGGTCGGGCCGCGCGCCCCACGACTCGAAGAGCCGGAACAGCGCGGTCTCCACGGCGAACAGCGCGCCCTGGGTGTACATCGTCCGGTCGAGCTGGGCGCTGTCGGTGAAGACGACTTCGCGCAGCGGACGTCCGCCCAGGTGCGCGTCCACCGCGGCGCACGCGGCTTCGAAGGCGTCGCGGAAGACCGGGAAGGTCCCGGCGAGTTCGCGGCCCATACCGGCCCACTGGCTGCCCTGGCCGGTGAAGAGGATGGCCAGCTTGCCGTCGACCGGAGTGCCCGCCACGACGCCGGGGCCGAAGGCGGCGAGGTCGCTGCAGAGCTGTTCCCGGTCGGAGGCCAGGACGACCGCGCGGTGGTCGAGCTGGGCACGGGTCGTGGCCAGGGCGTGCGCGACGTCGGGGACGCGCACGTCGGGCCGCTCACCGAGGAACCCGGCGAGCCGTCCGGCCTGGTCGCGCAGGCCCGCCGCGGTCCGCGCGGAGACGAGCACCGGCACCAGGAACCCGGCGGACTCCGGCTGCGGCGTGACGATCTGTTCGGGGACTTCTTCGATGACGACGTGTGCGTTGGTGCCGCCGATGCCGAACGAGGACACGCCCGCCCGGCGCGGGTGGCCGTTGCTCGCCCAGTCGCGGGCTTCGGTCAGCAGTTCCACCGCCCCCGCCGACCAGTCCACATGGGACGACGGCCGGTCGACGTGCAGCGTCTTGGGCAGGACGCCGTGGCGCATGGCCATGACCATCTTGATCACGCCCGCGACACCCGCCGCGGCCTGGGTGTGCCCGAGGTTCGACTTCACCGAACCCAGCCACAACGGCTGCTCGCGATCTTGGCCGTAGGTGGCGAGCAGCGCCTCGGCCTCGATCGGGTCACCGAGCGTCGTCCCGGTGCCGTGCGCCTCGACGACGTCCACGTCCGATGTGGACAGTCCGGCGGCGGCCAGCGCCTTGCGGATCACGCGCTGCTGGGACGGCCCGTTGGGCGCGGTCAGGCCGTTCGACGCACCGTCGGAGTTGACCGCCGACCCGCGGACCACGGCCAGCACCTGGTGGCCCCGCCGCCGGGCCTCGGACAGCCGCTCCACCAGCAGCAGCCCGACGCCCTCGGACCAGCCGGTGCCGTCCGCACCGTCGGCGAACGCCTTGCACCGGCCGTCGGGGGCCAGGCCGCGCTGCCGCGAAAACTCGACGAAGGTTTCGACGGTGCCCATCACCATCACGCCGCCCGCCAGCGCCATCGAGCACTCGCCGCGTTGCAGCGCCTGCACCGCCATGTGCAGCGCCACCAGCGAAGACGAGCACGCCGTGTCGACCGTGACAGCCGGGCCTTCGACGCCGAAGTGGTAGGCGACGCGGCCGGAGAGGACGCTCGCCGAACCGCCGGTGAGCCGGAAGCCCTCGACGCCGGCGGCCCGGTGCATCCGCATGCTGTAGTCGTGGCTGTTGACCCCGGCGAAGACGCCGATGTCCTGCCCGGCCAGGGTGGTCGGGTCGATCGCGGCGCGCTCGAACAGCTCCCAGGACGTCTCCAGCAGCAGCCGCTGCTGCGGGTCCATGGCGAGCGCCTCGTTGGGCGAGATGCCGAAGAAGGCGGCGTCGAACCCGGCGGCGTCGTCGAGGAAAGCGCCGTGCCGGACGTACGTGGTGCCCTCGTGGTCGGGGTCTTCGTGGTAGAGCGCGTCGGTGTCCCAGCCGCGGTCGGCGGGGAACTCGGTGACGGCGTCGACGCCGTCGGCCACCAGCCGCCACAGGTCTTCGGGGCTGTGCACGCCACCGGGGAACCGGCACGCCATCGCGACGATGGCGATCGGCTCGTCCACCGCGGCGGTCCCGATTTCGGCCGGCTGCGGTGTGCTCTCGCCGAAGAGCTTGGTGCGCAGGTGTTCGGCGAGAGCCGGGGGCTTCGGGTAGTCGAAGATCATCGCCGGGGAGAGGGTGAGCCCGGTCGCGGCCGCGAGGCGGTTCCGCAGTTCCACCGCGGTCAGCGAGTCGAAGCCGGCATCCTTGAACGTCCGTCCTGATTGGACGGAGTCGGCGCCCGAGTGGCCGAGCACCTCGGCGGCGTGCCGCCGGACCAGGTCGAGCAGGGCCGCGGCCTGCTCGGTCTCGTCCAGCCCGGCGAGCCGTTCGGTCAGCGACGCGGTCGTGGCCGCCGTCCGGCGCGGCAGCGGAGCCAGGCCGCGCAGCAGCGGCGGCACCGGGCCACCGGCCTTCGCCGTCGCCCGCAACGCGGCGACGTCGAACTTCGCCGCCACGAGCGCGCCACCGGTGCCGATGGCGGCGTCCAGCAGCGCCATGCCCTCGTCGGCGGGGATCCCGGACATCCCGGCCCGCTGGTTGCGCCGCAGGTCGGCGGCACCCAGGTGTTCGGTCATGCCGCTGACCGCCGACCAGTAGCCCCAGGCGATGGACACGGTGGGCAGGCCGAGGCGGTGCCGCTGGTGCGCCAGCGCGTCCAGCTCGGCGTTGGCCGCCGCGTACCCGGCCTGGCCGGGGTTGCCCAGCACGCCCGCCGCCGAGGAGAACAGCACGAACGCGGCCAGGCCGGCGTCCCGGGTGAGCTCGTCCAGGAGCCGGGCGGCGTCGACCTTCGGCCGCCGCACGGTGGCGAGCCGGTCCGGGGTCAGCTCGGTGACGACGCCGTCGTCGAGGACACCGGCGGTGTGCACGACGGCGGTGAGCGGGTGCTCGGCCGGAATGGCCCGCAGGACGGCTTCGAGCCGCGCCCGGTCCGCCGCGTCGCAGGCGGCGATGGTGACGGACGCACCCAGCGCGGTCAGCTCGTCGTGGAGTTCGGGGGCCTCGCCGCGGCGGCTGACCAGCACGAGGTGCCGGACGCCGTGTGCGACGACGAGGTGCCGGGCGGTCAGCGCGCCGAGCGTGCCGGTGCCGCCGGTGATCAGGACGGTGCCCTCGGGGTTCAGCGGCCGCACGTCCCGCTCGGGCGAAACCCGGGCCAGCCGGGGCACCGAAGCGACGCCGTCGCGCACCCTGACCTGCGGTTCGCCGCTCGCCACCACGGCGGGCAGCACGGCGTGGTCGTCGAGGTCGGCCAGGACGATCCGGCCCGGGTGCTCCGACTGCGCCGAGCGCACCAGGCCCCAGATCGCGGCCGCGGCCGGTTCGGTGCAGTCCCCGGTGACCACGGCCAGCCGGGTCTCCGTGGGGTCGGCCAGCCAGTCCTGGAGCGCGGAGAGGGTCGCCTCGGCCGACGTGGCTTCGTAGGTCACGAAGTCATTCGCGGCTTCGGTGGGTAGCGGGATTTCCGTCCAGCCGACGCGGAAGAGCGCGTCGGTGGTTCCGGTCTCCGTGGCAAACGGCGTGCCGCGCACGGATTCGACGGTCAGGACGGGCTGTCCGGCCGGGTCGGTCAGCCGCAGGCCGGTCGCCGTCGGCGTCACGGTCACGGTCGTGGCCCCGGCGGCCAGCAGGGACACGCCGGTCCAGCCGGACGGGAGCAGGCCGTCGCCGACGACCGTGCGGACGGCGGCGTCCAGCAGCGCGGGGTGGATCCCGTACCGGTCCGCGTCCCGCAGGCCGTCGACGGTGACGTCGGTGGCGACTCCCGCCGCCGCCGGGCTTGTCACCTCGGCGACGGCGGGAGGAGCAAGGGTGCCGTGGGCGTGCCGCGTCCACGGTCCGTCCGCCTCACGGGAAAAGACCTCGATCGACCGCTCGCGCGTCTCTCCGGGCTCGCCGACGATCAGCTGGACGTCCCGGCCACAGCGTCGCGGGAGCACCACGGGCGCGTCGATGGTCAGTTCGGCGAGGAAGGGGGTGGCGGCCAGGTCACCGAGCCGGATGGCCGCCTCGACCAATGCCGCGTTCGGGACCAGGCCGTCCGCCGCCCAAGGGAGCGTGCGGCGTGTCCACCGGGCCACGGCCGTGAGGCGGTCCGAGCCGGGCGTGCTGACGATCGTGCCCAGCAGCGGGTCGCCGGTAGCCGCCGGTTCGGCCGGCTCGAGCCAGTAGTGCCGGTGGTCGAAGGCGTAGGTCGGCAGGTCCACCCAGCCGGACGCGGGCACCATCGCCGTCCAGTCCACGTCGATGCCGCGGACGAACAGTTCGCCCATCGAGGTCAGGAACCGGCGCAGGCCACCGTCTTCACGCCGCAATGTCCCGATCGCGTCCCCGGTGAGCTCGCTCAGGGGCTGGACCGTCACCGGGTGGGCACTGACCTCGACGAAAACTGTGTGGCCCTGCTCGATGAGGGCCGTCGCGGCCGCCCCGAACCGGACCTGGTTGCGCAGGTTGCGGTACCAGTAGCCGCCGTCCAGGACACCGGCCTCGCGCACCCACTCGCTCGTGACGGTGGAGTAGAACGGCACGGTCGGCGCCTGCGCACTGATCCCGGCCAGGGTCTCGGCAAGAGTGTCGCGGATGTTCTCGACGTGCCGGGTGTGCGAGGCATAGTCCACCGCCACCCGCCGCACGCGGATTCCTTCCCCGGACAGGGCTTCCGAAGTCTGGTCGAGGGCCTCGGCGTCCCCCGCGATGACCACCGAAGAAGGCCCGTTGACGGCGGCCACCTCGACGCCGTCCGCCAACCGCGCGACGACGTCGTCCTCGCCCAAGGCGACCGACGCCATCCCGCCACGGCCGGAGAGCTCCGCCGCGATGGCCTGGCTGCGCAGCGCAACCACCTTCGCCGCGTCTTCCAGCGACAACGCACCCGACACGCACGCGGCCGCGATCTCACCCTGCGAGTGACCGACGACGGCGTCCGGGCGCACACCCACCGACTCCCAGACCGCGGCCAGCCCCACCATCACCGCGAAGCACGCGGGCTGCAGCACGTCGACCCGGTCCAGGTCGCCTTCGCCCCGCAGAACGTCAAGGAGCGACCAGCCGATCCACGGCTCCAGCGCGGCCGCACACTCCGCGATCCGCGCGGCGAACACCGGGGACTCTTCCAGCAGCTCCCGGCCCATCCCGGCCCACTGCGTCCCCTGGCCCGGGAAAACCCACACGACCTTGCCCGGCGTCGCCGGACCAGCCGCGTTCAGCGCCCGCAGCCCGGCCACGGCCTCCTCGCGCGAACCGGCCACGACGACCGCGCGTTCGTCCAGCACCGCACGACGCGACACGAGCGCGGCCGCCACCTCGCTCAGCGAGACGTCCCCTTCGAGGAAGGACGCCAGCCGCTCGGCCTGCCCGGCCAGCGCCGCCGCACTCCGCGCCGACACCACCAGCGGCACCACGCCCGTACCTGCACCGAGCCTGCCGCGGCTTGGTCGTGAGTGGTAATTCGGGTTAGAACCCGAATTACCACTCACGACAAGCCGCGGCAGACCAGCATCCGGAGCTTCCTCGATGATCAGGTGCGCGTTGGTCCCGCTGACGCCGAACGCGGACACCCCGGCCCGACGCGGCCGCCCGTTGCGCGGCCACGCACGGGCCTCGGTCAACAACGAGACCGCACCCGCGGACCAGTCCACCTCGGGAGTCGGCTTGTCGACGTGCAGCGTCGGCGGCAGCACCTCGTGCCGCAGCGCCTGCACCATCTTGATCACGCCCGCGACACCCGCCGCGGCCTGAGCGTGGCCGATGTTCGACTTCAGCGAACCCAGCCACAACGGCTGCTCGCGCTCCTGGCCATACGTCGCCAGCAGGGCCTGCGCCTCGATCGGGTCACCCAGGGTCGTCCCGGTCCCGTGCGCCTCGACGACGTCCACATCGGACGCTGCCAGCCCAGCCCCGGCCAGCGCACGGCGGATCACCCGCTGCTGCGAGAGGCCGTTAGGCGCGGTGAGCCCGTTCGACGCGCCGTCCTGGTTGACCGCGCTGCCGCGCAGCACCGCCAGGACCCGGTGTCCCTGTTCGCGGGCCACCGACAGCCGTTCGAGGATGACCACGCCGACGCCCTCGGACCAGCCGGTGCCGTCGGCCGCGGCGGCGAAGGCCTTGCAGCGCCCGTCGGGCGCCAATGCCCGCTGGCGGGAGAACTCCACGAACGCGCCGGGGTTCGCCATCACCGTGACGCCACCGGCGAGCGCCATCGAGCACTCGCCCTGCCGCAGCGCCTGCGCCGCCAGGTGCATCGCGACCAGCGACGACGAGCACGCCGTGTCCACGGTGACCGCCGGGCCTTCCAGGCCCAGCACGTACGACACCCGGCCCGAGGCCACGCTCGACGCGACCCCGGTGGTGACAAAACCTTCGAGTTCCGGCGCGACCGCACCGGCCCCGTAGCCCTGGCCCATCAGGCCGGAGAACACGCCGGTGTCGGTGCCCTTCAGCGCGGTCGGGTCGACTCCGGCGTTCTCGAGGGCCTCCCACGACGTCTCCAGCAGCAGCCGCTGCTGCGGATCCATCGCGACGGCCTCCCGCGGCGAGATCCCGAAGAACCCCGCGTCGAACCGACCGGCGTCGTGCAGGAAGCCACCCTGGCCGACGTAGGACGTCCCGGTGCGTTCCCGGTCCGGGTCGATCAGGCTGTCCAGGTCCCAGCCGCGGTCGCCGGGGAAGTCGGAGACGGCGTCGACGCGCTCGGCTACCAGCCGCCACAGGTCTTCGGGGGAAGCCACGCCACCGGGCAGCCGGCACGCCATCCCCACGATGGCGATCGGCTCGGCCGGGTCGGCCGCCACCACCGGCTCGGCGACGGCCTGGGTGAGCCCGAGCAGCTCGGCCCGGACGCGTGCGGCCAGCGCCACCGGGGTCGGGTGGTCGAAGACGGCGCCGGCGGGCAGCCAGAGACCGGTGTGCTCGGTCAGCCGGTTGCGCAGCTCGACGATGGCCAACGAGGTGAAGCCGAGATCGCGGAACGCGCGCCCGGCCGGAACCGGCTGCCCCAGCACGTCAGCGGCCTGGGTGCGGACGAGGTCTTCGAGAAGCTCGCACTGGGCCCGTTCGTCCAAACCGGACAGCCGGGTCCGCAGCGCCGCGGCGACGGCCGCGTCGGCCTGCCGGGACTGCTCCTCGTGTTCGGCCGCGGCGTACCGAAGCTGCCCCGGCTCTTCGGCCAGCAGGCCCCGCCGGATCTTGCCCGACGCGGTCCGCGGGATGTGGGCGACTTCGAAGATCCGTTCGGGCACCTTGTAGGCCGACAGCTGTTCGCGGCACTTCTCGATCAGCGCCGCGGGATCGAACCCGGACGGCCCGGGGATCACGTAGCCGACCGGCACCTCGCCGAGCGTGTCGTGCGGTGCGCCGCCGACCGCCGCGTCGGCGACGCCGTCGACCGTGCGCAGGACCGCCTCGACCTCGCCGGGGTGGATGTTCGCGCCGCCCCGGATGATCAGTTCCTTGATCCGGCCGCAGATGGTGAGGTAGCCGGCGTCGTCGCGCCGGGCCAGGTCGCCGGTCCGGAACCAACCGTCGCGCATCGCTTCGGCGGTCGCCTCCGGGCTGTTGTGGTAGCCGAGCATGACGTTCGGCCCGCTGACCCAGACCTCGCCCTCCTGGCCGGCGGGCAGCTCGAGCCCGGTGTCCGGGTCGACGACCCGCACCCCGACGCCCGGCACGGGCCGGCCGCACGAGCCGTCGACCCGGGGCCCGTCCGGCGGGTTCATGGTGATGGCCCCGCAGGTCTCGGTGCTGCCGTAGGCGTCGATCAGCGGGACGCCGAAGGTCTCCTCGAACTCCCGGCGCAGCCCGGCGCCGAGGACTGCGCCTCCGGCCAGGCCGATCCGCAGGCTCGGGGCGGTGAACCCGCGCTGCCGGGCGGCCCGCACCAGGTGGTGGTAGGTGGTCGGGACACCGGCCAGGAACGTCGACTCCTCCGCGCGGATCAGCCGCATCACGTCGTCGGCGGAACTGCCGTCGGCGATCCGGACGGTCGCGCCCACCACGGTTGCGGACAGCACACAGGCGATGTGCGAAAGGCTGTGGAACAGCGGCAGCGGCCAGAGCACCCGGTCCTGGTCGCTCAGCCCCGGGATCGGCACGTAGCAGGAGGCGACGGACCACAGGCAGTTGCGCTGGGTCGACAGCACGCCCTTGGGCCGGCCGGTCGTCCCCGACGTGTAGAACATCCAGGCCGGCTCGTCGAGATCGAGATCGTCCGTGGCGGGCCCGGCCGGTTCGGTGACGGCGAGTTCGTCGTACGAGGAGGCGCCCGCCGGGACGTCGTCGCCGGTCACCAGCAGCTTGACGTGCGGCGCGAACCGGAGCCGCGTCGCTTGAGCGGCGTCGGTGACGACCACCGTGGCGGCGCTGTCGGTCAGCGGGAACTCCAGCTCGGCCGGCGTCGACCCGGGGTTGAGCGGCACGCCGACGGCGCCCGCGCGCAGGATCGCGTAGTAACTCTCCACAGTGGACACGCGATTGCCGAGGCAGATCGCCACCCGGTCCCCGTGCCGGACGCCGAGGCCGGCCAGGTGCCCGGCGAGCCGGCGCGTCCGCGCCTCGAGGTCGCCGTAGCTGACCGAACGGTGGTCGTCGGCGAAGGCGATTTTGCCGGCGAAGCGGGTCGCGTTCTCCAGGAGTGCGACGTGAAGTGGCTTGATGAGATCGGTGCGCACTGTGCCGCAGATCCTTTCGGCTGTTCGAGGGGGAAGACCTCTCACCAGGAGACGGGGAGCTTCTTCACCGAGAAGACGGAACCCTTCAGCCGCAGCGGAACCTCGTCGGCCGGGATGGCCAATCGGAGGCCGGGGAACGCCCGCAGGAGTGCGGTGAAGCCGGCGCGCAGCTCGATGCGCGCCAGGTTCTGGCCCAGGCACTGGTGGATGCCGAACCCGAACGCGACGTGGCCGGAGGTGTCGCGCTCGATGTCCAGCTCCGCGGGACAGCCGAACTTGGCCGGGTCGCGGTTGGCCGCGGGCAGCGACACCGTCACCGTGTCGCCCTTCTTGATCAGCTCGCCCTCGAGTTTGATGTCTTCCAGCGCGGTGCGGTAGGTGTGGTACTGGTTGACGGTCAGGTAGCGCAGCAGCTCCTCGATCGCGGCGTCGAGCTTTTCCGGCTCCGCGCGCAGCTTCGCCAGCTGGTCGGTGTGGTGCAGCAGCGCGAAGACGCCGGTGGCGAGCGCGCCCTCGGTGGTCTCGTACCCGGCGAACAGGAGCAGGGTGACGATGTTGCGCAGCTCCTCCTGCGTCAGGTCCTCGGTGACCAGCGAGCTGATGAGGTCGTCCTGGGGCTGGTGCCGCCGCCGCTCGATGACCTCGTCGAAGAACTTCCCGGCCACCTCGTAGGCGGCCGCGGCCTCGGCCGGGTCCGCTTCCGCGTCGTGCAGGAGGGTCACCGCCGGGACGTACCGGTCGCGTTCCTCGTAGGGCAGGCCGACGAGCTCGCCCAGCATCCGCAGGACGAGCGGCTTGGCGAAGTCCACGACGATGTCGGCGGTGTCGCCCTTGGCCCGCATGACCTCGATCTGCTCGGCGGCCACGGCCTCGACGCGCGGGATCAGCCTGCTGGTGCGGCGGACGGTGAACTCGCCCGTCAGCAGCTTGCGGTAGCGGGTGTGCTCGGGCGGGTCCATGTGGATGAACATGCCGGGGATCAGCGGGTGGGTCGGGATGACCTGGCCCTGGTGCGTGACCGGGAAGTGGCCGACTTCGCAGCTGTGGCTGAACCGGAGGTCGCTGAGGACCTCGCGGACCAGCTCGTAGCTGGAGACGATCCAGCCGACGTGACCGTCCGGGTAAACCATCTTCGCGAGGGGACGGTCTTCGCGCAGAGCGTCGAATATCGCGGGCGGGTCGAACTTGTCGGTCCGATCCCACGGCACCTCGAAGGATATTGCGTCGGTCATCAGACCCTTTCCCGTGGGAGAGCCGGAACGTCTATTCGGCGATCTTCGTGCGGTGCGACCACCGGAAGACGGCGATTTCGCCTCCGTCGACGGCCTGGAATTCGCCGTCGTGCACGAAATGCTCGTAACCGGCCCCGTGGCGGATCTTGAGCGTGTTGTCCAGCGCGGCAGCGTCGACGCTGCGGGTCGCCAGTGCCAGTTCGGCCGGTCCACCGCTCAACGCGATTTTCACCTGCGTAACACTCATCGCGGCCTCCACCTATAGCAGGGATCTCCCAGCACAGAACAGTCTTTTCCTTCTCGATTCAGGCTAGGCGAGCCATCGCAAGGCGACATCCCTCACTCTGGTAGGCCCCTCGCCCGGCCACACCGCACAACGAAAAAGGGCTTTCCCCTGTGGCACAGGAGAAAGCCCCTTCACGGTGAAGCCGGTTCAGCCGCCGGCCGGCAGATCCACGGGCTGCCCGGTGTGCGCCGATTCGTAGGCGGCCTGGACGATCCGGAACGTCCGCAGCGCCGCCTGACCGTCCGGCCCCGGCCCGTCGCCGTCACTCAGGAAATCCCTGAGCAGCAAAGCATCCAGGTCCTCACCGCCTTGTTCCCACCGATCGCCGCCGAGCAGCCGCGGGCCGGCGTCGTACTGCACGCTCGCCTTGGCACCGATGAAGGTGACTTTCGGCCGCCCCGTCCCCGACGGGCTGCGGCGACAGTCGAACGAGGCGACTTTCCCGCTGGGGTACCGGACGGTGAGCACCGCCGCGCTTTCCGCAATGCGTCCATTGAGGACGGTGTTGGTCTGTGCGTACACCTGCTGCGCGGATTCGCCCCCGAGGACGGCGTCCGCCAGGTCCAGCAGGTGCGGCGCGGCAGCACCCAGCACCCCGTCCGCCCGCGTGGTCAGCGAGCCGAGGATCGTCGTCGGCTCACCGATGCCACCGTCGGCGATTCCCTTGCGCACCAAGGCGAACGCCTCGCCGTGGCAGGCCGGAGACGCGAAGGTGAGCCGGTCGCCCCCGGCGTCGACCATGGCTTTCAGGTCGGTTTCCTTGGCCGCGCGCGGGTACTCGCACAGCACGCGTGCCCCGGCCTCGGCCGCCCGCCGGACCGGCTCGAAGGCGTCCCAGCTCGCCGCGGCGACGACTTCGACGTCCGGCAGGCCCCGTAACGCCTTGACGTAGTTTTCGGGCGTGGACGACAGGATGGCGACCTTCACGCTGCTCCCCTCACCGGCAGTTCGACGGCCCGCCCGGTCCACGCGGACTCGGCCGCGGCGTGGATGATCCGCACGGCGGCCAGCGCATCCGTCGCACCGATGCGCGGCTCGGGGCCGCCGGCGAAGGCCGTGGCGAACTCGCGCATTTCGGTGGCGAAGACGGACGGCCCGCCGTAGGCGAAGTTCCCGGCGTCGCCGTCGACGACCCGGACCTCTTGGGGCCACTCGGAGTCATAGCTGACGGTCCCGCCGGTCCCCGACACGTGGAAGGCAACCCGCACGGGCGGCCGCGGCGTCGCCGTCCACCGGCTCACGACCTGGCTGATCGCGCCACTGGCGTGGGTGAGCACGACGGTCCCGGTCGCGACGGCCCCTTCGGGCGCCGGGGTGGCGATTTCGCCCTGGTAGACGGCGTGCACGCGGACGACGTCCCCGAAGACCCAGTGCGCGAGATCGGCGCCGTGCAGCAGCTGGTCGGTGAGGATGCCGCCAGACCGGGCGGAGGCGTGCCCGGTCCAGGGCCGCGGGTGATAGGCGGAGAAGGAGAACCGGCCGATCGCACCCTCGCCCAGCCGCCCACCGGCGACGAGCTCGTGCAGCCGCGCGTACGGCGCGGCGAACCGGACGTCGTGGGCGGCGTAAAGCCGCACGCCCGCCTTTTCGGCGGCGGCGACGATCTCTTCGGCCTCGTCGGCACTGGTGGCCAAGGGCTTCTCGCACACGACACCGACACCGGCGGCGATGGCCGTCAAGGCGATCTCGCGGTGGCTCGCGGTCGGCGTGCAGATGTCGACGGCATCGGCCCCGTCGAGCGCCTCTTCCAGGGACCCGGCGGCCGTCGCGCCGAACTCCCGGGCCAGCTCGACGCCCCGGCCGTCGGCGGAGTAAACCCGCACGGCGGCCCCGGCGTCGCGCCACGCTTCCAGGTGCAACCGGGCGATCAGCCCCGCACCGATCAGAGCCACCTCGAGCTGCCGCAACGTCTCCACGTACCGAGACTCGCCCACACCGCCGGTGGGAGCCATTACCAACGTGGGTAGTTCGGCCTGCCAGACTGGCCCGTATGTGCCAGGAGTGCGAACTCGACGTCGACGACCTTCCCGCGCTGCCGCCCGTGCGCCTGCCGTCTCCGGCCGAAGCACAGGCCGCTGCCGAGCGCAGCGCAGCGCTGGCCGACCTGCGGCGCTACGTCGCGGACCTGGACGGCACCACCGAACCGAGGCTCACGCTGATCCCACGGTGGGCCGAAGCGTGCGGGCTCGTGCGGATCCTGAAGGGCGCGCACGTGCCGCTCAAGAAGAACGCGAAACTGCTCTCGCAGCCGCTGGAGCTGTGGGCCCGCGCGTTCGAAACGCTGGGGGAAGCGGGATACGGCCTCGCCGTCGAGGACGATGAGATGCCGGTCGAGTTCGGGATGCTGTGCACGGACTTCCTCGGCGGGTTGCAGATGACGCTGTACTCGGCGGGCGGCACGCCGATGCCGCTGGAGCTGCTGTACGGACTGGCCGACCAGATGCCCTCCTTGCTGGTGGGGCTCGAAATCCGCGAGGATTCACGGTGGCGCTACGCCCTCCGGGCGACCCTGGAGGTACTGGACCGCCTCGGCGCGATCGAGCGGACCGAGGCCGACGCGGAAGAGCTCGTCAAGATTTCCGAGCTCACCGGCCGTCCCGAACCCGATCCGACCCTCGTGAGCTTGACTCCCCTCGCCCTGTGGGCACTGAACCGGATGCTCCGCGCCGAGGGTGCCGACGCGCCGATCGTCGGCGAATTGGCAGGGGCCCCGCTCGAAACCGTCTGTGCGCACATCGCGGACGCGTCGCCGGAGATCGCCGAAGCCGAAGTGGCCGCCTGGGTGGCCCACCGGTCCCCGGCGGACGCCGCCGCGGAAGCCGCCGATTTCCTCCGGGAAGCGGAGGGCCCGGCACAGCGGCTGTTCGCGTTGCTGGCACTCGGCGAGACCGGCGATGCCGGCTTCGCCGTCGGCCGGACCGTCCGCGAAGAAGGCGGCATCGCGGGCGCGGTCACGGCGGCATGGCTGGTCGAACGCGGCGAGACGACGGCCGAAACCCTGACCGCCGACGAGATGTGCCTCGGCATGACCGATCACCTCGCGGCGATGGACGAGCTGGGGGTGCTGTTCGACGAACTGGACGCACTGGACGACCCGCGCTCCGTCGTCGAGGCGATCGCCGCGGCGGACCACCCGGCCCGGCCTCGCCTGCTGGACGTGATCGCTCAGGAGCACCCGAACCGCAAGGTCGCCAAGCTGGCCCGCAAGGCGCGGTTCACCTTGCCCCTGGGCTGAGCCGGTCCAATTCGCGCCAGAGTTCGTCGAGTCTGTTCAGGAAGGTGCTCTCGGTGCCGGACACCGTGCTCACGAACCGGCCATCGGGGTAGCTGAGCCAGCGACCCTGTTCGGTGTCGACGAAGGTGACCGGTTCGCTCCGCCGAAGGCCCCGGTGATCCCGGACGCCGACGAAGACCTGGCCACCCGCCGACCGCGGTTGCGCGAAGATCGCCGCAACCCGGGCGGCCTGGCCGTGGGGTTCTTCGACGGTCAGGTCCGCGACGGGCACCGAGTAGGAGACGGACCGGGCGGGCGGGTGCTCGGGCAGCTCGCGGACGACCATCCTGGTCAGGGCCTCGAGGCGTGCGGGCCGCAGCAGGATCCGGCCTTCCCCGGGCAGGTAGCACGCGAAGGAGCCGGACCGCCGCCCGGCGGCGGCGTGCAGCCGGTACGTCAGCTCGCCGGTTTGCACGTAGGCCGACACCCCGGCCGGAGCGCGGCAGAGGAGCCGCAGGCTGTCTTCGAGGTCCTCGCCAGGCTCGTCCCGGTCGAGGAACCCTTCCTCGGCGAGTTCTTCGCGGGCGGTCTCCGCACGTCCGGCCGCCGCATCGGGATCGCGCCACACCGGCTCGGGAGCGAGCACGGCCGGCAGCGTGAGCCCCAGCCGTTCCGCTGCCCAGTGCACGCTCGCCGCGTTCAAGACGGTTTCGTGCCGAACGACCATCAGAGGCCGATGGTCGGCGCAACCGGCTTCATCCCGTCCGGGAACCCACCGAACAGCTCGTCGGGGTCGGGTTCTTGGAGGATGTCGAGCCGCTTGTGTTCCTTGTCCTCTTCTTTCTCGCCGCCACGCCCCACAGGTCCGCCCATGGCGCCGATGCCCGGTTTCCCGGCGGCACCGGCGACGCCAGGCCGCGCTGCCCCGGGTTCACCGAACCGCCCTGCGCCACTCCGGCCGCCGGGTTCGCTTCCGGATCCGCCGCGCCCACCACCGGGCTCGCCACCGGTGCCGGGCGTCCCGATCCGGCCCGTCCCACCCGGCCCGTCGATCGCCGGCACACCCGGCCCGAGGCGGACGTCGATGTCCCCGGATCCGCCGACCCGCCCGAAGCCGGAGCCGATCGGTCCGGGCCGGCTCGTGCCATCGCCGGGACCGGTGTGCGCGACGGGGGTGAGACCGGTCGTCCGCGTCGCGTCGCCCTGGCCGGGCCCGGTGGCCGGGTGCTGCGGCCCCGGTGTGTCCTGGCCGGGCCCAGTGGTACCCGGGAGCTGCGTGTCCTGGCCGGGAACGGTGCCGTTGGCCGGACGCTGCTGCCCGGAGGTGTCCTGGCCGCCGACATCGGTCCCGCGGTGCTCGACCTGCGTGGTGCGGTCGGTGCCGGTCCGGTGCTCGTCGGTCCGGTGCTCGTCGCGCCCGCCGGGCGGAGTGACGGCCGGTGGCTTCTCGGCGTGTTCGATGTCGGCACCACCCGACGGCAGCGTGAGTTCGCCGTAGTCCCGCGGCAGGCCGGCGGTGTTGTCGCTGCTTTGGCCGTGGTAGGTGCCGTAGTGCTGCACGACCTCCTGAGCCTTGGCGTTCCACCCGGCGATCTCTTCGTCCTTGTGGGTGAGCATCGGCAGGTGACGGCTGAGAAAGTCATCCTGGGGCTGCGGTCCGGGCCCGTCGCCGACCTTGTTGCGCAGGTCGGCGTAGTCGGCCCCCTGGGTCGTCAGGGAGCTGTGAGCCGCGGCGAGGTGAACGGCACTGACCTCCGAGGCGGCGAGCAGCGGCCCGGCACCGGCCTGCGCCTGGGCTGCGGCGTTGCCGGACCAGGCCTCGCTCATGGCGGTCTGGAGGCGGGTCATCATGTCCCGCGCCTCCACGTGCTTGGCGGCTAGCTGCTGCGCAAGCTGGCTCGATTCGAACAGGCTGTCGGGTCCATCGCCGGATTTGAGGAAGTCGACGATCTGCTGGGCGGTGTACTCGGTCATCAAGCACCGGCCTTCATGGTGGACACCGCCATCTCGGCGATCTTCCGCACCACCGGGCAGGGATCGTTGGCCTCCTCTTTTTGAGGATCAATCCTGATCTGGACGCTATAGATCATGTCATCTCGGAGCGCGACACTCATCCCACACACACTCTTGGGTCTAGTCTCTACCGATTCCAACAGAACGCCGGGATAGCCTGAAACGTCAGGAACCGGCTCAAAGAACGGCCATGCACCCTGTGCATGTTGTTCATAGAGATTCGCCAGACTTGAACCGGCTGTGAGCAGTCTTGCTCCGACCGTCCAGCCTATGTCGTCGTAAGCGTTCCATTCACAGCCTGGGCCGCCCTTCGCCGCCAGATCAGACTTGGGCTCAGTCTTGATGCCGAGCTGGGATAGTTGATCGGCGCTGAGCGCCGAACATGGCTCCCGTTCATAACGAGAGGTATCGATCGGATGGGCGACCTTCGGTACGTCAGAGCTTTCCCCTGCCGGCGACGGCGAGTCAGTTCCACCAGCGGACGGTGAAGGACGACCCACAACATCGTTGGAACAGCCGGCGACCAGAGCAGCTACCGACAAGACGACCGCAACCTTGGCTCGCATCAAAGATCAGTCCCCATGACGTTGAACGAATGCCCGGCCGAATGATCGGCCGCCTGATACTTCTCGATCATCTTCTCCAGTGAGCGCACATAGCCATCCACATATGCCCACTGGTCCATGATGGTGCGCTGGTACAGCACGGCATGCTTCAACGCGGCGCGGTTGTTCGACAAGCTCGACTCGTCAGTCGCCGGGGACTTCACCTGTTGCAGGTCGTTTCCCAGCTGGCGGGCTTGCTCAAGGGTGTCGCGGAGGTCCTTCCACTGGGGCAGCAGTGCCTGCATCTGCTCCACATCCAGCCTGAACCCACCCGCCCCACCCCCGGCAGCCTGGTCCAGCCGGGCCTGCAGAACCCGCATCTCCGTGGCGTGGACACCCCTGACCGACGGATCGTCCACCGGCACCCGATACCCGGCCGACCCCGTCACACTCCGCGCGAAATCAGGCATGCAGAACTTCCTCCCCGAAGCCCCGGTGAGTGCCCGAACACACTCCGTCAGCAAATCAAGCTATCAGACGGCGGAAGGTGAGTCAGTCGTTCCACCCGGTTCAGCGAGTCACCCGGACGGAGGCCAGGACCCGGTCCCTGACCTCGGCGGGGAGGGTGCCGGCCAGGAACACCACCGCCACGCCGTCCGGCTCGTGGACCGGATATCCCCGCAGGTCCACCTCCACCAGTGCGGCCATCGGGTCGGTGGAGACGCAGGCGTCTTCGGCGACGAAGATCCGGGCGCCACGACCGGCGGCCTCGCCGGTGCGGATGTCGCGCGGGAGTCCGCCGAAGGCCGTCGAACGCGGGCCGTACAGGCGGGGGAGGAGGCCTTGGCGCAGGATCGTCGTCAACGTGGCATCGACGTCCACCGTGCCGGGGACCAGGCCGGTGCCCAGGACGCCCTCGGGGCGTTCGACGTTGACGCAACGGGTCTGGCCGTACGTCGCCAGCTCGAACTTCGTGGTGGCGAGGCGTACGTTCTCCGCCCCGCGCGTCCACGCTTCGCCGATGTCGTAGGTCAGCAGCGGCGCCGCCGGGACGTCACCGCCGCAGGCCGCGGCGGACAGGAGGAGGCCGGCGAAGAACAAGCAGGAACGCCGGCCACGCGCCCGCCACGAAGCGCCGCATGCCGGATCGGTCGGGGACATGGCATCAGCATGGGTGTCCCGGGAATGTGACTCCAAGACCCTGATCGTGCAGTTCTGCCGCGCCGCGTTCCGCCGTAATTTCGAGCCATGACAGCGACCTGGCGGCCCGGCCGCCTGCGCCCGGATCGAATCCACGCCGTCGCCGCGAACGGACAGGGTCGCTGTGGTGCGGAAGTTGCGTCACCACCGCCCGAGCCGGTCCGGTGCGCGGTGTGCACCCTGCTTGACGCAGACGTCCCGGGACCTGAAGGGGCACTTTCACGTGAAAGTGCCCCTTAGGCTCACTTGGACGGCGACGGCGACGGGGAAGCGGGGGCCTGCGACGCCGCCGGGACCTTCGGGGCGTTGTAGGTGTCCATGTCGGTGATCTTCCACTTGTCGCCCTGCAGCTGGGCGTTCAGGTGGAGCTGGGCCGTGCCCGCCGTCGTCTTCTTCGTGTCCGTGCGGGTCGAGGTCTGGTCGACGAAGACCATCACCTTCGCCAGGTCATCGTTGAGCATGATCACCGCCGCGCGCGTCACCTTGCACGTCACGATCATCTTCTGCTGCGGCGCCAGCCGCTTGACCTCGCCCATCAGCGAGTTGTACTTGTTCTTGACGTCGTCGTTGGCGAGCAGGTCGTTCGCCGCGTCCTCGGTCTTCTTGATGTTGTTGAAGTCGTAGGAGAACAGCGCCTCGGCCGCCTTCGACACCGCGTCCTTGACCTGCGCGGTCTTCGCCACGTCCAGCAGCGCCGTGTTGCTGGTCGCGTCGGAGATCGCTTCCTCCTTGGTGTGGAACCAGAACGCCAGCCCGCTCAGGAGCACCGCCACGAGCCCGAGCGCGCTCGCCAGC
The DNA here is from genome assembly GCF_046548995.1 of Amycolatopsis sp. lyj-109. NCBI lineage: Bacteria > Bacillati > Actinomycetota > Actinomycetes > Pseudonocardiales > Pseudonocardiaceae > Amycolatopsis > Amycolatopsis sp. lyj-109. Next base: position 218,816 of record NZ_JAJPWR010000002.1, read on the forward strand.
ACGAACGGCTTATGCGAAAAGGAGCCCGCTGCGGCCGGAGCGGGCTTCTCCTCCGAAGCCGAAGCGGCCTCCGCCTCGGCTTCGGAGACGTCGGTGGGCTTCGCGATCCCGGTGTCCCGCTTCTTCCGCCGCGGAGACGGCCGCGAAGGGGCTTCCTCCTCCGCCGACGGCTCACCCGTGAGGGCGTCGACCTGCGGCTCCTCCTCGACAGCGGGCTCGACCGCCGCGAACACCTGCGTGTCCTCGGCCGGTGCGGTGTCGAGCTGCCCGCTGGCCGACTCGACCGGCTCGGCGGCCGGCCGGGGCTCCGGGCGCGGCGCCGGACGAGGACGCGGCTTGGCGGGCAGCTCCGCGGCGGACTCGTCCGCGGGCTTGCGCAGCCCGGCCACGCGGGGACGCCGCGACGGCGTCGGAGTGCTGCGAGGCGGCTGGCGGCGGGAGGGGGGCACTGCAGGCTCCTTCTGGATAACGCTATTGGCCGGCCGCGACGAGCGGGACGCTGTCGATGCCGGACAGCTTCCACTCATCGCCCACCCGGGTCATCGAGACTTCGAGGCGCAACGGCTTCGCGCTGCTCTTATCCCCCTGGGTGACGGTGGTGGCGATTGCGGCGAGGAAGCTGGCCTTGCCTTCGTGGTCGTCCAGCTCCTCGACGGCGATGTCCTGGACGTCCGTGGTGACCTTCGTCTTGGCGTCGGAGAGCGCCTTGCGGAACGTCGGCGCCGACTGGTCGATCTGCTGCGACATCTTGTCGTCCGACACGGCCTTCTGCCGGGCGAAGAAGCCGTCGAGGTCGGTGTAGTCCACCTCGGTGTAGGCCTTCAGCGCGTTGGTGCCCGCCTTGACGACGCCCTCGCGCGAGGCCGCAAGCCCGGCGTTGTCGTCGGCCGCGGCCGCCCACCACTGGATGCCGAAGAACGCCGCGGCGATCAGGGCGGCCAGCGCCAGCGCGCCGGCGCCGAGCACCAGGGTCCGCGAGGAGTCTTTCGGCGGCGTCCCAGAAGACGCCACAGAGGACTCCTCCTCGACCGCGGTGGCGGCCGGCTCGTCCGTGCTCATGACACTCCAGAGTAGGTAACGGTCATCAAAATCCGCGTCAGGTCAGGCCGAGCAGGGAGCCCAGGCTGTTCAGGCTGACGCCGGGGCTGCCGACGATGCCCGGAACGCCCCGGGTGTTCCGCTCCTCGGCCAGCTCTTCGGCCGGCCGGTTCGCGTTGGCCGAGACGTCGCTGTCCGACGGCGCGACCGGCACCCCGCCGTAGGGCGCGTTCTGCGCTCCGCGGACGTTGATCGGGCTGCCCTTCGGTTCGGCACAGTACGCGTCCTCCTTCGCCGGCTTCGCGGAAAGGTTGTTCCCGGTGCGGTACTGCGAATACGGGAGGTAACCCTTCGTGCAGGCCGGCGGGTTGAACAGGTTCAGCACCAGGCCGAGGTGCGCGGTGCCGTCGCCGGGCGCCACGCTGCTCGCCGCGCCGGCCAGCGCCGGGTACGTCACGAGCCCCTGCTCGATCCCGTCGAGCCGGGTCACGGTGAGGTTGGCCGTGGTGAGCAGGTTCGCCGTCAGCGCGCCCAGGCCGGGGCCGGACTCCTGCAGCACCTGGCTGATCTGCGTCGCCACCTGCGGTGTGATGCCGATGAGCTTGCGCAGGTCGCCGTCGGAGTTCTTCAGGGTGCCGGTGAGCTCGTTGAGGCTCTTGCTGAACGAGGCGAAGTTCGCCGCCTCGGCGTTCTGCGTGTCCAGCACCTGGCCGCCGGCGTCCAGCAGCTGGATCGTCTGCGGCAGGTACTGCTGCGCCGTCGTGGTGAAGCTGCGCGCGGTGTCCAGCAGCTTCTGCAGGTCGCCGCCGGTGCCGCGGAAGGCGTCGTAGGACTCGTCGACGACCGTGCGCAGCGAGTCGACCGGGACCGACGCGGCGAGCGAGTCGAGGTCTCCGATCAGCCGGTCGGTACTGACCGGGGTGGTCGTCTTGGTCGCCGGGATCACCGCGCCGGCCGCCAGGTACGGGCCCTGGTCGGCCTTGGGCCGCAGGTCGACGTACTGCTCGCCGACCGCCGACCGGTTGGCGACGACGGCGTCGAGGTCCGCGGGCACCTTCGGGGCCGACGGGTCGATGTTCAGGTCGGCCTCGAGCCCGGTCTGGGTGAGCCGCATTTCGCCGACCCGGCCGATGTTGTAGCCGCGGTAGGTGACTTCGGCGTTGGTGAAGATGCCGCCCGATTCGTTGAGCTGCAGCTTGACCGTGTAGCCGCTGTTCCCGAACACCGTGCCGAGCCCGGCGAACCGGACCAGCGCGTAGACGATCGCGAGGACCGAGATCACCACGAAGGCGATCAGCTGGATCTTCGTCCGGCGGATCAGCATCAGCCCGCACCTCCCAGGAGCCCGAAGAGGTTGCCCAGGCCCGGCTTCGACTGCGTGGACTGCGTGCCGGGGATCGGCAGCGGTGGCGGCTGGTTGGCCGGCGTGCCCTGGACCCCGCCGGTCAGGCCGGCCAGCGGCAGCTGCCCGGACAGGGCGTTCTGCCGGCTGTTGCCCAGGTTGTCGACGATGCTCTTCAGGTTCAGGTCCACCTTCGCGAACAGGTTGAAGTAGTCGCCCTTGACGCCGTTGACGGCCTGGTCGCTGAACGGGAATGTCAGCAGGATCTCCAGGGCCTTCGGCAGGTCGTTGCCCGCCTCGCCGAGCTTTTGCAGCGTCGGCGTCAGCGCCTTCAGGTCGGCGACGAGGTCCTTTTGCGACTTGTTCACCGTGTCGGTGGCGACGCCGGAGAGGTTGTCCAGCGCCTGCAGCATGGTGACCAGCTGGCCACGCTGCTGCTCCAGCACGCCGAGCCCGGGCCCGAGGTTGTCGACCGCGCCGACCAGCTTGTCCTTCTGGTCGTTGAGGGTCGAGGAGAGCCGGTTCAGCCCGTCGATGGCCCGGGTGATGTTCTTCGACTGCCGGTCGAGGTTCGTCACCAGCTGGTTCGCGTTGTCCAGCAGCGCCTTGATGTCCGGCTCGCGGCCGGACGTGGCGTTGTTGAGCTCCTTGGTGATGGTGTTGAGCTGGTCGACACCACCGCCGTTGAGCAGCAGGGAAAGCGCGCCGAGCAGTTCTTCGACCTCGACGCTGCGGTTCGTGCGGGCCAGCGGGATGGTCGCGTTGTCGGTGAGCTTGCCGTGCGCCTGGTCGTCGCCGGGCGAGGCCAGCTCGACGTACTTCTCGCCGAGCAGGCTGGACTGCTTGACGTTGGCGAGCGCGTTGGCCGGCAGCTTGACGTCGCCGTTGACCTTCAGCGTCACCAGCGCGTGCCAGCCGTCCTTGGTGAGGCCGACGTTCTCGACCCGGCCGATCGGCACCTCGTTGACCTTCACCCCGGCCTGCGGGGTCAGGTCGGTGACGTCCCGGAACTCGACGTTCACCGTGTACGGGTGGTCGCCGAGGTCGGCGCCACCGGGCAGCGGCAGGTCGTAGATGCCCTTGAAGGCACAGCCGGACAGCACCAGCGCGGACGCGGTGGCGAGTGCGCATGCGGTCATCAGCTTCTTCACTGGCCACCTCCGTAGAGCTGCCCGGCGATGGGCAGCGGCAGCGGCGGCAGCTGACCGGACTGCAGGGCCTGCACGGTCTGCGCCACGGACGGCAGCGGGATCACCTTGTCGACCACGCCGGCGATGCTCTCGCAGGCGTTGCCGAGCACGTCGGGGATGCTGTTGGTGCCGACCTGCTTGAGCAGCCGGCAGATCATCACCAGCGGCGGCTGGGTCAGCTCGTTGAGGTTCGGCCGGGCGTCGAGCGTGCCCGCCGAGCCGTTGTAGGTGTTGACCAGGTTGCTCAGGCCGACCGGAGCGACGTCGAGGATCTCGGCGAGCGAGCTGCGCTGGTCGACGAGCACCTTGGTGATCCCGGCCAGCTTGTCCACATTGGACTTCAGCCGGTCGTGGTTGGCGTCGATGAACGACTGGACCGCGGTGAGCGTGGTGCCCAGCTGCTGCACGGTCGCGGCCAGGTTGTCCTTTTCGGACGCCAGGTAGCCGGAGACGTCGGCGAGCCGGCCCTCGAAGGTGCGGACCTGCTGGTCGGAGTCGGCCAGTGTCTGCGAGAACTTGCCGAGGTTCTCGACGGTGGAGAACAGGTCGTCCTTGTTGCCGGACAGCGTGCCGGCCGCCTGGCCGAGCTTGGTGATCGTGTCGTGCAGGGCCTGGCCGTTGCCGTCGACGTTGGCCGCCGCGGTGTTCAGCAGGTTCGACAGCGAGCCGGACTTGTTGGCGCCGTTCGGGCCGAGGGTCTCGCTGACCCGGGCCAGGCTGGCCGCCAGCTGGTCGACCTCCAGGGGCACCTCGGTGCGGTCGAGGCCGATGACCGCGCCGTCGGAGATGCGCGGGCCGCCGGTGTAGGCCGGTGCCAGCTGGACGTAGCGGTCCGACACCAGCGACGGCGCCACGATGAGCGCCTTCGCGTCCGCCGGGACGGCGACCGAGCGGTCGTACTCGAAGTCGACCTTCACCTGGTTGCCCATCGGCTGGATCTTGGTGACCGTGCCCATGTCGACGCCGAGCATCCGCACGCTGCTGCCCTCGTACAGGCCGACGGCACCGGCGAAGTACGCGGTCAGGTGGTTGCGGCCGGCGTCCTTGAGGGTCCACCAGATCCCGCCGGCGACGACGAGCGCGAGGACGATCGCGATGGTGAAGCCCCTGGTCAGAGCCTGGCCGAAGCGGGTGTCACTCATTTCGTGTAGCACCCCTCTTCGTTGATCGGGCCGAACGACGGCAGCAGCAGGCCGCAGATGTAGTTGTCGAACCAGCGGCCGTTGCCGATGGTGTTGGTGAAGACACGGATGAAGGGCGCGAACTTCTTGAGCCCCTCGGCCAGCGAGTCCTGGTTGCGCTGCAGCATCGACGTCAGCTGGTCGAGCTGGGTCAGCACCGGGTCGAGCTGCTTGTCGTTGTCGTCGATCAGGCCCTGCAGCTGGGTGGCCAGCTCGCGGGAGCCGTTCAGCAGCGCGGTGATCGCGTCCTCGCGCTTGGCCAGCTCGGCGAGCAGGTCGTTGCCGTCGTCGAGCAGCTTCTGCACCTCGGCGTCGCGGTCGACCAGCGTCTGCGACACCTGGCGGGTGTTGGCCAGCAGGTTCGACAGCTGCTGGTCGCGCGAAGCGATCGTGTCCGACAGCTTCGACAGCCCCGACAGCGCGCCCTTCACGTCTTCCGGCGTGTTCGCGAAGGTCCCCGAGATGGTGTCGAAGCTCTTCGCCAGCTGCTGGGTGTCGATGTTGTCGACCGTCTGGGACAGCCCGCGGAAGGCGTCGAGCACGTCGTAGGGCGCCATGGTGCGGTCCCGCGGGATGCCGGTGCCCGGGTTCAGCGCGCCTTCGCCCTGCGGGTCCAGCGACAGGTACTTCTGCCCGAGCAGCGTCTTGATCTTGATCGCGGCGCTGGTCCGGTCGCCCAGCCAGGCGTCCTTGACCTTGAACGACACCTTGACCGACGCGCCGTCGAGCGCGATGTCGCTGACCTTGCCGACCTTGACGCCGGCAATCCGGACGTCGTTGTCCTTCTGCAGCCCGGAGGCCTCGCTGAACTCGGCGGAATACGTGGTGCCGCCGCCGATCACCGGCAGGTCGTCGGAGTTGAGCGCGGCGGTGAAGCCGAGCGCCAGCACGACGATCCCAACCAGCGCGATCGGCACGGGGTTGCGCTTCTGGAAGGACTTCATCCCTGGCACCTCGCCCGGTTCGCCGGGATCAGGGGCAGCGCGACGTCGTTGATCAGTGGCGGCAAGCTCACGCTCCCGGAGAACTCGCAGGCGTAGAAGTTGAACCAGGAGCCGTAGTCCGCGGTGCGGGTCAGCGTGCTCACCTTGGTCGGCAGGAACTGGATGAAGTGCTCCAGCTCCGGCTCGTTCTTGTTCAGGGCGCTGGTGAGGTTCCCGAGCGCGCTGATGTCGTTCTTCAGCGGCTCGCGGACCTCGCCGAGCAGCCCGGACGTGGTCTGGGCGAGGGTGCCGAGGCTCTCGATCGCGTCACCGATCGGCTTGCGGTCGGCGGCCAGCCCGGACACCAGCTGCTGCAGCTTCACGATCAGGTCGTTGAGCTGCGGGGTGTGCGCGTTGACCGTGTCGAGCACCGAGTTGAGGTTGTCGATGACCTCGCCGATCACCTGGTCCTTGTCGGCGATCGTGGTGGCCAGCGACGCGGTGTGCGACAGCAGGCTCTCCACGGTGCCGCCTTCGCCCTGCAGGACCTGGATGACCTCGTAGGAGAGCTTGTTGACGTCGTCCGGGTTGAGCGCGGTGAACAGCGGCTTGAAGCCGTTGAACAGCTCGGTCAGGTCCAGCGCCGGCGTGGTCCGGTCCAGTGGGATGGTGCCGCCGGGCTGCAGCGTCTTGCCTTCGGAGTTTTCGCCCTCGCCGAGGGCGACGTAGCGCTGGCCGACCAGGTTGCGGAACTTGATCTGCGCGGTCACCCCGGCGGGCAGCGTCCGCCCGGAGTCCACTTCGAACTCGACCTCGGCCTGGCGCTTGTCGACGATCTTGACGTCCTTGACCTGCCCGACCCGGACGCCGGCGATGCGGACGTCGTCGTTGGGCAGCAACAGGGTCGCGTCGGTGAAGCGCGCGTTGTAGGCGTTGGTGCTGGTGGTGTTGATGTTGGCGATGCTGATCCCGAGGATCGTCGTGAACAGCACGGTGACCACCACGAAGATGCCGAGCTTGATCAGCGGCGCGAGCAGGCCCCTCACTTGACCATCACCTCCGCACCCCGGTACAGCGGGCCCACGAGCAGCGAGCTCCAGCCGGGGACGTCGGCGGCGTTCATGCCCAGCTGCGGGCCGAGCAGATCGGCCAGGAAGCCCTGCTCCGCCGTCGAGTACGCCAGATCACCACCAATGCCGCCGTTTCCGGCCGCGTCGGCCTTGAACTTGGCCGGGTTGAGCCCTTCGCCGACGCTCTTGGGCGCGGCCTGGTGCAGCGTGCCGTCCTTGAACGCGCCGTCCGGCGGCTCGGACGGGAACGGCTTCGGGATGTCCTTGATGTCGTAGCAGCGCGGGCCGCGCTTGTCGTCGAACCGCGGCTCTTCCTTGCCCGCCTGGTACGGCGCGCGCGGCACGGTGATCTCGATGGTGGCGTGCAGGCCGGGCTGGTTGGTGCCCTTGCCGAGCGCCTGGTCGATCAGCGGCACGTTCTTCGCCATCTGGGAGATCACGCAGGGGTACTCCGGCGCGTACTTCGCCAGCAGTTCGGCCGTCGGCCGGGCGGTGTCGACGAGGGAGATGATGTTGTCCTTGTTGTTCTGCAGGAACGTCTGCAGGTCAACGGAAGCCTGCGTCAGGCTGCCGTAGAGGTTCGACAGGTTCTGCCGCTCGTCGACCACGGTCCGGGTCGTCGTGCTCAGGTTGTCGAGGCTCTGCACCAGGTCAGGAGTCGCGTCCTTCAGGTGGTCGGAGAACTCCGCGAGCGCCTTGAGGTTGTGCTGTAGCTCCGGCTCGTGCGGGTTCAGCTCGCCGAGGTAGCTGCCCAGCTGCGACAGCGTGTCGCCGAGCTGGTCGCCGCGGCCCTGCAGGGCCGTCGAGATCGCGGTGAGCGTGGCCGACAGCTTCTGCGGCTGCACCGCCTGGAGCACCGGCATCAGGTGGGAGAACGCCTGCTCCAGCTCGACCGCGCTCGACGTGCGGTCCTGCGGGATGACGTCACCGCTGGTCAGCGTCTTCGCCGCCGGGTCCTTCGGGATCTCCAGCGAGACGAACCGCTCGCCGAAGAGCGTCTTCGGCAGGAACCGCGCCGAGACGTTCTCCGGGATGAGCTTCGCCGACTCCGGCTGGAGCGCCAGCGTGAGCTCGGCGCCCTTGTCGGTGGCGACGATGTCCTGCACGGAGCCGACGATCAGCCCGCGCACCTTCACGTCGGACTGCTTGATCAGCTGGTTGCCGATCTTGTCGGCCTGCAGCTTGACCGTGACGACCGGCGTGAACGCCTTGTCGTAGAGCGCGATGGACAGCGCCACCCCGCCGACCATCACGGCGATGAGCAGCAGGCCGAGCAGCCTGCGCCGGAGCACCCTCATCCCGCGATCCTTACCGTGACGTCGGTTCCCCAGATGGCGAACCCGATGAAGAAGTTCATGATCGACACCGTGACGATGGACAGCCGCACGGCCTTGCCGACCGCGACGCCGACACCGGCCGGGCCACCGGTCGCCCGGTACCCGAAGTAGCAGTGCGACAGGATGATCAGGACGCTGAAGAGCAGCACCTTGATGAACGAATAGAGCACGTCCTGCGGTGGCAGGAACAGGTCGAAGTAGTGGTCGTAGGTACCCGCGGACTGGTTGTAGATGTAGATGACGACCAGTCGTGATGCGAGATAGGAACTGAGCAGGCCGATGATGTAGAGCGGGATGACCGCGACGAACCCGGCGATGATCCGGGTCGTGACCAGGTACGGCAGGCTCGGTACGCCCATGACTTCCAGCGCGTCGATCTCCTCGGAGATCCGCATCGCGCCCAGCTGGGCGGTGAACCCGGCGCCGACCGTGGCACTCAGGGCCAACCCGGCGACCAGCGGGGCGATTTCCCGGGTGTTGAAGAACGCGGTCAGGAAGCCGGTGAAGGCCGACGTCCCGATCGAGTTCAGCGCCGAGTAGCCCTGGAGGCCGACGAGGACACCGGTGAACAGCGTCAGGCCGACCATCACGCCCACCGTGCCGCCGATGACGGCGAGGGAGCCGGAGCCGAAGCTCACCTCGGCGAGCAGCCGGAGCACCTCTTTGGTGTAGCGGCGCAGCGTCCGCGGCGTCCACAGCAGCGCACGGCCGTAGAACGACATCTGGTCACCGAGGGTGTCCAGCGTCTGGAGCGGTCGGTTGACGACGCGTTTAGCGCCCTGAAGGAACGTCATGGCGCTAGTCCAGCTTTCCGGGCACGATCTGCAGGTAGATCAGGGTGATCACGAAGTTCACGACGAACAGCAGCAGGAACGTGATGACCACCGACTGGTTCACCGCGTCCCCGACGCCCTTCGGGCCACCGGAGGGGTTCAAGCCCCGGTAGGACGCGACGACGGCGGCGATGAACCCGAAGATCAGCGCCTTGAGCTCACCGACCCACAGGTCGGGCAGCTGCGCGAGGGCGGAGAAGCTGGCCAGGTACGCGCCCGGCGTCCCGCCCTGCAGCACGACGTTGAAGAAGTAGCCGCCGAGCACGCCGATGACGCTGACCATGCCGTTGAGCAGGAGCGCGACCAGCATCATCGCGAGGGTGCGCGGCACGATCAGCCGCTGGACCGCGGAGACGCCGAGCACCTCCATCGCGGCGATCTCTTCGCGGATGGTCCGCGCGCCGATGTCGGCGCAGACGGCGGAGCCGCCCGCGCCCGCCACCAGCAGCGCGGTGACCAGCGGACTGGCCTGCTGCACGGTGGCGAGCACGGAGCCCGCGCCGGTGTAGGACTGCGCGCCCAACTGGCGGGCGAGCGAGCCGAACTGCAGCGAGATGACGGCGCCGAACGGGATGGCCACCAGGGCCGTCGGCAGGATCGTCACGCTCGCGATGAACCAGGACTGCTGGATGAACTCCCGCAGCTGAAAAGGCCTCTGGAACAGGCCGCGGACGATGTCCAGGCCGAGGGCGAACAGGTTCCCGGTCTCGCGGAGCATGCCGATCCCGGGGATCTTCGCCTGTGTTGCGGGAGAACTCACCTGCCACCTGGCCCGTTGTCTCGTGGTGGGGGCATCCGGTGCGTGCCCGGTCTCGGCGGCTGGCCGCCGCCCGGGATCCGGGCCACCTGGTCGGCGGGCAGCTGCCCGTGGTGCTGGTTCGGGACGCCGTCGCCCTGCGGGCGGGCGCCGACCTGCTGCGGTTGCCCGCGGTGCGGCCGCACGCCGTAGTGGCGCTGTTCCTCGGGGCTCAGCGACTCGATGATGCTTTCCTGCGCGGCCGGTGGCAGCCGGTGCATGATCTCCATGACCCGGTCCTTGCGGCGCACGGCGCCCATCCGGGTCTGCACGCCCGGCGTGGTCTGCATCTGCGGCGGCACCCCGGTGATGTCCTCGACCCCGCCCGCGTGGTGACCGGCGTCGAACATCGCCTGCTCGGCGGCCATCTGGGCGGAGTCCTTCTCCTCGGACATGCCGATCGGACCCTGCATCTTGCCGTTGAGGAACTGCTTGACGACCGGCTCTTCGCTGGTCAGCAGCACCTCGCGCGGGCCGAACATGACCAGTTCCTTGCGGAAGAGCATGCCCAGGTTGTCCGGCACCGTGCGGGCCAGGTTGATGTTGTGGGTGACGATCAGGAACGTCGCGTCGATCTGCGCGTTGACGTCGAGGAACAGCTGCGAGATGTAGGTGGTGCGGACCGGGTCGAGGCCGGAGTCCGGCTCGTCGACCAGGATGATCTCCGGGTCCAGCACGAGGGCGCGGGCCAGGCCGGCGCGCTTGCGCATCCCACCGGAGATCTCGCCCGGCAGCTTCTTGTCGGCGCCGTTCAGACCGGTCATGTCGAGCTTCTCGAGCACGATCCGGCGGATCTCCGTCTCGGACTTCTTCGTGTGCTCGCGCAGCGGGAAGGCGACGTTGTCGTAGAGGTTCATCGAGCCGAACAGCGCGCCGTCCTGGAAGAGGACGCCGAAGAGCTTCCGGATCTCGTAGAGCTTGTGCTCGGAGCAGGTGACGATGTCGACACCGTTGATCACGCAGCGGCCGCGGTCGGGCTTGAGCAGCCCGATCATCGACTTGAGGAAGACGGACTTGCCGGTCCCTGACGGGCCGAGCATGGCCGACACTTCGCCCGGGGGGAGCGTCAACGTGACGTCCCGCCAGATGGTCTGCTTACCGAAGGACTTCGTCAGACCTTCGATGACCACCTCGGCACCCATCGCACCTCCAGGAGCTGTTCCGCGTCATTGCGCCCGCTGCCACACCCTGCCACCCACGCCGGCGGCGGATGTGGGCCGGTGGCGCCCACGAACCGCGTCAACCAGGTGCAACGAGCTGAGTGCGAACAGGTTACTCACCAGTTTTCTTTTCTGGCCAGCCCCGGCTCCATCGTCATCCCGCCGTGATCGGCAATGGGCAGCACGGTAGTCCATTCGGCGCAACTACGCAGGTCTCCGGACCCCGGAACCCACGATTCGGGGGCCCCGGGGCCATTCGGACAGCGTTACTGGGGACCGGCCCTAGGGGAGCACGGCGAAAGCGGCGACGACCAGCAGGAACAACACCGGCGCGAGCACGGCCGCCGGGGAGAGCGTCAGAAGGTGTTCGCGGTCGGTCAGCTGCTGTGCGAGTAACTCGAGGTGCTCGGGATCGGTCATGGTCATCGAGTCGTTCCGGGGAGCGCCGACGCAACAACCGGACACTTCCGGGCAAAGCGGAAGGGGCGGGCATCCGAAGTGGATGCCCGCCCCTTCTCGAGGTGGTGCAGAGGCGCTCACGCGCCCCGAATCACTTGATGGAGATCTTGGCGCCCGCAGCCTCGAGCTTCTCCTTGGCGGCCTCGGCGGCCTCCTTGTCGACCTTCTCCAGGAGGGCCTTGGGAGCGGCCTCGACCAGCTCCTTGGCCTCCTTCAGGCCCAGGCCCGAGACGACCTCACGGACGACCTTGATGACCTGGATCTTCTTGTCGCCGGCGCCTTCGAGGACGACGTCGAACTCGTCCTGCTCCTCGGGGGCCTCGGCAGCGGCGGCGGCCGGGCCGGCGGCAACGGCGACCGGGGCGGCGGCGGTGACGTCGAAGACCTCTTCGAATTCCTTCACGAACTCGGACAGCTCGAGGAGGGTGAGCTCCTTGAAGGCGTCGATCAGCTCGGCGGTGCTCAGCTTCGCCATGATGGCTTCCTCTCAGAAAAACGAACTAAAGAAGTTCGGGTGTGGGGGTGGTTCAGCTCTCGGCGGGTGCTTCGGCTGCTTCGGTACCGGCGGCGTTGCGCTGCTTCTCCTCCAGCGCGGCAGCCAGGCGGGCGACCTGGGACGCCGGCGCCTGGAACAGCGCGGCGGCCTGGGACAGCTTCGCCTTGAACGCGCCCGCCGCCTTGGCGAGCAGGACCTCACGGCTGTCGAGATCGGCGATCCGGTTGATCTCGTCCACGGACAGCGCACGGCCGTCCATGTAGCCGCCCTTGATCACAAGCGCGTTGTTGTCCTTCGCGAAGTCGCGAAGCGCCTTGGCGGCATCGACAGCTTCACCCTCGACGAAGGCGATGGCCGTCGCACCGACGAACAGGTCCTCGAGACCCACGACACCAGCGTCCTCGGCGGCACGCTTGACGAGGGTGTTCTTCGCGACCCGGTACTTGGCACTGGTGCCGAGAGCGCGGCGCAGCTGGGACAGCTGGGACACGGAGAGGCCGGTGTACTGGGTAACGACGGTGGCCGAGCTGCTGCGGAAGCTCTCCGCGATCTCGGCGACGGCCGCCACCTTGTCGGGCTTCGCCATGGTCGCCTCCTCTCTTGGCTAGTGTTTCCACTGGCGCGAAGAGACCCTCGAAACGACGAAACGCCCTCGCGCAGACAGGCGCGGGGCGTCATTCCGGCATACGTGCCGGAGCCTCGTTCCTCCTGCGCGGGCCGCCCGGCGTGATGCGGGACCTTCGTTCCCCGGTTTGACGGGGAAAACCAGCGGTCTTCGGTAGAACCGTGGTCAAGTGTACGTGACGGGTTTCGGGCCTTGTTCTCACCCCCGGCCCTGACCTGCGTTTAGGGCGCCTGGGGGTTCCCCGGGGCGGCGCGGGGGGCATCATGGTGACGTGGCGGAGCAGCGCGATGACGGAAAGCCGGGCTCGGAAATCGAACCGGCGGGCCCGAACACGCCCGCCGCCGTGCCCCAGCCGCCGGTCGACCCGGCCGAGCTGGCGCAGTTCCGCCAGTTCCAGCAGTTCCAGGACTACCTGCGCTTCACCCAGGAACAGCAGGGCAACCAGCCGGCGCCCGACGCGGGCGTGGTCCAGGCGCCGCCGTCCCAGCCCGCTGCCGAGGGCGCTCAGCCCCCGGCGATCCCGCCGGGCTACCAGCTGGTCCCGGTCGAGCGACGTCGCGCGCCGAAGTGGGTGACCTGGCTGGGCAAGAAGGTCCTGGCCTGGGTGCTGGCGTTCATCCTGCTCGCGGTCGCGGGTACGTGGCTGTACAACCACTTCTTCCCGAATGACGCCGGCAAGACCTCCGCCCAGCTCGCCCAGGAGGGCGGCGGGAAGTACCACACGAACCACGTGTTCTCGACGAACCCGTACGAAGCGGTGCGGATGGTCTACCACAACATCGCCCAGGGCCGGGTCGACGACGCCTGCGGCCGGTTCCAGAACGAGGGCCAGCGCGACATCCAGACCCGGTTCGCGCAGGACATCGCCCAGACGTTCCGCCAGAACGCCGCCCAGACCGACTGCAAGAAGGCCGTCGAGTTCCTCGCCACCCAGGTGACGAACAAGAACGACTACGCCGAATCCCTGCCGTCCAGCGTCTCGGAACCCCTGCCCGGGGACACCGTGACGATCGATTCGTGCACCTTCCCCGTCGCCGGCGGCCCGGCACTGGGCGTCTTCACGGTCTCGAAGGTCGAAAAGGGACAGTGGCTCATCACCGGCCACGCGATCGGGCCCGCGAAGTGCAGCGGCGCCCCGACTGTGACGCCGACGAGCCGTTAGCGCGGGTGCGGCGCCGACAGGAAGGACACCAGGGCCTCCGCGAACGCCGGTGACATCACCGCCGTCATGTGATCCCCCGGGATCCGCACCAGCCGCGCCCCGGCGATCGCCGCCGCCAGTCGCTCCGGCTCGGCCGCGAGCTGGTCCTGCTCGCCCGCCAGCACCAGCGTCGGCACTCCGATCGACGTCAGGTCCAGCCGCCCCTCCCGCGAAGCCAACGCCACCGCCGCCAGTGCCTTGCGGTCCCCGCCCACCGCGTCGGCCAGCAGCCGGAACGGAACTCCCGACGGCGGGACCGTCGATGGGTCCTCCGCCAGCAGCGCCGAAGCGATGTCGGCCGGCTTCAGGACGCGCAGGTCGACGCCGCCGAAGTCGACGATGCCCGAGCCGACGCCGCCCGTGGCCAGGCAGCGGATGCGCTTGTCCGCCGCCGTCACCGTCAACGCGATGATCGCGCCCATCGAGTAGCCCACCATCGAGACCTCGTCGAGGCCCAGCTCGTCGAGCAGGGCCGAGACGTCCCGTGCCATCGCGTCCTCGGCGTAGCAGGACTCGTCGTGGGGCTTCTCGGACCGGCCGTGGCCGCGGGCGTCCAGCGAAATCACCGTGAAGCCCGCCGACCGCAGTGCCGCGACGACGCCCGTGGAGATCCAGTTCGCGTTCGTGTCGGCGGCGAAACCGTGCTGCAGCAGCACCGGGCGGCGGGCGCCGTCGCCCTCCCACACCGTGTAGTTCAACCGGAGCCCGTCGAACGACGCGAAAGTCGGCATGCCGTCAATGAGACACGAAGAAAGGGCGCCCCCGCAGCAAGCGGGGACGCCCTTTCTGGTGATGTCCGACTCAGAGAGCCGCGTCCTCCGAGAGGAGGTTGCGGGTCCGCAGCGGGTCGACCGGGATACCCGGGCCCATCGTGGTGGTGAAGGTGACCTTCTTCAGGTAACGGCCCTTCGCCGACGACGGCTTGGCGCGGAGGATCTCGTCCAGCGCGGCGGCGTAGTTCTCGACCAGCTTCTCGGTGTCGAAGGAAGCCTTGCCGATCACCAGGTGCAGGTTGGCCTGCTTGTCGACGCGGAAGTTGATCTTACCGCCCTTGATGTCCTTCACGGCCTTCTCGACCGCGGGGGTCACCGTGCCGGTCTTCGGGTTCGGCATCAGGCCACGCGGGCCGAGGATGCGGGCGATGCGGCCCACCTTGGCCATCTGGTCCGGCGTCGCGATCGCGGCGTCGAAGTCGAGCCAGCCACCCTGGATGCGCTCGATCAGTTCGTCGGTGCCGACCGCGTCGGCGCCGGCGGCTTCGGCCTCGGCGGCCTTGTCGCCGACGGCGAAGACGATGACGCGGGCGGTCTTACCGGTGCCGTGCGGCAGGTTCACGGTGCCGCGGACCATCTGGTCGGCCTTGCGGGGGTCCACACCGAGACGCATCGCAACCTCGACGGTCGCGTCCATCTTGGTCTTGGAGGTTTCCTTCGCCAGCTTCGCGGCCTCGAGCGGCGCGTAGAAACGCGACTTGTCGATGAGCTCCGCAGCCTGGCGGTAAGCCTTGCTGTGCTTGGTCATGCTCTGTCCTAACTAAATCTGAAAGGCGGATCAGTGTGGTGCGAGCCAGCACGGGCTCTCCCACGGGAGACTCGTGCGAAATCGCGCCGGTTTCTGGACCGAGCGATTCGATCGGCCCCTCGGGCCGAGCGGATCGGGAGGGAAGAAATCGGCTTGGGGCGATTTCGCCGCCTCGACGAAGTCGAGGCAGAAGACTCAGTCTACGACCGTGATGCCCATCGACCGAGCAGTGCCGGCGATGATCTTCGCGGCCTGGTCGATGTCGTGCGCGTTGAGGTCGGACTCCTTGGTCTTGGCAATGTCGCGGACCTGGTCCCAAGTAACCTTGGCGACCTTGGTCTTGTGCGGCTCGCCCGAGCCCTTTTCGACACCAGCGGCCTTGAGCAGCAGGCGCGCGGCCGGCGGCGTCTTCAGCTTGAAGTCGAACGACCGGTCTTCGTACACGGAGATCTCGACCGGGACGACGTCCCCACGCTGCGACTCGGTCGCGGCGTTGTAGGCCTTGCAGAACTCCATGATGTTGACGCCGTGCTGACCCAGTGCGGGGCCGACCGGGGGCGCGGGGTTGGCCGCACCCGCCTTGATCTGCAGCTTGATGATCGCCGCAAGCTTCTTCTTCTTGGGTGGCATTTCTTTTCCTGTCCTGTACTACGTTCCCCGTGTACCTGCCGTGGACGCGGGGACTGCGGCCGAGCGAGCGGCCGTCAGATCTTGGAGACCTGGGTGAACGACAGCTCGACCGGGGTCTCCCGGCCGAAGATCGACACCAGGACCTTCAGCTTCTGCCCGTCGACGTTGACCTCGGAGATCGTCGCCGGCAGCGTCGCGAACGGGCCGTCCATGACCGTGACCGACTCGCCGATCTCGAAGTCGACCTCGACGGCCGGGCCGCCGAGGGGCGCGGACGCGGCGGACTCGCCCTTGCCGGCCTTGGCCGGGGCTTCCTTCTCGACGCGCGGCGCGAGGAACTTCAGCACCTCGTCCACGGTCAGCGGCGACGGCCGCGAGGTGGCGCCGACGAACCCGGTGACACCCGGCGTGTTGCGCACCGCGCTCCACGAGGCGTCGTTCAGGTCCATCCGGACCAGGATGTAGCCGGGCAGCACCTTGCGCTGCACCTGCTTGCGCTGGCCGTTCTTGATCTCGGTGACCTCTTCGGTCGGGACCTCGATCTGGAAGATGTAGTCCTCGACGTCCAGGGTCTGGGTCCGGGTCTCGAGGTTGGTCTTCACCTTGTTCTCGTACCCGGCGTAGGAGTGCACGACGTACCACTCGCCGGGCGCGGCGAGCAGCTCGGAGCGCAGCTTGGCGACCGGGTCCTCGTCGTCCGCGGCGGGCTCGGCCGGCTCGTCCGCGACGGCAACGTCGTCGACGGAATCGGCGGCGTCGTCAGAAGCGTCGTCGTCGACCTCGGAGTCCGACACGTCGACGGGCTCGAGGTGCGCGGACTCCTCGTCACCGAGTGCCGCGTGCACCTGCTCGTCGGAAAGCTCGGTCAGGTCGTGACCGGCTGCTGTGCCGTTGTCGGAGGTCACGTTCCGTCCTCTCAGTTGATCATTGCGGGCCAGGCCGGGACCTGGGCCCCAATCGGCGCGCGCCGGGGGCGCGTCAGCCGAAGATCTTGCCGATGCCCCACTTGAATGCCAGGTCGAGCACGCTCACCAGGCCCACCATGAACACCACGAACGCCAGCACGACGATGGTGTAGGTGACCATCTGCTTGCGGTTGGGCCAGATGACCTTGCGCAGTTCCGCCCAGACCTCGCGGATGAAGCGCACCAGCCGCGCGAACACGGAGGCCTTCTTCGGCTTCTGGTCGCGCTTCGGAGTCGGAGCGCCCTTCGCGTCGGGGGCGGACTTCTCCCCCGATTTCCCGGCCGGTCGGGTCTTGTCGTCCGCACGTGCCGCGGACTTCCCCGCGGGACGAGCGGTCGCACGGCGCTCACGCCGGGCAGCGGCTGTGACGGGACGAGACGGGCTCTCGGGCTTCCGCCCGGTGCCGCCGTCCTGCTCCTGCTCGCCGCCGCTGGCGTCGCTGTCGCTCACGACCACTCCTCCGCTCCACCAGTTCCGTTACGCAGGGGTGACAGGACTTGAACCTGCAACCTGCGGTTTTGGAGACCGCTGCTCTGCCAATTGAGCTACACCCCTGTGGAGCCCCGATCGCTCGGAGCCCCGGAGGACGCATTCCATCGTCCCCACCATCCAGGCGGGGATGACCGTAGTGCGTTCCAAGTCCCGAAGTCTACGGCAAGCCTTGCGGGAGCCCGCAACCGCGCCCCCCGATCGACCACCGCACCCCGGCCGGCCTGCGGAAAACTCCCGCCGACCTCCTGATCATGCCAGGATGTCCGCCATGACGACCACCCCCCGTCCGGCGGGGGCCCCGATCCGGCTCGGGCTCGCACTCCCCCAATACGGCGCCCTCGCCGACCCCGCCGCCGTGGCGCACTTCGCGACGGCCGCGGAGGACCTCGGCTTCACCTCGCTCTGGGTCGGCGACCGGATCCTGACGCCGCTGGCGCCGTCGGACCTCTACCCGGGCGGCGGGACACCGGAACATCCCTACCCCAAGGAGTTCGAGACCTTCGCCGACCCGTTCACCACCCTGGCGACCGCGGCGGCGGTGACCCGCACGGCCCGGCTGGGGATGAGCGCGCTGACCGGCCCGGTCTATTCCCCGGTGCTGCTCGCCCGGGCGCTGACCTCGCTCGACCTCGCCAGCTCCGGACGGCTGGACGTCGGCATCGGGCTCGGCTGGCTGCGCGAGGAGTACTTCGCCGCCGGGGTGCCGTGGGCGGGCCGGGGCAAGCGGCTCGAGGACCTCCTCGACGCGCTCGACGCGCTGTGGACCGGCGACCCGGTCGAGCACGAGGGTCCACAGTGGCGGATCGCGCCGTCGACGGTGGGGCTGCGCCCGGCGCAGGAGCCGCGGCCGCCGGTGCTGCTCGGCGGGTTTTCGCCGCCCGCACTGGCCCGGGTGGGGCGCCGCGCGGACGGCTGGCTCGCCGGCTGGATGCCGAAGCAGTACCTGGCCGACCTCTGGTCGGTCGCGCTCGAAGCGGCCGCGAAGGCCGGACGTGACGCGGACGCCCTGCGCCGCGTGCTGCGGATCAACCCGCGGCCGGGCACCGCCGTCGAGACGGCCGCCGACGTGCTCCCGTGCCTCGACGTCGCCCGCGAGCTGGGCATCACCGAGGTGCTCGTCGACCTGCACTACGTCGCGAAGAACGTCGGCCACGCTCTGGACCTCGCCGGCGAGCTGATCACGAACGCGAACTGACCGCGTCGGATGTGCCGCGGCTCTCGCGCGGTGCCTCATTGTTCTATTATAGTTAGAACTATGCTCGTTCAAATCGATCCGAGCTCCACCGTCCCGCTCTTCGAGCAGGTGGCCTCGTCGCTCCGCCGGTCCCTGGCCGACGGGCACCCGGCTCCCGGGCAGCAGCTGCCGCCCGCCCGGGAACTGGCCGCGGCCCTGGAGATCAACGTCCACACCGTGCTGCGGGCGTACGCGCTGCTTCGCGACGAAGGCCTCATCGACCTGCGGCGACGCCGGGGCGCCGTCGTCATCGGCGGCGCGTCCTCCCGGGCGCGGCTGGCCGAACTGGCCGAGGACCTGGTCCGCGAGGCGAAGCGCACGGGCGTCGGCCTCGACGAGCTCACCGGGGTGTTGAAGGAGAAGTACTCATGACGAAGCCGATCCGGGTCCTGCTCGCCACGGCCGTGCTGCCGGGCGCCGCGCTCGCCATCGCGGGTGCGCTGGAGAACGCGTGGGCGGGCCGGCTGCCCGATCCCGTCGCGACGCACTGGGCCGGCGCGCCGAACGGCTCCACCCCGCTCCCGGTGTTCACCGGCGTCTGCCTGGGGCTCGGCGCGGTCGCCGTACTGCTCCTGGCCTCGACGGCGGTCACCATGCTGCGCCGCGGACGGCCGCTGCCGCGCGCGACCGTGGGGGTGGGTGCCGGGTTCGCCGCGCTGCCGGCCGCCGTCCTGCTGTCGGTGCTGGTGGCGAACCTCGACGTCCCCGACTGGCACGCGGCCCGCGGCGGCCTCGTCGTCGTGTTGTTCATGCTGGGCGCGGCCGCCATCGGCGTCGTGGCGGCGCTCGTCGGCGGCCTGCCGGCCCCGCCGGTCTGCGAGCAGGCCGCGGACCGGCCGAGCGTCGGGCTCCGGGCGGGGCAGCGCGCGTTCTGGTCGAGCCGGGCGGCGAACCCGGCGATGCTCTGGGCGCTGGCACTGGTCCCGGTGGCGATCGCCCTCCTGCCCGCCGGGCTGTCCTGGCCGGTGGCCGCCTGGATCGCGCTGGTCGGCGCGGTGGTGACGGCGTTGACGTACCGGCTGTCGGCGTCCGTGGACGCCAAGGGCGTGACGATCCGCTTCGGCCTCCTGGGCCTCCCGTGGCGGCACCTGGACCTGGGCAGCATCCGCGAAGCCACGGCCCGCGAGCTGTCGGCCTTCGGCGACGGCGGGCTCGGCCTGCGCTTCAACCCGGTCACCGGCACGACGGCGTACAAGGTCCGCGGCGGCCCGGCGCTGGTGCTGGGCCTGGCCAACGGCCGCACGGTGCTGGTGAGCGTCGACGACCCGGAGACCGGCGCCGGGCTGGTCAACGACCTGATCGCGCAGCGGATCACCCGGATTGACTAGGTCGCCGGTGCGGCGGGTTCGGTAGAAACGAAGAAGTGGCGAAGAAAAGCGGTGGCGGGGGCTGCCTGGTCCTCGTGCTCGTGGTCGGGCTCCTGGCCTTCGGGTACTACAAGTGGCAACACGGCTCGTCGTCGGCGCCACCGGAGGGCGTGGACACCGGCGGCGGCTCCGGCCGCTACGTCGCCCTCGGGGATTCGTACACGTCGTCGCCGCGAACCGGGCGCCAGGCGGGCACCCCGGCGGGCTGCGACCGTTCGGACGACAACTACCCGCACCTGGTCTCGGCGAAGCTGAAGCCGGCCCAGTTCGTGGACGTCAGCTGCAGCGGCGCCACGACGGCGAACCTGAGCGCGGCCCAGAAGACGGGGAACGGCACGAACCCACCACAGCTGGACGCGGTGACGGCGGAGACGACGCTGGTAACGCTGGGCATCGGCGGCAACGACGTCGGCTTCTTCTCCTACGCGTCGGGCTGCGCGACGACGAACCAGAACGCGTCACCCTGCCGGGACCGCCTGACGGCCGGCGGCCGCGACGAGCTGGCCGAGCGCATCGACGCCACCGCCCCGAAGGTCGCCGCGGTGCTCGACCGCATCCACCAGAAGGCCCCGAAGGCCAAGGTCGTGGTGGTCGGCTACCCGGCGGTGCTGCCGGACGGCGCCGGCTGCTGGCCGTCCCTGCCGTTCGGCGCGGGTGACATCGAGTACTTCCGCGGCGCGCTGGGCAAGCTGAACAAGATGCTGGAGGAGAAGGCGGACGCCCACCGGGCGGGCTACGCGGACACGGCCACGCCGGGCAAGGGCCACGACGTGTGCTCGGCGTCGGACAAGCGGTGGGTGGAGGGCCTGCTCCCGGCCTCGCCGGCCGCCCCGCTCCACCCGAACGCCCGGGGAGAGCAGGGCATGGCCGACGCGGTGCTGTCGGTCCTCAAGCTGCCGTAACCGGTCTGCCGCCCCGGTGGGTCAGCGGCGGACCAGGGCCTGCGGCTTCCCCAGCACGGTCTTCCCGCCGAACTTCACCACGAGGTCGATCCGCGCGATGCCGTCGTCCTTGACGTCCGCGACCTTCCCGGTGATCTCCACCAACGCCCCCTCGGGGGTGTTCGGCACCACGACCGGCCGGGTGAAGCGGGCGCTGAAGTCGATCAGCCGGGCGGGATCGCCGAGCCAGTCCGTGACCACGCGCCCGGCCACCGCCATCGTCAGCATCCCGTGGGCGATCACGTCCGGCAGGCCGACGTTCTTCGCGAACGTCTCGTTCCAGTGGATCGGGTTGAAGTCCAGCGCGGCCCCGGCGTAGCGGACCAGCTGCTCGCGGGTGATCCGTACTTCGAGGGCGGGCAGCTCGTCGCCGACTGTGACATGCGGGGCTTCGCCCCGGCCGGGGGCTCCGCCACCCGGACCCCCGGAAGCCGTGTTCACGCGTTCTCCCCTCGGACCACCAGCTGCGCGCGGGTGGTGCAGACCTTCTGGCCCACGGCGTCGGTGACGTCGGCGCGCAGGTTGATGAAGTCGTTCCCGGCACGGGTCATGATGGCGTCGATGTGGGTGGTCACCTCGAGCACGTCGCCGGCGAACACCGGGCGCGTGTGGGTGAAGCCCTGGTCGCCGTGCACCATCCGCGAGTAGTCGAGGCCGAGCTCGGGGTCGGCGACGATCGCGTTGATCGAAGCGAGGTTGATGATCGTGAGGAAGGTCGGCGGGGCGATCACGTCCGGGTGGCCGGCCTCGCGGGCCGCCTCCGGGTCGCGGTAGACCGGGTTCGTGTCGCCGATCGCGTCGGCGAACTCCCGGATCTTCTCCCGGCTCACTTCGTAACTGGTCTGCGGCGGATAGCTCCGCCCGGTGAACGACTGGTCCAAGGGCACGCCGACGAGGCTACCAACAGCGAGAAGCCGCCCCGGGCATCCCGGGGCGGCTTCTTCGAGCTGGTGTGAACGCGCTACGTCAGCGGGTTTCCTTGTGCGTCCGGTGCGTACCGCAGTTCGGGCAGAACTTCTTCATCTCCAGGCGATCCGGGTTGTTGCGCCGGTTCTTCTTGGTGATGTAGTTGCGGTGCTTGCACTCTTCGCACGCCAGCGTGATCTTGGGTCGCACGTCGGTGGCAGCCACAGCGTTTCCTTCTCTCTCAGGTCCGGGGGCCAGCCCCGTCGTTACCGCGTAGCGGTGGCCGGACTTGAACCGGCGACACAGCGATTATGAGCCGCTTGCTCTGCCAACTGAGCTACACCGCCCTTACATGACCCAAGCCGCGACACGCAGGCGTGACGCGGCTGAGGTCGTGAGCCCCTTTACGGAATCGAACCGTAGACCTTCTCCTTACCATGGAGACGCTCTGCCGACTGAGCTAAAGGGGCCTGGCCTCTCGCGAGGACTTGAAAAGATTAGCAAGGCCCTTCACCCGGCCGTGCAACCGGGGTCCCCTTAGCACAAAACCTCAGGTCAGGAGGGTCAACACGGTCTCGGAATGACGTCCAGGCGAGCGCGCCGTGCGGGCCTGCAGCCACGCCTCCAGCCGGTCCTCCGGCAGCGGCCGCGAGATCAGGTAGCCCTGCGCGACGTCACAGCCCATCGCCTCGAGCTGGTCGCGTGCCACGTCCTCCTCGACGCCCTCGGCCACCACCGTGAGCCCGAGCGAGTGCCCCAGCTCGACGATCGACCGCACGACCGCCAGGTCGCCGAGGTCCGTGCCCATCCCGAGGACGAAGCTCTTGTCGATCTTGACCTGGTCGACCGGCAGTTGCCGCAGGTACGCCAGCGACGAGTACCCGGTCCCGAAGTCGTCGACAGCCAGGGTGATGCCCAGCGAGTGCAGCTCGCGAAGGATCGGCAGCGCCTTCTGCGGGTCGGACATCACGCCGGACTCGGTCAGCTCGAACGTCAGCAGCTCGGGCGGGATGCCGTAGTGCTCCAGCTCGCGGGCGACCTTGTTCGGGAAGTCCTCGTCGGCCAGGTTGCGCACCGACAGGTTGACCGCCACCGAGATCCGCAGGCCCTCGTCGAGCCACTTGCGGCAGCGCTTGAGCGCCTCGCCGAGCACGAAACCCGTCAGCACGCCGATCAGGCCGGCCGCCTCGATGGCCGGGACGAACTCGTCCGGGCCGAGCCTGCCGAACTCCGGGTGCACCCAGCGCACCAGCGCTTCGACGCCCTGCACCTGCCGGTTCGGCAAGGTGATCTTCGGCTGGTAGTGGACGCTGACCTGGCCGTCCTCGAGGGACTGCCGGAACTGCGTCACCATTTGGAAGCGGCGCAGGAAGATCTGGCCCATGCTCGGCACGTAGCCGCGGACCTCTTCGCCGCCCTTCGTCGCGCGGACGGCGACGTCGGCGCGCTGCAGCAGGCCTTCGATGTCGACGACGTCGCCGGGTTCCTCCGCGGACGTCGTCGCGTAGCCGATCATCGCGTTCGCCTCGACCGACAGCCGGTCGACCGGGTACGGCGCCGACAGCTCTTCGCGCAGCCGTTCCGCCGCGTGGTGGGCGTCTTCCGGCGGGCAGCCGACGAGCAGCGCCGCGAAGGACGCGCCTTCGAGCCGGGCGAGCGGGACGTCGGGGCCGAGCGCGTCGCGGATGCGGCGGCCGGCCGCGACGACCATCCGGTCGGCCCAGGCGTAGCCGAGCGCGTCGCTGACCGTGGAGAAGACGTCGAGGTCGATCCGCAGCACCACGGCGTTGGCGAAGTCCCGCAGCGGCTCCTTCGCCACCTGCCGGAAGCCCGGCCGGTTGAGGTGCCCGGTGAGCGGGTCGTGATAGGCGTCGTGGCGCAGCGTCGCCAGCAGGCGGCGGTTGTCCAGCGACGTCGCGAGGTGGCTGGCCATCGTGCCGAGCAGCTGGACGTCGTACTTGCCGAAGCCGCGCCAGCGGGACAGCCGGTCGTGCGCCTCGACGACGCCGAGCAGCCGGTTCGCGCTGCGCAGCGGGACGACGAGCGCCTCCTGCGCGCCGCGGTCGAGCAGCGCGGCGCGGACGTCGGGGTTGGCCTCGGTGATCCGGAAGTGCCGGACGTGCGCGCCGGGCAGGCGCAGCAGCGGGTCGTCGGCGGCGGGGTCGGCGGCCGGCAGGTCGTCGCCCGCGACCACGACCCGCATGGTGTCCTTCGGTTCCAGCCGGAGTCTCAGCACGACGCGGCCGGCGGCGAGCTGGTCCTTGATGCGCTCGGCGATCGTCGCCCATTCGCGGACGTCGACGCCGCCGACGAGCTCGTCGGCGCGGCTGGCCGGGCGGGCCGCGGCCTGCTGGCCCGAGCGGGCCACCATCAGGCTGACGTCGGAGAGCGCCTCCATGTCCCGCTGCTCGCGCAGCAGGTCGGAGTACGCCCAGTACAGCGCGGTGAGGCCGAGGAAGACCGCGAGCACCAGCGGCCACGCCTGGGGCGTGCTGGAGATGACGAGGTAGCCGGAGAGGCCGACGGACGCGTTGACGAAGCCGACGACCAGGATCCGCCCGGTGAGCCGGACGGCGGTGCTGACCCGCATGCGGCGCCGCAGCACGCGGACCGCGGCCAGGGCGAGCAGCGTGCTCACCAGCGGCGCGGTCAGGGTGCCGGCCAGCGCCGCGAGCCACGGGATCTTGTCGCCGGTCCCGGCGCCGACGAGGTACTTCACCAGCCCGGCGACCGCGAAGGCGCCGGTGATCTCGAGCAGGAACGCGCCCGCGTTGTAGAGGACGCGGCCGGCGACCTTGCGGGCGAGCAGCGTGCCGATGCCGGCGACCAGGTGCGCGGCCAGCACGACCTCGAACGGCGCGATGAAGAACCCGATGACGAGCGGGATCTCGGTGAACGAGATCGTCCACGAGATGCCGCTGCGGACGTCGACGTTGATGCCGAGCTGTTCGGCGAGCAGGAAGGCGACCGCGAGCACGGGCCCGATCCACAGCAGCCGGTCGTCCCAGTGGAACGGCAGCCACGAGCCGACCGCGAACGCGGCGACGAGCCCGAGGCTCAGGACGGCGAAGGTGTAGACCCGGAAGCGGCGTTCGTCGGTGCGGGCTTCGGCGGAGACGGGTGGTGTCCCGGAAGCGGCCCCCGGCCCGGGCTGCGCCTGCGCGACGGCGTCGCCGTGGGCGTTGGTGTCCGGCATCCGACCTTCCCTCCCGGCTTGTCCACCGGTGCTGATCCGTGACTTCGGGTGTGGACAAGGGCCATACCGTACCCCGTCAGGCGTACCCGTGTCCCTTTCGAGACAGTAGGAGATCACCCCAGGGTTAACAATGCCTCGAACGCGCTGACCTGCGTGGACCAGAGGGTGAAATGCCGGATGTCCGAACTCCGGCGGTTCTGTACGCACGGCACACCGGGTAGCGCTTCAATGGCTCCATGCACAGCGATGTGATTGCCACCGAGCACGCGGCACGGCTCGCGGCGGTGGATCCCCTCCTCCCCGGATCGACTCCCTTCGAAGCGGCGGAAGACGCGGTAGTACTGGAGGTCGCGACCGGCGGCTCAGCCGCGTCCGGGCTGGCCTCCCGCGTCCAGGTCGACCGCGACGCCCCGAACGCCCCGTGGCGCGCGCTGACCGAGCACCGGCTCGACGTCCAGCTGGCCGGCCCGCAGCCGGCGGCCGTCCTGGACGCCCTCCTCACCCGATGGGATGAACATCTGCGCGCGGTCGCCGAACGCGGCGACACGGAGACGGCGGCGATCGTGCCGCGCGCGAGCCGGGACGCCGCCGGAGCGCGCGAAATGCTGCACCACGGCTTCGCGCCACTGCGAGTGGTCGCGGTCCGCCCCGCGCAGCGGCTGATCCCGGCGACCCCGCTCGGGACGCCGGGGGTCAAGATCCGCAGGGCCGAGCCCGGCGACCTCGAGACCGCGGTGGAGCTCGGCATGGAGCTGCACTCCTACGACGCCCAGTACGGCACGGTGAACTGGCGCACCGGGGTCGAGGAGATCCTGGCCAAGGATCTGGCCGAGCAGCTGAAGCGGCCGGAGCCGCCGCTGTGGATCGCCCAGCTCTACGGCCGTCCGCTCGGCATGGTGAGCGTCCAGCACCCGGGCGAGACCGGCTGGATCAGCGGCCGGGTCGCGGCTTCCCGGGTGGGCTACCTGTCCTCACTGGCCGTGGCGGAGGCGGCGCGGTCGTCCGGCGTCGGCACCGCGCTGGCGACGCACGCCCACCACGTCCTCGACGAGGAAGGCGCCGACGTCGTCCTGCTGCACCACGCCGCGGCGAACCCGCTGTCGACGCCGTTCTGGTACGCCCAGGGGTACCGCCCCCTGTGGACGTACTGGCAGCGTCGACCGGCTGTTCGGTGAACTACTGGAGGATTACCGCCGGTCCCCGGGGCTTATAGGCTGACCTCGCCGCCAGCGAGGGGAGCCTGAAGTGACCGACCAGCGGGATTCCGCGCCGAGAGCGCCCGAGGGTGTCGACACCGAGAAGCCGTCCGCGGCCCGGATCTACGACTGGTACCTGGGCGGTACCCAGAACTGGGCCGTGGACCGCGAGTTCGGCCGGCGCATGGAGCAGCAGTGGCCGCTGGTGCGGCCGGGCTCGAAGCAGAACCGCGAGTTCATGAACCGCGCGGTCCGGGCGGCGCTGCGGGCCGGGATCCGGCAGTTCATCGACCTCGGCTCGGGGGTGCCGACGGCCGGGAACGTGCACGAGGTCGTCGAGGCGGAGCTGCCCGAGGACCACGACGCGAAGGTCGTCTACGTCGACTACGAGCCGGTCGCCGTCGCCCACGCGACGCTCATCCTCGAAGAGGGCATGGCGACCGACTGGGCCGGCATCGTCCAGGCCGACATGCGGAACGCGAAGTCGGTGCTGCGCGCCGAAGAGACGCGCCGCCTCATCGACTTCTCGCAGCCGGTCTGCCTGATCATGGCGGCGGTGCTGCACTTCGTCGGGCCCGACGACGACCCGGACGCGCTGCTGGCCGCGTACCGCGACGCCCTCGCGCCGGGCAGCTGGCTGGCGATTTCGCAGATGAGCGAAGGCGACGGCACCGGCGAGATGCTCGAAGGGCTGCGCTGGTTCGTCGAGCAGTACCGGAAGACGAGCAACCCGGTCTGGCTGCGCAACCGCGACGAAATCGAGCCGCTCTTCGGCGGCTGGCCGATCCTCGAACCGGGCATCGTGCACCTGCCGGACTGGCGGCCGGACCGGAAGATCAACGCCCTGGAGGCGGAGGCCCGCCCGTTCGCCTGGTGCGCCGTCGCGACCAAACCAGGCGCCTGACCTGCGGTTTCCCCGATCGCTGTGGGCGAACGCACCATCGGAAACAAACGCACCCATCGGAGAGTTGAGCTAAGCAGACTCAACTACACGAGGAGTGCACATGTCCGACACCCGCCTCCTGCCCGTGCTCCCGCTCGATGACGACGTCGTGCTGCCGGGCATGGTCGTCCCGCTCGACCTGACCGACGCCGAGACGCGAGCCGCGGTGGAGTCCGCCCAGGCCAAGACGCCTGCCCAGGCGTCCTTCCCCGGCATCCGCTCGTCCGCGGCCACCAAGGCAGAGGTCCTCATCGTCCCGCGCGTCCACGGCGAGTACGCCGAATTCGGCACCGTCGCCACGGTCGAGCGCATCGGCCGCGTGCCCGGCGGCAAGGCCGCCGTCCTGCTGCGCGGCACGGCCCGCGCGGTCGTCGGCCGGATCGCCGACGGTCCCGGCGCCGCCCGCTGGGTGCACGCCGAGGACACCACCGAGACCACCGACGACCGGACCGCGCAGCTCGCGGCCGAGTACAAGGCCGTCGTCATCTCGATCCTCCAGCAGCGCGGCGGCTGGCAGCTGATCGACGCCGTCCAGCAGGTCGAGGACGCCTCCGCGGTCGCCGACCTGTCCGGCAACGCGCCGTACCTCGACACCGACCAGAAGCTCACCCTGCTGTCCACAGTGGACGTCAGCGTCCGCCTGGAGAAGGCCCTCGAGTGGAGCAAGGAGTACCTGGCCGAACTCGAGGTGACCGACACGATCCGCAAGGACGTCACCGAGGGCATGGAGAAGCAGCAGAAGGAGTTCCTGCTGCGCCGCCAGCTCGAGGCCATCCGCAAGGAGCTCGGCGAGCTCGACGGCACCGCGCAGGACGACGACTACCGCGCCCGCGTCGAGGCCGCCGAACTGCCCGACGCCGTCAAGAAGGCCGCACTGGCCGAAGTGGACAAACTGGACCGCACGTCCGAGCAGTCCCCCGAGGGCGGCTGGATCCGCACCTGGCTGGACACCGTCCTGGAGCTGCCCTGGACCGAGCGCACCGAGGACGTCTACGACATCGCCGCGGCGCGGGCCATCCTGGACGCCGACCACGCCGGTCTGGACGACGTCAAGGAACGCATCATCGAGTACCTGGCCGTCCGGAAGCGCCGCGCGGAATCGGGTCTCGGCCCGGTCGGCGGACGGCGTTCCGGTGCGGTACTGGCCCTCGCGGGCCCTCCCGGGGTCGGCAAGACGTCGCTGGGTGAGTCCGTCGCGAAGGCGATGGGCCGCAAGTTCGTCCGGGTGGCGCTGGGCGGCATCCGCGACGAGGCGGAGATCCGCGGCCACCGCCGCACGTACGTCGGCGCGCTGCCCGGCCGGATCGTCCGCGCCATCAAGGAAGCCGGCTCGATGAACCCGGTGGTGCTGCTCGACGAGATCGACAAGGTCGGCGCCGACTACCGCGGCGACCCGACCGCGGCGCTGCTCGAAGTGCTGGACCCGGAGCAGAACCACACGTTCCGCGACCACTACCTCGAGGTCGAGCTGGACCTGTCCGACGTCGTGTTCCTGGCCACGGCCAACGCACTGGAGACCATCCCCGGCCCGCTGCTGGACCGCATGGAGCTCGTCACGCTGGACGGCTACACCGAGCACGAGAAGGTCACCATCGCCCGCGACCACCTGCTCCCCCGCGAGCTGGAGCGCGCCGGCCTGAGCGCCTCGGACGTCGTCCTGACGGACGCCGCGTTCAGCCGGATCGCCGCCGAGTACACCCGCGAGGCGGGCGTGCGCGACGTGAACCGGACGATCGCGAAGGTGCTGCGGAAAATCGCGACCAAGGTGGCGCTGGACGAGGTTTCCCTGCCGCTTTCCATCGACGCCCCCGACCTTCCGGATTACCTGGGCCGGCCGCGGCACATCCCGGAGTCGTCCCTCCCGGCGTCGACCCAGCGCACGGCAACGCCGGGCGTGGCAACGGGCCTGGCGGTGACCGGTGCCGGTGGTGACGTCCTCTACATCGAGGCGTCGCTGGCGGACCAGGAGTCCGGCGCGTCCGGCCTGCAGCTGACCGGCCAGCTCGGCGACGTGATGAAGGAGTCGGTGCAGATCGCGCTGTCGTACCTGCGGTCGCACGGCGCGGAGCTGGAGCTGCCGGTGGGCGACCTGCGCAACCGCGGCATCCACGTCCACGTCCCGGCGGGCGCGGTCCCGAAGGACGGCCCGTCGGCCGGCGTCACGATGACGACGGCGCTGGCGTCGCTGCTCTCGGGCCGCGTGGTCCGCGCGGACGTGGCGATGACGGGCGAGGTGTCCCTGACGGGCCGCGTCCTCCCGATCGGCGGCGTCAAGCAGAAGCTGCTGGCCGCGCACCGGGCGGGGATGAAGACGGTGATCATCCCGCAGCGCAACGAGCCGGACCTCGACGACGTCCCGGCCGAGGTGCTGAGCCAGCTGGACGTCCACGCGGTGGCGAACGTCCGCGAGGTCCTGGACCTCGCCCTGACCCCGGCTTCGACGCCGGTTTCCCAGGCGGCGTAACCCCGAGCGCCGCCGCCCCCGGACGGCCGGTTTCCCCTTCCCGCGGGGAAACCGGCCGCCCGCGTGTGGATTCACGCCTGGTCGTCGTCGATGAGTTCGGTGTCCGCGAGAGTGGTCCGGACGGTGAGCTCGCCGTGGCGTCCGTTGAACGCGCGCAGGGTCACCGTCGGCTCGTCGTCGGTGCTGATCGAGGTCGGCGGCGGACCGGACATCGCCTGCGTCGGGACGTCGATCGGGATAACCGCCGATTCCAGCTCGGTCGACCCCAGGCGCGCCGCGGCCGGCCGGCCGGGCCGGACCGCGGTGGCCCCCACGACGAGATCCGACTGCCCCGAAAGAACGATCTCGCGGGAGACGGCCTTAACCGCCTGTTTCAGCCCCGCCGCGGGGCGGACGCCGGCCTTCCCGACCACTCGCGCGGCCGGGTCCACCGACAGCAGGGTGTGCACGAGCGCCGCCACCTCCCCGGGGATGTCGGGCAGCAGCCGGTCCAGCGGGACGAAGGTGGCCGTCTCCGCCTGGATCCGGCGCGCGAGCTCCCGCGCGTCGGCGGCCTTCCCCGCCTCCTCGTGCGGAGCCTGCCCGGTCAGCAGGTAGTACCAGGTCGCGCCGATCGAATACAGGTCGGCCAGTTCGGGGTCGTCCTTGGCACCCAGCAGGGCTTCCGGAGCCGTGTAGTACTGCGTGCCCCCGCCGATCCGGCCGGACTCGTCCTTGTCCAGCGCGGTGAACACGCGGGCGAAACCCCAGTCGACGAGCACCAGCAACGGGCCGTCCAGCACGGCGTTGGTCGGCTTGATGTCCCCGTGACTGACGTTGTTGCTGTGGGCGTACTCCAGCGCGTCGGCGAGCTGGCCGATGTACTCGGCCGTCCGCCCGAGGGTGTAGCCGGCCCGCCCGCGCGCGGTGCCGTCGGCGATCCAGTTGACCAGGCTTCCCGGCTTGTACAGCGGCGAGGCCGTCCACAGCCACTGACGGTCGACTCCGGAGTTGAGGATTTCGCCGATGTTGCTGTGCTGGAGCCGCCGGGCGGCTTCGACCTCGCGCTGCCACATCTTGCGCTTCGAGGACTTGAACAGCCGTCGCTTGGTCCCGGCCTCGTCGCGGACCGCCTTGATGGCGACCTCGCGGTCGGTGTCGACCTCCAGGCCGCGAAGCATCCGGCCGAACCCGCCGGTGTCGGCGCTGTTCAGGGGTTCGATCGCCTGGTACTGGCCACCGAAGACGCAGCCGAGCAGTTCGCGGTCCTCCATGTCCCAGTTGTGGGGGATCTTCACGGTGTCGTAGGGCAGCGGCTCGTCGTCACCGGGTTCGTCCGCTTCGCCGGGTTCGGGTTCGGCCGGCTCGGAAGCCTGGGTCGACGCCACTTCGTCCGGCTCTTCGTCGACCGGTTCCCGAGCCAGCCTCGCCAGCTCCCGCTCGAGGCGGAGGCGCTGGCGTTCCTCTTCGATCTTGCGCGTCGTCTGCGCCTGCAGCTTGGCGACGTCGCACTCCAGATCGGCGTCCAGGGTCACGCGGTCGAGCCGCGCCTGCTGCTGCTTCGTGTGCTCCTCACCACGGAACTCGAGCTCCTTGACGTGGCGATTGCGGGCGTGCACCACCGTGCTGTCGTACCGCGTCCGGCCCCGGCCGATCTTGATGAAGAGCGGCACGAGGTCGAGGAGAATGAAGAAGATCGTCAACAGGATGTGGAAGCCCAGCGCCCGGCCGTCCGAGAAGACGAACTTCAGCAACGCGTGCCACCGGGCGGCAAGGCCCTTCTCGGCTTTGGCGAGATCGTCCGCCTTGTCCAGGTCGGACTGGATCGCGTTGCCGAGGTCCCGGATCTGGGCGTCAAGTTTCGGCGCCTCGTTGTCGTGCGCAGTGGTGGCCCGGGTGAGCTCCCCCTGCGCCTTGGCTGCGTCCGCATCCCGCTGCCGGGTCAGCCCGCCGTCACCTCCGCGGCCGCTGATCTGGCCGTTCTTGGCCAGATCCGGCGGGCAGCCCGCCGGCTGGCGTTCGCAGACGGCCACCAAGCCGGCCTGCTTGGCCGCGGTGGTCGCGCTCGCGAGATCGGTGTCGAGCCTCGCCCGCGCGGCGCGGAGGTCCTGCAGCTGCTTCGCCCGGTCGGTCGGCTTTCCGCCGGCGCCGACGATCAGCGTTCGCGACTCGTCGATCTGCGCGGCGATGCTGTCGTTCATCGTGCGGTTGATGTCGTCCTCGAAGATCGCCAGCGCGCCCATCTCCGAGATCATGAACCCGAGCAGGCCGGCACAGATCGCGCGGGCTAGATAACTGCGGCGCGCCGCAGTCCGGCGGGCCGGATCGAACACGACCGCGCAGATCGCCCGGTCGAAGCCGATCACGAACAGGCCCCAGACAGCGGTGTACGGGGCGGCCGCGCCGAAGTCCGGTGCGATTTCCATGCCCACCGCGGCCAGGGTGGCGAGCCCCCAGGCGATGAAGCCGTTGAGCAGGACGAAGAAACCTGACACTTGGTAGGAGGAGCGCTCGTGCCGGTCGTCGAGCGCCCGCCAGGAGGCACCACCCAGCCACGCGAAGCCGTTGCCCAGCATCCACGTCGGCCAGAGGGGCCACGGTGGTCGCCGGGTGGCGAGAACGTCCGGAGGTGTTCCCTGCGCCGGAGACGTCATGACTGTTCTCCTCGTTCCGTTTCGGCGGCCCGGCTGGCGGGGATGAGCCCCTCGAGCGAGCCCGGCCGCCAGGGGTGGGCCCGCTGCACGGAGGCGTACGTGATGGATTCGGATTCGATGAGCAGCTGGAGCAGGGCCGGGTCCACGCCCCGCTGCCCGCGGTCCTGCCAGGGGAATTCCGGGTCGGCGTCCGCCGTGGTCGCGAGCCGCTTGTAAGCCATGCGGTGGGCGTCTCCGGTCGGGAGCTCCACCCAGCCGCGGATCCGGCTGGCCCCCGCGGGCGGCGGCCAGCGGACGGCGTCGATGAGGGCGGCCACGATCGCGTCCTGCTGGGGCGGGGTCACGTCGATCACGTTGGGCACCGCCCGCTCGGTAGCCTGACCGCCCTGCCCGGCGGCCGGGCACTCCCGGTCTCCGGCCGAGACGTCGGCTGTGAGCGTGATCACCCAGTCGTCGGGCCGGTCCGCCAGCCGGAAGGCGATCAGGCCGTCCCGCGCTTCCCACGCTTGGCCGCTCGCCACGCGCCGCCAGTCCCATTCCCCCCCAGTAGCGGATCCGCCCCGGATTCCGGACGCCTTCGAGCACCGCCAGCCGGGTACCTCGGCCGGTGTTGTGGACGAGCAGGTGACGGCGAGAAATCCACGGTTTGGCCGCGGGAATGCCGAGGTGATGCCGGCCCGTTCCAGTTCGTTCGACGGCCAGGTTTTCTCCACGCCCGACGAGCACGGCCTCGCCACGCCGGATACGAACGGCGATGACGCACACATCGGCACGCCAGACCGTCAGAACGCACTCCTCCCGGCTGGGGACAAAAAGACGGCCGGGATCGGTGGTGGCGGCCGACCTACTCATCGGCGATCATCTCCAGCCTCAACCGGAGTTTCCGGCCGAGCCCGAGGATGTCGCCGGCCCGCAGAATTCCGGCTTCCGTCTTGCGTGAATTGATGGACATACCGTTCGCGCTGGCGAGATCCTCGACGAGGAAGCAGTCACTACCGGTTCGTGGCTGTATCCGCGCGTGCCGGCGCGACACCGTGGGCGCCTCGACGACCACTTCGCAGTTCTCGACGTCACGGCCGATGACGCCACCGCCGGCCGGGATGGCCACGGATTCCCCGCTCCGGCCGATGACGATCAGCCTCGCGGACCGGCCCCCGGCGGATGGGCACACCGTGGCGCGGTCGTCGTCGAGCAGTTTGGTGCGAGCCGGTCCGGTGGTGAGCGTGATCCGGGGATTGCCCCGGACCGCGGAGGGATCCGGGTGACATTCTCGGATCCGGACGGCAACCTGCGGATCGCGGCCACGGCGGCGCAAGATATCCGGCAGCACGAGGTTGAGTTCCCGCTCGTCCTCGCCGAGGTTGACGCCGAGCAGGCCGTGATCGTCCGGGTTGATCTCGACGACCAGCCACAGCACGCCGGGCGCCCGGGTCTCGACGAACCCGGCCACGGAGTCTCCGATGCGGCGCAGCAGGCACTGGCGTTGCTCGACGAATTCGCGGTCCTCGCGCGCGGCCGCGGCACGAAGCCACTTCAGGGCGTCGCGCACCATCCGCCGAAACTTTCCCGGCCCGCGATAACCGCCCTGCTTCTTCCACCACGCGACAGCGCCCACGACAGCGACGATCACAATGATCAGCATCAACAACGGAAACCTCGCAGGTTAAGTCGACTCCGCGGACGAGCATTTCGAACAACGACGGACGGCGGCAAGTCGCCGGCGCGATTCGTTCGTTTCCGAACGCGACAGTCTCCCGAGGACCACACTGTGCACGAGACCAGTAGTCGTTCGACAGCCCGATGTTGTTTCACAAGGGACCCGGCCGACAAAAAGCAACCAACGACACCAGGGCCGAGTTACCGGATGACTATTATTTCCGACAACCCAATCGAGTGAATTCAGACAACAATCGACCACTTACACAGGCATTCATCGGGCCGGCACCAGACACAAGCTTCCTCCCAAGGTGACCACACCCGGGGGACCAGGGCGAAGCCCCCTGGGGGAGGGCTCGCCCGTCAAAGGGCACAACGGAAGAGAGCCTTGTCCGCGCTTTCCGCGGACAAGGCTCTCACGATCGAACGTGGCGGGTGAGGGATTCGAACCCCCGTAGGCAATGCCAACTGGTTTACAGCCAGTCCCCTTTGGCCACTCGGGTAACCCGCCAAGACCGGTCGCACCGGCCGGGGGAAAGCTTACCCAACCCCTCCCGGCAGGGGTCAACCGGGATACCTGTCCACCAGTAGGGGCTAGGCTGGGTGGCCCCTGACAAGCGAGTACGAGGTGTGAGGACACGTGGCGGATCCCTCTTTCGACGTCGTGAGCAAGGTCGACCGCCAGGAGGTGGACAACGCGCTCAACCAGGCGAGCAAGGAGCTGGGCACGCGGTTCGACTTCCGCGGCACCGGCACGACGATCAACTGGGCCGGCGAGGAGGCGCTCACGATCGAGTCCGAGACCGAGGAGCGTGCGCTGGCCGCGGTCGAGGTGTTCAAGGAGAAGCTGATCAAGCGCAGCATCTCCCTGAAGGCCTTCGAAGCCGACGAGCCGGCGCTGTCGGGCAAGATCTACAAGATCTCCGGCAAGATTCTCCAGGGCATCGCGTCGGACAAGGCGAAGCAGATCGCCAAGTTCATCCGCGACGAAGGCCCCAAGGGCGTCCAGGCCCAGATCCAGGGCGACCAGCTGCGGGTGTCCGGCAAGAAGAAGGACCAGCTGCAGGACGTGATCGCCTTGCTGAAGGGCAAGGACTTCGAGATCGCGTTGCAGTTCACCAACTACCGGTGACGCCGCCGCGGGCACCCGGTCACCGGGTGCCCGCTCAGGACGGCGTCAGCGTCCAGCTCGCGTCGTAGCCCTCCACCTGCAGGTACGCCGGCCCTTGCACGTCCCGCTCCACCTGCAGGTCGCCGATCTGGTTCAAGATCAGGTCGTGGTCCTCGGCAGACATCACCCACAGCGCGACGTGGCCGCGCGTCTTGGCCGTGAACCGGATGCGCGCCACCCCCGCGGGCAGCCTCAGAACCGCCTCACCCTTGCCCGACGCCTCCTTGCCGGCCTCCGCCGTCGGGACGCTTCGGTGGTCCGAAATCGTCGCCGTCCAGGGGGCGTCGGCGTGGACCGTCACCCGCTTGACCGGGCGGTCGGGTTCCGTGTTCATCCACTTGGTGCCCTTGTACGCGCCGATCGCGTTGACCAGGCCGTGCTCGCCGCCGTCGGTGTCGATGATCACGTTGGACGTGCACTTCGGACATTCGAACGTGAAGAAGCCCACCTGGTCCGCCGGCCAGGTCGTCTGGAACTCGCCGCTCTCCGTGCCCGTGTGGGTCTCGGTCGGCACGTCACGCGGGGCCGCCGGTGCCGTCGGAGACGGAGGAGCAACAGCCGAAGCGGGCGCTGATTCCGCGACGATCTCGCCGTAGCCGGTCGCCGGTGCGCAGGCCGATGCCAGGACCAAGAGCAGCAGCAAGCCGCCCAGCCGGATCTTCATCATTTCCCCCTCGGGGCCACCGCGACCCCTCCCGTGATCTTTCGGCACCCGGAGCCGGAGCGTTACCCGAACGCGTGACTGTGCCCCGTGCCCGCCGCCTGCCCGTGTTGTAATCGCGCGGTCACCGTGCGGAGGGGGTCGAGTTGCGTCGTTCACTGGTCTTCGTGCTGACGCTCGCGGCCGTCGCCTCGCTGCTGACACCGGCGAGCGCGGCCGCGCGCAAGCAGCTCATCCCCGGGTTCGGCGCCTACGCGCGCCTGATCCGCCTCGAGCACCCCAGCGTCGGCCACGGCCGCATCATCGCCACTTTGACCAGCGAAGACGCCGACGGCAAGTTCACGCCCGTCCTGGAGAGCACCGACGAAGGCGAGTCGTTCCACGAAATCGGCGCGATCCGCGACCCCGACGGCCGGTCCGGCATGTGCTGCGGCACCGTCTACGAGCTGCCGGAACGCGTCGGCAAGCTCCGCGCGGGCACGCTGCTGTGGGCCGCCTCCTACCGGCAGGACGCCGGGCCGCGGCGCCGCATCGGGATCCGCGTCTGGGCCAGCAAGGACGGCGGCCGCACGTGGAGCTTCCTGTCCGAGGCCGCGCGGTCGCACAACATCGACGGCATCTGGGAGCCCGAGTTCACCGTCGACGCCGGCGGCACGCTCTGGCTGCACTTCGCCGACGAGACGCAGGCGCCGAAGTACGCGCAGGTGCTCAACCGGGTCGCCTCGACCGACGGGGTGAACTGGGGCACCAAGCAGCTCACCATGGCGATCCCGCCCGACCGCGTCCGGCCGGGCATGCCGATCATCCGGCGGCTGCCCGACGGCCGCTACTACTTCGCCTACGAGATCTGCAACTTCCGCGACCGCTACTGCGACCCGTACTTCAAGATTTCGGCCGACGGCGCCAACTGGGGCGACCCCGACGACCCCGGCACCCGCGTCGACACCCCCACCGGCAACTACTTCCAGCATGCGCAAACCATCACCCTGTTCCCCGGTGGCCCGAACGGTGTGCGGATCGTCATGGTCGGGCAGATCTACACCAACGCGAAGGGTGTACCGCAGCCGCAGAACGGGCAGATCCTGCTCGCGAACGACGACTTCGGCAGCGGCCACTGGTACGAACTGCCTGCTCCCGTGCACATCACCGGTATCAGGAACAACTTCTGCCCCAACTACTCCTCGACGCTGCTGCCCGTCGACGACGGCCGGAACGTGCTGGAGATCGCCACCGAGGACAACGCCGGCTGCAAGGCCTACTTCGGCAAAGGATCCGCCTTCTAGCGACGGCCCGTAGGGTGGGCGGCGTCGCGACCACGGGAAAGGGAGGCAGTCCATGAAGGGGATCGTGCTGGCCGGAGGCAGCGGGACGCGTCTGCACCCGATCACCCAGGCGGTGTCCAAGCAGCTGCTGCCGGTCTACGACAAGCCGATGGTCTACTACCCGATCTCGGTGCTGATGCTGGCCGGGATCCGCGAGATCCTCGTCATCTCCACCCCCACCGACCTGCCGATGTTCCGCCGGCTGCTGGGCAACGGCGACCAGTTCGGCCTCTCGTTCACCTACGCCGAGCAGGCGAGCCCGAACGGCCTGGCCGAGGCCTTCGTGATCGGCGCGGACTTCATCGGCGACGACGACGTGGCGCTCGTCCTCGGCGACAACATCTTCTACGGCCAGGGCTTCTCCGGCCGCCTGCAGCAGGCCGTGCGTGAGCTCGACGGCTGCGTCCTGTTCGGCTACCCGGTGAAGGATCCCGAGCGCTACGGCGTCGGCGAGGTCGACGACACGGGCAAGCTGATCACCATCGAGGAGAAGCCGCTGAAGCCGCGCTCCAACAAGGCGATCACCGGCCTCTACTTCTACGACAACGAGGTCGTCGACATCGCCGGCGCGCTGAAGCCGTCGCCGCGCGGCGAGCTCGAGATCACCGACGTCAACCTGACCTACCTGCGCCAGGATCGCGCCACGCTGGTCGAGCTCAGCCGCGGCTTCGCCTGGCTCGACACCGGCACGCACGACTCGCTGCTCGAAGCCGGCCAGTTCGTGCAGGTGCTGGAGCACCGCACCGGCGTCCGCATCGCCTGTCTCGAGGAGATCGCGCTGCGCATGGGCTTCATCGACGCCGACGAGTGCTACGCGCTGGGCGAGAAGCTGGCGAAGTCCGGCTACGGCGACTACGTGAAGGCGGTCGCCGTGGCGGCGGGAGCTTCGACCTAGAACCGGCGCCGCGCCATCTCCTCCAGCCGGGCGATCCGATCCGAGATCGGCGGGTGGGTCGAGAACAGCTTGCTCAGGCCCTCGCCGGGGCGGAACGGGTTCGCGATCATCAGGTGCGACTGCGACACCAGCTGCGGCTCGGCGACCAGCGGCCGCGCCCGCGTCCCGGCTTCCAGCTTCCGCAGTGCCGACGCCAGGCCGAGCGGGTCGCCGGTCAGCTCGGCGCCGGACGCGTCGGCCTGGTACTCCCGCGACCGGCTCACGGCCATCCGGATGATGGCCGCCGCGATCGGCCCGACGAAGATCAGCAGCAGGCTGAGCAGGGGGTTCCCGTCGCGGTTGTTGCTGCCGAAGAACAGCGCGATGTTCGCGAGCACGCTGATCACGCTGGCCAGCGCGCCGGCCACGCACGAGATCAGGATGTCGCGGTTGTAGACGTGCGACAGCTCGTGCCCGAGCACGGCCCGCAGCTCGCGCTCGTCGAGCAGGTCGAGGATGCCGGTGGTGCAGCAGACCGCCGCGTGCCGGGGGTTGCGGCCGGTCGCGAACGCGTTGGGCGCGACCGTCGGGCTGATGTACAGCTGCGGCATCGGTTGCCGGGCGATCTGCGCGAGCTCGCGCACGATCCGGTACATCGCGGGCTGCTCGACCTCGGACACCGGCCGCGCCCGCATCGCCCGCAGCGCCAGCTTGTCGGAGTTGAAGTAGGCGAACGCGTTCATCCCGAGGGCGACGATCAGCCCGATGACCAGCGCACCCCGGCCGAAGAGCCCGCTGAGCGCGATGATGATCGCCGACAGCAGGCCGAGCAGCAATGCCGTCTTGAGTCCGTTCTGGTGCCCGTGCACGCGCGCTCGCCTCCATCCGTCGTCCCAAGTGGGTTTACCCAGTGGAAACAACGCGATCGGGGGACGCGAAGTTCCTTCACGTGGGGATGGCGCGGGTTACGCTCGGGCCGTGAGTTGATCAGGAGCGGAGGTGCGAATGCGAGCTGGGCGACTACCCCGGCGGACCCTGTTCGCCCTGGTCGCGTCGGGTACCGGCGCCCTCATCCTGCCCGGGACGGCCCGCGCGGAGGACGTCCGGTCGCTCGATCTCGGCGGGGCCCCGGCCGGGGTCGCCGTGAACCCGGTCACCGGTCTCGCGTACGTCACCGACGCCCAGGCCGGGACGGTCTCCGTGGTGGATCCGCGCAGCGCGTCGGTCGTCGACCTGATCCACGTCGGCGGCGAACCCGGCGACGTCGTGGCCGACCCGAGGTCCGGCCGGATCTACGTCGCGAACCCGCCGGCGGGCACGGTGGTGGTGCTGGACGGCCGGACCCACGACCTGGTGAGCGTGGTCGGCGCGGGCGCCGGTGCCTCGGCGTTGGCGGTCGACGAGCAGGCCAACCGCGTCTACGCGGCCAGCGGCACGACGGGAACGCTCGCCGTGCTCGACGGCGTGAGCTGCACCCTCGCGGCGCTCGTACCGGGCCCGCGGCCGGCGTTCGCCGGGATCGGCGTCGACCCCGGCCGCAAGCTGGCCTACTGCGCGAGCACCGCCACCGATTCGCTGGAGGTCTTCTCGATCGACAGCGGGAAGTTCGTCGCCTCGGTGAAGGTCGGGCGCAACCCGACCGGCGTCGCGGTGCACCACGCGAGCGGCACGGTCTACGTCGCGAACTCCGGCATCCACCACATGTCCATTGTGGACGCCGCGACGCGCACCGAGCGCAAGACCGTGTTGCTGCGCAGCGAATCCTCCGCGCTGGCCGTGCACCAGGGCACGAACACGGTGTACAGCAACGGCGGCCAGAACGGGCTCGCCCGCGTCGACGGCACGGCGGGCGCGCTCAGCGGCGAGCTGTCGCTGGGCGTGAACCCCGGCGACATCGCCGTCGACCAGCGGGGGCGCACCGTGTGGGTCACCGATCCCCTGCACGGCCGGGTCTTCCTGATCCGCGATTTCTGACCCCCGCGGCTGGGGCGACTCCAGGTATACGGTCGGAAAGCATGAAACTCGGACTGCAGATCCCGGACTTCACCTGGCCGAACGGGGCGGCCGCGCTGGGCGCCGACCTGGCCGCGGTCGTCCGTGCGGGCGACCAGGCAGGCTTCGACTCCATCGCCGTGATGGACCACTTCTTCCAGATCGGCGGGGTCGGCCCCGTCGAAAACGACATGCTCGAGGCGTACACGACCCTCGGGTTCATCGCGGCGCACACCGAGCGCGCCAAGCTGCTCACCGTCGTCACCGGGGTCCTCTACCGGCACCCCGGCCTGCTGGCCAAGGCGATCACGACGCTGGACGTGCTCTCCGGCGGCCGCGCGGTCCTCGGCATCGGCGCGGGCTGGAACGAGGAGGAGTCCCGCGGGCTCGGCTTCCCGTTCCCCTCCGTGGCCGAGCGGTTCGAGCTGCTGGAGGAGAACCTCCAGTACGTGCTGCAGATGTGGGCCGACGGCGACGCGCCGTTCAAGAGCAAGCACTTCGACGCCGAACGGCTGCTGAACGTGCCCCAGGCGCTGCAGAAGCCGCGTCCGCTGATCATGATCGGGGGCGGCGGCGAGAAGAAGACGCTGAAGCTCGTCGCGAAGTACGCCGACGCCTGCAACCTCTTCAACGGGCCGGAGCTGGAGCGCAAGCTCGACGTGCTGCGGCAGCACTGCGAGAACGAAGGCCGCGACTACGACTCGATCGTCAAGACCGTCTACCACATCCTCGACGTCG
This sequence comes from Amycolatopsis sp. lyj-109, assembly GCF_046548995.1. Lineage (NCBI taxonomy): Bacteria > Bacillati > Actinomycetota > Actinomycetes > Pseudonocardiales > Pseudonocardiaceae > Amycolatopsis > Amycolatopsis sp. lyj-109. Next base: position 259,370 of record NZ_JAJPWR010000002.1, read on the forward strand.
GCGAGAACGGTGAGAAGTCCGGCGAGCTGCTGGCCGAGCTGGAGCGGCTGAACGACCTGGGCATCCAGGTGGCCCTGGGCATGGTCCCGCACGTCCACAACCCGGCGATCCTGGAGAAGTTCGCCACCGACGTCATCCCGGCGGCCGAGAAGTTCTGACCCCACGCTACCAAGTTCGTGAAGGCCACCTTGAGGAACTTGTAGTTCGTCAAGGTGGCCTTCACGGCTTTCAGCCGTCTTTGGCGACGACCCGGGTGAGGGCCGCGATGCCGATCCCGGCCACCGCGACCACGAGGCCGGCGACCAGCCAGCCCACCAGCGCGAGCACCACGCCGGTGCCCGCGAAGAGGACGAATTCCAGCAGGAACCGGGCCGGTTCCGGGAGGCGGCGGCGGGCCCGCGGCGCGACGAACAGGCCCCAGAGCGCGGCGGCCGCCACCGGCAGCAGGACCGCGTCCACGACCGCCAGCGCGACCCCGCTGCCGAGCTGAGTGCCCGCGAGGGCCAGACCGCCCAGGAGCGCCAGCTCGGTCAGGAAGCGGACCGTCAGCACCACGCCCGCGAACCCGCTCAGGCGGGGAGTCGGCTGGGGAGTCATCCGGCCAGCCTAGGAGCAGGTCCACTGTGGACGTTACGGGTCCGGCCGAGTACGGTTGGTGATTCCCGCCACAGTTGGGCCATTCAGGTTGCGGTTCCGAATCGGTCCACCCGCTGCTCCGCGTCGCTGTAACGACCTCCCGGCGCCGGTCGACGTGTTGGATGCACATCGCGACCGCGAGCCAAGGAGCCTGGTAGATGACCACATGTCGACTCTGCGGTTCGACAAACACGGCCAGTGTCGTCGACCTCGGCGCAACTCCCCCGTGTGAGCGATTTTTGCCGGCGGAGCAGCTCGACGAACCGGAAGCCACCTTCCCGCTTCACCTGAAGGTGTGCACCGACTGCTGGCTCGCCCAGATCCCGCCGCTGATCGACCCCGACGACACCTTCACCGAGTACGCGTACTTCTCGTCCTTCTCGACGTCGTGGGTCGAGCACGCGAAGCGCTTCGTCGACGGCGCGGTCGAGCGGCTCGGGCTCGGCGAAAAGTCGTTCGTCGTCGAGGTGGCGAGCAACGACGGGTACCTGCTCAAGCACGTCGTCGGGCACGGGATCCGGTGTCTGGGCGTGGAACCTTCGGTGAACGTCGGGCAGGCGGCGCGCGACGCCGGCGTGCCCACGCTGACGGCCTTCCTCTCCGAGGAAACCGGCCTGAAGGTGCGCGAAGAGCACGGGCCGGCCGACCTCGTCGCCGCGAACAACGTCTACGCCCACATCCCCGACGTCCTCGGCTTCACCAAGGGCCTCCGCGCGCTGGTGGCCGACGACGGCTGGGTCTCCATCGAGGTCCAGCACCTGCTCACGCTGATCGAAAAGAACCAGTACGACACGATCTACCACGAGCACTTCCAGTACTACACGGTCGAATCCGCGCGACGCGCGCTGGCGACCGGCGGGCTGACCGTGGTCGACGTCGAACTGGTGCCGACGCACGGCGGGTCGATCCGGCTGTGGGCGCGTCCGGCCGAGGTGGCGGGCGAGCCCAGCGAGCGGATGACCGACGTGCTGGACCAGGAGAAGGCGGCCGGGCTGCACGAGTTGTCCGGGTACACCGAGTTCGCCGAGCGCGTCACCCGCGTGCGGCTGGACCTGCTGAAGTTCCTCATCGAGGCGCGCAACGACGGGAAGACCGTCGTCGGCTACGGCGCCCCGGGCAAGGGCAACACCCTGCTGAACCACTGCGGCATCCGGACGGACCTGCTGCAGTACACGGTCGATCGCAATCCGTACAAGCACGGCCGGTTCACCCCGGGCACGCGCATCCCGGTGCTGCCCCCGGAGCGGATCGAAGCCGACAGGCCCGACTACGTGCTCGTCCTCCCGTGGAACCTCCGGGAGGAACTGACCGAACAGCTCTCCCACATCGGGGCCTGGGGCGGAAAGCTCGTGTTCCCGATCCCCCACCTGGAAATCGTCGAGGTGCAGTGAAGTGAAGGTCGTCCTCTTCTGCGGTGGCTACGGGATGCGGATGCGCAACGGCGCGGCCGACGACGTCCCGAAGCCGATGGCGATGGTCGGTCCGAGACCGCTCATCTGGCACGTGATGCGCTACTACGCACATTTCGGCCACACCGAGTTCATCCTGTGCCTCGGCTACGGCGCGGCACACATCAAGAACTTCTTCCTGAACTACCAGGAAACCATTTCCAACGATTTCATCCTGCGCAACGGGCAGCCGGAACTGCTGTCGACCGACATCGCGGACTGGACGATCACGTTCGTCCAGACCGGCATCGAGTCGCCGATCGGCGAGCGCCTGCGCCGGGTGCGCCCGTACCTCGACGGCGACGAGATGTTCCTCGCGAACTACGCCGACGTCCTGTCCGACGTCCCGCTGCCCGACATGATCGAGCGGTTCTCGAACACCGACGCCGGCGCGTCGATGATGGTCGTGCCGCCGCAGTCGTCGTTCCACTGCGTGGAGATGGACGAAGGCGGCATGGTCGGCTCGATCACCGCGGTCAGCGAAATGCCGCTGTGGGAGAACGGCGGGTACTTCGTGCTGCGGCAGGAGGTGTTCGACCACATCCCGGAGAACGGCGACCTGGTCGCCGACGGTTGCGGCGAACTGGCCAAGCGCGGCCGGCTGCTGGCCTACCCGTACCGCGGGTTCTGGAAGCCGACCGACACGGTCAAGGAGCGGGCAGCTCTCGACAACGCGTACACGCACGGTGAGAAGCCCTGGGCGCTGTGGGAGCACGCGGCCGTGAGCACCGCGTGATCGGGCTCCGACCGGACCGGCTCGGCAGCGTCGTCGCACTCGGCGCGCACTGCGACGACATCGCGATCGGCGCCGGCGGCACGCTGCTGACGCTGTGCGCGTCGCGGCCGGGCCTGCGGGTCGACGCCCTGGTCCTCTCCGGCGGCGGCACCGACCGCGAGGACGAGGAGCGGGCGGCGCTGGCGGCCTTCTGCCCCGGCGCGGACGTCGACGTCACGGTGCTGAAGCTGCGGGACGGGCGCTTCCCGGCACACTGGGAAGAAGCCAAGAACGCCCTGGAAGACCTGCGGCAGCGGACCGACCCGGACCTCATCCTGGCGCCGCGCACCGACGACGCGCACCAGGACCACCGCGGGCTGGCGAAGCTGGTGCCGACGACGTTCCGCGACCACCTGACGCTCGGCTACGAGATCGTCAAGTGGGACGGCGACCTCGGCAGCCCGTCGGTGTACCAGCCGCTGTCCGACGAGCTCGCGGAGGACAAGGTCCGGCTGCTGCAGGAGCACTACGCCTCGCAGCGGCACCGGCCCTGGTACGACCGTGAGGCCTTCCTCGGGCTGGCCCGGATCCGCGGGATCGAAGCCGCCGCGAAGTACGCCGAAGCGTTTTTCGTCAAGAAACTCACTCTCGATCTGAAGGGCTGAATCCGATGCGGGTGTTGCTGACGGGGCACAAGGGCTACCTGGGGACGGTGATGGCCCCGGTGCTCGCCGCCGCCGGCCACGAAGTCACCGGCCTGGACTCCGGGCTGTTCGAGGACTGCCTGCTCGGGCCCGCCCCCGCCGACCCGGCCGGGCACGCCGTCGACCTGCGGGACGTGACCGCGGAGCACGTCTCCGGATTCGACGCGGTCATCCACCTGGCCGCGCTGTCCAACGACCCGCTGGGCTCGCTCGCGCCGGAGCTGACCTACGACATCAACCACCACGCGTCGGTGAAGCTCGCGAAGCTGGCGAAGGACGCCGGCGTCAAGCGGTACATCTACGCGTCGACCTGCTCGGTGTACGGCGCCGGCGGCGACAACCTCGTCGACGAGGACGCGCCGCTGCGGCCGGTGACGCCGTACGCGGAGTCGAAGGTGCGCGTCGAAGCCGACGTCCACGAGCTCGCCGACGACGACTTCACGCCGGTGTACATGCGCAACGCGACCGCGTTCGGCTACTCGCCCCGCCTGCGCGGCGACATCGTGCTGAACAACCTGACCGCGCACGCGCACCTGTCCGGCGAGGTGCTGGTGCTCTCCGACGGCACGCCGTGGCGGCCGCTGGTGCACGCCCAGGACATCGCGCGCGCGTTCGCCGCCGCGTTGTCGGCGCCGAAGGAGGCCGTGCACGACAAGGCCTTCAACATCGGCACCGAGGAGAACAACGTCACCGTCGCCGAGATCGCCCAGGAGGTCGTCGAGGCCGTGCCGGGCTCGACGCTGAACATCACCGGCGAGGCGGGCGCCGACCCGCGCTCCTACCGGGTCGACTTCTCACGCTTCCGCGCGGCGATCCCCGGCTTCACCTGCGACTGGTCGGTCAAGGACGGCGCCGTCGAGCTCATCGAGGCCTACCGCAAGTTCGGGCTCACCCGGGAGTCGTTCCAGCAATTGTTCACCCGGCTGGCCTGGCTGAAGAGCGAGGGCGAAGCCGGCCGCGTCGACACCACCCTGCGGCGGAAGTAGTGGCGGGCCCGCAGCTGCGGACCGGAGCGGAACTGCACGCCCTGGTCGAGCGGCTGTACCCGATCTGCCGCAGCATCACCGGCGACGGTGTGCGGCAGACCCTGGACATCATCGGCGAGCACATTTCGCTGGAGCGGCACGAAGTCCCGACCGGGACGGCGGTGCTGGACTGGACGATCCCGCAGGAGTGGAACATCCGGGACGCGTACGTCGCTACGCCTTCGGGTGAGCGCGTGATCGACTTCCAGGAGCTGAACCTGCACGTCGTCGGGTACAGCGCCCCGGTGCGGCAGCGGATGCCGCTGAGCGAGCTGCGGGAACACCTGCACACGCTGCCCGACCAGCCGTCGTGGGTGCCCTACCGGACCAGCTATTACGCCCCGGCCTGGGGCTTCTGCCTCGCGCAGGAGAAGCTCGACGCGCTGCCCGACGGCGACTACGACGTGGTCATCGACTCGACCCTGGAAGACGGTTCGCTGACCTACGGCGAGCACGTCGTGCCCGGCCGCGTCACCGACGAGGTCATCGTGTCCTGCCACGTGTGCCACCCGTCGCTGGCGAACGACAACCTCGCCGGCATCGCGGTGGCCATTTCGCTGGCCCAGCAGCTGGCTTCGGTGCAGCCGCACTACACGTACCGATTCCTGTTCATGCCGGGCACGATCGGCTCGATCACCTGGCTGGCGCGCAACGCCTCCCGGATCGAGAAGGTGCGTCACGGGCTGGTGCTGGCGTGCGCGGGCGACCCGGGCTCGTTGACGTACAAGAAGTCCCGCCGCGACGACGCCGAGATCGACCGCGTCATGCAGCACGTGCTGCGATCGCGGGAGCACCGGGTCGTCGACTTCTCGCCGTACGGCTACGACGAGCGCCAGTTCTGTTCGCCGGGCTTCAACCTCGGCGTCGGCTCGCTGACCCGCACGCCGTACGCGGGCTACCCCGAGTACCACACCTCGGCGGACAACCCGGGCTTCGTGTCACCCGCGGCCATGGAGGACACACTCGGTGTTTTGAAAGACGCGTTCGGCGTCCTGGACCGCAACCGCCGGTACGTCAACCTCAGTCCGTACGGCGAGCCCCAGCTCGGCAAGCGCGGGCTGTACGACTCGCTCGGCGGCCGCAGCGACGCCAAGCAGGCCCAGATGGCGATGCTGTGGGTGCTCAACCTCTCCGACGGTTCGCACAGCTTGCTCGACATCGCCGAGCGCGCCGGGCTGCCCTTCGACATCGTCGACGTCGCGGCGCGAGCGCTCCACGACGCCGGTCTGGTCAAGGAGTGAGCGACGTGGCCAACCATCGCCGTGCACCGCGCTCGATCTTCCGATCGGGCGCGGTTCGCGCGATGGCCGGACGGTTGAGCTGGGGCCTCGGCGACCAGGCCGTGTCCAGCCTGACCAACTTCGCCGTCGGCCTGTACGTGGCCCGCTCGCTCGGCACGTTCGCGTTCGGCATCTTCAGCCTCGCCTGGGTCACCTACGGCGTGGTGCTCAACGTCTCGCGCGGCCTCGCCACCGACCCGCTGATGGTGCGGTTCAGCGCCGTACCGGAAGACCGCTGGCGCACGGGCGTGGCGAGCGCCTCCGGCACCGCGATCGGCGTCGGCTGCGCGACCGGAGTGGTCAGCCTCGTGGCCGGCCTGGCCGCGGGCGGCCCGCTCGGCAACGCGTTCGTCGCCCTCGCGGTGGTGCTGCCGGGCCTGCTCCTGCAGGACGCCTGGCGCTTCGCGTTCTTCGCGCGCGGCGCGGGCAAGAAAGCGTTCGTCAACGACTGCGTGTGGGGCGTGGCCCTGCTCCCGGCGCTCTACGTCGCCGCGCAGATCCACACGGTGGTCGCGTTCGTGCTGGCCTGGGGCCTTTCCGGCGCGGTCGCGGCCCTGTACGGCGGGTTCCAGACGAGGATCCTCCCGCACCCGCGGGAGCTGCTCGGCTGGCTCCGGTCGCAGCGCGACCTCAGCGTCCGGTACCTCGTCGAGAACGTCAGCAACAGCGGCGCGTCCCAGCTGCGCGCGTACGGCCTCGGCGCCATCGCCGGGATCACCGCCGTCGGCGCGGTCCGCGGCGCCGAGCAGCTCCTCGGCCCGTTCCTGGCCCTGCTCATGGGGCTGTCCCTGGTCACGGTCGCCGAGGGCGCACGGGTGCTTCAGCGGGCGCCGCACCGGCTGAAGCACTTCTGCGTGATCCTCGGTGGCGGCCAGGCCGCCGCCGCGCTGTGCTGGGGCCTCGGCCTGCTGCTCCTGGTGCCCGACAGCGCCGGCCGCTGGGTGATGGGCTCGGTGTGGGACTCGTCGTCCCCGCTGATCCTCCCGGTCACCCTCGCCGTGGTCGGCGCGAGCTTCGCCACCGGCGCCGCGGCCGGCCTGCGCGCCCTCGGCGCGGCCAAGCGGAGCCTGCGCTCCCAGCTGGTCGCCTCCCTGTTCTACGTCACGTTCGGCATCACCGGCGCGTTCCTCGGCGACGCGGCCGGGTCCGCGTGGGGCGTCGCGACGGCCACCCTCACCGGGTCCGTCGTCTGGTGGTTCCAGCTGCGGGCCGGGCTGCGCGAGTACGTGCCGCCGGGGGCCGACGAGCCCACCGTGGTGTTCGAGCCCATCAAAGAGCCGATCAAGGAATGAGGACTCCATGACCACCGTCCCGCGGCTGAGCCTCGGCCTCCCGGTGTACAACGGCGAGGAGTACCTCGCCGAGTCGCTGGACGCCCTGCTCGGCCAGACCTACGAAGACTTCGAGCTGATCATCTCGGACAACGCGTCCACCGACGGCACCGACGAGATCTGCCGCCGCTACGCCGAGAAGGACTCACGGATCCGCTACGTCCGCCAGCCGAAGAACATCGGCGCGACGCCGAACCACAACTTCGTGTTCGACGTCTCCCGCACCGAGCTGTTCAAGTGGGTCTCCCACGACGACCTGTACGCCCGCGACCTGCTCAAGCGGTGCATCGAGGCCCTCGACGAGCGCCCGGACATCATGCTCGCCCACTGCGACCAGGCGATCATCGACGGCGACGGCCGCATCGTCCAGCCGCTGGAGTACACGCTGAACACGGCGTCCCCGCACGCGCCGGACCGCTTCCGCAGCGTCCTGTTCGAGCCGGGCGGCGACGACTTCTACGGCGTCATCCGCGCCGACGTCCTCCGCCGCGTCAAGCCGCTCGACAGCTACCACCACGCCGACCGGACGTACTCGGCCGAGATGGCCCTGCACGGCCCGTTCCACCAGGTGCCCGAGCTGCTCTACTTCCGCCGCGACCACCCCGGCCGCGCGGAACGGGCCAACCCGACCATCCGGAGCCGGTGCGCAAATCTGGACCCGCGGCGCGCGAACCGGCTCCGGAACCCCACCGTCCGCCTGCTCGGCGAGTACGTCTACGGGTTCGCGGACCTGATCCGCCGCGCGCCGATCTCGGCTGCCGACAAGCGCGAGTGCTTCGGCCACCTCGGCGCCTGGCTGACCAACCGGGCCCGCTCCGGCCACGGCGAGCGCGTCGAGGACCGCGCGCCGACCGCCTCGGACGTCGCCACGGTCAACGAGATCGTGGCCGGCCGGGAAGGCAGGCTCGCGTGAAGCGTGCACCACGCGTCGGCGTGTTCGGCCTGCTCGGCTCGGGGAACCTCGGCAACGACGGTTCCCTCGAAGCCGTGCTCGGCTACCTGCGCGCCGAGTACCCGGACGCGGTGCTGAGCGCCCTGGTCGGCGGCCCGGAGCTGGTCCACGAGCGGTACGGCCTCGACGCGACGCCGCTGCACTGGAACCAGTCCGAGTACGAGACGGCGTCCGGCCTGCGCTCGGTCGCCCTCAAGGGCTTCGGCAAGCTGGTCGACATCGCGCGCACCGCGGCCTGGGTCCGCAAGCAGGACGTCGTCATCGTGCCCGGCATGGGCGTGCTCGAAGCGACGCTGCCCCTGCGTCCCTGGGGTTTCCCGTATTCGCTCTTCCTCCTCTCCGCCACCGGGCGCCTCTCCGGCACCAAGGTGGCGCTCGTCTGCGTCGGCGCCAACGAGATCAGCGCCCGGGCAACGCGGGCCCTGGTCCGCTGGTCCGGCCGGCTCGCCGCCTACCGCTCCTACCGCGACGACATCTCGCGCGACGCCATGCGCGCCATGGGCGTCGACACGAGTGCCGACCAGGTCTATCCCGACCTCGCGTTCTCCCTCCCCACCCCGGCCGCCGTCGGCAAGCCGGGCACCGTCGGCGTCGGCGTGATGGCCTACTACGGCGGCAACGACGACCGCGCCGAAGCCGACCGCATCTACCGCCACTACGTCGACACGATGAACCGTTTCGTCGCGTGGCTCGTTGAGCAGGACAGACCCGTCCGGCTGTTCATCGGCGACCGGATCGACCGGCAGGTCGTCGACGAGATCATCGAGAACACCGCTTCCCCGCTGGTGACAGCGGCTACGGCGGAGACCCTGGACGAGCTGATGCACGAGATGGCCGCGGTGGACAGCGTGGTGGCCACGCGCTACCACAACGTGCTCTGCGCCCTGAAGGTCGCGAAACCGACCGTGGCGATCGGTTACGCGCCGAAGAACGACGTCCTCATGGCGGAGATGGGCCTCGAGGGCTTCACCCAGCGGGCCAAGACCGTCGACTTCGACCGGCTCGTCGAGCAGTTCACCGAACTCGAGAAACGTTCGGGGGAAATTCGCCAGACACTTCTCGAACGGAACGAGATGAACGCACAACGGCTCAAAGACCAGTTCGCCGCCCTTTCGGCGGCCCTCTTCGGGGGTGGGCAATGAAGGCCATTCCGGTGCCCGAGATCGACGGCGCGTATCTGTTCGAACCCACTCCGCACGGGGACCAGCGCGGCTTCTTCAGCCGGACGTTCGACCGCGACGTCGTCGCGTCGGTCGGCATCGACCCGGACGGCTTCGTCCAGGACAGCCTTTCCCGCTCCCGCAAGGGAGTCGTCCGCGGGATGCACCTGCGCGGCGGGGCCGGCGAGGCAAAACTGGTGCGGTGTTCGCACGGCGCGATCTTCGACGTCGTGGTGGATCTCCGACCGGATTCGCCGACATTCAGGAATGTGAAAACCTTCGAACTTTCGGGTGATACCCAGGTTTCCGTGTATATCCCGGCGGGGTGCGCGCACGGATTCCAGTCACTCACCGATCCCTCCGATGTTTCGTACCGTATCGATCGGGCGCACGATCCTGAAGAGGACATTACGATTTCGCACAAAGACCCCGAATTGGACATTTCGTGGCCACTTTCGGTCACAATGGTCAGTGACCGGGACGAACGGGCGCCATCTCTTCGAGAGGCGTTGAAACCAACGAGGTGAACCACGACATGGGAACGAACCTGCCCCGCTCCACCAAGGCGGACGAGCGGCTGCACCGGGTCATCCCGGGTGGTGCGCACACCTACGCCAAGGGCTCGGACCAGTATCCCGAAGGGATGGCCCCGGTCATCTCGCACGGCCGCGGCGGCCACGTCTGGGACGTCGACGGCAACGAGTACGTCGAGTACGGCGCGGGCCTGAGGGCCGTCAGCCTCGGCCACGCCCACCCGCGCGTGATCGAAGCGGTGCGCGGCGAGCTGGAGAAGGGCAGCAACTTCATCCGGCCGTCGATCATCGAAGCCGAGGCGGCCGAGCGCTTCCTCGAGAACGTGCCGACGGCCGACATGGTGAAGTTCACCAAGAACGGCTCGGACGCGACGACGGCGGCCGTCCGGCTGGCCCGGGCCGCCACCGGCCGCAGGCTCGTCGCCAAGTGCGCCGACCACGCCTTCTTCTCCACCGACGACTGGTTCATCGGCACCACGCCGATGAACGCGGGCATCCCGGACGAGACGACGGAAGCGGTCGCGTCCTTCCCGTACGGCGACCTGCAGGCCGCGGAGGAACTGCTGCAGCGCCACGAGGGCGAGATCGCGTGCATGATCCTGGAGGCGGCCGCGGCGGTCGAACCGCCGCCGGGGTACCTGCAGGGCCTGCGCGAGCTCACCACCCGGCACGGCGTGGTCCTGGTCTTCGACGAGATGATCACCGGCTTCCGCTGGTCCGCTCAGGGCGCGCAGGGCCTCTACGGCGTCACGCCCGACCTCTCGACGTTCGGCAAGGCCCTCGGCAACGGCTTCGCGGTGTCGGCGCTGGCGGGCAAGCGGGAGCTGATGGAGATCGGCGGCCTGCGCACCGATCGGGAGCGGGTGTTCCTGCTCTCGACCACGCACGGCGCGGAGACCCACTCGCTGGCCGCCGCGATGGCGGTCATGGACGTCTACCGCGACGAAGACGTCATCGGCCGCATGCACGCCCTCGGCGACCGGCTCGCCGCAGGCGTCCGCGAGGTGGCGGCCGGGATCGGCGTCGAGGATCACGTGGTCGTCCGCGGCCGGGCCAGCAACCTGGTCTTCGGCACGCTCGACGAGCAGGGCAACCCCTCGCAGCCGTACCGGACGCTGTTCCTGCGCGAGCTGATCAGCGGCGGCGTGCTCGGACCGTCCTTCGTGGTCAGTGCCGCGCTCACCGAGGCGGACATCGACAAGACCGTCGACGTCGTCGCCCAGGCCTGCACGGTGTACCGGAAGGCCCTCGACGCGAACGACCCGGCGCCGTGGATGGGCGGGCGCCCGGTGCAGCCCGTGTTCCGCAAATACGCCTGATCCCCGCACGGGCGGGCCGGATTCACCCGTTGGGTCCGATGAGGACACTTGAGGGTGACTGTTTTCCGGCCCGTTCGTGCGTAACTTCCTGCCATGGGAAGATCTCGTGCGGTTCTCGTTGCTGCTTGTTCGCTCCTGATCGCCGTGGCGTGCCCGGCGGTCGCGGGCGCCGCCGACGGGCCGGGGCCGGTGTGCGGCCACCAACCCGCCGGGTACGGGCAACCACCCGCCGGAGCCGTCGCCGTCGATCCGGCCGTCGACGGCGACCTCGCGGCCAAGACGGCGGCACACCCGGCGGGCACGACGTTCTGGCTCCGGCCCGGCACCCACACGCTCGGCAAGGACGAGTACGGCCAGGTCTCCCCCAAGGACGGCGACGTGTACCTCGGCGCGCCGGGCGCGGTCGTCGACGGTCGCGGCGTCAACCGGGCGGCCTTCACCCAGCAGGCACGCAACGTGTCGCTCCGCGGCCTCACCGTCCGCGGATTCGCCGCGCTGCAGGACCAGGGCGTGGTCAACCACGACTCCGGCGACGGCTGGCTCATCGAGAACACCACCATCGAGGACAACGCGGGCGCGGGGCTGATGGCCGGCGCCGGCCAGATCGTGCGGCACAGCTGCCTGCGCAACAACGGGCAGTACGGGCTCAACGCGTACCAGGCGGGTGACGGCATCACCGGGCTCGTGCTGGAGGGCAACGAGATCACCGGCAACAACACCGGGGACTGGGAGGCCAAGGTGCCGGGCTGCGGGTGCAGCGGCGGCGCCAAGTTCTGGGCCGTGAACGGGGCCGACATCCGCGGCAACTGGGTCCACGGCAACCACGGCGCCGGACTGTGGGCCGACACGAACAACAACGACTTCCTCGTCGAGAACAACCTGTTCGAGGTCAACGACGCCGAGGCGCTGTACTACGAAACCAGCTACAACCTGGTGCTGCGCGGCAACACTTTCCGCCGCAACACCCTGGTCCAGGGCCGCGCGTTCGCGGCGCGCGGCGACAACTTCCCGGTGGCGACGGTGTACCTGTCGGAGTCGGGCGGCGATCCGCGCGTGCGTGCCCGAACGTCGGCCGTCGACATCAACGGCAACACGTTCGAGGACAACTGGGCCGGGATCACGTTGTGGGAGAACGCCGACCGCTTCTGCAACAGCCCGGCCAACACGTCGACGGGCTACTGCACCAAGGCGGCGGCAAAATCTTCGTGCGCCGCGGGCACGATCGCGAAGGCCCCGGCGTACGACGACTGCCGCTGGAAGACGCAACGGGTGGAGATCCACGGCAACACCTTCCGGTTCGACGCCGGCCACATCGGCTGCACGAGCCTGTGCGGACGGATGGCCCTGCTGTCGAACTTCGGGACGTTCCCGGACTGGTCGCCCTACAAGGGAACGGTGATCGAAGAGGCCATCACCTTCCGCCAGGCCAACCGGTGGCACGACAACTCGTACTCCGGGCCGTGGACTTTCGTGGCGCATGACACCTCCAAGACGGTCGACGCTGCGGGCTGGCGGGCAAAGCCCTACTCGCAGGACGAGTGCTCTTCGTTCGGCGGTGGGCCCGCCGGCTGCTGATCACGAGCTTGCCGACGGGGTCCGACAGTTTCAACCGCCGCCGCCGTCTCCAGCCGAAATTTCCGTTGCCATATAAGGGAAAAGTCGCGAACGGAGAATTTCGGACAGGCCGTTCACCCGTTTCAGCGACTGGCATTCGCACGGGTGTTCGGTACCGTCGGAGACATGCCAGCACCGACCGCCATCGCGTCCACAGTGGACGAATTGCCCCGCCACGCCGGCGGACGACCGCTCCTCGGCTGCGCCTCGTGCCGGCCCCTCAGAGCCGGTCGGCCACCCGGTCCAGCACCCGCGCAGTCGCCGGGACCGCGGCCAGCGCAGCACAAAATCCCCCGAGGGCGTCCGTGGGGTAGTGCGCGCCCAGCGCGACCTCGGCCCACCCCATGGCCACCCCGGCCACCAACGCCAGCCCCAGCACAAGCGCCATCCCGGCCGCGCGCCCCAGCCCGAACCGCTCGGTGAGCAACAGGGCGATGACCAGCGCCAGCGCCGTCGCCAAAGCCGTGTGACCGCTCGGGTACGACAGGAACTCGCCGTGGATGGTCCTGCCGACCACCGGCTTCAGCACCGTGGTCGCCGCCACTGTCACCACGACACCAGCCACCGTCAGCACGGCCGTCCGCAACCGGCGGACCAGCCAGCACACCCCCGAAAGGAGCGCGATCAGGATCACCGATCCCACCGGCTCGCCACCGAAGTCGAAGACCAGGGCGACATACCGCCACGGCGGCTCGACCCCGTAGATCGAAGGGAGGAGAGCCGCGTCGATGCCGGTCAGGCCCGAGTCGTGGAAGTGCAGGATGCCGAGCGCGACGAGGACTGCCGTTGCCAGGGCGGCCGTCATCGCCAGGGGGCCGCGCAGCACGGCCGGCAGGGCCGCGGGCGCCGTCCGGACCAGCTGCCTCACGCCTCGATCGCCGCCTCGTACCCGGCGATCAAGCGGTCCAGGCCGACCGCGGGCGTGAAGTCCTTCTCGTACCGAACGCGGGCGGCGTCGCCCATGTCACCGTTGCGGTCGCCGGCGACCGCGCGCAGGCGGTCGGCGAGCGAGGCCGCGTCGTTCGGGACGTGCAGGAGGCCGGTGACACCGTCGTCGACCAGCTCGGGGAACGCGCCGTGCGCGGCCGCGACCGTCGGCACGCCGGCGGCCATCGCCTCGACCACCACCAGGCCGAAGGCCTCCAGCCACGTCGACGGCGCGACCACCGCGACCGCGTCGGCGGTCAGCGCACGGCACTCCGCCTTGTTCTGGAGACCGACGTACGAGACGTCGGTGCGACCGGCCGCCCAGGCCGCGACTTCGTCCTGCATCGGGCCGGTGCCCGCGATGACCAGCGGCACGCCCAGGGCACCGTCCAGACGCTCCCACGCCCGCATCAGCAGGCCGACCCCCTTCTCCTCGGTGACGCGGCCGAGGAAGAGCACGTGCTTGCCGGCGCCGGTGCGGCGGACGCCGGGGTCGGTGACGAAGTTGTGCTTCACCGCCATCCGCTCGCCGGGCATCCCGGCCGACACCAGGAGGTCACGTTGCGCCGCCGAAATGCAGAAGAACCGGGAAACGCCCGTCCACCACCGGCGCCGGTTGGCGACCATGCTCGCCGCCATCGGGAGCGTGGCCGCGCTCGACCCGCGGTAGCAGCCGTGCTTCACCGCCGGCAGCGGTGAGCCGCCGACGCACTCGGTGCAGATGCGGCCGTCGCGGTGGAGCGTGCCGGGTGGGCAGACCATCGAGTAGTTGTGCAGCGTCGCGACCGCGGGCACCCCCGCGTCCGCGCACGCGGCGACCACCGACGGTGACAGCAGGGGGAACGTGTTGTGGATGTGCACGACGTCCGGGCGCGACGCCCGCAGCCGGGCGGCGAGCTCCTTCCGCACCGCCGGGTTCCACGGCACCGTCAGCGGCACCGCGGCCTTGCGGGGCAGCGGCATCGCCGCGATGTCGTCGCTGCGGCGTTCGAACAACGACACCTGGTGACCGCCCTCGGCGAGCAGCGTCACCTCGGCGTCGACGACGTTGTTCTCGCCGCTCGGCTGCTCGGAGCGGTACCGGTTGTGCACCACGAGCACCTTCACGCGCCTGCACCTCGCACGTCTGCCCCCTTCGCCGGGATGAATGCTTGTTCGTCGGACTGCGGCACCCCGCGGACCAGCAGCGACGCGGCGACCGCCAGGTGGAGCAGGTACGGCGACGCATCGCCGAGCCCCGCTTCGGTGTAGGACGCCGAAATGCAATAGGTGATCAGGAAGATCGCGCACGCGCGAGCCAGGGATGGTGGCCGCAGCACGGCCACCACGACCAACGTGAGGAGGAACCCCGCCACCAGCGCGATCCCGACGAAACCCTGCTCGTGGTAGATCGCGAGCCAGCTGTTGTCGATCGGGAGGCCGTCGTAGGACTTGTCCGTCAGCCCGACCCCGAAGATGTACTCGGCCGTCGACCGCGGGGCCTCCAGCAGCGCGTCCCACACCTTCGCGCGGCCGGTCAGGCTGGAGAAGTTGTCGGCGCTCTGCCCGCGGAGGAACCACGTCTGCAGCGCACCCGCGAGCACGACGCCGGCCACCCCGCCGATGCCGACCGTCCACGCGAACACCTTCCTCGCGCGGGCGCTGGTCAGCACCATCGACAGGAAGGCCACCGCGAGACCGGCGACGAGACCGAGCGTCGCCGTGCGGGTGTGCGTGAGCAGCAGCAGCCCCAGCGACGGCACCACGATCAACAACGCGCTGCGCCAGGTCGTGCGGCGCCCGAACCAGAGAAGGAGCGTGAGCCCGGCGATGACGGCCGCGTACTGGCCGATCTGCGGCGGGGTCAGCGGCCAGATCGCACCCGAGAGCCGGCCGCCGTACTCCTCCGGCATCGCGTTGCCGGGCGAGATCACCAGGCCGAGCGCGACCGACGCGAGCACGACAGCGTACGTGCGGATGTGGTACCGGACGAAGCCGAACCCGCCGTCCCACCAGCGGGTCAGCAACCAGAGCGTGGAGACGAACACCGTGAGCCGGAAGCACCGGAACAGCGCGCCGAAGCCCTCCTGCAGGTCGGCGCTGGACAGGATGCTGGCCCCCAGCAGGGCGGTCAGCAGCATCAGGTACGCGCTCGGGCGGATCCGCAGGTGCTTGTTCAGGGCCAGCGCGATCACGAACGCCGTCATCAGCGAGCCCATGGTGACCAGCTGGCTGACCGACCGCGGCAGCGGGAGAACCGTCTTCGCGCCGGTCGAACCGAGCGTGTTGAGGATCAGCAGCGCCCACGCCAGGCCCGCCCACTTCGGCGTCGAGGACGCGGGTTCGGGCGCGGCGTCGCCGCGGAGGCCGGCCAGTCCGGTGTGCGCGGTCATGTCAGCCCCCACCCTGCGCGGTGAAGGTGCTTCCGCTGTCCTGGGAGTACGGCGCGCCTTCCCACTCGCCGATCTCGAGGACGCGGTCGGGCGAGTGGGCGATGAACGTCCAGGGGCCGGCGTAGCTGTTGTCGTGCCAGCGGTTGTCCTGCTTGAACGTGATCGCTTCCTGGACGTCGTCGCCGCGGTAGGGCGACCAGTCCGGGTAGGTGCCGAAGTTCGACAGCAGGCCCATCCGGCCGCAGGAGGCCTGGCAGCCCACGACCGCCGGGTCGAGGACGAACTTGTTGTCGTGGATGTCGACGTGCTGGGTCTTCCAGCGGCAGTCGGCCAGCAGCGTGCCGCTGGTGATCGCCGGGGCCGAGCACTCCTTGACGGCCGGTACCAGCTTGGTGCAGTCGCCCGACGAGGTGTTGGCCGGGCTGTTGCAGAAGCGGTCGGCGTTCTCCCACAGGGTGATCCCGGACCAGTTGTTCTCCAGGTAGTTGCGGGAGATGTCGATCTTCGCGGTGCGCGCCTTGATCCGCGGCTCGCCGCCGGACTCGGAGATGTAGATGGCCGACGTCGGGAAGTTGTCGCCCTTGTCGGCGTACCGGCGGCCGTCGGCCCAGTTGTTCTTGCGGATCGTGTTGTCGCGGATGATCGCGTTGTAGCTGATCTCGTAGATCAGCGCGGCGCTGTCGTTGTTCTCGATGAGGTTGCCCTCGATGAGGAAGTCGTTGTTGTTCGTGTCGGCCCACAACCCGGTGCCGTGGTTGTCGTGCACCCAGTTGCCGCGCACGTCGGCGCCGTTGACGGCCCAGAACTTGACCCCGCCGCTGCAGCCGCAGCCGTCGATCTTCGCTTCCCAGTCGCCGGTGTTGTTGCCGGCGATCTCGTTGCCCTCGACGACGAGCGCGGTGAGCGGCGTGCCGCCGGAATAGGCGTTCATGCCGTACTGGCCGTTGCGGCGCAGGCAGTTGCCGCGCACCTGCTGGCGCGCGCCCGCCATGAGCCCGGCGCCGTCGTTGTCCTGGATGGTCGAGTGCTCGATCAGCCAGCCGTCGCCGGAGTCGTGGTTGACCACGCCTTCGTCGTGCGGAGCGACGAAGCCCTGCACGGTCAGGTAGGTGATCTTGACGTTGACCGCGTGCCCGGTGAAGGCGTACTGGTTGAGCTTCCGGCCGTCGAGGACCGCGCTGGGGGCGCCGATGTAGATGTCACCGTCCTTGGGGGACACCTGGTCGTACTTGTCGTCGCCGAGGATGTGCTTGCCGGGTTTGAGCCAGAACGTCGTACCGGGGCCGGCGGACCGCGTCTTCGCCGCCAAGTCCCCCGGCACGGCCGGGTCGATGACGACGGCCCCCGCCGGGGCGGCCGAGGGGCCGGCCGGCTGCTTGTCGCACACGGCGGCGACCGATCCGCTGGGTGCCGGGGTGGCCTGGGCGGGGCCGCCGTCGGTGTCCGGCCCGCCCGAGCACGCCGCGACCGTGAGCAGGACACCGAGCAGCGGAACTGCGCGGTGGAGTCGGAAGCGGCGGGCTGTCACGGGCGGGTCCTAACTGAAGCGGAGCAAGGTGGTGAGGTGACCGGGCGACCCGGAGCCGATAAGAGTGGTGGCAGGTTCCTTGCGCCCGAACCCCGCGGAGTACCACCCCAACGGGGGTTCGGTATCCCCCCGGTGCACGGTCCACGCGAGTTCGGACGGCAACTCCATGACGGCGGTGCGGACAACGCTTCCGGCACCCGTGAGGGAACCGGAAACCCGCCCGGCAACCGGATCGGCGACGGAACCGGCCCCGACCGCCCCACCGGCGACCGGCGAACCGAGCCGCCCACCGTCCGCCGAAGACCCGACCGGGGAACCGGCCCGGCCAGCCGGCCCGGCGGCAGCGGAACCGGCGTGGGCTGGCGACTCGGCAGCAGGAGAACCGGCTTGAGCTGCCAACTCGACGACAGGAGAGCCAGCCCGGCCTGCCGACTCGACGGCTGCGGAACCAGCCACTGGCCCACCGGCCGCAGGGCCGGGCTCACCGGCGAATGGCGCACCGGCAGCGGCCGTCCATCGAAGGCGGGCGGTGGTGCCGTCGAGCATGACCGTCACCGACGGGCCGAAGTGGAACGCCAGCCGCGCCGCCTCCGGCACGCCCTCCCCCCGCACTTCGTCGACGATCTTCAGCACGTCGCCGTCCAGCTCGACCGTGCGGCGGTGGACCGCCGGGGCGTAGCCGTCGTGGGCGGCCGACCAGCGGGACGGGCCGTCGTCCGGGGTTTGCACGTCCAGGACCTTCGTCACCGCGTGGCGGGTCCACAGGAACGGGCCGCCCGAGACCGACTGGTCGTGGCCGGCCAGCTCGAGCGTGTTGTGGCCCAGCGTGGACCGGAAGTACGACCGCCACTGCGGCTCGCCGTGGTAGCAGAACGTGCCCGGGTCGGCCAGCACGTCGACGCCGTCGTGGCGGACCTCCAGCGACAGCGCGTCCGCGTGGGCGTGCGCCGCGATCGAGAGGAACCCGTGAGGACCTCCGTCACAGCGGACCCACACCGGGCCCGAACGCAGGATCGTCATCCCCGCGTCCCGCAGGTGCGCCGGACGGCGGCCCGGGCGGACGCCCGAAGCGCGCGGAGTCCGCGAAGCGAGGGAGGCGAGCAGGGCCGTGCGGACGTCGTCACCCGGGACCGGCGGCCACCAGTCCAGGCGGCCGAACAGCGCCTCCCCCGACGCCAGCAACGACGCCCAGCGGTCGGTCGACGTGCCGTCGACGATCAGGCCGAAGCCGTCGTCGGCGTCGCCCTGGCGAGGCGGCCGCAACCGGGTGTCCACAATGGATGCCAACGCGTCGGTCATCCGGAGCAGGACGCCCCACGTCGAATCCGGCACCGGCGTGCCCGCGGCGTCGGCCTCGACCGCCGCCGCCAGGCCCAGCTCCAGCACCAGGCCGTGGTACTCGGACGCCAGTTCCGCGTTGAGGCCGGACGGGAACGTGTTGCGCCCCAGCTGGACGTCCAGCGAGCGCGTCGCCGCGACTCGCCAGCCCGCCGACTCCGGGAACCAGCCGAACGCGCAGGCCGCGGCCAGCAACCCGGCGTCCTCGGCGATCACGTGGTTGTTCGCCGACGAGCCGTGGCTGCGCAGCGTCGCGAGCCAGTTCTGGTGGTGCCACAGCTGCAGCTGGAAGTCCGGGTTCTCCTCGAACAGCTCCGCCGCGCCCGGCCAGCCGTCGAGCAGCCGGCGCGTCCAGACCCACGACAGGAGCCGGATGCCCAGCTCGA
Organism: Amycolatopsis sp. lyj-109; assembly: GCF_046548995.1. Lineage (NCBI taxonomy): Bacteria > Bacillati > Actinomycetota > Actinomycetes > Pseudonocardiales > Pseudonocardiaceae > Amycolatopsis > Amycolatopsis sp. lyj-109. The sequence continues at coordinate 278,638 of NZ_JAJPWR010000002.1, forward strand.
TCCCGCTCACCCAGTGCGGTCCCTGCAGCGGCGGGTTGGCGGCCCACCAGGACCGCAGGTGCTCTGCCACGCGCGAGGCGTACGCCGACGAGCCGGTCGCCGCAAAGGCCGCCGCCAGCACGGTGAGGTGCTGGTGGCGCGACGGCTCCCAGATCTGCTTGATGTCGCCGACCGTGTCCTCCGACCGGTACGGCACGTCGAACGCGTACCTGTCCGAGGGCGCGCGGCGCCCGGTCTTCGGGTCGAGGAACCAGTCGGGTGCCTCGAAATCCGTACGCTCGACACCGAAGAACTCCGCGCGACCGGCCATCAGCTCGTCGGCCGTGGCCAGGAGCCGCGAAACAGCCTCGCCGGACACCTTGCCCAGCACTCCGGTGGGCAGGGTCGCGGTGAAGCGCGGGTGCGCAGGCCAGTCCGGCGGCGTCGGCAGCGTGGACCGCCACTGCCGCTGGACGACGGCGTGCCGCGCACGGCCGACGACCTCCGCCGGCCCCATCCGGGACAGCCGGCGCAGGTACCAGCCGGGGCCCATCATGCCGGGACCCCCGGCTCCAGCCGGACCGGCGCCACGCTCGTCATGCCGGGGTACCCGCCTTCCGCGGCAGCTCGATCCGCACCGGTGCCGCGTTCGCGGCGCTCGTCTGCGCGGCCAGGGTCGCCAGCGTCGTCGCGGCCAGCGAAGCGATCGAGATCGGCATCGGCGAACCCGTCCGCACCGCCGACAGGAACGCGTCGACCTCGGCCGCCTGGCCCTTGTCCCGGCCCTTCGGGATGCGCGAGCTGGCCCACTTCTTCCGCGAGTACACCGACGCGCGGACGAAGTCGTCGAACTTGAGGACCTTGCCGTCGGCGACGACGTCCAGGGTCTCCTTCGGGAAGCCCGACGAGCCGGTCTCGGCGTAGGTGATCACCGCGGTCGAGCCGTCGGCGTAGCCGAGGGTCACCTGGAGGTCGCCGGTGGCGTACACCGAGATCGGGTCGGCGTCGAGCAGCCAGCTCACCGTGTCGATGAAGTGGCCGCCCTCGCCGGCGAAGCGGGAGCCCTCGGAGTCGGTCTGGTTGTACCAGCTGCCGTGGTCGAGGCGGCCGGCGTTGACCAGGTACCGCACGCTCGCCGGGCCGACGCGCGGGCCGAACTGCTCGCGGGCCTCGTGCAGCAGCGGCGCGAACCGGCGGTTGAAGCCGACCTGCAGCCGGTCGTTGCCGGACTCCTCGATCGCGTCGAGGACCTTCTGCAGCTCCTCCGGCGACAGGGCCAGGGGCTTCTCGACGAACACCGTCTTGCCCGCGAGCAACGCCTGACGGGTCAGCTCGGCGTGCGAACTGTGCCGCGTCACGACGAACACCGCGTCGATCGACGAGTCGCCGAGAACGTTGTCGATGTCCGTCGACGCCGCGGCGAAGCCGAACTTGCGCCGCGCGTTGGCGCCGGACAGCGCCGACGTCGTCGCGACGTGCTCGAGCTGCACATCGTCGCGCTCGACCAGGTGCGGCAGCAGCATCGACGACGCGTAGTTGCCCGCACCGATGAAGCCCAGGCGCACCGGCTGCCCCGCCGGAAGCGCGGCGGGCGAAGACGAAACCACCCCGACCCGCGCGGAGGTGACCACGGGCTCCGTCCGGGCGACCGCGTCCGGGTAGCGGAACAGCACCGCCACCGCCTTGAGCGCGCCCTCGTTCAGCGACTGGTACGTCGAAACCGCGTCGGAGAAGTCCGAGACGTGCGTGATCAGCGGCTCGACGTCCAGCCGGTCGCGCGCGATCAGGTCCAGCACGCACTCGAGGTTGCGGCGCTCGGTCCAGCGGACCTGGCCGATCGGGTAGTCGCGGCCTTCGAGCTCGTACGACGGGTCGTAGCGGCCCGGCCCGTAGGAGCGCGAGAACCGGACGTCCAGTTCCTTCTCGTAGTAGGCGTTCCACGGCAGGTCGAGCTTGCACTTGCCGATGTCGATGACCCGGCCGCGGTCGCGCGACAGCTTCGCGGCCAGCTCCACCGGGTCGTTCGTGTTGCCGCCGGCGGCGAGGTAGGTCTGGTCGACGCCCGCGCCGTGGGTCAGCTCGTCCACCGCCGTGTCGACGATGCCGGACGCCGGGTGCGCGCAGGTCAGCGCGCCGAGGGTCTCGGCGAGCTTGCAGCGCTCCGGGTCGGGGTCGACGCCGACGACGCGCACGCCGGACGACGCCAGCAGCTGCACGACGAGCTGGCCGATCAGGCCGAGGCCGATGACCAGGGCGACTTCGCCGATCTGCGGCTCGCCGCGGCGGACGCCCTGCATCGCGATCGATCCGACGGTGCCGAACGCCGCGTGCCGCGGGTCGACGCCGGCGGGCACCGGCGAGTAGAGGTTCTTCGGCACCCAGTTCAGCTCGGCGTGCAGCGCGTGCTCGTTGCCCGCGCACGCCACGAGGTCGCCGACCTTGACGTCGGTGATGCCGTCGCCGACCTGCTCGACGACGCCGCACAGCGAGTAGCCGAGCGGGGTGTAGGAGTCCAGTTTGGACGTCACCTTGCGGTAGGTCGCCGAAAGACCGTTCGTGGCCACGCTCTGCATGACCTTCGCGACCTGGTCGGGCCGGGCCTTCGCCTTGCCCACCAGCGACAGGCTGGCCTCGGACACCTTCATCATCTCGGTGCCGGTCGAGATCAGCGAGTACACCGTCCGCACCAGCACGCCACCGGACTTGCAGGCGGGCTCGGGGACTTCGAGGAGCGCCAGTTCCCCGCTCTTGTAGTTCTGGACTACCTGCTTCACTTCGCTCCTGCTCCAGACATCGCGTTCCGGTACCAATACTCGAGAGTCAAGACGTGCCAGAGGTGCTTGCCGCGGTCTTCCTGGCCGGCGGCGTCCTCGGCGACCATGCGCTGCAACGCCTCGCGCTGCAGCAAGCCGGACTGCACGAGCACGCCTTCGTTGACGACTTCGCGCACCAGCGGCGCCAGGTCGCGGCTCATCCAGGCTCGCAGCGGCGCGCTGAACAGGCCCTTCGGCCGGTGCACGATCTCGCTGGGCAGGATGTTCAGCGCCGCGTTCTTGAGCGCGACCTTGCCGGCGCGGCCGACGATCTTCTTGTCGCCGGGGATCTTGAACGCCGCCCGCACCACCTCGACGTCGACGAACGGGGTCCGCACCTCGGTGGACGCCGCCATCGTCGAACGGTCGGTGTAGGTCAGGTTCAGCCCGGGCAGGAACATCCGCGAGTCGGCCAGGCACATCCGGTTGACGAAGTCGTCGAGCGCCTGGTCGTGGTACGTGTCCGCGTGCTCGGTCAGGACGGAGTCGACGTCCGCCGCGAGGTCCGGGTTGACCAGGGAGAGCAGCTCGGCGCGGTCGTACATCGTGTAGCTGCGCCGGAACGCCGTCTCCTCGGGCAGGCCCGCGAAGGACAGGAACCGCTTGGCGAACCGCACCGACCGGTAGCCGCGCTTGGCCGACGCCACCGGCAGCCGGTCCACAATGGACTCGACTGGCCGCCGGACCGCGCCCGGCACCTTGTGGTAGCGCAGGGCGATCAGGTTCGCGAGGTGCTTGCGGTACCCGGCGAACAGCTCGTCGGCGCCCATCCCGGACAGCATCACCTTGACGCCGGCCTCGCGCGCGGCCGAGCAGATCAGGAACGAGTTGATCGCCGCCGGGTCGCCGATCGGCTCGTCGAGGTGGTAGGTCATCTTCGGCAGCAGGTCGAGCACCTGCGGTGCGATCTCGATCTCGTGCAGGTCGACGCCAAACTTCTCGGCGACGATGCGGGCGTACTTGAGGTCGTCCGGCATGGCCTCGAACTTCGCGTCCTCGGCCCGGAACCCGATGGTGTAGGCGGAGATCCCGGGCTGCGACCGCGCGGCCAGTGCCGTCAGGTAGCTGGAGTCCAGCCCGCCCGAAAGGAACGTCGCCACCGGGACGTCCGAGAGCAGGTGCTTGGCCGTCGACTCGGAGATCACGGCGTGCAGGTCGACCTCGCCGTCGAACGCCGCGCCCTCCTCGGCGACCTCCCGCAGCGACCAGAACCGGCCGCGGTCGACCTGGCCGTCCGGGCGGCAGCGCAGCCAGGTGCCCGGCTGCAGCTTCTCCGCGCCCTGGTAGGCGCACCGGCTGTCCGGCACCCAGTAGTAGAGGAGCGACGCGATCAGGGCCGCGTTGTCGACCTGCAGCGACCCGCCGAGCTCGCCGGCGAGCGCCTTGAGCTCGGAGGCGAAGGCGACCCCGCCGTTGCGCTGCACGAAGAACAGTGGCTTGATGCCCAGCTGGTCGCGGACCAGGAACAGCTCGCCGGTGCCCTCCTCGAACAGGGCGAAGGCGAACATGCCGCGCAGCTTGGGCAGGCAGTCGGTGCCCCAGCGTCGCCACGCCTGCAGCAGCACCTCGGTGTCGGACGTCCCGCGGAAGCGCACGCCGGCCGCGGAAAGCTCGGCTCGCAGCTCGGGCGCGTTGTACAGCTCGCCGTTGTAGCTCAGCGCGAGCCCGTCGAGGACCATCGGCTGGGCGCCGGTCTCGGACAGGTCGATGATCGAGAGCCGCCGGTGGCCCAGGTGGACTTCACCGGGGCCGGCGCGGTGCTCGTAGCGGCCGGAGCCGTCCGGGCCGCGGTGGGCCAGCGTCTTGGTCAGCCGGTCGGTGAGCGGCCCGCCGTCCGGCCAGAGGTAGGTGCCTGCGATGCCGCACATCTCGGGTGCGTTCCCCTTCGGTCGCGGCGCGGGTCAGGAGACCTCCGCGCTCTTTTCGGGTTCGAGATCGCCCTTGTGGCTCGGTTCCCCGTGATCACGCTTGAACGGCGTCGGCCGCTTCTGGGGTTTGACCGGGGCGAACTTCTTCGTCGGCGCGTTCAGGTGGTCCGGGACGCTCACGCTGCCCGGTGGCGGCAGTGGTGAGGCCGGTGGCCTCGGGGTGGCGAGTGCGGGCGGGAGCACCTGCCGGACCGGGCTGAACCGGCGCGTCGGCTGCTCGGTCGTGGCGACGCGCTCGGCGACGCGGGCGACCAGCTCGTCCAGGCGGTCTTCGCGTTCGGCGGGAGCCGGTGCCGCCGCCGGGCGGGCGCGCCCGCGCAGGGCCGTGTGCAGGCCGTCCCACAGCGTGCCGTCGGACTTGTCGCGCGGATCCGGGTCGACCAGCACGACGCCGAGGATCGGGATCTCCTGGTCGGCCAGCTGCCGCGCGACGGTGTGCAGCCAAAGCGTGTTCGCGTGCCCGGCCTTCACGATCAGCACGGTCTCCTGGCCGAGGTGCTCCAGGTCGGTCCAGGCCGTGCCCGGCGACACCGTGCCGACGCCGACGCGGCGCTCCTGGGGCGTCCCCGGCGGGTCGACCGCGCCGACCACGGAGACGTCGCTCTTGGTTTCCCGCGCGAGCTTGCGGACGTCCTCACCCGGCAGGTCGTCGAGCACGCTCGCGGCGCCCTCGGCGGCCAGCTCCGCGGCGATGTCCAGGCTGAGCGCGGCGGCGACCTTCGACGCCCCGAGCTCGAGCAGCGACACCCCGCGCGGCTCCTGCTTGATGAGCCGGACCAGGGTTGTGGCGACGCGCTTGCGTTCGGCGACCGCGCGCGAGCGCCGCCACAGCCGGGCGGGGCCGCGCAGCTTCGACGGCAACTGCGCGATCACGGACGCGCCGAGGTGCGTCGAGATCTCGCGGCGCAGCACCGGCCGGTCGCGCGAGACCGCGCCGACGGCGACGAGCGCGAGCCCGAGGGCCAGGCCGAGCGCGAACCCGATGCCGCCGTTGGTCGCGGTGGTCTTGAGGAACGCCTGGGGCAGCGCGCGGGCCGCGTCGACGACCTGGGTGCCCGCGGCGACCTGCGGGCTGCCGATGCCGGCCTGCTGGGCGCGCGAGGTGAAGTCGGAGATCTGCGCGGTGAGCGCGGCGCGCCGGCTGTAGAAGCTCTCGAGGGTGGGCTGGCTGGACTGGCGGCCCTTGCCCTCCTCGTCGACGATCTGCTGCTCGATCTTGCCCAGCTCGTCCTGGGCGTTCTTGCGCTGGTCGAGGATGGCCTGCGACTGGGCGGCCGCGGCCGCCTGGCTGCGCTTGACGTGGTCGGCGATGAACGTCTCGGCCAGCGCCTGCGCCCGCGCCACGGCCTCTTCGTTGCTCTTGGCCTTGACGGTGATCTGCAGGACGTTGTTCGTCAGCCCGAGGCCCGCGTAGTTCTTCATGAAGTCGTCGGGCGAGTCGGTGCTGCCCAGCTTCTTCAGCGCGGCTTCGGCGATCTGGGTCGTCTGCAGCACGGCGACGTCGGTGCGCATCAGCGTGCCGCTGTCGGTCGGCGAGTCGTCCTGGTGGACCACGATGACCTTGGCGACCGCGGTCGGCGGGGCCGGCAGCACGACCGCGAGCGCCGCGCCGGCGATGAGCCCGAGCAGGGCGGTGGCCAGCCAGAACCGCTTGCGGCGGCGGATCGCGATGAACAGCCGCTGAAGATCGACCAGTGGCGCGGCGGGGGTTTCGGGAGTAGTCGTCACGCCGAACCTGCCAGGGCTTTCTCGGGGGCTTCCGCCGCGGGTTCGGGTTTCTCCGGCTGAGGCGGCCGGACGGGGTGGGTGAGGACCGCGCCGACGAGCTCCTGGCGGGCGTCGGCGCAGGCCTCGGCGAGCCGGACGAGCTGCCACGCGGTGCGCGTGCCGGCGCCGAGCACGACCAGGACCCCGGAGCTCGCCGTGGCGTCCGGCACCGTCGGCTGGTCGGGCGAGAACTCGAAGATCCGCAGCGGCACGGACAGCCGGTCGGCCAGCTCGGCGAGCTGGGCGGCGGCCAGGCGACCGGTGTCGTCGTCTTCGGCGACCAGCAGCAGGACGTCGGCGGGGCCGGTGGCCAGCCGGGCCAGCACCCGGCGGTAGCGGATGTCGCGGTTGACCTCGTCGGCCGAGGTGGCGACCGGCGGCAGCACCCACGGCCGGTCCCCGCCGAGCAGGCGCCGCACCTTGCCGAGGAAGCCCGTGGCCGGGACGCGGTCGCCCTGCGGGGTCGCGACGTCGACGCCGGCCAGGATCGGCGCGCCGAGCGCGGACGCGATCTGCGGCTCGCCCCGCAGCCGCCGGTCGGTGCGGGCGGTGAACAGGTGGCCGAACACGCCGGCGAGGAAGAACAGCACCGCGCCCCCGGCGACGAGCTGCGTCATCGTGGGGGCCGCCGGCGACGTCGGGCGCTGGGACGGCCCGAGCACCACGGTGTTGCCGATGCCGGTCGCGAGGTCGGCCTGGTTCAGGTCGTTGATCGCCTGCTCCAGCGACGTCTTCAGGCCTTCGAGCTGGGTGCGGACCTGCACGCTCTCCACGGTCAGGCCGCCACCGACGTTCCTGGCGAGGTCGCTGATCTTGTCCGTGGTCAGCTTGACCTGCTGGCGCAGCGACTCGCGCTGTTCCTGGGCCAGCTGCACCGAGGCGTCGGCGGAGTTGCTCGCCAGCTGCGTGGAGTACTTGACGTACTGCTGCGCGACCTGGTCGGCGAGCTGCTGGGCGTGCTCGGCGGTGTCGGCGGAGACGGTGATCGTCACGACGTTGCTCTGCGCGACCGACGCGCTGACCTGCTTCTTCAGGTCGGCGCCGCTGGGGTGCCACGGCAGCATGGCCGCGGCGCGGTCGAGGACGACCGAGGCGGTCGCGATCTCGGCCTGGGTCAGCAGCTCGTCGGCCTGGCGCGGGCCCTGGAGGAGCACGCCCGAGGTCGTCTTGTAGCCGGGCGAGAACAGGATCGACGCTCCGGCGCCGACCAGGGCGCCCAGGACGGCGAGGGCGGCCAGCAGCCGCCACCGCCGTCGCAGGACCTGCCCGACCAGGGCCAGGCGCACCGTGTCGTCAGTCAACGGCGGGATCTCCATTCCTGAGACGAGTACGCCGAACGGGTTCAGTGGATCGGCCGGTTACCCCAACCGTCGTCGGACCGGGAGCTTTGGTTACACGTCCGGTGGGTTCTGTTACATCCGGGGCTTCGCCCCGGGCCGGGGGCTCCGCCACCAGGAACCCCCGAAAATCCTCCTGACCCAACGGCGATCAGGACTTCACAGCGTGCTCATACGCGGCCAGCAGGGCCTTCGCGGAGTTCTCCCAGGAAAGCGGACCCGCCACCCTGGCCTGCCCGAGTTTACCCATCCGGGCCCGCTCTTCGGGATCGTCGAGCAGCTGGGCGACGAGCTTGGCGAACGCCGACTCGTCGTTGGCCGGGGCGTAGACGGCCGCGTCGCCGGCGGACACCCGCGCTTCCCGCAGCTCGAACGAGACGATCGGCTTGCTCATCGCCATGTACTCCATGACCTTGTTCATCGTGGAGACGTCGTTGAGCGGGTTCAGCGGGTCCGGCGACAGGCAGACGTCGGCGGTGGACAGATAGCGGACCAGGTCCTCGTCGGAGATCCGGCCGGTGAACTCGACCTGGTTGGCCAGCCCGAGCTTCGCCGACAGCGCGACCATGTCGTCGAAGGCGTCACCCGAGCCGACGAACACCGCGTGCCAGTCGGTGCGGCCGACCTCGTCACGCAGCTTCTCGAGCGCGCGCAGGGCGTAGTCGACGCCGTCCTGCGGGCCCATCACGCCGAGGTAGGCGAGCAGGTACGGCTTGCCCTTCTTCAGCTCGGGCTCGGCCGGCACCTCGTGGAACCGCTCGACGACCGGGGCGCTGCGCACCACGAAGACGTCCTCGGGCTTCTTGCCGCCGCGGATCCGGGCGACCTGCTTGTAGCTCTCGTTCGTCGAGATCACGACGTCGGCGGCGCGGTAGGTGGCGCGTTCGAGCGCACAGACCCCGCGGTAGAGGAGGTCCTGCCCGCGGTCGAACCGGGACAGGTACAGCTCCGGGCACAGGTCGTGCTGGTCGAAGATGAACCTCGCGCCCTGGCGCTTGAGCACCTTCGCGACCAGGTAGAGCAGGTCCGGCGGGTTGCAGGCGTGCACGACGTCGACCGGCCCGATCCTGCGGGCCAGCCGCAGCGTGTGCCACAGCGCGGTGCCGTACTCCTGCAGGTAGCCCGCGGGGCCACCGGTCGCCGCCGTGAGCGGGTAGCGGTGGATGTGGACGCCGTCGACGACGGCTTCGGCCTCGGTGTCCCGTTTCGTGCCCTGCGGGCAGATCACGTGGACTTCCCACCCGGCGTCGCGCAGGGTCGTGGACTCCTGCCAAACGCGCCGGTCGAAGGGGACAGAGAGGTTTTCGACGAGGATGAGCGCTTTACCAGGCAAGGCCGGCATATCCCTCTTCAAGGCGACGCTCGGCGGCGTCGGGCAGGCGGACGAGGTCGACGATCTCCCGGCCGTGCGGCAGCGCCGCCAGCACGTCCGGGTCTTTGGTGCCCACGAGCAGAACCTCGGCGTGGTTCACGACCTCGCCGACGGACCCGGCCAGCAGCTGCCCGAGGTGCGGCAGCCGGCTCTCGATGTACTCGCGGTTGGCGCCCATCAGCCGCGAGAGGCTGACGTTGGCGTCGTAGATCTTCAGGTCGTACCCCTTGCCGAGCAGCTTCTCGGCCAGCTCGACCAGCGGCGACTCGCGCAGGTCGTCGGTGCCCGGCTTGAACGACAGGCCGAACAGCCCGACCTTGCGCTTGCCGGTGCGCGCGACCAGGTCGAACGCGCGCTGCAGGTGGTCGTCGTTCGACGCGAGCACGTGCGACAGGATCGGCACGCTGACGTCGGCGCGGTGCGCGGCGTAGACGAGCCCGCGCAGGTCCTTCGGCAGGCACGAGCCGCCGAAGGCGAACCCGGGCTTCAGGTAGGCCGGGCTGATGTTGAGCTTGGTGTCGGAGAGGAAGACGTCGATCACCTGGTGCGAGTCGAGGCCCAGCGCCCGGCAGATCGAGCCGAGCTCGTTGGCGAAGCCGATCTTCAGGCCGTGGAAGGAGTTGTCGGCGTACTTCGTCATTTCCGCGACCGGGATCGGCACCCGGAACATCGGGCCGGGCAGGCCCTCGTACAGCGCCGCGACGGCATCGCCGCTGGCTTCGTCGATCTCGCCGATCACCGTCTTCGGCGGGTCGAAGAAGTCGCGGACGCTGGTGCCCTCGCGCAGGAACTCGGGGTTCACCGCGACGCCGAAATCGACCCCGGCGGTGCGGCCCGAGGCCTTCTCCAGGATCGGGACCAGCAGGTCGAGGCAGGTGCCGGGCAGCATGGTGCTGCGGAAGACGACGGTGTGCCGCTCGCTCTTCTTGGCGAGCGCTTCGCCGATTTCCTCGGCCACCCGCTCGAGGTAGACCGTGGAGAGACTGCCGTTCGGTGCCGACGGCGTACCGACGCAGACCAGCGAAATCTCACTGTCGGCGACGGCTTCCGCGACGTCGGTGGTGGCTCTCAGCGCACCACTCGCGACCACGTCGGCGGTCAGCTCGCCGATCCGCTCCTCGACCACCGGGGCGTTGCCCTGGGTGATCAGGTCGATCTTCACCGGGTTGACGTCCACGCCGACCACCCGGTGTCCCTGCCCCGCCAGGCACGCGGCGGAGACACAACCGACGTAACCGAGCCCGAAGACACTGATCTTCACGCCAAAACCTCCGCTATTCCGCGCGACCCTCAAGTTGGTCGGCGGGCGCCCCTGGATCGTTACCGCGGGGACGGCGGACGGGGGAACGCGTGAGACTGCGGTGAGACGCAAGGGATTCGAGTGAGAATTGTGTCTCGATCCGGGACGCGGACCGGCGGCGGACCGTGGACGAGGACCACGATTCGCCGCCGGGCGGAAAATAGGTGTCAGTTGTTGTTCACGAAAGTGGTGGCGAGGCTTTGGCCCTTGCTCACCGCGTTGGTGTGGTTCTCGATCGGCGACACGGTCGAGTTCTTGAAGCAGATGTAGGTGACGCCGGAGTCGGTGCCGCCGTTGGACGGGTCGGGGTTGATGCCGAGGTCCTTCGCCGTCGCGTAGGAGGCTTCGCCGATGATCTGCGACGGCCCGGTGTCGCCGATGACGGTGTACTCGACCTTGCCGTTGTAGATGACCGCGCAGGAGCCGCCGCCCTTGAGGCCGGAAGAGGAGTACTTCCAGATGCTGCTGGAGCTCGGCACGACGATGTAGGGCAGTTTCGCGGCGTTGAGCGGCTTGCCGTCGGACTGGTGGAACGCCGTGTCGTCCTGGAAGCAGCAGTCGGTGTTCTCGTTGCACTGCGAGGTGCGCTGGCCGTCGCAGTCGATGTCCATGTCGGCTTTCCAGAACACCGCACCGTTCGCATCGCAGACGGCGACCGTTTTGCTCGAAACGTCTTCATCGGTCTTGTACTTGCCGTTCGAGATCTGCTTGCAGCCGGTGGTCTTGGCGAGCAGCTGCGCGGCGGTGGGGGCGGCTGCCACGGTGGCCGGCGCCGCGGCCGGGGCGGGCGACGCCGACGCGAGGGCCGACGGCATCACGGCCGCCGCCAGCGCGAGCGTCGCGAGCAGGATCAGTTTCCGCATTCCTGGTGCTCCCTTTAGTTAGGAAACTTTCCTTACGGCGGCGAGGCACCAGGATGCACCGCGGAGGTGCGGGCGTTCAAGGCCTCCGGGTGCGGGAATTTCCCATCAGGTGGCCGAAGTTGACGAAAAGGCTGCTCATCGGCGGCGGGAGCGGCGAGAAGCTGCTCGCACCGTGTACCGCTCTGCGGCACAGCCGAGCAGCCTGCCGCAGCTTGTCGTGAGTGGTAATTAGGGTTCTAACCCGAATTACCACTCACGACTCCTCGGCGGCCAACCGGGCGGAAGAGCCGGCCCAGCCAGCTCTCGCGCCGCCGGGAGCCGGCGAGCACGCCGTCGAGCCAGTCGCCGTCGAGGTCGTGCGGGAGCTCGGTGCGGGCCTGGAGCCAGCCGTCGCGGCGGGCCGCCCCGCCGTCGCTCGAGTAGACGCGGGTGGCGCCCGCCTGCCGCAGCCGTGCGAGCACGCGCCGGTCATACGCGCCGAACGGCAGCGAGTACCGCCGCACTGGCCGGCCACACAGGTCGCCGAGCAGTTTCGGGGCGTCCTTCAGCTCACGGTCGGCGTGCCGGTCGTCGAGCCGCCGCCAGTCGCGCGGCTCCCAGCCGTGCGAGCCGATCTCCATCCCGGCCTGCACGAGCTCGCGCAGCCCGCCGCGGTCGACGTACCCGCGTTGCCCGAGCCGGCCGGCGAGGGGGAAGAACTCCGCCGTCAGCCCGCGGTCTGCCAGCCGCGGCAGCACGATGTCGACGTCGGAGTCGTTGCCGTCGTCGAAGGTGAGGCGGACGTCTTCGCTGTCCGCGGCGACGTCGAGCACGCGCTCGAACTGCTCGACGGTCAGCCAGCGCTCGTCTTCACCCGGATCGAGCTGGCGCGTCGGCCGGCCCACTCCGTGCACGACGAGGATCACCGTCACCACATCCCACCGCCTGCCACCGCGAGTAGTCGATTTGTTACTCCGATTAATCGCGATGGCAAACGGGTGAGTTACACGTTTTTGCCGTTATTTAGCCTTTGCGGATCTCCAGCGTGCAGCACTTCGGGCCGCCGCCGGCTTTTCGCAGCTCAGAGATGTCGACGTAAACGGGCTCATACCCCCGCGCAGCGAGAAGTTCACCCAAACGGGTGGCCTCGATGGGGAGGACGACATTGCGGCCGTCGGACACACCGTTGAGGCCGAAACACTCGGCGTCTTCCTTGGTGGCGAGCACCGCGTCCGGGAACACCCGCTCCAGCACGCGGCGCGAGCCGACCGAGAAGGCGTCCGGGTAGTAGACGATCTGCGCGCGGGTCGTGTCCGTCGCCTCGGCGAGCACGAACAGCGCGGTGTCGAGGTGGTAGTAGCGCGGGTCGATCAGCTGCAGCGAGACGACCGGGACGCCGAGGACCTCCTGTGCCTCGGCGTGCGCGGCCGGGTCGGTGCGGAAGCCGGTGCCGGCGAGCAGCAGGGAGCCGGTCCAGGCGAAGTCGCCTTCGGCCTCGTTGATCTTCTCCGGCATGGTGATGTCGCGGTAGCCGTGCTCGACGAACCAGCGCCGGAAGTGCTCGGCCTCCGCGGTGCGCTGCGGGGCGCGGAACCGCGAGCCGAGCACGCGGCCGTCGACGACGGTGCCGGAGTTGGCGGCGAAGACCATGTCGGGCAGGCCCGGCTGCGGCTCGATCTCCTCGACGGTGTGGCCGAGGCGGCGGTAGGTGTCGCGCAGCTCGGTCCACTGCGCGACGGCGACGTCGGCGCTGACCGGCTGGGTCGGGTCCATCCAGGGGTTGATCACGTAGTCCACCGCGAAGTAGCGCGGCGGGCACATGAGGTATCGACGAGTGGTCGGTACGCGCATCGCCTGCATGATTGCAGGGTAAGGGGACCTAATATCGCAATCAATCGCTGTTCGCTGCGCGTATCTGTGCTAAATGTTGCGTGTGAACACCATCGACCAGCGAATCGTTTCGTGTCTCGTGGCGAACGCGCGCTCCAGCTACGCGGAGATCGGCAAGGTGGTCGGCCTGTCGGCGCCGGCGGTGAAACGCCGGGTCGACCGGCTCCTCGAAACGGGCATCCTGCGGGGCTTCACCGCGGTGGTCGACCCGGAGGCGCTGGGCTGGGGAACGGAGGCGTTCGTCGAGGTCACGTGCCAGGGCAACATCACGCCGGCCCGGATCCGGGCGCGGCTGGAGCCCCTGCCGGAGGTGGTGGCGGCGTACACGGTGTCGGGCGCGGCGGACGCGATCGTGCACCTCCGGGCGGCGGACATCCACCACCTGGAGACGGCGCTGGAGCGGCTGCGGGGGTTGGAGATCGTGGACCGGACGGTGTCGACGGTCGTGTTGTCGCGGCTGCTGGAGAGGCCGCCGACGCCGGAGCAGTGACGCCTCCGGCCCCCGGTGTCCAGTTTACCGGCGGGGGCCCACAGTTCTGGCCCCTCGGAGGACCGCGTGTGGACAACCGGGCGACAGGCGATCAGGTGTGGACAACTCGGGGCGGCAGGCGCAAGACCGGCCCAAAACTGTCGGCCCCCGCCGATACGCTGTTCACCGGGGGGCGGCGGCCCGACCTCACCCCGCCAGCGCGCGCAGCACCGCCGACGCCTCGTCCGGGTGCAGCCGCAGCTCCGTCCGGCCAACCGCTGCCTGGAACGTCACCGCCTGCCGGTCCACCGCCTGCACCGTCAGCTCCCCCGGCTCGAACACCGCCTGCTCGGACAACCCGGCCCGTCCCCGACGACCAGCCACCCGCGCCGCTCACGGCCCGCCGTCAGCTCCTCGGAGCGCAGCACGCACGGGTACTCACCCGCTCGCCCCGCCCGGCCGCCGCGGGCTCGCGCCCGGCGGCCACCGAACACCTCGACCGTGTCGATCATCGTCAGCAGGTTGCCCGCCACCACGATGATGCCCTTGACCAGCACCCCGGCCAGTTCCCCCATGACTCCGGTAATACCGGGCCGTGCCACCCTGGGCCCATGACCGACCGCATCGTCAGTGAGCACTCCGGCGGCGTCGCCCTGCTGACCGTCGACGCGCCCGGCAGCCGGAACGCGCTGACCCTCGACCTCTCCGCGCAGCTCGCCGCCGCCGTCGAGGCCGCGGAACGGGACGAGTCCGTGCACGCCGTCGTCGTCACCGGGACGCCGCCCGCCTTCTGCGCCGGGGCCGATCTGTCCGCACTGGCCGAAGCCGACGAGGCCGGCCTGCGCGCCGTCTACGAAGGCTTCCTGACCGTGGCGCGGTGCGCGCTGCCGACCATCGCCGCCGTCGGGGGCGCCGCCGTCGGGGCCGGGCTGAACCTCGCCCTCGCCGCCGATGTCCGGCTGGCCGGGCCGCGGGCGAAGTTCGTCGCCCGGTTCCTCGAACTCGGGCTGCACCCGGGCGGCGGGATGACCTGGATGACGCAGCGGCTCGCCGGCCCGCAGCAGGCCGCCGCCATGACGTTGTTCGGGCAGCCGCTCGACGCCGAAGCCGCCGTGCGAGCCGGGCTGGCGCTGCGCGTGGTCGACGGCGGCCATGACGAACTGCTGACGGCCGCGCGTGAGCTCGCTCACCCCGCCGTCGCCGCGCCGCGCGAAGCACTGATCGCCACCAAGCACAGTCTGCGCGCCACCGCGAGCCTGGCCGAGCACCGTGCGGCCGTCGACGTCGAGATCCGGCCGCAGCTGGCCTCGCTGGCGTCACCGGAGTTCGCCGCACGACTTTCCCTGATGCGGGACCGGATCCGTTCTCGGCCATGACTCAAGCCGGCGGCTCTACGCTGCGGGAGACACGCATCACAACGCAGTGCAGGACCTAACCGTTACCATCAGTTACAGGTATCTGGCGGACCTGCGAAGAGACATTGAAGAGCATCGATGAGGTCGCCCAACACCCGGGACACTACCAACATCGGTGTTGAGGGCGAGCTAACCTCGGGAGTAGACCTGGTGAGCGCAGCCGCGGCACCGGCAGGCGAACGGAAGCCGTACCGTCGGGAGAGAGGGAATCCCTGACCCATGAGCACGAGTGCGAACGGCAACGGCGCTGGCCACGGCTCGCTCGCCGCAACCAGGCCGACCGAGGTCAGCAAGCTCGACCGGGTGGTCATCCGGTTCGCGGGCGACTCCGGTGACGGCATGCAGCTGACCGGCGACCGGTTCACGTCCGAGGCCGCCGCGTTCGGCAACGACCTCTCGACGATGCCGAACTTCCCCGCCGAGATCCGGGCGCCACAGGGCACCATCCCCGGCGTCTCCAGCTTCCAGGTGCACTTCGCCGACTACGACATCCTCACCCCCGGCGACCGGCCGGACGTACTGGTGGCGATGAACCCGGCCGCGCTCAAGGCGAACCTCGGCGACGTCCCGCACGGCGGGACGATCATCCTCAACACCGACGACTTCATCAAGCGCAACCTGATCAAGGTCGGCTACGCGACGGACCCGCTCGACGACGACACGCTCGCGCCGTACCAGGTGCACCGGGTCGCCATGTCGACCCTGACCCAGGGCGCGCTCGCCGACACCGGCCTCGGCAAGAAGGACGCCGAGCGCTGCAAGAACATGTTCGCGCTCGGCCTGCTGTCGTGGATGTACCACCGGCCGACCGAGGGCACCGAGCAGTTCCTGCGCGAGAAGTTCGCCAAGAAGCCGGACATCGCCGAGGCCAACATCCTGGCCTTCCGCGCCGGCTGGAACTACGGCGAGACCACCGAGTCGTTCGCGACGACGTTCCAGGTCGCGCCGGCCAAGCTGAAGCAGGGCACCTACCGGCAGATCACCGGCAACACCGCACTGGCCTACGGGCTCGTCGCCGCCGGGCAGCGCTCCGGCCTGCAGATCCTGCTCGGCACGTATCCGATCACCCCGGCGTCGGACATCCTCCACGAGCTGTCCAAGCACAAGCACTTCGACATCATCACGTTCCAGGCCGAGGACGAGATCGCCGGCATCGGCGCCGCGCTCGGCGCGTCCTACGGCGGCGCGCTCGGCGTCACCTCGACGTCCGGACCGGGCGTCGCGCTGAAGTCCGAAGCCGTCGGCCTCGGCGTGATGGTGGAGCTGCCGCTGGTCGTCATCGACGTCCAGCGCGGTGGCCCGTCCACCGGACTGCCGACCAAGACCGAGCAGGCCGACCTGCTGCAGGCGATGTTCGGCCGCAACGGTGAATCGCCGGTCCCGATCGTCGCGCCGCTGTCCCCCGCGGACTGCTTCGACGCGGCCGTCGAGGCAACCCGGATCGCGCTGAAGTACCGCACGCCGGTGCTGCTGCTCTCGGACGGCGCCATTGCGAACGGCTCCGAGCCGTGGCTGATCCCGGACGTCGACGAGCTGCCCGACCTGCGGGTCGAGTTCGCGACCGAGCCGAACGCGGACAACGACTCCGGCGAGTTCTGGCCGTACGTGCGCGACCCCGAGACACTGGCCCGTGCCTGGGCCGTCCCGGGCACGCCCGGGCTGCAGCACCGCATCGGCGGGCTGGAGAAGGCCGACAAGACCGGCCACATCTCCTACGACCCGGCCAACCACGAGAAGATGGTCCGGCTGCGCCAGGCGAAGATCGACGGCATCGACGTCCCGGACGTCGTGGTCGACGACCCGTCCGGCGGCAAGGCGCGAGTGCTGGCCCTGGGCTGGGGCTCGTCCTACGGTCCGATCGGGGCCGCGTGCCGCCGGGTGCGCAAGCTCGGGCTGCCGATCGCGCAGGCGCACCTGCGCCACCTCAACCCGCTGCCGGCCAACCTCGGCGACATCCTGCGCAGCTACGACAAGGTCGTGGTGCCGGAGATGAACCTCGGCCAGCTCTCGCTGCTGCTGCGGGCGAAGTACCTGGTGGACGTCCACTCGCACACCAAGGTCGCCGGAATGGCGTTCAAGGCCGAAGAGCTGCAGAACCTGTTCTCGGAGATCATCACCGGCGTTACTACGGAGGCGGCGAAGTGACCACCGCCGACGTACTTTTTCCCGCGGAGGCGGCATGACTACTGTCGACATTGGGCTCCCCACTCTCGGTGGCCTGGACCTTGTGCCCACCGCCGACGAGCCGCAGAAGGCCAAGGACTACAAGTCCGACCAGGAAGTCCGCTGGTGCCCCGGCTGCGGCGACTACGTCGTGCTGAACGCGGTGCAGTCGTTCCTGCCGACGCTCGGCCTCAAGCGCGAGAACATCGTGTTCATCTCGGGCATCGGCTGCTCGTCGCGCTTCCCGTACTACCTCAACACCTACGGCATGCACTCGATCCACGGCCGCGCGCCGTCGATCGCGACCGGGCTGGCCACCACGCGCCCGGACCTGTCGGTGTGGGTCGTCACCGGTGACGGCGACGCGCTGTCCATCGGCGGCAACCACCTGATCCACGCGCTGCGCCGCAACGTGAACATCAAGATCCTGCTGTTCAACAACCGGATCTACGGGCTCACCAAGGGCCAGTACTCGCCGACGTCCGGCCAGGGCATGGTCACCAAGTCGACGCCGATGGGTTCGGTGGACACGCCGTTCAACCCGCTGTCGCTGGCGATCGGCGCGGAGGCGTCGTTCGTGGGCCGGGCGATGGACTCCGACCGCAAGGGCCTGACCGAGGTCCTGCAGGCGGCGGCGCAGCACCGTGGCTCGGCACTCGTCGAGATCTACCAGAACTGCCCGATCTTCAACGACGGCGCGTTCGATGTCCTCAAGGACGCCGACGAAGCCGCCACCCGGCTGATCCCGCTGCGCGCGGGCGAGCCGATCCGCTTCGGCCCGAACCAGGAGTTCGGCGTCAAGCGCGGCGACTGGGGCGGCTTGGACGTCGCCAAGGTCGCGGACATCGGCGAAGACAACATCGTGGTGCACGACCCGTCCATCGCGGACACGTCGTACGCGTTCGCGCTGTCGCGCCTGGGCGACCAGAACCTCACCCACGTCCCGACGGGCATCCTCCGCCAGGTCGAGCGCCCGACGTACGACGACGGCGCCCGCGCTCAGGTCGAGGAGGCCCGCGCGGCCCGCACGCCGGACCTGCAGGCCCTGCTGCGCGGCAAGGACACCTGGACGGTCGCGTAGTCGCTGTTTTCGAAGGCCGCCACGCCTGGTGCGTGGCGGCCTTCGGCGTTTCCAGGGTTGCCTCATTGGGACACATGTCCTAAGTTTTAGGCCATGCGACCTGGATCACCCTTTGTGTTCTTCGACGTCCGCACGGCCGACGCGGCGGGCAGCAAGCGGTTCTTCGCCGAGCTGCTGGGCTGGGAGGCGGACGACGCCCTGCTGACGACCGGCGGCGTGCCGTGGGGCGGGCTCACCGAACTGGCCCCGGGCGACGACCGGGCGCCGCAGTGGCTGCCCTACGCGCCGGTGTCCGATGTGGACGCCGCCGCGGCGAAGGCGGTGCGGCTGGGTGGCACCCTGGTGCGCGAGCGGACCGACCTGCCGTTCGGCTCGCTGGTGGTGGTCACCGACCCCGGTGGCGCGGCCCTGGTCCTGTTCCAGGCGCGCTGAAGGTTCAGCTGAGCGGCCGGAACCCGACCCGCTCGGCGTCCTCGGCCGTCCGGAACCAGACCTCGGCGACCATCTTCGGGAACTGCGCCGATTCCTCGGTGCAGTACCGCAGAGCGGTGACGCTGGCCTTCACGGCGAAGCTGTCGCTGGGCGCCCCGCCACCCGGGCGCGGCATCGCCGAACCGGGGCCGAACGGGCCCGGCGGGACGGAGTCGCCCGCCGCCTCGCGCGCCGGGGGCGGCTCCGGCGCCACGACGGCGGCGGCCGCCTGGTTCGGCTGCACCGACGGCTCGAACAGCGAGCCGCTGTGCGCGCCGGACAGGTCGGGCTCGCGGCGCTCGACTGTGCGCATCGACGGCTGGATCGGCTGCGGCGCGTCGAACCCGCCGCGCACCGACTCGCGCGGCTGCCGCTTCGGCAGCACCTGCGTCGCTTCGGCGGGGGTCTCCGGCGGCACGTCCAGCTCACTTTCGGTGATGTCACCACCGAACGCGTACCGCGGGGGCTCGACCTCTTCCACCTCGTCCTTGCGTACCGAACCGGGGTGCTCGCCGATGTAGCGCGTGCGTTCCACCGGCTCTTCGAACGCCGACCGCTGGGACGGCGAGTCGTGGTCGAACCAGTCCGGCGTGGGCGCCCCCTCGCCGGCCGGCGGCTGGAACAGCGAGCCCGCCGGGTCCGAATCGACGTTCCGCTCGAGCCGCGACAGGGCAGGCGACTCGGGCTCCGCCTCGTCGTCGTCGAACGAATCCCCGACCGGGGCCAGGTACTGGGTCGCGGTGGCGCGGTACGGGTCTTCCGGCTCCGGCTCGTCGTCCGTCGTCAGGAACTGGGTGGCCGCGCTCCGGTACGAGTCGTCTTCCGCGTGCTCCGATCCCGGCGGGGGAACGAACGGCTCGGTCGGCGGCATCCGCAACGGCACCTGCGCGTCCAGCTCGGCGAAGTCCTCGTCGATGTCGTCGTGGACGTCGTCGCGGTGGATCGGCGGCGCGGCGACCAGCGTGCCGGGGTAGGAGGTCTCCTGGCGGGACGGCGCCGGCTCGGGTCGCGGCTCCGGCCGCCGGAACGCCTCGATGCCGCCGACCGCGGCCGCGTTCGCGGGGGTGCGCGCGGCGTCGGCGTGGGCCTGCGCCAGCGCGCTCTCCAGCCGGCGGACGCTCTTGCGGAGCGGCAGCACGAGCATCAGCCAGGTGAGGAGGACCCCGACGAAGAACGCGGCGAGGCTCCACAGCCAGACCTGTCCGAATATGGACATCTTTTCCTGCCCCTGTTAAGTGCTTAGCGCGTGCGCGCGACCAGGTAGTCGGCGACCGACTCGCACGCGTCCCGGGCGGGTGATGCCGGCAGCGCGGTGAGCTCGGCTCGCGCGCGCTGAGCGTAGTCGGAGAGGGTGGCGCGTGCTCGATCGAGTCCGCTACTCACCCGAAGGAGGTCCAGCGCCTCCTGCACGAGCGCGTCGTCGCCGATCGGGCCGGACAGCAGCTCGACCAGCCGGGGGTCGGTGCCCGGGTCGGCCAGCGCGTACAGCATCGGCAGCGTCCGGACGCCTTCGCGCAGGTCGGTGCCCTGGGCCTTGCCGAGCTCGTCGGACGGCGACGCGATGTCGATGATGTCGTCGGAGATCTGGAAGGCGGTGCCGATGATGTCGCCGAACCGGCGCAGCGCCTCGATGTGCTCCTCGGCGGCGCCGGACATCATGCCGCCGAACCGGCCGGAGGTGGCGATCAGCGAGCCGGTCTTCTGGGCGATCACGGTGAGGTAGTGCGCGACGGCGTCGTCACCCGGGCCGGGGCCGACGGTCTCGCGCATCTGCCCGGTGACCAGCTCACCGAAGGTTTCGGCAATGATCCGCGCGGCGTCCGTGCCCAGGTCGGCGACCAGGCGCGACGCGTGCGCGAAGAGGAAGTCGCCGGTGAGGATGGCGATGGTGTTGTCCCAGCGGGCGTTGACGCTCTCGGCGCCGCGCCGCATGTCGGCCTCGTCCATGACGTCGTCGTGGTAGAGCGTGGCCAGGTGCACCAGTTCGACCGCGGCGGCGGCGATCACCACGTGGTCGTCCTGCTTCGGCCCGAACTGCGCCGACAGGAGGGTGAACAGCGGACGGAAGCGTTTGCCCCCGGCCTCGACCAGGTGCAACGCGGCGTCGTTGACGGCCTGGACGTCACTGCGGACGACCTCGCGCAGCAGCTTCTCGACCTCGGTCAGCCCGCCGGCGATCGAGCGCAGCAGGGTTTCGTCGGCGATCTGCAGCCCGACCGACGCCCGCAGGTCGTCGAGGGCGCCGCCCGGCGCAGCGGGGAGGGATCCCGCCCCGGGGGCTGGGGAAGGCACAGACACGTCGGCTCCGCTCTACTCGTGCACCGGTCGGTTGCCCCTTGAGCGTAGTGGCTACGCCGCGCGGTCGTTTACCCGCTGTCCTGCGGAAACGGTGACGAACATGACACCGCCCACGGCCACCCACCGGGTGGTTCATGATCCTCGAAAGGGTGATCGGAGATTCCGGACGCAACGGACGTCTCCGGCGGGCGGATATTCAGTCCTGGAAGAGCGGCCGGCCCCGGCCCTCTCCGGCGGCGAGGAGGACACCCGGATGCGCAGCACGATCGTCACGGTTCTGGCGGTGACGAGCCTGGCCGGTTCGCCTGCGTCGGCGCTCCCCCACCCGGGCGCGGCGGACATCGGCGCGGCTTCGTTCACCAAGGCCGGGACGGCGGTCGACATTCCGGCACAGGGTCCTTGTTCCCTCGAAGCCCCGACGACCGCAACGGCCCAGCCCGTCTCAAGGCCGGGAATCACCTTCGGCGGCGGCACGTCATCGTGCACGACAACGGTGACGAACCCGAACACGACCGCCACGACGACCAAGTCGACGGCAACGGGCAAGAACTTCGAGCTGTCGGCGCTGGTGGGCGCGGGCGGGCCGAGGGTGAAGCTGTCGAGTTTCACGGTGACGTGCGAGGGAACGCAGACGCAGACGAGCGCGACCTGGACGTACGGCGGGATGTCGGGCATTGCGAACCCGCCCAACCCGGTGCCGGTGGGGTATGTGTCGCCGCTCCGGAAAACGGACGGAACGGTGCTGGCGAACGCGGTGTTCAACAACCAGAACCTTCCGGGCGACGGGAGCATCGGTTTGACGATGCTGCGCATTGATTTCCTCCCGCCATCGGGGATCACCGGCACCGTGACATTGGGCCGGACAAGCTGTTCCCCGACCCCCTAGACGTCACGAGGGCCGCGGCTTGGGAGAACGCCGAGAGGACCGCCGCGGCCCTTGTGACCTTGCTTTTCCGTCGTGGGAACCCTGGTAGGGTGCGATGCGTCGGATACGCAGGGTGCTCGGGTTGGAGCACCCTGCAAGCTAGGGGAGAGCTGATGACGACGGTGTGCTGTGTCTGAGGGGCCGGTTTATGACCCGGGCGAGGATTGGGAGCTGCCGGGGCCGAACGGGGTGCCGCGGGCTGGGTCGTACGGGGGTGCGGGTGATGCGGGAGCTGGGTTTGCTTATGACGAGGAGACACTTCGTGAGTTGATGCACGAGTGGAATGACTTGGCCAACGAGTTCGCGAGCGACGTGAACGCGGCGCGCCTCATCGCGATTACGGAAGGGCCTGGCGTCGAGTACGCGAGCCTCGGTAATGCAGAGCTGATCCGCCAATCTGGATCAGCCTTGACAACCACGCTCGAGGAACGTGAAGCCCACTGCCGAGCCATGGCTGCGAAATTCCAGGCGGCGCTGGGCAAGTACGCGAGCGCCGAGGACGCGCACTCAACGGAGATCAAACAGACCGGAGGCAGTCTGTGAAGGGCACTTTGCTGCTCGGACTGGGCACGACCATGGTGCTCGCGTCAGCTTGCACCACACTTCAGAATGGCACAGCCGCACCGTCACCGACCGACTCGGTCACCACACCTGCTCCGCAACTGCCCGGAGCAGGTGTGCCTGGAGTCGCTATCCCGATCGACACAACACAGTTCCAGCGGAGACCCTGCACGACACTCACGGATGCCCAGATCGCAGAGTTGCTCGGCCCCGCCACTCAGCCGAAGCCCGAAGACATCGGCAATTTCGGCGTCGGGTGCTCATGGCATCCGACCTCAGCCACCCAGGCAGCTGTCTCGGTTATCTACGCAACGAAGAATCAAAGGGGGCTGACCGCAATCTATGAGCAAAAGGGGACAACCTTCCCCTTGTTTATCCCCATGGATCCTATCGACGGCTACCCAGCGGTTGCGTACGGACAGGCCGACCTACGCGCCAAAGGAAAATGTGCGATTGCTCTCGGAACCAGCGACCAGGAGATTGTCGACGTTTCGATAGCTCTCTCTGAGGGAAAAATTGACAAAAGGGATCCTTGCGCGGCAGCTCGAGACGTAACGGCGACCGTATTGAACAACCTACGGACCAGGTGAATCGATGGTTACCGAAGGACCACTCACCGCGGCTCAGATCTACGAGCAAATAACCGGCGGTAAGGGTGTCCAGTCACTAAGTACAGCGCAGGAGGCTGCTACCGACCTGACCAATCGGATGATCGAACGGGCCCAGCGGATCAACGCCCTACGGGCCAAGACCATGTCCGGCTGGCAAGGTGGCGCCGGAGAAGCTGCCGCGGACGCCACTCGACCTCTCGTCCAAGCTGCCGCCGACGATGCCGTTCATCTCCAGAATGCCCAGACCGCCGTCGGGGCTCAGATGGATGCCTTCGGGACCGCCAAGAACTCCGTCAAGCCCGTTGCCGCTCAGCCACCTGAGCTGAGGGCCGAGGATGTTCTTCAAGCCATCGCCGACAACGGGTGGGGTTCCTACAACACCAAAGTTGCCGGGTGGCAGGCCGACAGCCAAGCCAACATCGATGCCTTCAGCGCCTACCACTCCGCCAGTACCTCCAACGGTGGGCAGATGCCCGCGCAGTACGCGCAGCTCGCCGACTCCGGGGCCCCCATCTCCATGACCACCCCCGACCGCAAAGCCGGGCCCAGCGACACCGGGGAATGGACTCGGAACCCTCACCAGACGCAGGATCGGCAGACCGTTCAGCCCGAGCAAAACCAGGTCACGAGCGGGAACCGGGAGCAGACGCCGAACCAGCAGAACCAGCAGAACCAGCAGCACCAGCAAAACCAGCAAGCTCAACAGGCTCAGCAAAACCAGTCGAGCCAGCAGAACCAGGTACGGCCGCCGGGAAGCGTGAACCCGGACAACACCCACGCCAACAGCTACGTCCCCAAGCCCGTCATGCCCGCCGCTCAGGGTGGGTACGAGTTCGGGCCTACCGGGCAGCCCGTCAACACCGGCTCCGGGACGAACTGGTCCGGCGGGTTCGGGCCAGGCACCGGACCGTACGCCGGCGGTGGATATCAAGGGGGAACGGGGTCCGGACCAGGGAGCGGGGTGAACCAGCGCGGGCCCGGCAACAGCACCGGCGCGCGGCTCCCCGACGAACGCCTCCCCAACCCCAACTCCGTGCGCGGCGCCGCCGGCCCCCGCGGCGCCAACGGTCTCCCGATGGGCGCCCCCATGGGCGGGCGCGGTGGCAAAGAAGAAGACCGCGAAAAGAAAAAGGCCCCTTACCTGCAAAACCCCGATCCCGATGAAACCTTCGGCGGCTTCATCGAAAAGCCCATGCCGCCCGTCATCGGGGAAAACCGGAACAAGAAACCATGATGGCCGTCTTCTCGCTGAACACCCTGCTCACCGCCATGCGCAGCGTCGGTTGCGGCGATCCGCATCCCGTCTTCGCCAAAGGGCTCCGCTACATCCCGCCGTCCGCGAAACAAAAAGTCACCCAGGAAGCCGTGGAAGAACTCGGGCCCTACGGCTTCACCCGAGGCGACGGCTTCACCCCCGAATTCGAAGATCTCCTGCACCTCATCGACCAGCCTGCCCAGGAATACTTCGCCTACGCCCGGGACACCACTGAACAAATCGGAGTTCTCGTGGCCGTCAAAGGCCGGGACAAGGTCTGCGTTGTCTGTCGCGGCGATCAGGTCGAACTCAGCGACTTCGACGTCCACCCCGCCGATGCCCTCGTCGCGCACCTGCCCGGCTACCGGCCCGCGGACATCAGGCCCTTCTCACTCCCCCACGAGGACTTCCGTCAGGCCCCGGTGAGCGACATCTTCGACGACGACGAGCGCAGCCGGGAAGCGCAGGAACTCGACGCCCTCTTCCGGCAGCCCCATTACGGCGTCGGGCAGCTCCAGGCGAACACGAAGACCGTCAGCTACCTCGATCTGGAAGCCGGGCGGGTCGGGATCGCCGTTGCCGACGGCTACATCAGCGTGCTGCCCGGGGCGAACGAGAACCTGAGCCGGAAACTGAAATAGGCCGCCGCCCCCAAGAAAAAAGGGAGCGGCGGCCCGGAAGCAGAAATCTCAGAAAGCGAAACCGCCCGAACCGGCCCAGCCCAGGGCGAAGGCCGGGACCAGGCCCAGCACCAGCGTCACCGCCGTGCCCAGGAAGATCGCCGTTCCCGTGCCGAAGCCCGGGACCGATACCGACGGGCCGTCCGCCGCCGGCTCGGAGAAGTACATCAGGACGATCACGCGCAGGTAGAAGAACGCCGCCACCGCGCTGAACACCAGCGCCACGACCACCAGCGGCGCCATTCCGTCCGACAGCGCCGCCGAGAACACCACGAACTTGCCGACGAAGCCCGACGTCAACGGGATGCCCGCCAGCGCCAGCAGCAAGAACGTGAACACCCCGGCCAGGAGGGGCGACCGCTTCGCCAGCCCCGCCCACGCCGAGAGGTGCGTCGCCTCGCCCGAGGAATCGCGGACCAGGCTGATCACACCGAACGTCGCCAGCGTCGTGAAGCCGTACGCCAGCAGGTAGAACAGCGTGCTCGACAGGCCGTCCTTCGTCATCGCGATCGCGCCCACGAGCAAGAAGCCCGCGTGGGCGATCGACGAGTACGCCACCATGCGCTTGACGTCCGTCTGGGTCAGACCCAGCACCGCGCCGATCACCATCGAAATGATCGCCACGCCCCAGAGAACTCCGCGCCACTCCCACGAAGTCGACGAGAACGCCACCGACAGCACCCGCAGGATCCCGCCGAACGCCGCGACCTTCGTGCACGCCGCCATGAACGCCGTCACCGGCGTCGGGGCACCCTGGTACACGTCCGGGGTCCACGTGTGGAACGGGCCGACCGAACCCTTGAACAGCAGGCCGACCACCAGGAGACCCAGGCCGGCGAACAGCAGGGTGTCCGACCGGTCCGAACCCGCCGCCGCGGCCGCGATGTCGCCCAGCTTCACCGAGTTCGCGTAGCCGTACAGCAGCGCCAGCCCGTACAGGAAGAACGCCGAGGAGAACGCGCCCAGCAGGAAGTACTTGACCGCCGCTTCCTGCGACAGGAGACGGCGACGGCGGGCGAGGCCGCACATCAGGTACAGCGGCAGCGACAGCACTTCCAGTGCGATGAACATCGTCAGCAGGTCGTTCGCCGCGGTGAACGCCATCATGCCGCCGAGCGCGAACAGCGTCAGCGGGAACACCTCGGTCTGCATGACCGTCGCCGTCTGGGCGCGGTCCTGGACCGTGCCCGGGCGGATGCCGGCCTGGGCGACGAGCGCGCCGCCCGGCTCGACCACGCGGTCCGAGATCAGCAGCACCGCGCCGACCGCCAGCGCCAGCAGCGTGCCCCAGAGGAACAGCGCCGGCCGGTCGATCGAGACCGCGCCGCTGAACGTCGTGACGCCGGCCGCGGGCGCGCTGCCCGTGGCGTAGATGACCAGGCTGACGCCGGCCGCGATGATCGACGCCAGGCTCAGGCCCACCTGGATGCCGAACCGCGAGCGCTTCGCGGCGAACGCCTCGACGAGCACGCTGACGCACGCCGCGCCGAAGACGATCAGCACCGGCAGTACGGCCGGGTAGTTGACCGACGGCACCTGCACCGGCGGCTCCGATGCCTGGGTCAGGAGGATGTCGAGCACTTTTACTTGCCTCCCTGGACCGCGGACAGCGTCTGCTGCACCGTCGGGGTGACTGTGTCGAGCACCGGCTTCGGGTAGAAGCCGAGGACGAGGATCAGCACGACCAGCGGCGCGAGGATCGCGATCTCACGACCGTTGAGGTCGCGGATGGCTTTCTTGGCGCCCAGCTCCGGCGCGATGGCCGTACCCGGGCCCCCGCCGACGCCCACCAGCGCATCGCCGCGGACCGGGCCCTGGAAGACCCGCTGGTAGAGCCACAGGACGTACGCCGCGGCCAGGACCATGCCCACCGTGGCGAGGATCGTGTACACCGGCTGGTCCACAAAGGATCCGATGAGCACCAGGAACTCCGAAACGAAGGAGTTGGTGCCCGGCAAGGACAAAGTGGACAGACCGGCGAGCAGGAACAGCCCCGCCAGCAATGGCGTCACCTTCGCCATGCCGCCGTAGTCGGAGATCTTCGTCGACCCGCCGCGCGCGACGACCAGGCCGATCACCACGATCAGCATGCCGGTCGCGAGGCTGTGGTTGAGCATGTACGTCGCCGAGCCGATCATCGCCTGCTCGTTGAACGCGAAGATGCCCAGCGAGATGAAGCCGAAGTGCGCGATGGACACGTAGGCGATGAACCGCTTCATGTCCCGCTGGCCCGCGGCGAGGATCGATCCGTAAAGGACACCGATCACCGAGAGCACCAGCACCAGCGGCGCCAGGGTCCGGCTCGCGTCCGGGAACATCGGCAGGCAGTAGCGCAGGAAGCCGAACGTGCCCACCTTGTCCAGCACGCCGACCAGCAGGACGGCGACGCCGATCGGCGCCTCCCCCGCCGCGTCCGGCAGCCAGGTGTGGAACGGGACCAGCGGCGCCTTGATCGCGAACGCCAGGAAGAACCCGAGGAACAGCCAGATCTGCGTGGACAGCGGCGCGTCGCGCACCACCGTCACCAGCGTGGCCCAGTCGAAGGTGCCGTGCCCGAGCTTGTCCTTCGCGAGCGAGTACGCCCCGATCGCCGAGGCCAGCATGATCAGGCCGCCGAGGAACGAGTAGAGGAAGAACTTCACCGCCGCGTACTGCCGGTTCGCGCCGCCGTAGCCGCCGATGAGGAAGTACATCGGGATCAGCATGATCTCGAACAGCACGTAGAACAGGAAGACGTCGGTCGCGGCGAAAACGCCGATCGTGAGCGCTTCCTGCAGCAGGATGAGCGACAGGAAGCCGCCCGCGCTGCGCCCCGCCGGCAGCTTGTCCAGCGTGCCGAGCCCGCCGACGACGATCGGCACCAGCAGCGCGATCACCGCGATCATGATCAGCGCGATGCCGTCGACGCCGAACGAAATGTGCACGCCGAAGCTGGGGATCCAGTCGAAGCTCGACGTCATCTGCAGCCGCGCGCCCGAAGGCGAGTAGCTGAGCCAGAACGGGATCACCAGCACGAACTCGAGGATCGAGAACACCAGCGCGGCCAGCACCGCGGCGCGGTCGTTCCCCTTGAGGAACGCCAGCACCAGGGAGCCGGCGAGCGGCACCAGGATGAGGATGAGCAACCAGGTCATCAGGAGAACCTCACCAGCAGGAGAGCCGCCAGAAGCAGGAACGTGCCGCCCAGCATCGACAGCGCGTAGGACCGGACGAATCCGGTCTGGAGCCGCCTCAGCCGGCCGGAGCCGCCGCCGAGGGAGGCCGCCAGGCCGTTGACCGCGCCGTCGACGCCACGGTTGTCGACGAACACCAGTGCCCGCGAGAGCCAGGTGCCCGGGCGGGCGACCAGCGTCTCGTTGAGGGTGTTGCCGTACAGGTCGTTGCGGGCGGCGCGGGTGACGAACGAGATCCGCTCGGGCCGCTCGACCGGAACGTCACGGCGGAAGATCAGGTACGCGATCAGCACACCGAGCAGCGAGAACACGATCGCGCCCGCCGAAATCACGCCGGCGTTCAGCGGCGAGTGGTGGGCCTCTTCCAGCTCGCCGACCGACGGGGTCAGCCAGTGGGCGAAGCGCTCACCGAGGGCGAAGAACGCGCCGGCGCCGACCGAGCCGACCGCCAGCACCGCCATCGGGATCCACATGATCGCTTTCGACTCGTGCGGGTGGAAAGGTCGTGGGCCGTCGCCCGAAGATCCGCTTGCGGGATCGAGCTCCAACGCTGTGTTGAGGTCCTTCCAGCGCTCCTTGCCGAAGAACGTCATCATCATCAGGCGCGTCATGTAGAACGCGGTGAGCCCGGCACCCAGCAGCGCCGCGCCGCCCATCACCCAGCCGCGCCAGCCACCCTGGCTGAACGCCGCCTCGATGATCGCGTCCTTGGTGAAGAAGCCCGACAGCGGCGGGATGCCGATCAGCGCCAGGTAGCCGAGGCCGAAGGTGATGAAGGTGATCGGCATGTGCTTGCGCAGGCCGCCGAACTTCCGCATGTCGACCTCGTCGTTCATGCCGTGCATGACCGACCCGGCCCCGAGGAAGAGCCCGGCCTTGAAGAAGCCGTGCGCGACCAGGTGCATGATGCCCAGCGCGTACGCGATCGGCCCGAGGCCGACGGCCAGCATCATGTAGCCGATCTGGCTGACCGTGGAGTACGCGAGGACCTTCTTGATGTCGTCGTACGCGCAGCCGATGATGCACCCGATCAGCAGCGTCACCGTGCCGACCAGGGTGACGATCAAGCGGCCGTCTTCGGTGGCGTTGAAGATGTCCTTCGAGCGGGCCACCAGGTAGACGCCCGCGGTCACCATCGTTGCCGCGTGGATCAGGGCCGACACCGGGGTCGGGCCCTCCATCGCGTCCGGGAGCCACGCCTGCAGCGGGAACTGGCCGGACTTACCGCAGGCGCCCAGCAGGAGCAGGACCGCCATCGCGGTGATCGCGCCCGGCGAGAACTTGCCGTCGGTGACCGCCTGGAAGACCTGCGCGTAGCCGGTCGAGCCCGCGTACTTGAACATGATGAAGATGGCCAGCGCGAGCCCGACGTCACCGACGCGGTTCATCAGGAACGCCTTCTTCGCCGCGGTGGCGGCGGAGGGGCGGCCCTGGTACCAGCCGATGAGCAGGTAGGACGCGAGACCCACGCCTTCCCAGCCCATGTACAGCGTCACGAAGCTGTTGCCCAGCACCAGGATCAGCATCGACGCGACGAAGAGGTTCAGGTACGCGAAGAAGCGGTACCGGCCCTCGTCGTCGGCCATGTAGCCGATCGAGTAGAAGTGGATCAGCATGCCGACGCCGGTGATGAGCAGCACGAACGTCAGCGACAGCGCGTCGATCCGCAGCCCGAAGTCGATCTGCAGCGCGCCGGCCGGGATCCACGAGTACAGCTTGGTGTCCGTCGTGCTGCCCGTGTCCGCGGTGAAGAACAGGATCAGGCCGTAGACGAAGGCCAGCGTGACGGTGGCCGAGCCGAGCAGATGCCCCCAGGCCTTCGCGCGCTTCCCTGCCAGCAGGAGGATCAGGGCGCCGAGGGCAGGGAAGGCCACCAGCAGCCACGATGATGCGGTCACTCGGAGGTCTCCTAGTACTTCAGCAGGTTGGTGTCGTCGACCGAGGCCGAGCGCCGGGTGCGGAAGATGGCCATGATGATCGCCAGGCCGACCACGACCTCGGCGGCCGCGACGACCATGACGAAGAACGCCATGATCTGGCCGTCGAGCCCGCCGTTGATCCGGGCGAACGTGACCAGCGACAGGTTCACCGCGTTGAGCATCAGCTCGATGCACATGAACACGACGATCGCGTTGCGCCGCACCAGCACGCCGACCGCGCCGAGCGAAAACAGCAGCGCCGACAGCAGCAGGTAGTACGTCGGGGTCATTCCTTCTCCCCCTTGGGTTCCGAAGCGTCGGAGCCGACCAGCGCGTGCGCGTCCGGGTGTTCGACGTCGTCGGCGACGAGCTTGCGTTCCTTCGCCAGCTCGATCGCCGAGGTGGACTCGATGATCGCCGACAGCGACTCCGGGGCGACCGAGCCGTCCGGCAGCAGCGCCGGGGTGGCCACCGAGTTGGCGGTGGCGAAGACACCGGGGCCGGGCAGTGGGGACGGCCGGTCGTGCTCGCCGCGGAAGCGGAGCATGACCAGTTCCTTCTGCGTGAGCTTGCCGCCCTTGCCGTGCCGGTCGGTGAAGGCCAGCACCATCGCGCCGATGGCGGCCGTGATGAGCAGCGCCGACGTCAGCTCGAACGGGAACAGGTAGTCGGTGAAGATCAGCCGGCCCAGGCCCTTCGGCCCGCCGCCCGCCGGGGTGGCGGAGTCGAGCGGGATGGCCGGGGTGACGTTCTCCATCGCCCGGTAGATGCCCGTGGCCAGCAGCGCGGCCAGGCCGATGCCCAGCACCGTCGCGGCCAGTCGCTGGCCACGGAGGACTTCGACGACGGAGTCCGAGCTCTCCCGGCCGACCAGCATCAGCACGAACAGGAACAGCATCATGATCGCGCCGGTGTAGACGATGATCTGCGTGAAGCCGAGGAACGGCGCCGACTGGATCATGTACAGCGCGCCCAGGCTCAGCATGGTCAGCACCAGCCACAGCGCCGAGTGGACGGCGTTGCGGGAGAAGATCATGCCGAGCGCGCCGAGCAGCGAGACCGGGCCGAGCACCCAGAAGGCGATGGCTTCACCGGTGGAGACGCCCGCGGAGGCGTTCGGCGCCGCGGCCAGAAGGGCGGTGATCACTTGACGCCCTCCCCGCGTGCCAGTTCGGGGCCGTTCACGTAGTAGTCCTGCTCGTTTTCGCCCAGCCGCATCGGGTGCGGCGGCTGCTCCATACCGGACAGCAGCGGGGCGAGCAGGTCTTCCTTCGTGTAGATCAGCCGCTGGCGGTCGTCGTCGGCCAGTTCGTAGAAATTGATCATCGTCAGCGACCGGGTCGGGCACGCCTCGATGCAGAGGCCGCAGCCGATGCAGCGCAGGTAGTTGATCTGGTAGTCCGCGCCGTACCGCTCACCCGGCGAGAACCGGGCTTCCTCGGTGTTGTCACCGCCCTCGACGAAGATGGCGTCCGCCGGGCACGCCCACGCGCACAGCTCGCAGCCGACGCACTTCTCGAGGCCGTCCGGGTGGCGGTTCAGCTGGTGCCGGCCGTGGTACCGCGGGGCGGCGGGGGCGCCGGCCTCCGGGTACTCCTCGGTGGCGACCTTCTTGAACATCATCCCGAAGGTGACGCCGAAGCCCTTGACGGGATCAAGAAACCCCATCTTGTGCCCCTTCCTTTGCGGTACCGACGGCCGCCGGCTTGCGGCGGGCCGCCTTCGCCTCGGCCTTGGCCAAAGCCTTCTGACGCGGGGTGGTCTGCGGGACCTTGAGGTCCAGCGGCGGGACCGGGAAGCCGCCGCCGGTCACCGGGATGGACTCGCTCTCCTCTTCGCGGCCCGCGGCGCGGACGTAGAAGACCAGCGCGACGAGGATGAAGATCGCGACCGCGGCGATGATGATGGACGCGGTGTTCCAGGTGATGACCTTCGCGAAGGTCACCATGATGATCCACACCAGGTTCAGCGGGACCAGAACCTTCCAGCCCAGGCGCATGAACTGGTCGTAGCGCAGGCGGGGCAGCGTGCCGCGCAGCCAGATGAACCCGAACAGCAGGACGAACATCTTCGCGAAGAACCACAGCACCGGCCACCAGCCGGTGTTGAGCACGTTGTTCCCGATCAGCGACAGCGGCCACGGGGCCATCCAGCCGCCGAGGAACAGTGTCGTGGCGAACGCCGAGACGATCACCATGTTGACGTACTCGGCGAGGAAGAACATCGCGAACTTCATCGAGCTGTACTCGGTGTGGAAGCCGCCGACCAGCTCCGACTCGGCCTCGGGGAGGTCGAACGGGGCCCGGTTGGTCTCGCCGACCATCGAGATCAGGTAGATCACGAAGCTCGGGACCAGGTAGAGGAACCACGCCGGCTGCTGCTTGGCGACGATGTCGGCCAGGTTCAGCGACCCGGCCTGCAGGATCACCGCGACGATCGACAGGCCCATCGCGATCTCGTAGGAGATCACCTGCGCCGCGCTGCGCATCCCGCCGAGCAGCGGGTACGGCGAGCCGGACGACCAGCCCGCGAGCACGAGGCCGTAGACGCCGATCGAGGAGCAGGCCAGGATCACCAGCGCGCTGACCGGCAGGTCGAGCAGCTGGAGGACGGTCCGCTCGCCGAAGATCGACACGACCGGGCCGAACGGGATGGCCGACAGCGCGATCAGCGAGGGCACCACGCAGACGACCGGGGCGAGGAAGTACACCTTGCGGTCGGCGGTGTCCGGGATGATCTGTTCCTTGAACGGCAGCTTGATCGCGTCCGCCAGGGACTGCAGGTAGCCGCCGGGACCGACCCGGTTGGGGCCGGGCCGGTTCTGCATCCGGCCGACCGCCTTGCGCTCCCAGACGATCAGGAAGATCGTCATGATCGGCCCGATCAGCAGGATGACCACGCACTTGAGCAGGATCAGCCAGAACGGGTCGTCCGCCAGCAGCGCCGCCCGGGTGGCCGCGTCAGGAACGCTCCCGACGGCGGCTTCGGTCAGCAGCGGGGTCATTGCCCACCTCCAGCGAGGTTCACGACGGCGCCGTGGCCGGCACCGAGCGTCTTGAACACGGCGGAGCCGTCCGAGTTGCCCGGCAGCCACACGACGCCGTCGGGCAGGTCGGCGATCTCCACCGGCAGCGTGATCACACCGCGTTCGGTGCTCACCTTCACCGTGACGCCCAGCCCTTCGGCGGTCGTCGCGGACAGCCGCGCGACCGGCGTGCGCTGGGTGCCCTTGAGGTGCGGCTCGCCGTCCTGCAGCGAGCCGTTGTCGATCAGCTGGCGCCAGGTCGACAGGATCGCCTGGCCGGCACCCGGCGTCGCGGGCGGCGCGACCTCGGCCGCGACGTGGCTCCAGCGCAGCGCCGAAGCCTGGCCCAGCTTCTCGAAGTCACCGCGCGCGGCGGCCGGCGTCTGCGTGAACAGGTCCGTGTCCATCTCGACGGCGAGGGTGTCGAGCACCCGGCAGTCCGGCAGGGCGCCGGTGCCTTCGATGGTCGTGTCGAACGGGCGGGTGCGGCCCTCCCAGTTGAGGTAGCTGCCGGACTTCTCGTCCGACGCGGCCACCGGGAGCACGACGTCCGCGCGCTCGGTCACCGCGCTGTGCCGCAGTTCGAGGCTGACCACGAACCCGGCGGTGTCCAGCGCGCGCAGCGCGAGGTCCGGGTCCGGCAGGTCGAACGGGTCGACGCCGCCGACGACCAGGCCGCCGAGCTCGCCGGCCGATGCAGCCAGCAGGATGTCGGCCGTGTCGCGGCCCGGGGTGGCCGGGAGCGGGACGCCCCAGGCGTTTTCGACGGCGACGCGGGCGGCGTCGTCACCGACCCGGCGGCCGCCGGGCAGCAACGACGGCACGCAGCCGGTCTCCAGTGCGCCCCGGTCGCCGGCGCGGCGCGGGATCCACGCGAGCCGGACGCCGGTGCGCTCGACCAGGTCGTGCAGGGCGGCGAACAGGCCGGGGATCGCGGCGGCGCGCTCGCCGACCAGGACGACGGCGCCTTCGCCGCGCAGGGCCTCGTCGACGTCCGGCGCGTGCTTGGCGATGCCTTCGACGGCGGCGGCTTCCTGACCGGGGATGCAGGCGAGCAGCTCACCGAACGTCTTGCGCACCGACGACGTCGTCCACTGTCCCAAGTGGACGATCCGGGTGCGGTTCCGGCGGGCCGCCTTGCGCAGCCGCAGGAACACGATCGGGGCCTCGTCCTCGGGCTCGAACGCGACGCACAGGACCGTACGGGCCCGCTCGATCTCGCCGAAGGTGACGCCGGACTCCGGCGTCACACCCACGACGTGCGAGGTGAGGAACGCGAGTTCCTCGGCCGAGTGCGGGCGGGCGCGGAAGTCGACGTCGTTGGTCCGCAGGGCGACGCGGGCGAACTTCGAGTACGCGTAGGCGTCCTCGACGGTCAGCCGGCCACCGGGCAGGACGCCGACGCCGCCGTTCGACCGGGCTGCGGTGAGGCCTTCGGCGGCGGCGCGCAGTGCGTCGGTCCAGGACGCTTCTTCCAGCTCACCGGTCTCGCGGTTGCGGACCAGCGGACGCCGGATGCGGTCCTCGGCGCCGGTGTAGCGGAAGGCGAACCGGCCCTTGTCGCAGATCCACTCTTCGTTGACTTCCGGGTCGTCGCCGGCCAGCTTGCGCTGGACCTTGCCGCGCCGGAAGTCGGTGCGCTCGGCGCAGCCGGACGAGCAGTGCTCGCAGACGCTCGGCGAGGACACCAGGTCGAACGGGCGGGAGCGGAAGCGGTAGGCGGCGCTGGTGAGCGCGCCGACCGGGCAGATCTGGATGACG
Source organism: Amycolatopsis sp. lyj-109 (assembly GCF_046548995.1). Lineage (NCBI taxonomy): Bacteria > Bacillati > Actinomycetota > Actinomycetes > Pseudonocardiales > Pseudonocardiaceae > Amycolatopsis > Amycolatopsis sp. lyj-109. The sequence continues at coordinate 313,673 of NZ_JAJPWR010000002.1, forward strand.
TTGCCGGAGAAGTAGCTCTGGAACGGCTGCCCGGAGGTCGTCCGCGACGCCATGTCGAGCACGTCCGCCGTCTCCGCGGTGCCGATCTGCTGGTGGGCGCCGCGTTCGAGGAGCTCGATGAACGGGTCGCCGGCGATCTCGCGGGAGAACCGGGTGCAGCGCTGGCAGAGCACGCAGCGCTCGCGGTCCAGGAGCACCTGCGTCGAGATCGGCAGCGGCTTCTGGAAGGTCCGCTTGGTGTCCACGAACCGGGACTCGGTGCGGCCGTGCGCCAGCGCCTGGTTCTGCAGCGGGCACTCGCCGCCCTTGTCGCAGATCGGGCAGTCCAGGGGGTGGTTGATGAGCAGCAGCTCCATCACACCCTGCTGGGCCTTGTCCGCGACCGGCGACGTCAGCTGCGTCTTGACGACCATGCCGTCGGCGACGGTCATCGTGCAGGACGCCTGCGGCTTCGGCATCGGCCGGCCGCCCATTTCGACCTCGACCAGGCACTGGCGGCAGGCGCCCGCCGGGTCGAGGAGCGGGTGGTCGCAGAACCGCGGGATGACCGTGCCGAGGCGTTCGGCCGTGCGGATGAGGAGCTCGCCCTTGGGGGCGATGACCTCTTCGCCGTCGATGACCAGCTTGACGTGGCCTTCGGGGACGGGGATTTCCGCCGTCTCGGGCTTGTCGGGGGCGATCGTCATGCCTGCGCTCCCACCAGTTCACGCTTGTTGGACTCACACAGAGCCAGGAACTCGTCCCGGAAGTACTTGATCCCGCTGGTGATCGGCGACACCGCGCCGTCACCGAGTGCGCAGAACGACCGGCCGAGGATGTTGTCGCAGACGTCGAGGAGGGTGTCGATGTCCTCCTCGGTGCCGTGGCCCTCGACCATGCGCTCGAGGATCTGCGCCAGCCAGTACGTGCCTTCGCGGCACGGCGTGCACTTGCCGCAGGACTCGTGCTCGTAGAACTGCGTCCACTTCATCACGGCCCACGGCACCGACACGGTCTCGTTGAAGACCTGGACGGCCGTGGTGCCCAGCATCGACCCGGCTTCCGCCGCGCCTTCGAAGTCCAGGGGAACGTCGAGGTGCTCGGCGGTGAACATCGGGGTGGACGAGCCGCCCGGGGTCCAGAACTTGAGCGGGATGCCGTCCTTCATGCCGCCCGCCATGTCGAGCAGCTCGCGCAGCGTGGTGCCGAGCGGGCACTCGTACTGGCCGGGCTTCTCGACGTGGCCGGAGATCGAGTAGATCTTCGGGCCGGGCGACTTTTCGCGGCCCATCTCGCGGAACCAGCTGGAGCCGCCGTTGACGATGAACGGCGCGCTCGCGATGGTCTCGACGTTGTTGACCGTGGTCGGCGCGGCGTAGAGACCCGCGGCGGCCGGGAACGGCGGCTTGAGCCGCGGCTGGCCACGACGGCCTTCCAGCGAGTCCAGCAGCGCCGTCTCTTCGCCGCAGATGTAGGCGCCCGCGCCCGCGTGGACGGTGATCTTGAGGTCGAAGCCCGAGCCCAGGATGTTCTCGCCCAGGTAACCGGCCGCTTCGGCTTCGCGCACGGCCGCGTTGAGACGGCGGATGCAGTGCAGCGCCTCACCGCGGACGTAGATGAAGCAGTGGTTGGACCGCATCGCGTACGAGGCGATGATGCAGCCCTCGATGAGCGAGTGCGGGTCCGCCATCATCAGCGGGATGTCCTTGCAGGTGCCCGGCTCGCCCTCGTCGGCGTTGATCACCAGGTAGTGCGGCTTGTCGAAGTTCGGCGGCATGAAGGACCACTTGATGCCGGCCGGGAACCCCGCACCGCCGCGACCGCGCAGGCCGGAGTCCTTGACCACCTGGACGAGCTGTTCCGGCGTCCCGGCCAGTGCCTTGCGGACGGCGGTGTAGCCCTCCAGCGCTTCGTACGTCCCGATCTGCCAGGAGTTCGGGGACAGCCAGCGCTTCGTGAGGACCGGCGTAATGGGATCTGCCATTACTTCTTCTCCACTTCAGGCAAGGGCACATCCTGGGCGACCGGGGCGATCCAGCCGCGGTCCTGGGCGAGCTTCGCGCCCCGCAGCGTCTCGACGGCCTGTGACGGGCCGTCGACGTCCTTGCGGTAGGTCCGCTCGTCCTCCGGGAAGAACCCGGCGAGCTGCAGCTCGGCGCCCTTGAAGCTCGTCAGCGGGGCACCGCGCGTCGGGGCCGGCTTCTTGCCCGCCTGCAGCGCGTCGACCAGCGCGACGGCCTTGTCCTCGGTCTGGTTGTCGAAGTACTCGTAGTTGACCTGGATGACCGGCGCGAGGTCGCAGGCCGCGAGGCACTCGGCGTGTTCGAGGGTGATCGAGCCCGGCTCGTTGGGCGTGCCCGCGGTCTCGTTGTGCCCCAGCGGGTTCTCCTCGGAGCCGAGGTGCGTCTGGAGCCGCTTGTAGATCGCGTCGCCGCCCATGGCCGCGCAGAGCGTGTTGGTGCAGACGCTCACGAGGTGCTCGCCGCACGGGCGGCGCTTGTACATCGTGTAGAACGTCGCGACCGCGCTGACCTCGGCGTCGGACAGGTCGAGCTGCTTCGCGCAGAACGCGATGCCTTCCTGGCTGACGTAGCCCTGCACCGACTGCACGAGGTGCAGCATCGGCAGCAGCGCCGAGCGGGACATCGGGTAGCGGGCGATCAGGTCCTGCGCCTTGGCGTGGATGTCCGCGTCGAAGATGTCTTCCAGGGGCGTCTCAGTGATGATGCCGGCAGCCACTTCGGGGTCCGGCGCGATGGCGATCACGTCGGTGTCGGGCCCGGCCGCGGCGTACGTCGCCGCCGCGTCGTTGGGGCCTGGCTCGGGAACTGCTGTGGTCATCGGTCCACTCCCCCCATGACGGGGTCGATCGAGGCGATGGCGGCGATCACGTCGGCGACCAGGCCGCCCTCGGCCATGGCGGGCATCGACTGCAGGTTCACGAAGCTCGGTTCGCGCACGTGGACCCGCAGCGGCCGGGTGCCGCCGTCGGAGACCAGGTGCACGCCCAGCTCGCCGCGCGGCGACTCGACGGAGGTGTAGACCTGCCCGGCCGGCACCTTGAAGCCCTCGGTGACCAGCTTGAAGTGGTGGATCAGGGACTCCATCGACTGGCCCATGATCTTCTTGACGTGTTCCAGCGAGTTGCCCATGCCGTCGCTGCCGATGGACAGCTGCGCGGGCCAGGCGACCTTCTTGTCCTCGACCATGACCGGGCCCGGCTCGAGCTTCTCGAGGCACTGCTCGATGATCTTGAGGCTCTCGTGCATCTCGTGGACGCGGATCAGGTAGCGCGACCAGCAGTCGGCGCCGTTGTCGACCGGGACGTCGAAGTCGAACTCGTCGTAGCAGGAGTACGGCTCGGTCTTGCGCATGTCCCACGGGAGGCCCGCGGACCGCAGCACCGGGCCGGTGACGCCGAGCGCGAGGCACGCGTCGACCGGCAGGTAGCCGACGCCCTTGAGCCGGTTGCGCCAGATCGGCTGCCCGGTGAAGAGCTTGTCGTACAGCGGAAGGCGTTCCTTCATCGTCTTGACGAATTCGGTGACCTTCTCGCGGTAGTCCTCGGGCATGTCCTGCGCGAGGCCGCCGGGGCGGATGAACGCGTGGTTCATGCGCAGGCCGGTGAGGTGCTCCAGCAGGTGCAGCACGACCTCGCGCTCGCGGAAGCCGAGCGTCATCGCGGTGGTGGCGCCGAGCTCCATGCCGCCGGTGGCGATGTAGACCAGGTGCGAGCCGATCCGGTTGATCTCCAGCAGCATCACCCGCAGCAGCTGCGCGCGGCGCGGGGCCTCGATGCCGAGCAGCTTCTCGACGCCGAGGCAGTACGCCATCTCCGTCGAGAGCGGGGCCAGGTAGTCCATGCGCGTCACGAAGGTGACGCCCTGGGTCCAGGTCCGGTACTCGCAGTTCTTCTCGATGCCGGTGTGCAGGTAGCCGATGACCGAGCGCAGCTGCGTGACGGTCTCGCCCTCCATCTCCAGCACGAGCCGGAGCACGCCGTGCGTCGACGGGTGCTGCGGGCCCATGTTGATGACCATGCGCTCGTCGTGCTGGGCGTCGGCGATGACGTCGTCCCAGTCGCCACCGGAGACCGAGTAGACGCGGCCTTCGGTGGTGTCGCGGCTGTCCGCCTCGGGAACTTCGGTGGTTTCGTCGTTCACGGTCACGAGTACGACCTCCGCTGGTCCGGCGGCGGGATCTCCGCGCCCTTGTATTCGACCGGGATCCCGCCGAGCGGGTAGTCCTTGCGCTGGGGGTGGCCGTCCCAGTCGTCCGGCATCAGGATCCGGGTCAGCGCCGGGTGACCGTCGAAGATGATCCCGAACATGTCCCAGGCTTCCCGCTCCTGCCAGTCGGCGGTCGGGTAGGTCTCGACCAGCGACGGCACGTGCGCGTCCTCGATGTCGAGGGTGACCTCGAGGCGGATCCGGCGCCGGTAGGTCAGCGACGTGAAGTGGTAGACCGCGTGCAGCCGCTGCGGGACGTCGACGCCGTAGTCCACACCGGACACCGACGACAGCAGCTCGAACCGGAGGCCGCCGTCGTCGCGCAGGGTCTTGGCGATGGCGGGCAGGTGCTCGCGGGCGACGTAGAAGGTGATCTCGCCACGGTCGACCGTCGTCTGCAGGATCGCCTCGGCGGGGATCTTGCGCTCGGCGAGCGCGGCGTAGAACTCGTCGGCGAACTGGTCGAACCAGCCGCCGTACGGGCGCTCGGCCGGGGCCGGGCTGTACGCCGGGAGCCGGACGCCGCCGTAGCCGGAGGTGTCACCGCTGCCGTGGACGCCGAACATGCCTTGACGTGCGGAGCCGGTGACAATGGGATCCCGGCCGGGTTCGGCCGCGCCCGGGCCCTGGGCCGTCAGGCCGGTTTCGGCTCGCTCGGCGCTCGACTGCTCTTCGCCGGGTTGAGGGTTCTCAGTCATCGCTCTACTTCTTCGCGTACTTGATCGACGACGCGACGAGCTCGGTCCGGGCCCCGCTGGCCGCGCGGATGGCGGCGCGGCGGGCGTTGATCGGCTCGTCCTGGATCTTGGCGTGCAGCTTGAGGATCGCGTCCAGCAGCATCTCCGGCCGCGGCGGGCAGCCGGGCAGGTACATGTCGACCGGCACGATGTGGTCCACGCCCTGCACCACGGCGTAGTTGTTGAACATGCCGCCGGAGGAGGCGCAGACGCCCATGGCGAGCACCCACTTGGGCTCGGCCATCTGGTCGTAGATCTGGCGCAGGACCGGGGCCATCTTCTGCGTGACGCGCCCGGCGACGATCATCAGGTCGGCCTGCCGCGGCGTCGCGCTGAAGCGCTCCATGCCGAAGCGGGCGATGTCGTAGCGGGAACCGCCGACGGTCATCATCTCGATCGCGCAGCAGGCGAGCCCGAAGGTGGCCGGCCACATCGAGTTCTTCCGCGACCAGTTGACGAGACCTTCGAGGCTGGCCAGCAGGATGCCGTTGGGGAGTTTCTCTTCGAGGCCCATGGGTCTAGTTCCAATCCAGGCCGCCGCGCCGCCACACGTAGGCGTACGCGAAGCCGACCGTCGCGATGAACAGCAGGATCTCCACCAGGCCGAACGTGCCCAGCGCGTCCGCCTGCACGGCGAACGGGTAGAGGAAGACCATCTCGATGTCGAACAGGATGAACAGCATCGCGGTGATGTAGTACGCGACCGGCATCCGCCCGGCGCCGACGAGCGGCTGCGGGGACGGCTCGATGCCGCACTCGTAGGCCTCGAGCTTGGCCTTGTTGTACCGGCTGGGTCCGACGAGCGGGCCCAGCAGGACCGACAACACGGCGAAACCGAGCGCCAGCACGAACAACAGGACCAGGGGCAGGTAGGGCTTCAGGCTCGGGGCCTCTTGCGCCAGCTGCACCGTGTCGGTTCGGGTCAGCAACGTCAGCACGGGGTCTTCGCCATCCTTTCCGCGCCGCTGCGGTTGAGCTTGTGGTGGGGAACCGCTGGGCCTCGTCGGCACCCTAAGGGACCTGGGTCACACCGCCGAGGGTCAGGGTCTCCTTACGGCCCGTGGCTGGACCGGGTGGGGGAAAACAGAGCGCTTGTGAAATAGTTCACAAGCGACTCGTCGCGGATGTGAAGGGATTCACAAAGCATGGGGGGAGTCTAGGACGCGACTCACACTCTTGTCCCTAGTACCCCGTGTTATGAGGGTGCCCTAACTTCCAGCGCCAACGTTGTCACGGGTCGGCGGCGCCGCACGCGCGACCTGCGCGAAGGGCGTTCAAGATCGCTCCCCGACCGGACAATCCGGGCCCTGACCTGTGATCTATCCCACTGACCGCACGGCCAACTTGTTAGGCCACCCGAGTGTCCGCGCGCGCAGAGACCAACGTCGTGAAGGCCACCTTCAGGAACTCTAAGTTCCTCAAGGTGGCCTTCACGAAGTACGTCAGCGGGGGGTGGGGGTGACGCGGGCGAGGGCCGCGATGAGGCGGTCGACGCCGTCGCCGCCCTTGGCGTCGTAGCAGCCGGAGAGGCCCTTGTAGACCAGCGGGAGGAGCTTGTTGATGCGCAGCCCGTACTTGGTGCAGGCGTGCATGATCTTCGGCTTGCCGATGATCTTCGCGAAGACGTTGCCCAGCTGGTAGTAGCCACCCATCAGCTCGCCCACGGCCCGCGGGTACGCCTCCAAAGCACGCTCGCGGGAGGGGCCTTCGCGGCGCGCAAGCGCTTGCACGACGACCTCCGCGGCGATCTGCGCGGACTCCATCGCGGCCGAGATGCCTTCGCCGTTGAACGGGCTCACCATGCCACCCGCGTCGCCGAGCAGCAGGAGGCCGTCGCGGTAGTGCGGGGTGCGGTTGAAGCCCATCGGGAGGCCGGCGCCGCCGACCTTGCCGATCGCGTTCTCCTCGCGGTAGCCCCACTCCTCCGGCGTCCCGTCGAGCCACTGGCGCAGCAGCGCGCGGTAGTCGGTGTTCCGGAACGAGGCCGACGTCGACAGCATGCCGAGGCCGACGTTGACCGTGCCGTCGCCGAGCGGGAACGCCCAGCCGTAGCCCGGCAGCAGCTTCGGGTCGCGCGGGTCGGAGCGGTCCCACAGCTCGAGGTGGCCCTCGATGAACGGGTCGTCGTGGCGCGGGCTCTTGTAGTACTGGCGCACGGCGACGCCCATCGGGCGCTTCTCGTTCTTCTGGATGCCGACGCTCAGCGCGAGCCGCGCGGAGACGCCGTCGCAGGCCAGGACCAGCGGCGCGTAGTACTTCACCGGCGTTCGCTCCGGGCCGACCTTCGCCTCGACGCCGACCACGCGCCCGGTCGCGTTGGTGATCGCGCTGGTGACGGTCGTGCGCTCGTACAGCCGCGCGCCCGCCTTCACGGCGAGCTTCGCGAGGAGGTCGTCGAAGTCGTGGCGGGTGCGGGAAACGCCGTACGGCGGGTAGCTCGTGAGGTCCGGCCAGTCGAGTTCGAGCGTCAGGTCGCCGGTGAGGATCCGCAGGCCGCGGCTGTGCACCCAGCCCGCGTCGGTGGCTGTATCTATTCCAAGGTCGATGAGCTGTTTCACGCCGCGCGGGGTCAGGCCGTCGCCGCAGACCTTCTCGCGGGGGAACTCGGTCTTCTCCAGCAGCAGGACGTCGACGCCCGCGCGGGCCAGGTAGGTGGCCACGGTGGACCCAGCGGGTCCGGCGCCGACGACGATGACTTCGGCGTCCTGGTCTGCGGTGCGTCGCGTCATAGGCGCGAGTTTAGGCAGGCTTTCGCGCGCGGTGGATCGCCACGACGCCGAATGTGAGGTTCAACCACTCGACGTCGGTCCAGCCGGCGCTCGCGATGATCTCGCCGAGCGTGCGCTGGTCCGGCCAGGCCAGCATCGATTCGGCCAGGTAGGAGTAGGCCTCGGGGTTCGACGACGTCCGCTTGCCGACCCAGGTGAGCAGCTTCAGCATGAACCGCCGGTGGATGAACCGGATCGGGGCGAACGGCGGCGTCGAGACCTCGCAGATCACCAGGCGGCCGCCCGGCTTGACCACCCGGGCGATCTCGGTGAGCGCGGCCTTCGTGTCGACGAAGTTGCGCAGCGCCAGGGAGATCGTCACGGCGTCGAAGCTCTCGTCGGCGAACGGCAGGTTGAGCGCGTCGGCCGCAACCATCGGCACGTTGCGGTGCAGCCCGGCGCGGAGCATGCCGAAGGAGAAGTCCGCGGCCAGGCACCACGCGCCCCCGCGGGCGTACTCGACGGTCGACACCCCGGTGCCGGCGGCGAGGTCCAGGACCTTCTCGCCGCGGCGGGCGTCGAGCACGCGGGCGGTGGTGGTGCGCCAGCGCCGGTCGAAGCCGAAGGTCATGAACGAGTTCGCCCGGTCGTACCCGTCCGCGACGCCGTCGAACATCGCGGCGACCTCGTGCGGGTCCTTGTCCAGGCTTGCGCGTGACATAGCCTGAGATTAGTCCGCGGACCTCAGCGGAACGTGGCCAGCATGCCCGCCACGGCCGCGGACCAGGTGAACTCCTCGGCCCTCGCGCGCGCCGCCGCCCTGCGCAAGTCCTCTGGCCGGTCCAGGAGGTCCGTCACAGCCGAAGCGAACGCCGGCGCGTGGTCGTCCACCGCCGCCCCGCAGCCCGGCCGCACGATCTCTCGCAGCGCGGACGACGCCGACACGACCACCGGCGTCCCGGACGCCAGCGCCTCCAGGGCGGCGAGCCCGAACGTCTCGTGCGGCCCCGGCGCGAGGGAGACGTCCGCGCTGGCCAGCAGCCGGGCGACGTCGCCGCGGCCCGGCAGGAACCCCAGGAACGTCACCGGCAGGCCGCGCGCCCGGCGTTCGAGGGCCCGCCGCCGCGGCCCGTCGCCCGCCACCACCAGCCGCACCTTCGCACCGGCCTCGGTCAGCGAAGCGACGGTGTCCACGCTGCGCTCCACGTGCTTCTCCGGCGACAGACGTCCACAGTGGACCAGCAGGACATCCGCTCCCCCGGCCAGGTCCGTGCGCCAGCCGTCGTCGCGCCGGGCGGGCCGGAACGTCGTGAGGTCGACGCCGAGCGGGACGCGGCGGACGTTCGGCGCCGCGATCCGGTCGAACTCGGCACGCGCGAACGCCGTCGTGCAGACGACCGTGTCGTAGCTCGCGGCCATCCGCCGGTTCGCGACGTCGGCGACGCGGCGGGCGACCGGCGCGGGCAGCAGGAACTGCTCCAGCAGGCGGTCGAGGCGCTCGTGGGAGACGACCGTGCTGGGCACGCCGTGGCGGCTCGCCCAGCCGCCCATCCCCCGCAGGGTCAGCCGGTCGGACACCTCCAGCCGGTCCGGTTCCAGCTTGCGGAGCACCGCGCGGACCCGGTGCGGGTCGACGGCGCGGTAGCCGCCGGTGCCCGGGATCTGCGGCGCCGGCAGGGAAAACCGGCGCACGCCGGTCGGCAGGACCTCGTCGGCGTACCGGCGGCCGGGCACCACGAGCGTCACCTCGTGCCCGCTCGCGACGTACCCGGCGCCGAGGTGGTGCAGCGCGGTGCGCAGCCCGCCCGAGCGCGGCCCGTAGAAGTTCGCGAGCTGGACGATGTGCACGTCAGGCCGCGCGGGCGGCCCGGCCCCGCACGGCTTCGTAGTGCCCGACGAGCTCGTGGCAAACGGCGGGCCAGGTGCGGCCCAGCACCACCTTGCGCGCCTTTTCGCCGAGCCTCGCGCGCAAGGCGGCGTCGCGGAGGGCGTCGACCTTCTCGACGAGCGCCGGGCCGAACCGTTCACGGTCCGCGGGCAGCAGGTAACCGGTGCGGCCGGGCAGGACGAGGTCCCTCGGGCCACCGGCGTCCGGGGCGAGCACCGGCAGCCCGGAGGCCATCGCCTCCTGTACCGCCTGGCAGAACGTCTCGTGCGGTCCGGTGTGGACGAAGACGTCGAGGCTCGCGTACGCCTTCGAGAGGTCTTCGCCGTACTTCGCGCCGAGGAAAGCGGCGTCCGGCAGCTGTTCCCGGAGGTTTTCGAGGTCCGGCCCGTCGCCGACGACGACCACGCGGATCCCCGGCACGCCGGCGAGCGCGGCCAGCCGGTCGACCTCCTTCTCGGGCGCCAGCCGGCCGACGAACCCGACGAGCAGCTCGCCGTCCGGAGCCAGCTCGGCCCGCAGCGCCGGGTCGGCGTGCGCCGGCGAGAACCGGTCGATGTCGACGCCGCGCGCCCACCGGTGCACCCGGGGGACGCCGTGGAGCCGCAGCTGTTCGACGGAGTCGCTGGACGGGGCGAGGGTCCGGTCGGCGCGCGAGTGCAGCCGCCGCACCCAGCGCCAGGCGGCGCGGGCGGCGATCCCGAAGCCGTACGCGGCGGCGAACCCGGCGATGTCGGTCTGGTAGACGGCGATCGAAGGGACGCGCAGACGTCTCGCGGCGGCGAGCCCGCGCGCGCCGACGACGAACGGCGACGCCAGGTGCACGACGTCCGGGCCGAACGCGGCCAGCGCGTTGAGCACGGTCCGCGTCGGCAGCCCGATCGGCAGGGAGCTGACGCCGGGGACGTCGAGCGCGGGGATCCGGATCACCGGCGCGCCGCGGTAGGAGTCCGGGCCGGGGCCGGGGGCGATGATCAGCACGTCGTGCGCGCGTTCGCGCAGGTGCTCGACGACCCGCAGGACGGAGTTGGTCACGCCGTTCACCTGGGGCAGGAAACTTTCGGTGACTATGGCGACTCGCACACCCTGGACGATCGCACCCGATGCTGGCGCTGGTGTGACACTGCGGCCAACGGTGCCGGAACAGATCGGCTACGACATGTCATCTCAAGGTCGCGTCCTGGAAACCAGGGGGGCCCAGACTGAGCAAGCATGACCCTCTTGTCCTCACGGCCGCCGCGGCCCGTCGAGCCCGGCCTGCTGTCGAGGGCGCTCGAAGTGGCCGGGCGGCTGGCCAACGACGCCACCGACGTGATCACCGCGACCGCCGGCCGCGGCGCCCACCCTTCGACACTGGACTCGCCGTTCGACTGGGTCACCGACACCGACCGCATCCTGGAGCGCCACACGCGCCGCGTCCTGACGGCGGAGTTCCCGGGCATCCCGGTGGTCGGCCACGAGTTCGGCGCGGACCACGGCGCGGACATCGCGGAATACCGCTGGGTGGTCGACTCGGTCGACGGCACGGCGAACTACGTGGCCGGGGTGCCGTGGTGCGCGTACAGCCTGGCACTGGTGGACGCGTCAGGACCGGTGGTCGGGGTGGTGGCGGACCCCTACCGGGCGCAGATCTACGCCGCGGCGCGCGGCCGGGGGGCCCGCGCGAACGGCAAGCCGATCCAGCTGGCGGACCGCTGCGTGACGGCGGGAACCCTGGTGTGCACGGAGCTGGCCCGCACCGGCCCCTGGCCGGGAATGGGCGGCTTCATCGAGCGAGCGGCGGCGGCCCACGCCGGAGTCCGGGTGCTGGGCTCGGCGGCGTTGTCGATCGCCCAGGTGGCGCTGGGCCACGCGGCGGCGGCGGTGCTGCACAGCTACCACGAGTGGGACGTGGCCGGCTCGGTGGCAATGGCCATCGAGGCGGGCGCGGTGGTCCTGGACAAGCACGGCGAGGACACGGCCCTGCCGACGGACGGACTGCTGGTGGCGGCGCCGGGAGTGGCGGACGAGGTACTGGGCTGGTGGCAGGAGACGGCGGGCTGAGTTGTCCACAACGGGTCCGGCTGTCCACTCCCCCACCGACGTCCTGAATGACTCATTCCTGACGTCGGACGTCAGGAATGAGTCATTCAGGACGTCGACCACAGCCCCGCCCTACACAGCCCCGCCCTACACCTCCCCCGCCCCTCGTCCCAGCCGCAGTCAGCACCGGAGAGCCGGGGTCAAGGGTGAGCGAAGCTCATCGCGAAGCGACGCCGAAGGCGCCCTTGAGGCCGGCTCTCCGGTGTTGAACAATCGAAGACGAGGAGCGGGGGAACACCACCCACCGGTCGCCGAAGAGAAGCCGGAGCGTCAGGCCGCAACCGCAACCCGCTTGTCCTGCCGCCGAATCCACCACAACGCCGGCCCGGCCACCAGCCAGGTGAAGAACACGAAACTCCCCAGCGGCAGCAACGTCAAAGCAGCCGACCGCCCAGCCACCCGGGCCAGCTCCGGGTCCGACGCGTCGTACTCGATCCGCACCAACTGCCCAGCCGCGAGACCATCCGGGTACAGCACCCCGTTCGCCGGACTGTGCACGATCCCGTCCGGAGTCTCGAAATGGATGATCGTCCGGTCGAACGCCACCGAGTCCACCGTGGCCGTCGCCGTGCCCAGCTGGGCCGAGATGGCGCTGTCGTTGCGGATCGCCGCGAACAGCAGGCACACGCACATCACGGTGAGGAGCGAGGCAACGCCGAGGGTGGTCCACCACCCGACGCGCCTCGCCCGCTCACCTCTCGTGCTCACGCCGCGAGCGTAGCGGTCTTGCTCAGCCCGCGTGTTCGGCGGCGAGGAACCGGTGGTTCTGCTGGATCTGCTCGTACGAACGGGGCTTGACGGAAGCCGGCGCCGAGACCGCAGCCGTGGCAGAGCGAGCGGCAACGGCAGCGCCGTTCGGGCCCACCGCAGGCTTGCCCGCCGTGTACAGCCACGTCTGGAACAGGTCGTGCAGCGGCTTGCCCGAGATCTTCTCCGCCAGCGCGATGAACTCGAGGATCCGCCCGTGCGAACCGCCCTTCGCCGCCTGCCACGCCTTCAGAATGGCGAAGAACGACTGGTCACCGACGGCCGTCCGCAGTGCCTGCAGCGTCAGCGCGCCCCGGTCGTAGACGGCGTTGTCGAACTGGTTGTCCGCGCCCGGGTCGGCCGGGACCAGCTTCCACAGGTCACCGTCGGCCGGGTTGGAGTCGTACGTGTACTGCGCCAGCTCGGCGACCGTGCCCTCGCCCTCGTGCTCCGACCACAGCCACTCGGCGTACGACGCGAAGCCCTCGTTCAGCCAGATGTCGCTCCAGCGGCCCAGCGAGACGTTGTCGCCGAACCACTGGTGGGCGTTCTCGTGCGCGATCAGCGTCGTGTTCGAGCCCGCGCGGAAGTTGCGCGCGCCGTACGTCGGCCGCGTCTGGTTCTCCAGGGAGAAGCCGATGCCGCTGGTCACGACGCCGCCTTCGGCCTCGAACGGGTACGGACCGAACTGGGTCGCCAGGAACTCGTTGATCTCCGCCGTCCGCTCGACGCTGGCCTTCGCCGCGTACAGTGAGTCGCCGAGGTCGGCGCCGTAAGCGTTGACGTACGGCTTGCCGTCGGGTGTGGTCGACTCGACGACCTCGTACTTGCCGACGATGAAGGACGTCAGGTAGGTCGCCTGCGGCTTGGTGCTCCGCCACTGCCAGCGGGTCCAGCCCGCACGCTGCTTCGTCTTGCGGACCAGCGTGCCGTTGGAGATGGCGGCGTTGTCGTCCGGCGCCTCGATCGAGACGTCGTAGGTCGCCTTGTCGGTCGGGTGGTCGTTGGCCGGGAACCACCACGCCGAGCTCTGCGGCTCGTCGATGCCGAGGGCGCCGAAGGTGCCCTTCTTCCACGCGTTGAGGCCGTCCACCTTCTCGGCCGACGGCGTGTCCGCGTAGGCGACGACGACGGTCGCGGTCTGGCCCTTGAGCAGCGGCTGCGCGGGCGTGATGACGAACTCGCCGTTGCCGGTCTGGTTCGTGAACTGCGCCGGCCGGTTGTTCACCCGCACGCTCGTCGCCTTCAGCGCGAAGTCCAGGTCGAACCGCGAGAGGTCCTGCGTCGCCGTGAGCAGCAGCGTCGTGGTGCCCGACAGGAGATCGGTCGCGGGCTGGTAGGTCAGCCGGATGTCGTAGTGCAGCACGTCCGTGCCGCCGTTGCCGGCGTTCGGGTAGTAGGGGTCACCGACGCCGGGGGCGCCGGGCGAGGGCGCCGCGCTCGCGGTGCCGGCGAGCAGCACCGAGACGACGCCGGCCGCGAGCGCACCGAGACCGGTGCGCGTTCTTGCACGCATTCGAAATCCTCCAAAGGAGTGAGGAAGCAGCGCGCTCGAACGTAGCCAGCCAGGAACCACCCAGGAACACCCGAAGGGAGGTTTCTTGCCTGCTGGGACTACACCCGGAAAGCGGTTGACTCAGCCTGCCGACACGGCCGCGGACACCGCCGCGCGCAGGCGGGCGTGCAGGTCGCGGTGCCGCGAGCGGTCCACCCGCACCTCGACGACCCGCAGCCCCGGCGCGGGTTCCAGGGCCGCCCGGAACTCCGTCAGCGTCTCCGCGACGACGTGCGGGACCCGGTAACCGGCGCACAGCGCGCCCAGGTCGGCGCCGTGCGGGGTGCCGAAGACGCGCTCGAAGCTGGCCGCGTGCTCCGGCGCGCCCTGCTCCAGCAGCGAGAAGATGCCGCCGCCGTCGTCGTTGAGGATCACGATCGTCAGGTCGGGGCGCTGCTCGGCGGGCCCGGTCAGCAGCCCGGACGCGTCGTGCAGGAACGTGAGGTCGCCCAGCAGCGCGTAGGACGGGCCCCGGTGCACGTAGGCGGCGCCGATGGCCGTCGAGACCGTGCCGTCGATGCCCGCGACGCCGCGGTTGCGGTGCACGAGGACGTCCGGGCGCAGCCGACCGGCCAGCGCGACGTCCCGGGTCGGGTTGGACGAGCCGACGACCAGCAGCGAGTCCGGCGGCAGTGCGTCCACCAGCTCGGTGGCCACCCGCAATCCCGAAGGCCACGGCTCCGAAGCCAGTGTCTCGGCGACGGCGGAGGCGGCCGCCGCGTCGGCGCGGCGCCAGCTCGCCAGCCACTCCGGGTCGGCGGGTTTGGTCGGTTCGTCGAACCACTGCCCGACCTGCCGGACGTTGTGCGCGGGCGCCGGCCAGTCGGAGTCCGGCCGCACCAGCAGCACCTCGACCTCGGCGTCCGAGAGCACGTTCTGGATCTGCCGGAACACCGTCGGCCGCCCGAGGCAGAGCACCTGCTCGGGCTTGTGCCGCGAGATGAACTCCTCGACGCCCAGCAGCCACGCGCCGGACGAGATCGCCGTGCCGCCGGACAGCCCGATCCCGCCGGTTTCGGAGATCACCGGCCAGCCGTGCTGCTCGGCCCACTCGCTGGCCGCCTGGACGCCGGTGTCGCACGCGATCACCAGGCCGTGGCGCGCCGAGGGCACCACGAACGACGGCAGCGCGCCGAAGTCCGGCAGCTCGGTCCAGCGGGACCCGTCCGCGCGGCCGTCGAGTGATTCGTACCATTCGCCGGCAGCACCACTGTCGTCGAGGTCCGGCACGAGCGGCTCGCGGAACGGGATGTTCAGGTGCACCGGCCCGCAGCGCCACTCGCCGTAGGCCGCGTTCCAGGCCCGGCAGATCTGGCTGCGCCAGTACGAGTTCTGGCCGGCCCGCCGCTCGGCGACGGCCAGCTCGTCGAAGTAGCGGATCGCGTCGCCGTAGAGCTGGTGCTGGTCGATGACCTGCGACGCCCCCGCGGCCCGCAGTTCGGGCGGCCGGTCGGCGGTCAGCACGATCAGCGGGACGCCGGCCCGGTCGGCCTCCAGGACGGCCGGGTGGAAGTTCGCGGCCGCGGTGCCGGACGTGCAGAGCACGGCCACCGGGCGGCCGGTGCGGGCGGCGATGCCGAGGGCGAGGAACGCGGCCCCGCGCTCGTCGATGCGGACGTGCAGCTGGAGCTTCCCGGCCGCCGCCGCGTCATAGAGCGCGATCGACAGCGGCGCGTTGCGGGAGCCGGGGCAGAGGACGACGTGCGAAACGGTGTTGCGGACGAGTTCGTCGACGATGACCCTGGCCTGCGCGGTGGAAGGGTTCACCGGCAGGCCTCGCATCCATCGAGATCAGTTGAGTCCACAGGTCCTATCCTCGCAAACGTGGATGACGCCCGAGTTTCCGAGCTGTTCGACCCCGCCGCGTGGACCGAGGTCGAAGGGTTCGCCTTCACCGACATCACCTACCACCGTTCCGCTGAGAACCACGGCGGCAAACGCGTGGTGCGTATCGCGTTCGACCGTCCGGAGGTCCGCAACGCCTTCCGGCCGCACACCGTCGACGAGCTCTACCGGGCCCTCGACCACGCCCGGATGAGCGCCGACGTCGGCTGTGTCCTGCTCACCGGGAACGGCCCGTCGCCCAAGGACGGCGGGTGGGCGTTCTGCTCCGGTGGTGACCAGCGTATTCGCGGACGGTCCGGGTATCAGTACGCGAGCGGGGAGACCTCCGACACGGTGGACCCGGCGCGGGCCGGCCGGCTGCACATCCTCGAGTGCCAGCGGCTGATCCGGTTCATGCCGAAACCGGTGATCGCGGTGGTCCCGGGGTGGGCCGCGGGCGGCGGGCACTCCCTGCACGTCGTGTGCGATCTCACCCTCGCCTCGGCCGAGCACGCGAAGTTCAAGCAGACCGACGCCGACGTCGGCTCGTTCGACGGCGGCTACGGCTCGGCCTACCTGGCGAAGATGGTCGGGCAGAAGTTCGCCCGGGAGATCTTCTTCCTCGGCCGCGAGTACTCCGCCGAGCAGATGCACCGGATGGGGGCGGTCAACGCCGTCGTCCCGCACGCGGATCTGGAAAAAGAGGCTTTGACCTGGGCGTGGGAGATCACGCGCAAGTCGCCGACGGCGCAGCGGATGCTGAAGTACGCGTTCAACCTCACCGACGACGGCCTGGTCGGCCAGCAGCTGTTCGCCGGCGAAACCACCCGGTTGGCCTACATGCAGGACGAGGCCGTCGAAGGCCGTGACGCCTTCCTCGAGAAGCGCGACCCCGACTTCAAGGACGTCCCCTATTACTACTGAGCTGCTCCCGGTTCACCTCGACGGCTCGCCCGAAGCACTCGACGCCCTGACCAGAGCCGTCGCCGACGCGCTGGGCGGCGGCCCGGCGGTGTTGCC
This sequence comes from Amycolatopsis sp. lyj-109, assembly GCF_046548995.1. Taxonomy (NCBI): domain Bacteria; kingdom Bacillati; phylum Actinomycetota; class Actinomycetes; order Pseudonocardiales; family Pseudonocardiaceae; genus Amycolatopsis; species Amycolatopsis sp. lyj-109. The sequence goes on from NZ_JAJPWR010000002.1 coordinate 330,439, forward strand.
GTTCACCGACCCCGCGCTGCGCGACGCCATGGCGCCGGACGAGCCCGCCGAGCCGGGCACCGCCGTGGTCATCGCCACCTCGGGCTCGACCGGTGACCCCAAGGGCGTCCTGCTGTCGGCCCGCGCCCTGACCGCGTCCGCCGAAGCCACGCACGCCCGTCTCGGCGGGCCGGGGCACTGGCTGCTGGCGACGCCGGCGCACTACATCGGCGGGCTGCAGGTGCTGGTCCGGTCGCTGCTGGCCGGGACGACCCCGGCCCTGCTGACCGGCACCGGCTTCCGCCCGGACGACTTCGCCGCCGCGGCGGCCCGGCTGGAGGGCAGCCCGCGGTACACGGCGCTGGTGCCCACCCAGCTGGTCCGCCTGCTCGACGACGGCGGCGCGGGCCTGGCCGCGGCGAAGACGTTCGACGCGATCGTGGTGGGCGCGGCGACGACGTCGCCGGCCCTGCGGGAGCGCGCCGCGGACGCCGGGGTGCGGATCGTACCGGCGTACGGGATGAGCGAGACGGCCAGCGGCTGCGTCTACGACGGCGTCCCCCTCGACGGCGTCCGGGTCGACGTCGGCGGCGACCGGATCCGGATCGCCGGGGACGTCCTCGCGCACGGCTACCGGCGGCAGCCCGACCTGACCGCCGAGTCGTTCTCGGGCGGCTGGTTCACGACGTCCGACCGTGGGGTTCGTCACGAAGACGGCCGCATCGAGGTCCTCGGCCGGGCCGACGACATGATCAACACCGGCGGCGTGAAGGTGTCGGCGACCGCGATCGAGCGGTTCCTCTGCGCGCAACCGGGGGTGCGGGACGCCTGCGTCGTGGGCGTGCCCGACCCGGAGTGGGGCGAGGCCGTGGTGGCGCTGATCGTCCCGGAAGGTGAGCACGGCGACCTGCGCGCGGCCGTCCGCGCGGAACTGGGGGCGGCGTCGACCCCGAAGCGCATCGAGTTCGGCCCTGAGCTGCCGTTGCGCGGGCCGGGCAAGGTCGACCGGGCGGCGGTACGGACCCGCTTCCGGCGAATTTCGAGCGGCTGAATGGCGGCACTCCGTTGACACGCACAGGGTGCGCCAGCTTGGCTACTCACCATGACGCGCTGGCTCAGAACTGCACTCGTGGCCGCGGCCGTCACGCTGGGCGTATTGCTGCCCGCGGGCGCGGCTCTCGCCGACGGCGTCGACCCCAACAGCGGGTCGCTCGTCTGGCAGCTGCCGACCTCGGACTGACCGTGACATCCGGGGCTTCGCCCCGGGCCGGGGGCTCCGCCACCCGGAACCCCCGCAGGACTTCGCGGGTTCCGGCTCGCCGCTGATCACCATGGCGTTGAATAGCGCCATGGCGAGCTTGAGCGAGTGGATCGAAGGGGCCCGGCCGCGGACGCTGCCCAACGCGGTGGCGCCGGTGGTGGCGGGCGTCGGCGCGGCGATCGCGCTGGACGGGTTCTCCTGGTGGCGTTCGGTGCTGGCGCTGCTCGTCTCCCTCTCGCTGATCGTCGGCGTCAACTACGCCAACGACTACTCCGACGGGATCCGCGGCACGGACGAAAACCGCGTCGGCCCGCTGCGGCTGGTCGGCTCGGGCGTCGCCGCCCCCAAGGCCGTGCTGACCGCCGCGCTGATCTCGCTGGGCCTCGCCGGAGTGCTGGGGCTGGTCCTGGTGGCCGTCAGCGGGCGCTGGTGGCTGCTCGCGATGGGCGCAGTGTGCATCCTCGGCGCGTGGTTCTACACCGGCGGCAAGAAGCCGTACGGCTACTACGGCTTCGGCGAGATCGCCGTCTTCGTGTTCTTCGGCCTGGCCGGGGTGCTGGGCACGGTGTACGTCCAGGCGGGCCGGGTCAGCTGGGCGGCGCTCGCCTGCGCGGTCGCGGTCGGCTGCTTTTCGACGGCGGTCCTGACGGCCAACAACCTTCGGGACATCCCGACCGACATCGAGGCCGGCAAGCGCACCCTGGCCACCCGTCTGGGTGACAAGGGCACCCGGCGGCTCTACCTGGCGCTGGTCGCGATCCCCTACGTGATCAGCCTGTGGTTCATCTTCACCGGCTTTCCGACAACGCTGGCCTTGGTGACCATCTGCCTGCTGTTCCCGGCGGCGCGCGCGGTGCGCGGCGGGAAGACCGGGCGCGAGCTGATCCCCGCCCTGCGGGACACCGGCCTCGCCATGCTGGCGTGGGCCCTGTTCACCGCTATCGGCCTGAACATCTAGCGCTCCGGGGCGAACTTCCCGGTGTTCAGGAACTCCTCGAACAACGCCGTGTGCGGCGCGAGGTCCAGGTTCTGCCCGGCCAGCCACTCGTCGTTGTAGTAGGTGTGCGCGTACCGCTCGCCGCCGTCGCACAGCAGGGTGACGACGCTGCCCGCCTGGCCGTCCTCGACCATCCGGGAGATGAGCCGGAACGCGCCGTAGAGGTTCGTGCCGGTCGAGCCGCCCGCCCAGTGCCCGGTCCGCTCGCGCAGCAGCCGGATCGCCGCCAGGGACCCGGCGTCGGGGATCTGGAACATCTCGTCGATGACACCCGGCACGAACGACGGCTCGCAGCGCGGCCGCCCGATGCCCTCGATCCGCGACGGCATGCCGGTGCCGTAGTCCAGCGCCCCGGTCTCCCAGGCGCCGTAGAACGACGAGTTCTCCGGGTCGACGACGCAGACCTTCGTCGTGTGGCGCTTGTAGCGGACGTACCGGCCGAAGGTCGCGCTCGTGCCGCCCGTGCCCGCGCCGACGACGATCCACTTCGGGATCGGGTGGCGCTCCGAGCGCATCTGCGCGAACACCGACTCGGCGATGTTGTTGTTGCCGCGCCAGTCCGTCGCGCGCTCGGCGTAGGTGAACTGGTCGAGGTAGTGCCCGCCGCACTCGGCCGCGAGCCGCTCGGCCTCGGGGTACATCGCCGGGGCCTCGTCGACGAAGTGACATTCGCCGCCGTAGAACTCGATGAGCGCGACCTTCTCCTGAGACGTGCGCCGCGGCACGACGGTGATGAACCGCAGCCCCAGCATCCGGGCGAAGTAGGCCTCGGACACCGCGGTCGAGCCGCTGGAGGCCTCGACGAGCACGGTGTCCGGCCCGATCTGGCCGTTGACCAGCCCGTAGAGGAACAGCGACCGGGCCAGCCGGTGCTTCAGCGAGCCGGTCGGGTGGACCGACTCGTCCTTGAGGTACAGGTCGATGCCCCACTCCGGGGGCAGCGGGAAGACGTGCAGGTGCGTGTCGGCGCTGCGGTTGGCGTCGGCCTCGATGATCCGGACGGCCTCGCGGACCCAGCTGCGGCTGTGGCTCATTCGGACTGCCCGGCGGCGTCGCCACGCAGCTGCGCGCGCAGCTCGGCCCGGGCCCGGGCCCGCTTCTCGTTACGCTTCGCCAGCCCGGCGGTCACGCGGGCGTTGAGCGGGCGGAACAGCAGCAGGCCGAGCGGCAACCCGACGACCAGGCCGATCAGCAGGGCGACCAGCAGCGGCACCCCGGTCAGGGACAGCCCCCACGCGATCGCCCCGACCAGCACGAACCGCGCCAGCAGGTACAGCGTCAGGTCACGGGCCAGCTGCGGAGGCTTCTCGTCGCTCACATCAACGCAGGCTACGCCCCGCCCGGCCGGTCCTTCTGCAGGCCCGCGTTGTTCGGGCGGCCCTCGAACCGCGTCGAGAGCACCACGGTGGTGTTCGTCCGCCCGACGCCGGGGATGCGGCGCAGCCGGCCGAGCGTGCGCTCCAGCTCGTCGACGGTCGACACCCGCACCTTGACGACGAACGCCTCGTCGCCGGCCACCGCGTAGCAGCTCTCGACCTCGTCGAGCTCGGCGAGCGCGTCGGCGACGTCGTCCTCCGTGGCCGTGTCGGTCGGGTGGATGCTGACGAGGGCGGTGACGCCGAGGCCGACCGAGCTCGGGTCGACGACCGCGTGGTAGCCGGTGATCACCCCGGCGGCCTCCAGCTTGCCCACGCGCTCGTGCACCGACGACGCGGACAGCCCGACGGCTCGTCCGAGGTCGGCGTAGGTGGCCCGTCCGTTGATGCGCAACGCTGCGATGATCTTCCGGTCCAACTGATCCACAGGATCACTCTATGCGGTTGGACAATCCCCCATTGGCACCACGCCTCACCGCCGGTGGCCAAGGCCCCGCCGTCTCCGCACGTCAGGTCACCGGAGGGTAGTTGCCGACGGTAAACAACCTGTCCGTTTTGACCTTTAAGGGCTCTTTACTCGGAGACAACCGTTCGAGTACCTGGCGGGTGAAGTGCAACGATTGCCTTGTTGGCTACCCCGGCGCGACGGGCAGAAGGGCTCGGACGCCTCCCGGTATAGCAGTGAGCTCGTTAAGGAGGCGGAAAATGACCGCGACGATGAGCGGACGCCTGCTCACCCCAGGCGAAGTGGCCGCGCTGTTCCGAGTGGACCCGAAGACGGTGACGCGGTGGGCGACCGCGGGCCGCATCGGCTCGATCCGGACTCCCGGCGGGCACCGGCGGTTCCGGGAGGCCGAGGTGAACGATCTCCTCGCCGAGCTGACCACCGACGCCAGCGAACCGGCGCGCACCGCCTGAACCATCCGGACGCCAGGGCCGTGTCGGGTACGGGAACCACCCCGTCCCCGGCACGGCCTTCGTGCTTTTCCGGACCGGCTTCAGGCCCATCACACGGCCGGAGCGGTTAACCTCGGGGGACAGGCAGCCATACGGAAGGATCCGGCATGCTCGCTCTGCTCGCAGCGGTCGGCGCGCTGGTCGTCGCCCTGCTCTTGTGGCGGTCGTTCGCCGGCCAGCGGATCGGGGTGCCGTCGACTCCGCGCCGCGCCCCGCTCGCCCCGGACGACGACCCCGACTTCCTGCGCCAGCTGGCCGAACAACAGCGCAAACGCCGGGACGAAGACCTCTAGGAACCCTTTACCTTCTGCCGCGGCCGGTCGTGAGTGGTAATTCGGGTTAGAACCCGAATTACCACTCACGAGCTGGTCAGCGGTAGCCCTGGGAGAGCGGGGTGGCGAAGCCGTCGGCGACGGTGGCCGCCAGCTCCAGGAGCGCGAGGCGGGTGTCGCCGGAGAGGCGGTCCAGCTCGATCTCGGCGCCTTCCTCCAGGTGCGGGTCGAACGGGACCTTGCAGACCGCCCGGACCTTCGCGCCGAAGTGCGCCGACAGCTTGTCGAGGTCGACCGAGCCGCCCTTGGGCCGGACCGAGTTGATCACCGCCACCGAGCGCTTGACCAGCTCGCCGTAGCCGTGGGCTTCGAGCCAGTCCAGCGTCGCCGAGGCGCTGCGGGCGCCGTCGACCGAGCCGGACGAGACCACGACCAGCGCGTCCGCGACGTCCAGGACGCCCTTCATCGCCGAGTGCATCAGGCCGGTCCCGCAGTCGGTGAGCACGATGTTGTAGAAGTGCTCCAGCAGGTTGATCGTGCGCCGGTAGTCACCCTCGGAGAAGGCCTCCGACACGGCCGGGTCCTGCTCGCTGGCCAGGATCTCCAGCCGGCTGGAGCCCTGGGACGTGTACGACCGGACGTCGCTGTAGCGGGTGATGCGGGCGGCATCACGCAGCAGGTGGCGGACCGTCGCGGTCGTCTCCAGCGGGATCTTCTGCGACAGCGTGCCGCGGTCCGGGTTGGCGTCGACGGCGACGACGCGGTCACCGCGCAGGGACGCGAACGTCGAGCCCAGCGTCGTGGTCACCGTGGTCTTGCCGACGCCGCCCTTGAGCGACAGCATCGCGATCTTGTAGCACCCGCGCAGCGGCTGGTTGACGCGGGCGATGAGCTCGCGGCGGCGGGTGTCCGCCGGGCTCTCCCCCGGGTTGACCAGCTTCCCAGAACCGACGTAGAGCGCCTTGCGCCAGCCGGACTGCGGGGGCCGCCGGGTCTGCTTGACCAGGTGCGCGGTCGACAGGTCGTGGCCGTGGCCCGGCTGCTGCGGGGCCGCGTGCCTGCCGCCCTGAGGCTGCGGCAGCCCGGACGACGGCTGTTGCTGCGGGTACTGGGCGTGGGCCTGGTACTGCTGCGCCGGGTCGCCGTACTGCGGCTGCAGCGGCGGGAGGTTCTGGTCATAGCCGTAAGGCACCTGGTGCGGCCCCGACACGGCGGGGTTGACCTGGTGCGGGCCGGACACCGCCGGGTTGGGCGGCGGCGCCACCGCCTGCGTCGGCTGCAGGTCGAACGCACCCGACGTCTCGGGGTGCGGATGCGAATCCGTCCGATCGTCGGTGAACAGGCCCGGCTGCACCGCGGCAGCTTCAGCCTGTTCGGGGTGGCCAGGAGCCGATTCTTCGCTGGGTCCGGTCACCGGTGAAAACCTCCGCGCACTCCGCCTGACACATCAGTCCCCCGATGTCGACGGTAGTCGGCGGACGCGCGGGATGCTCAGCCCACCCCGGCGTAGGAGTGCAGGCCGACCGAGACCAGGTTCACGAAGAACAGGTTGAAGATCATCGCGGCGAACCCGACGATGTTGATGATCGCGGCCCGCGCCCCGCGCCAGCCCGCGGTCGCCCGCGAGTGCAGGTAGGCCGCGTAGACGACCCAGGCGATGAACGCGCAGGTCTCCTTGGGGTCCCAGCCCCAGAACCGGCCCCACGCCGACTCGGCCCAGACCGCGCCGCAAAGCACGCCGAAGGTGAACACCGGGAAGGCGAAGATGGTGGTCCGGTAGGCGATCCGGTCGAGGACGTCGGCCGCGGGCAGCTTCGGGGCGAACCGGGCGAACTTGGTGTTGTCCTTGTCGTAGGCCGCGCGGAACAGGTAGAGCACGCTCGCGACGCCCGGCACGAGGAAGACGCCGGAGCCGATGATGGCCGCCGCGACGTGGATGACCAGCCAGTACGACTGCAGCGCGGGCTGCACCGGCGCCGCGATCGTGTACAGCAGCGTGCCGTTGATGAACATCAGGATCACGACGGGCAGCAGCAGGAAGCCGGTGAGGTGCCGGACCGGGAACTTCCACAGCACGATCAGCCAGGTCAGCACCGTGATGAAGGTGACGGCCATGCCGTACTCGTACATGTTGCCCCACGGCGCGCGGTGCACGGCGAGCCCGCGCAGCACGATCGCCGTCAGCTGCAGCAGCGCGCCGAGCACGAGCAGTGCCGCGCCCATCCGGCCGATCCGCTCGGGGCGGCCGACCTCGCGCTGCGCGGCCGGGAGCTCCTCGACGGGCGGGCCGCCGGCGCCGACGAGCTCGCGCGCCCGCAGCTTGGCGCGCTCGGTGGCGAGCCGGCCCTTGGCGCCGAAGCCCTGCTCGATCAGGGTGAACATCAGCGCGACGACGTAGATCGCCGCGGCGGTGGTGTACAGCCAGTCGCTGTAGGTCGACAGCGTCTCGTTGATCGGCATGCCTCAGCCCTTCTGCCCACTGATCAGGCGTTCACTCACCCGGTGGAACTCTTCGCCGTATCCGGCCTGGTCGGTGCGGGCCAGCCCGGCGACCTCGATCACGGTACCCGGGTCGGCCGGCGTTCCCGGCGTCACCCGCACCCACAGCCGGCGGCGCTTGACCAGCAGGGACGCGCCGAGGCCGAGGAACATCGCGACGGCGAAACCGAGCACGAACCCCTGCGTCGGGTCGTGGGAGACCTGCAGCGAGACCCACTGGTCGACGCCGTCGAAGCGGACCTTCGTGCCGTCGTCGAGCTTGATCTCCTCGCCGACCTTCAGGTTCTGCCGGGCGACCTTCTTCAGCCTGCCGTCGTCGATCAGCGACTGGTCGACCTCGAAGACGGACTGGCCGCGTCCGGCGTCGAGGCCGAGGTCACCGCGCAGGACGTCGACCGCGACGGCCGGGTCGCCCGCCTCGGGCGCCGACGACGTCAGGACGTTGCCGTGCAGGAACGCCGTCGGGGCGAACAGCCCGGTGATGGCCAGCTGGCGGGTCCGCCGCTGCACCTCGTCGGTGACGCCGGGCTGGTCGAACTTGGTCGCGCCCTCGGCGAGCATCGTCGACGGGTCGACCGTGCGCCACTGCGTGTTCTGGGTGCGCTGCGAGCCGTCCGGGAAGGTGACCGTGAACTTCGGCGAGTAGCCGTGCCCGAGCAGGTAGACGCGGTCGCCGGCGGTGCGCAGCGGCGAGTTGACCTCGAGGCCGTACGGGCGCCAGGTGTTCGTCTCCAGATCCGCGCCGGACTGGTACTGGATGTTCGAGTGGTAGTAGTCGGGCTGGCCGGAGTCGGTGTAGCGCGCGGTGAAGTCGTTCACCTTCACGCAGAACGGGTTCAGGTCGGTGCCGTCGACGCGCAGGCCCGCGTTGAAGGAGTCGTAGTTGTAGATGCCGGAGTTGCAGAAGCTGTCGCCGTCGGCCTGGACGATGACCTGGCCCTCGTAGCTGTAGAGCTTGCCGAGGGCGAAGAACACGATCAGGCCGAGCATGCTGAAGTGGAAGAGCAGGTTGCCGGTCTCGCGGAGGAACCCGCGTTCGGCCGAGATCGTGCGGACGCCGTCGGCTTCTTCGCGCTCGACGCGGCGCCAGCCGGAGAGCCGCTGGTGGGCGGCGGCGATCTCGGCGGTGACGTCGGTCTTGCCCCGGCCGAGCCGGTAGTGCGGCATCCGGGCCAGGTTGCGCGGGGTCAGCACGGGCTTGGCCCGCATCGCCTTGACGTACTCGAAGCTGCGCGGGGTCAGGCAGCCGATGAGCGAGATCATCAGCAGCAGGTAGATCGCCGAGAACCAGATGCTGGAGTAGACGTCGTAGAACTCGAGCTTGTCGAGCAGCGTCCCCCACCAGCCGTGGGCGGTGATGTACTCGGCGACCTTGGGCGCGTTGAGCTTCCGCTGCGGCAGGAGCGCGCCCGGCAGGGCGGCCAGCGCCAGGAGGAACAGCAGGACGAGCGCGGTGCGCATCGACGTCAGGCCGCGCCAGGTGTTGCGCAGGAAGGCGAACGTCCGATTGGCGGGCGTGGGACCCTTCGGGGCGACCGGCGGCGCTTCGGTGGTCGTCACAGCGGCAGCTCCAGGTTGACCGCGAGCTCGTTGCGGAGCCAGCCCATCAGATCTCCCCAGACGCCGGTGACCAGCAGGATGCCGACGATCATCAGCAGCACGCCGCCGAAGATCTGCACCTGGTGGCCGTGCCGGCGAACCCAGTCGGTGGCGCGCACGGCCCAGCGAGCGCCGAGCGCGATGAGCAGGAACGGCAACCCGAGGCCGAGGCAGTAGACGGCGATCAGCACGTACCCGCGAACTTCGGCGCCACCGGTCGCGCTGGCCATCGTCATGACCGCGGACAGGGTGGGGCCGATGCAGGGCGTCCAGCCGAGCCCGAAGATCGCGCCGAGCAGCGGGGCGCCCCAGATCCCGCCGCGCGGGACGTGGTGCGAGCGCACCTCGCGCTGCAGGCCGGGGATCCAGCCGAGGAACACCAGCGCCATGGCGATGGTGAGCACGCCGCCGAAGCGCTGCAGCAGGTCCTGGTTGAGCGTGAGCGTGGTGGTCAGCCAGACGAGCGTGCCGAACGTGCCGACGAAGACGACGGTGAACCCGAGCACGAACAGCAACGCGGCCCCGACGACGGCCCACCGCCCCTGCTTGCGCTCCTCATCGGCGCTGACCGCGGGCGCCTCGGCGCCGACGAGCGCGGCGAGGTACGCGAGGTACCCCGGCACGAGCGGCACCACACAGGGCGAGGCGAAGGAAATCGCTCCGGCCAGCAGCGCGACACCCGCGGCGAGCAGCAGCGGTCCGGAGATCGCCAGCTCGGTCACGGAGTTCACTCCGTTGAGGGTAGGCAGTGAGGTCCCGGTGAGAACGCCGGGGCCGCTTCACAGGACCTCGGTCACAGCAGTTCAGGACCTTCGTCCCGGCTGTCCCGTCCCGAGCGCCCCAAGGCGGCCTTCGGTGCGTCTGACGCACCCAAGGCGGCCTTCGGTGCGTCAGACGCAACCAAGGCCGCCTTGGGGCGCTTGGGCACCGGAGGTCAGAAGTGCACCTCGACGCACGGACGGCCGATCAGGTTGTGACCGCCACCCGCCTGCTCCCAGCCTTCGACGCAGAGCACCGACCCGTTCGGCAGGTCGCGGCCCGGGTAGATCTTGAACCCCGAGAAGTTCCAGGTCGCCGTCCTGCTGTTGATGTCGATCCCGCCGCCGTAGATGCGGAAGTGGCCGTAGAAGCTGTCGCCGTGCGTGGTGCGGGCCAGGATCGAGTTGACCCGCAGCCCGCTGCCGTCCACCTCGATGCAGCTCCGGACGTTGCAGCCGCCCGCGGACGCGAGGGCGGGCGCGGCCATCACCGTGGTGGCGGCGGCCGCGACCAGCGCGGCGGCAGCGATCTTCTTGAGCATGGGTCCTCCCCTTGGTCTGCCTAAATGATCAAGGAGAAACTTAGCCGAGAAACTGCCCGGGTCGGTTGAAAACCGGCAAAAGCCCCCGATCGCGGTCAAGCTTCCGCGGTCAGCCGCTGCGCCACCGGGAGCAGGTCCTGGGCCAGCACCGGCCGCAGGAACACCGCCGCCACCCGGTGCTGCTTGTCCAGCACGATCGTCGACGGGATGATGTTGCGCGGGTAGCCGCTCAGCTTGAGCAGCACCCGGCCGTCCGGGTCGTAGATCGACGGGTACGTCAGCTCCCGGTCCCGGACGAAGTCCTGGGCCACCTCGCGCGCCGGGTCGCGGACGTCGATGCCCACCACCTGGACGCCCTGCTTGGCCAGCGACTCCATCTCCGGCGCCTCCGTGCGGCACGGCCCGCACCACTGGCCCCACAGGTTCAGGACGACGACCTTGCCCGCGAAGTCCGCCAGCGACAGCTGCTTGCCCTCGTTCATCAGGTCTTCGCCGGCCAGGACCGGGGCCGTCTGGCGCTGGGCGACGTCGTAGGTGATGTCGACCTTGCCGCCCGGGGAGACGAAGCTGAAGCTGCTTCCCTGCACCACCGCGTCCTTGCCCGTGCTGCAGCCCGCCAGGGCGAGCGCCGCGACCAACCCCACGACCAGCCGTTTCATGCCCCGGTCACCTTCGGGTCGGTGGCGCCCGCGGGCTCGCTGTAGACGATTTCGCGCAGCTCGTCGCCGTCGAAGACCAGGCTGGTCAGCGAGGCCAGCGAGCACTGGCGACGGCGCGGGTCGTGCCACAGGCGCTTGCCCTCGAGGAACCGCCGCAGCGTCCAGATCGGCAGCTGGTGCGACACGCAGAGCGCCTCGTGCCCGTCGGCCGCCTCCCGGGCCCGGTGGACCGCGCCGAGCATCCGGTGCGCGATTTCGAGGTACGGCTCACCCCACGACGGCTTGAACGGGTTGACCAGCTTCGGCCAGTGCTTCGGCTCGCGCAGCGCGCCGTCGCCGACCGCCACCTGCAGGCCCTCGAACTGGTTGCCCGCCTCGATCAGGCCCTCGTCGGTGGCGATGTCGAGCCGGTGCGCGGCGGCGATCGGGGCCGCCGTCTCCTGCGCCCGCTGCAACGGTGACGCGACGACGTGCACGAGGTCGTGGGCAGCAACAGCTTCGGCGACCGTCAGCGCCTGCCGCTGCCCGCGCTCGGAGAGCCGGTAGCCCTCGAGCCGGCCGTACAGGATCTTCTCGGGGTTGTGCACTTCGCCGTGCCGCAGCATGTGGACGACGGTGGTCACTGGACAGCTCCGGCCGCCGCGCGCGCCGCCGCGGGCAGAGCCGCTTCGATCACGGAGAACGCTTCGTCGTCCATGGCCGCGTTGACGAACCAGGCCTCGTACGCGCTCGGAGGCGCGTACACGCCGCCATCGAGCAACGCGTGGAAGAACGGCGGGAAGCGCCACGTCTCGGACGCCTGCGCGCCCGCGTAGTCGCGGACCGGCGTCTCCCCGAAGAACACGCTCACCAGGTTGCCCGCGTACTGGACGTGGTGCGCAACCCCGGCTTCACCCAAAGCGGCGCGGAAGAGGTTGCCCAGGCGTTTGGCGTTGGCGTCGAGCGCCGCGTACACGGCATGGTCGGCCGCACGCAGCGTCGCGAGGCCCGTGGCGACCGCGACGGGGTTCCCGGACAGCGTCCCGGCCTGGTAGACCGGCCCGCCCGGGGCGAGTTTGGCCATCACGTCGGCGCGGCCGCCGAAGGCCGCCGCGGGCAGCCCGCCGGACATCACCTTGCCGAACGTGTAGAGGTCACCGGCCACGCCTTCGAGACCGAACCAGCCCGCGTGCGAGACGCGGAACCCGGTCATCACCTCGTCCATGATCAGCAGCGCGCCGTGCTCGTGGGCGATCTCGCGCAGCCCCGCGTTGAAGCCGTCGATGGGCGCCACCGCGCCCATGTTCCCGGCCGCCGCCTCGGTGATCACCGCGGCGATCTCCCCCGGGTTGTCCACAAAGGATTTCCGGACCGCGTCGAGGTCGTTGTAGGGCAGCACCAGCGTGTCCGAGGCCTGGGCGCCGGTGACACCCGGCGACGTCGGCAGCCCGAGCGTCGCGACGCCGGAGCCGGCCTGCGCGAGCAGTGCGTCGACGTGACCGTGGTAACACCCGGCGAACTTCACGATCTTCGACCGCCCGGTGAAGCCCCTGGCCAGCCGGATCGCGCTCATCGTGGCCTCGGTGCCCGAATTGACCAGGCGGACCCGCTCGACCGGCGCGACCCGGCCGATGATCTCCTCGGCCAGCTCGACCTCGCCGATCGTCGGCGTGCCGAACGAGAGCCCGGACGTCGCCGCCGTGCGAGCCGCCTCGACGACCGCCGGGTGCGCGTGGCCCAGGATCATCGGGCCCCAGGACGACACCAGGTCGACGTAGCGGTTGCCGTCGGCGTCCCACAGGTGCGGGCCCTCGCCGCGGACCATGAACCGCGGGGTACCGCCGACCGAGTTGAACGCCCGCACCGGCGAATTCACCCCGCCCGGGATGGCCGCCTTCGCTCGTTCGAACCATGCCTTGGACTGCTCGGTTCCAGTGCTCACGGGTCCATCCTCGCAAACCCGCCTAGGATGGCGGGCAGCCGCCCGGGAGGGGAACAGCCGGTGACCGAACGCGCCCCGCACCGCAACCAGTGGCTGATGCTGGCCGGGTTCCTGGGCGTCGTCGCCGTGGTGGCCGTGGTCGGCGGCCTGGCCGCGACGTCGGCGAGAGAGGTCTACGCGCGGCTCGAGCAGCCGCCGTGGGCGCCGCCCGCGTCCCTGTTCGGTCCGGTGTGGACGGTGCTGTACGTCACCATCGCGGTGGCCGGCTGGCTGTACTGGCGGACGGACGGCGAAACGCGCGGCTTCGCCGCCTACGGCATCGGCCTGCTGTTCAACCTGCTCTGGACGCCGTTGTTCTTCGAGGGCGGCGCGGCCAGGGTCGCCCTGGCCGACATCATCCTGCTGGACGTCGTCGTGGTGGTGACGATCGTCCTGTTCGGCCGCCGGTCGAAGGCCGCCGCCGCGCTGCTGGTGCCCTACCTCGCCTGGATCCTCTACGCGACGGCGCTCAACACCGCGATCATCGTCCTCAACTAGCGCCCGGCCTCCTGGGTGATGGCCTGCGCGGTCACCGTCCCGTCACTGCCCGCCTGGCCCTGGACGACGACCGTCGCGCCCGGCTTGAGGTCCGCCAGCTTGCCCTGCTGGGTCACCCCGACCGTGGTCGAGTCCGATGTGGACACCTTGACGTCGGTGCCCTGCGCGGTCTTGACGTAGACGGTGGTGCCGTCGACGCGGTCGACGGTGCCCGTGGTGCCACGGCCGCCGCGGGACCCGCCCTGCTGGCCGGTGCCGCCCTGCTGGCCGGTGCCGCCCTGAGTGCGGGCCTGCGTCCCGCCGGCGGTGCCGCTCGGGCGCGCGGACGTGGTGGAGCCGAACGCCGCGTGCGTCCAGACACCGCCACCGAACGCGATCGCGAGCACGACGAGCCCGGCGAGCACCAGCGTGGTGCGCGAAAACGGTTTCGCGGCGTGGCGCATTTCGGCGTTCAGGTCACCGTCGACGGCCGGCCTGGCGACGATCTGTTCCGCAGTCGGCTCCAAAGGGGCACTTTCACGTGAAAGTGCCGCCTCCTGGTGGGCACTTTCACGTGAAAGTGCCCGGTCGGCGGAGGAAGGCATGGGGACTCCTATTCGTGACGCAGGGCCTCGATGGGCCTCAGTTTGGCGGCGCGGTTCGCCGGGAAGCTGCCGAAGAACAGCCCGATCAGGGCGGACACCGCGAAGGCGAGCAGGATCGACGAGGGCACCACGACGGGCTTGATCCCGGAGATGGTGAACCGGCTGCCGATCAGCCCGATCGCGACGCCGAGCAGCCCGCCGAACAGGCTGAGCATGGTCGCTTCGGCGAGGAACTGGCCGAGGATGGCCGAGCGCGGGGCGCCGATGGCCTTGCGGATGCCGATTTCGCGGATCCGCTCGGTCACCGTGACCAGCATGATGTTGGTGACGCCGATGCCACCGACCAGCAGCGAGATCGCCGCGACCGCCGCCAGCAGCACGGTGAACGTTTCGGTCGCCGACGTCCGGGTGGCGAGCAGCTGCTCGGAGTTCTGGATCTGGTAGTCCGGGGTGCCGCCGAGCCGGATGCCGTGGCGGGCGTTGAGGATCGCGGTGATCTCGGACTGGGCCAGCGAGACGGAGTCCGCGCTGGTGGCCTGGACGGCGATCTGGCTGAGGCTGCCGTACCCGGCGAGGGAGTTCTGGACCGCCGAAATCGGGGCGATGGCGACGTCGTCGGCGTTCTGGAGGCCGGTGCTGCCCTTGGCCTGCAGCACCCCGATCACGGTGAACTGGATGCTGTTCAGCAGCACGTTCTTGCCGACCGGGTCGGTGGTTGCGAAGATCGACTCCGCCGTCGTCGGGCCGAGCACGACGACCTTCCGCGCGGCCGTGACGTCCTCGCTGGTGAACAGCTGCCCCTCGGCGAGCTCGCGGTTGGTCGTGGTGAAGTACGCGGGTTCGGTGCCGGCGACGCTGGAGATGTCGTAGGACGTCTGCCCGTAGGTCGCGGTCGCCGTCGTGTTGACCACCGGTGACGCGGCCTTGACGTCCGGCGCGCCGACGGGGTCGACGAGGGCGTGCGCGTCCTGCACGGTCAGCGGCCGCGCCGACGCGCCCTGCCCGCCGCCGCGGGCCGGGGAGACGTTGACGACGTTGGTGCCGAGCCCCTGGATGCTGGCCGCGATGGCCGCCGACGCGCCGTTGCCGACCGCGACCAGCAGGATCACCGCGGCGACGCCGATGGTGATGCCGAGCGTGGTGAGGGCCGAGCGCAGCTTGTTCGCGGTGAGCCCGCGCACCGCGAACCGCAGGATTTCGAGGAGGTTCACGAGACCGCCCCCACCGCGCGCGTCACTTCGTCCGACACGATGAGCCCGTCGTCGACCCGGACGACGCGGTGCGCGTGCTCGGCGACCTCGTCCTCGTGCGTGATGACGACGATGGTGCGGCCGAGGGAGTTGAGCCGGTCGAACACGCCGAGGACGTCCGCGGTGCTGCGCCGGTCGAGGTTGCCGGTCGGCTCGTCGGCCAGCAGCATCGCCGGGCCGGTGACCAGCGCCCGCGCCACCGCGACGCGCTGGATCTGGCCGCCGGAGAGCTCGCTCGGGAGGTGCTTGGCCCGGTCGGACAGCCCCACCATTTCCAGCGCCGCGAGCGCGCGACGGCGGCGCTCCGACCGGCGGAGTCCACTGTAGATCAGCGGTAATTCCACATTGGACAACGCCGAGGTCCTGGGCACCAGGTTGAACGACTGGAAGATGAAGCCGATCTTCCGGTTGCGCAGCAACGCCAGCTGCCGTTCGTTCAGCTTTCCGACGCCGAACCCGTCCAGCAGGTACCGGCCGGACGTCGGTACGTCCAGGCAGCCGAGCATGTTCAGCAGCGTCGACTTCCCCGAGCCGGACGCGCCCATGATCGCGACGTACTCGCCGGGCCACACGGTGAGGTCGACGCCGCGCAGCGCGTGCACCGCCGTCTCACCGGCCCCGTAGGTCTTGCGCAGCGCGGAGACCGCGATCACCGGGTTCATCCGCGTCCGCCGAAACCGCCGCCGCCGGTGCCGGTGCCGCGCTGGCCGCCACCCGGGAAGCCGCCCGTCCCGCCGCCGGGGAAGCCGCCGGTGCCGCCCGTGCCTCCGGTGCGTCCGGTTCCGCCGGCGGTCCCGGTCGAAGCGGTCGCGGTGAGCACGACGTTCTCGCCCTCGGTCAGCCCGGAGGTGATCTGGACCGTCGACTCGCCGCGCAGCCCGACCTGCACCTGGCGGGTGACGTTCTGCCCGTTCTCCTGCACGGTGACGAGGTTGGTGCTGCCGACGGTCTGCACCGCCGCGGCCGGCACGCTCAGCGCGTCGTCCGCCTCGGCGACGGTGATCACGACGCTCGCCGACTGGCCGGGCCGCAGCCCGTCCGGCGGGCTGGTCAGGGCCAGCTGCGCGCCGTAGGAGACGACGCTGCCACTGGTGGTCGGGGTCAGGTTGATGCTCGACACGGTGGCCTGGATCGGCTTGTCCGGCAGCGCGTTGAGGGTCACCGTGGCCTTCTGGCCCGCCTTGACCTTGCTGACGTCGATCTCCGCGACCGAGGTGTTGACGACCAGGCCGGTCAGGTTCGTGATGGTGATGAACCCGCTGCTACTGGATGACGAAGACGCGGCCGAGCTGGAGTTCGACGACGAGCCCTGGCCACCCTGGCCACTACCGCTGCTGCTCGACGACTGGCTCGTGGCCGAGGAGCCGCTGGAGGACTGTTGCCCGACGGCGCCGCTGACGGCGGTGACCGTGCCGGCGCCGGGTGCGTAGAGCACCGTGTTGTCGAGCGCCTGCTGCGCGGTCTGGACGTCGAGCTGGGCCTGGTCGAGCTTCGCCTGCGCCGAGGTGACGTTGTTCGCCGCCGTCTGGGCGCTGTTCTGGCTGTTCTGGTTGTTCTGTCCGGTGGCCGGGGTGTCTTCGGCCGTCTCGGCGGTGTCGAGGCCGTTCTGCGCGACGGCGAGGTTCGCCTTCGCGACTTGAAGCTGCTTCGCCGCCTGGGTGCTGTCGACGGTGGCGAGCTTCTGCCCGGCGCTGACGACGTCACCGACCTTGACGTCGATCGAGGTGACCTTGCCGGCCGTCGCGAAGTTCGCCGCACCGGTGTAGCTGCTGGCGAGGGTCCCGGCCGCGGAGACGGTCTCGGTGACCGTCGCCCGGCGGACCGGGGTGCTGCGCGACTGCGCCTGCGCCGAGCTCGGTTCCGGGCCGAATGCCTGATATATCCCGAATCCCGCCCCGGCCAGCAGTACGACCAGAGCTCCGTTGATCACCCATGCCTTCGAGGCACGCACGCGCGTCATGCGGCAAACTTTGGTGCCGCCGCTTAGCAATGAACTGTTCGTTGCCTGTGCGCCAGCTGTGTATCAGGCCTTGGTCTTGGGCCTCCGCGCACGGATGGCGAGCGAGAGCTGACGCACCGCGTCGACCAGCAGCAGCGCGACCACGGTGCCGAGCCCGATGGCGGCGGCGAGCAGCCCGCCGAAGTAGCGGTGCGATTCGAGCACGGCGCCGTCGTCGGTCCGGGTGACCACGGTGGCGACGCTGTCGTGCCAGCACAGGTAGGCCACCCAGCCGGCGAGCCCGGCGAGCAGGACCTCCACGACGGCGACGAGCGTCCGCCACGGCTTGTGCAGCCGCGCGGACGGGCCGGGTTCTTCCGGCGGCCAGAGCTCGGCGCCGGTGGGCTGCGGAAGGTCGATCACGATTCCGATTTTCTCATGCTTCGCGCGGTGTCGCCCGGACGAGCCGGTCCAGCGCGTCCTGCAGCGCCTCGACGTCCTTCGCCCACGCCAGCACCACCGTGCCGTCCGCCAGCTTCACCGGCAGCTCGTCGTACTTCCGCGGCACCGACCAGCCCCCGCCCAGGACCCGCGCCCCCACCGGCGTCCCGACGTCCGTCACCGAAGCGATCTGCGCGGCCGGCACCTGCTCCCGGCCCTGCCGCAGCTGCTCGGTCGTGACTTCCAGCGAGAGGAACCGGCGGCGCGCGTACACCCACGGCATCGTGATGACGCACAGCGCGAACCCGACCATCAGCCAGCCCACCACGTGCACCGGGCCACCCGTCACGAGCTCGGCCAGCGCGCCCACCAGCGCGAACACCGGGCCCCAGCCGATCGCCGCCCAGCTCACGCCGGACTCGGCGTAAAGCCTCACAGCTTCTTGCCGACCTTGGGGAAGTAGCCGCTCACCGAAGGCAGGTACAGCAGCACCAGCGCGATCACGAACAGCAGCACCGCGACCAGCGTCAGGTACGTCAGGACCGGCGCGAAGGTGAAGATCAGCAGCACCATCACGATCGGCAGGACGGTGAGCACCGTCCGGGCCGAGCGGGTGCCTTCGCGGGCCTTGTACGCGAACAGCAGGAACAGCAGGGTGAACACGGCCGACCCGACGAGGAGGAACCACAGCATCGCCGTGACGCCGTCCGCGATCATCTGCGGGGTGATCTTCGGGTCCTTCGTGCCCTCGACGTACCGGGCGATGACCGCGGACTTGCCCGCCATCAGCTGGACGTACCCGAGGATCAGCACCACACCGCCGGCCAGCCACAGCCAGAACGACACGGCCACCGGGCGCGGCGGGGTCACCTTGGGCGCCTTCTCGCCGGGGAGCACCGGGTCGGGCGACCGGCCCTGTTTGCGCCGTTCGTCGTCGGTCAGACCGGTGAGGTCCTCTTTGTCTTCCACGCGTGGACTCTAACGGGTCAGTCCAGCCAGGCAGCGGCTTCCGTGGCCCAGTAGGTGAGGATCATGTCCGCACCCGCCCGGCGGATCGACGTCAGCACTTCGAGGACCGTCCGCTCGCGGTCGAGCCAGCCGTTCGCCGCGGCGGCCTCGACCATCGCGTACTCGCCCGAGATGTTGTACGCCGCCACCGGCACCGGGGAGATGTCCGCCGCCGCCTTGATGACGTCCAGGTAGGCCAGCGCGGGCTTGACCATGATCATGTCCGCGCCCTCGGCGAGGTCCAGCTCGATCTCGCGCAGCGCCTCGCGGCCGTTGCCCGGGTCCTGCTGGTAGGTCTTGCGGTCGCCCTTGAGCTGCGAGTCGACGGCCTCGCGGAAGGGGCCGTAGAACGCGCTGGCGTACTTCGCGGAGTAGGCGAGGATCGCCGCGTCCTTGTGGCCGACCTCGTCGAGCGCCCGGCGGATGACGCCGATCTGGCCGTCCATCATCCCGCTCGGCCCGAGCACGTGCGCCCCGGCTTCGACCTGCGCGATGGCCATCTGGGCGTAGACGCGCAGGGTGGCGTCGTTGTCGACCCCGCCGTCGGCGTCCAGGACACCGCAGTGGCCGTGGTCGGTGAACTCGTCGAGGCAGGTGTCGGCCATCAGCACGGTGGCGTCACCGAGCTCCTGGCGCAGGTCGCGCAGGGCGACGTTGAGGATGCCCTTTTCGTCGACGGCTCCGGAGCCCTCGGCGTCGCGCGTGGCCGGGATGCCGAACAGCATCAGCCCGCCGACGCCGGCGTTGACCGCGTCGACGGCGGCCTTCCGCAGCGTGTCACGGGTGTGCTGGACGACGCCGGGCATGCTCGAGATCGGCCGCGGCGCGTCGATCCCTTCGGCGACGAACATCGGGAGGATCAGCTGGCGTGGCCGCAGCGTCGTTTCGCCCACCAGCCTGCGCATGGCCGGGGTGGTGCGAAGCCTGCGGGGACGATGCTCGGGGAACACCCCTCCAAGTTACTCCCGATCGGTGAACGCCCGGCCGCCGACCCGCGAGGCCGAAAAGCCGTGAAGGCCACCTTCAGGAACTTGAAGTTCCTCAAGGTGGCCTTCACGAACTACGGCCTCAGGAGCGGCGGGCCCGCTTCGCCTTGCGCGGCGGCGGCAGCGCACCCTCGGCGCGCAGCCGGGCGGCGTGCTCGGCGAGGGCGTCCACCAGGTGCGGGACGTCGGCCTTCTCCGGCTGGACGTCGACCCGGAGCCCGAACTCCACCGCGGTCTCGGCGGTCTTCGGGCCGATGCACGCGACCAGCGTGCGGGTGTGCGGCTTGCCGGCGATGCCGACCAGGTTCCGCACGGTCGAAGACGAGGTGAAGCAGACCGCGTCGAAACCGCCGGTCTTGATCATCTCGCGGGTGTCGGCGGGCGGCGGGGCGGCCCGGACGGTCCGGTAGGCCGTCACGTCGTCGATCTCCCAGCCGCGCTCGCGCAGGCCGGCCGACAGCGTTTCGGTGGCGATGTCGGCCCGCGGCAGCAGCACGCGGTCGACCGGGTCGAGCACGTCGTCGTACGGCGGGAACTCGGCCAGCAGGCCCTCGGACGACTGCTCCCCCGACGGGATCAGCTCCGGGATGATGCCGAACGAACGCACCTTCGCCGCGGTCGACTCACCCACACAGGCGATCTTCACGCCGGAGAACGCACGAGCATCGAGCCCGAACTCCTCGAACTTCTCCCACACCGCGCGGACCGCGTTGGTGGAGGTGAAGACGATCCACTGGTAGCGGCCGTCGACCAGGCCCTTGACCGAGCGCTCCATCTGCGCCGGGCTGCGGGGCGGCTCGACCGAGATGGTCGGCACCTCGTGCGACGTCGCGCCGTGGCCGCGCAGGCGCTCGGCCATCTCGCCGGCCTGCTCCTTGGTGCGCGGCACCAGGACCTTCCAGCCGTACAGCGCGCGCGACTCCCACCACGACAGCTTCGAGCGCTGCCCGGCGGCCTGGCCGATCGTGACGATCAGCGGCCCGACGAGCTCGCCGGCGTCGTTCGCCACCTTCTCGAGCGTGGTGTCGAGGGTGCGCTGGGTGTTGATGGTGCCGTTCGCGGTGACCGCGACCGGGGTCGACGCCGGGACGCCGTTGCCGGTCAGCGCCGACGCGGCCTCGGCCAGGTGCGCCGACGTCGCGTGCAGCACCAGCGGGCCGGGCGCGGCGGCCAGGGCCGCCCAGTCGACGTCGCCGCGGACGTCTACCTCGGTGTGCGTGCCGCCCAGCGCGACGCCCGCGTACGCCGGGACGGCCGCGGCCGGGGAGACACCCGGGATGACGTCGAACACGGCACTCGTGCGCGCGACCGCCTGGACCTCGGCCACCACGGCCGGGGTGGTCAGCGGGTCGCCCGCGACCAGGCGCAGCACCAGCCTGCCGGCCTTGGCCTCGGTGGTCAGGTCCTTGGCGACCTCGGTGGCCTCGCCGACGGCGGGCCGGACCTCGGCGCCCTCGGCGGCCATGGCGAGCACGGACTGCGGCACGTCGGGGTCGGTCACCACGACCTCGGCCTTGGTGAGCAGTTCCTGGGCGCGGACGGTGAGCAGGCCGGCGTCGCCGGGCCCGGAGCCCACGAAGGCTACGCGCCCGGTGGTCTTTCGCGCGGGGGTCATCTGTGCGTTTCTCCTCTTGCGGCGGCCGTGCGGGATCGCCCGGCCACAGGTCTCCTACGTTCGGATGTGTGACGCCCAGGTCACTCGGCGGGACCGGAGAGTGCTCCGGCCCCTAGGTCCAGCAGCTCGGCGGCCAGGTCCTTGCCCAGCTGGGCGGCCTGGTCCAGGTCTGCCAGCGCGATGGCCCGGACCATGTCCACCGCGCCGTTCTCGCCTTCCGCGGCAGCGGTGCCGCGCAGTGAGATCCGTTCCACGACCTTGCCCTCGGCGTCGAGATCTTCGACGATCTCGGCGAGCGCACCCACCGGCGCGCTGCACCCCGCCTCGAGCGCGGCCAGCAAAGCCCGCTCGGCCGTCACCGCGGCCCGCGTGCTCTCGTCGTCCAATGTGGACCGGAGCAGCTGCTCGAGGTCCACGTCGGCGGCCCGGCACTCCACCGCCAGCGCCCCCTGTGCGGGCGCGGGCAGCATCTGGATCGGGTCGAGGGTCTCGGTGATCGCCTCGGCCCGGCCGATCCTGGCCAGTCCGGCACGCGCGAGCACCACGGCATCGAGCTCGCCGTCGGAGACCTTGCGCATGCGGGTGTCGATATTGCCGCGAATCGGCACGATTTCCAAACCGAGACCCAGCGCATGCAGCTGCGCGGTGCGCCGCGGGGAGCCCGTGCCCACCTTCGCGCCGGGCAGCAGCTCGCCGAGCGTCAGCCCGTCGCGCGCGACCAGCGCGTCCCGCGGGTCCTCGCGCGGCGGCACGGCGGCCAGCGTGATGCCCGGTTCGGGGGCGGTCGGCAGGTCTTTGTACGAGTGGACGATGACGTCGACCTCGTTGCGCTGCAACGCCTCCCGCAGCGCCGACGTGAAGACGCCGACCCCGATCGTGGGAATCGGTGCGGAGGACTGGTCACCGGGCGTGGTCACCTTGACGATCTCGACCTCGGCGCCGGTGGCGCGCAGGGCGTCGGCGACGGTCCCGGTCTGGGCGAGCGCGAGCTTCGAACCGCGCGTACCCATGCGAATGACTCTGGTCACTACTACTTCTTCTCTGATGGGGGCTTCGGGCTCGCCACCGCGGCGGGCGCCTGCGGGTCGAGGCAGAACAGTTCACGCAACGCGTTCGCGTAGTCGGTGTCGGCCGTCTCGGCGGCCAGCTGCTTGACCCGCACCGTCGGCGCGTGCAGCAGCTTGTCGACCACCCGGCGGACCGTGCGGCCGACCTCTTCGCGGACGGCGCCGTCCAGGCCGGGCAGGCGGTTGTCCAGCCGCAGCAGCTCGGCGTCGACGACCTCGGCGGCGCGGCGGCGCAGCGCGGTCACGGTCGGCGTCACCTCGGCGCTGCGCTGCCCGGCGAGGTAGTCGCGCACCTCGTCGAGGACGATCCCGGTCGCCTTGGCCGTCTGGCGCTCGGTGGTCGGCGTGCCCGCCTCGCGCATCCGGCGCTGGATGGTGGCCAGGTCGACCACCCGGACGTCCGCCAGCTCGCCGACCTCGGGGTCGACGTCGCGGGGCAGGCCGAGGTCGCAGACGACGAGGGCGCGGCCGCCGCGCGGCAGCACCTGCTCGGGGCCGAAGACGGCGTCCTGCGCGCCGGTGCAGCAGATCACGATGTCGGCGTCGCGAACGGCGTCGGTGACCGCGGACAGCGGAATCGCGCGGGCCGGCACGCCCTGCTCGGTGGAGTTCGCGGCGAGCCGGCGGGCGCGGGCGTCGGTGCGGTTGGCCACGGTGATCTCGCCGATCCCGGCCTTCCGCAGCTGCGACGCGCTCAGCGCACCCATCGAGCCGGCCCCGACGATGACGGCGTGCTTGCCGGTGACGTCCCCGGCCGCGGCGAGCGCTTCGGAGACGACCGACGCGCCGAGGGCGTCGAGGCCGGTCTCGGTGTGCACGCGCTTGCCGACGCGCAGCGTGGTCTGGATCAGCTCGTGCAGCGTGCGGCCGACGGTGCCGGCCTCGCGCGCGGTGGCGTAGGCGGCGCGGATCTGGCCGAGGATCTGCGTCTCGCCGACGACCATCGAGTCCAGGCCCGAGGTGACGGAGAACAGGTGCTCGACGGCCGCGCCGGCGTAGTGCACGTACAGGCTGTCGTAGAGCTCGGCGGGGACCATCCCGGCCTGGCGGGCGAGGACCTCGGAGACGTCGTTGAGGCCGCCGTGGAAGGTCTCGACGACCGCGTAGACCTCGATCCGGTTGCAGGTCGAGACGAGCATGACCTCACTGACGTGCTCGGCCTGCTGCAGCTCGTCGAGGACCTTGCCGATCTCGGGCGCCGGCACCGCCACGCGTTCGAGCGTGCTCAGCTCCGCGCTTCTGTGCGAGAGACCGACCGCCAAAACGCTCATGCGCACACCTCGCTGACGCTCGGCGTGGCCTGAGCGGCAGGCGCTGTGTTGTTTGATTCACTCGCAAGCTCGCTCATGAGCGCACCACCATTTCCCGTCCGCCGTCCGGACCCGAGCCGTTCCGCCTGCCGTTCCCATTCTCGGCCGGGAGAACCGCACCGGGTAATCCGGAATTGCCCTGACTGCCGGCGGCGTCATCCGCGCGGCGGGCCACATGGAACGAGAGTATCTGCAGCTCGACGGCCAAATCCACTTTGCGGACCTCGATGTGAGCAGGAACCTGCAGCACGACGGGAGCGAAGTTGAGGATGCACTGCACACCGCCCGCGACCAGCCGGTCACACACCGATTGCGCCGCGGTGGGCGGGGTGGCGATCACGCCGATGGAGATGCCGCGCTCGGCGCAGACCCGGGGGATGTCGTCCATGTGCGAGACGGGGAGGCCGCCGACCGGCACGCCGACCAGGTCCGGGTCCAGGTCGAACAGTGCTTCGACCGGGAACCCGCGCCCCGGGAAGCCGCCGTAGTTGGCCAGTGCGTGGCCCAGGTTGCCGATCCCGACCACGGCGACCTTGTGCTGGCGGGTCAGGCCGAGGATGCGCTCGATCTGGCTGACCAGGACGCCGACCTCGTAGCCGACGCCGCGGGTGCCGTAGGAGCCCAGATAGGAGAGGTCTTTGCGCAACTTCGCGGAATTGACGCCGGCGGCCTGCGACAGCTCTTCGCTCGAAACGGTCGTCGCGCCCTGTTCGGACATTCCGGACAGCACTCGCAGGTAGACGGCCAGCCGCGCGACGGCGGCCTCGGGAATGGACTTCGCCCGGACGGCCTCGGGGGCATCCCCGTTGCGGCCCGGCTCACCGGCGGGTACCGCGGGCATTTCGGCGGTGGGGGCGTTGTCGGCGTCGGGGCCGGCCGGACGGCGGGGCCGCCGGGGCGACCGGTCCGGGGAGTCCGCCGCGTCGCGCCTCCCCCGCTGTGTCACCACGCCGTAATCTCCTGCCCGCTGTGCGCGTCTGGCGGCCATCGCCATTCGGAACTGTGTCTTGACCCAGGACCCGGGGTCCGGTTCGATACCGACCGTCTCCGGGCGACGGCACTACGGTAGACCACTTGTGAACGCGTGCACAAAGTCACTGGTCGGAGGCGGTTCCCGGCCCGCGGCCACCCGCCGGCGATCACGACACCGCGTCAGAATCCTTGCCCGGCAGGCACTTCCCGGTCCGGCGCGCGAGGACGGTGATCGAATGCCGGCCGGCAGCATGGCCCCGGCGGCGCGGCGAGCGGCGCACCGGGTCCGGTGAACGGCTTCGGCGGACTGGTCGCCATCCCGACCGGCCACCTGGTCTTGAATGACTCATTCAGGACGCCGGAGGTCCTGAATGAGTCATTCAAGACCTCCGGAGGACGGGTTCAGCGGGCGGTTCAGCGGGCGTCGAGGGTGACCGAGTGCCAGCCGGTGGCGCCGTCCGGAACCGGGTCCGCGCGGTTCTCCGTCTGCGTGTAGCCGTCCTGGTCGGTGGCCCGGACCGACGCCTGGTGCGTCCCCTTCGGCACGTCGAGCTCGATCCACCACATCCGCCAGGTGTCCTTGCTCACCTCCGCCGACAGCGTCGCCGGCTGCCACGGCCCCTGGTCCAGCCGGACCTCGACCTTCGCGATGCCGGTGTGCTGCGCCCACGCCGTACCCGCCAGCCGGACCTTGCCCGCCGTGACGCCCGCGAACCCGCTCGGCGTGTCGATCCGCGATTCCGTCTTGATCGGCGCCTGCTCGGCCCACCCGCGGGTCAGCCAGTACGCCTGCCGGGCGTCCCACCGGGTGAACTCGAGCGATTCGACCCACTTCGTCGCCGACACGTACCCGTACAGGCCGGGGATGACGATCCGGGCCGGGAAGCCGTGCTCGACCGGCAGCGGCTCGCCGTTCATCCCGATCGCCAGCATCGCCCCGCGGGCCGGGTCGAGGGCGACGTTCGCCGGGGTGCCGCACGTCCAGCCGTCGGTGCTGGTGGCGAACATCTGCTGCGCGCCCGGCTGCACCCCGGCCTCGGCCAGCAGTTCGGCGAGGTCGACGCCGATCCAGCTCGCGTTCGAGATCAGTGGCCCGCCGACCTCGTTGGACACGCAGGTCAGCGTCACCCGGCGCTCGATCAGCGGCCGGCTGCGGATGTCGGCGTAGGAGAACGTCATCTCGCGGTCGACCATCCCGTGGATGCGCAGGTTCCAGTCCTCGGTACGGAGCTGCGGCACGACCAGCGCGGTGTCGATGCGGTAGAAGTCCGCGTTCGGCGTGAGGAACGGCGGTGAGCCGAGCTTCGCGAAGTCGGCGTCTGCGGGCAGCGGCGGCGCGGTGCGCGTGGGCACGAGCGGCCCGACGGCGGCCCGCGAGTCCTCGGCGTTCGAGCTCGTCCCGGCGACCTGGCCGACGACGGCCGCGATCCCCGACCCCGCGGCAACACCCACCCCGGCCCGCAGGAACACCCTCCGGGACGCAGCGGCACTTTCACGTGAAAGTGCCGCCCCCTGGTGGGCACTTTCACGTGAAAGTGCCCACCGGTGGAGGTAGGTGAACACAGTCAGGGCGGCGACGAGGGCGGCGACTGGTGCGAGCAGCGAAACCTGCCCGAGGTCGCTGCGCGCGTACACGGCCGCGACGCCGGCGGCCCCGAGGACGAAGACGAGCACCTGCCCGGTCCGCGGCGTCCGGCGCGACAGCTGCCCGGCGAGCAGCGCGAACAGGACCAGCACCACCGCGAGGCCGATCTTGAGCACCGGCTTGTCCCAGGTGCCCAGCGTCCGTTCAGCCCACTTCACGACCGGGGTCGGGCTGTGGTCGATGACGTAGTTGGCCACCGCGATGAACGGCGAAGCCGTGTACCCGACGAAGCCCGCGACCAGGTGCCCGACGCCGAGGGCGGCGGCCAGCGCGAGAAGGCCGATCAGCGTCGCGACCGGCAGCGAAAGCCGTCGAGGCGCCTCGGGCGGCGCGTCCTGCAAAGTGCTCACGCCTCCATCTTCGGAGCCCTCGCTCCGGAAGGCTGCCCGATGTGGCTTACGGACGTGTTACGGCTGCAGCGCGCGCCGCAGCCGGTCCTCCTCGACGCGCCAGTACCCGTGCTCGGCGCCGTCGACCAGGATCACCGGGACGCGGTCGCCGTACTCCGCCCGCCACTCCGGGTCGGTGTCGACGTCCTCGGCCTTCCAGGCGACGCCGAGCTCACCGCAGATCCGGGCGACGTCCGCCTCCGCGACCTCGCAGAGGTGGCAACCGTCCCGGCCCATCACCGTCACTTCGTGCGCCATGGCGTCCTTCCTACCGCACCTACCGCAACCGCAGGCGGCGCAGCTTCCCGGTGGCCGAATGCGGCAGCGACTCGGCAAACTCGACCAGGTGCGGCACCTTGTACCCGGCCAGGTGGGCCGCGCAGTGGTCGACGACCTGCTGCTCGGACAGCGCCGCTCCGGCCGCCGGCACGACGACCGCCTTGACCGCCTCGCCGCTGCGCTCGTCCACGACTCCGACAACGGCGGCCTCGGCCACCTCCGGCAGCTGATCGATCACCGCTTCCACCTCGCGCGGGAAGACGTTGAAGCCGTTGACGATGATCAGGTCGTTGGC
Source organism: Amycolatopsis sp. lyj-109 (assembly GCF_046548995.1). Classification (NCBI taxonomy): domain Bacteria; kingdom Bacillati; phylum Actinomycetota; class Actinomycetes; order Pseudonocardiales; family Pseudonocardiaceae; genus Amycolatopsis; species Amycolatopsis sp. lyj-109. The sequence goes on from NZ_JAJPWR010000002.1 coordinate 357,576, forward strand.
CCGGTCGACCAGGTGCAGGTCGCCGTCGGTGTCGAGGTAGCCGACGTCGCCGGTGCGGAACCAGCCCTCGGCGTCCGGGCCCTGGCCGCCGTCGGGCCAGTAGCCGGAGAACAGGTTGGCGCCGCGGATCGACACCAGCCCGGTCTCGCCGTCGGCCTCGAAGACGTCGTCGACGTCGTCCGGGTCGAGCGGCACGGCCTGGTCGGTGCCGTCGCTGTCCACCAGCCGCAGCTCGATCCCGGGCAGCGGCCGCCCGACCGAGCCGGGCTTCGGGTACCCGGTGACCAGCGTCGACGTCACCACCGGCGCGCATTCGGTGAGGCCATAGCCCTCGTAGACGTCGATGCCGGCGGCCTCGCGGATCGCGGTCAGCACCTTCGGGTGCAGCGGCGCGGCGCCCGAGGTCATCTGCCGCACGGTGGCCAGGCCGCGGCGGAGCTCGTCGGCGCCGAGCGCGGCGAACTCGCCGTACATCGTCGGGACGCCGGTGATCGAGGTGACGCCGTGCTCGGCGCAGTCGTCCAGCGTGCGCTGGGCTTCGAAGCGCTCGGAGAGGACCGCGGTCGCGCCGACGGCGGTGGCCTGCAGGAGGCCGGGCCCGAGGCCGTAGACGTGGAAGAGCGGGATGGTGATCAGCACGCGGTCGTCGCGGGTGAGGACGCCCTCGATCGAGTTGATCTGCTCGAGGTTCGCCAGCAGCGCGCGGTGCGACAGCATCACCCCGCGCGGCGGCCCGGTCGTGCCGGACGTGTACGAAATGACCGCGATGTCCTCTCCGGACCGCGCGGCGCCGGGGAACTCGCCTCCTCCGTCCGGGTCACCCCCCGGCGTGAGCCGGCTCACGCCGCCCGGGAGATCCTCGTCCTCGTCGCGCTGGACGACGACCTTCGCGCCGCTGTGCTCGAGCAGCTTCGCGAGTTCGGGCCCGGGCACCTGCGGCGACAGCGGCACGACCACCGCGCCCGCTCGCAGCGCGCCGAAGAACGCGACCACGAAGTCCACCGACGTCGGCAGCCGCAGCCCGACCCGGTCGCCGGGTTCGACGCCCGCCTCCGCCAGCCGGCGGGCCTGGGCCTGGGCGGCCGCGTCGGCTTCGCGGTAGGTCAAGCCGCGTCCGGTGCCGGTTTCGAGCACGGCCGGGTGCTCCGGCCACGCGGCCGCGGCCCGTGTGAGCAGCCCGCCGACCCCCGGCTGCGTCCCCTCTGGAGCACTCACCCGCGACCCACCTCTCCTCGCCCGGCGCCAACCGTTGCAAGTCTGTCATCTGAAGCGACGTCATGGGTGCTGACCGCGAGCGTCGCGTCTGCACAACCCCGGAACCACTACCTACTTAGCGGTAACCACACGTATGCTGCACTGCGTCGCGCCGGATTGTTGATCACCGTCGCGACCGGAGAGAGGGAGTCGCCGTGAGGAACTTGCCTGCCCACGAGGTCGTGGGGCATGCGAGCCGGCAGGCCCTTGCTCGTCCGGGTTCCGGGGGTTCCGGGGGCACCGGGGATACCGTGGCCCGCTGGGTCGAAGCCACCGCCGGAGGTGCCGCCCGATGACCGTGCCGACCGCCGTGAGCCGTGGGCCCGTCTTCATGTTCGCCGAGCGCGTCTTCGGACGGACGTCGGCCGTGCCGATGAGCAGGCAGGCGGCCGACGACGAGCGCGCCGAGGCAGCGAAGGCCGAGGCCTGGGACCTGGTGCGGGCCGCGCAGGACGGCGACTCGTCCGCGTTCGGCCGGCTCTACGACCGCTACGTCGACGTCGTCTACCGGTACGTGCTGTTCCGCCTCGGCGACCGCGATCTCGCCGAGGACGTCACCAGCGAGACCTTCCTGCGCGCGCTGCGCCGCATCACGTCGGTGAGCTACCAGGGACGTGACGTCGGCGCCTGGTTCGTCACCATCGCCCGCAACCTCGTGCTCGACCACGTGAAGTCGAGCCGGTTCAAGCTCGAGGTGGTCACCGACGAGGTGACCGAGCCCGGTTCGGCGCCGTTCGTCGTCGGCGCGACCGCCCAGGCCGGCCCCGAGCAGGAGGCGATCAGCCGCGCCACCCGGGCCGAGTTGCTGCGCTGCGTCGCGGAGCTGGGCGACGACCAGCGCGAATGCATCGTCCTGCGGTTCCTGCAGGGCCTGTCCGTGGCCGAGACGGCCGCGATCATGAACCGCAACGAAGGAGCGATCAAGGCGCTCCAGCACCGCGCCGTACGCCGATTGGCACAACTTCTGCCCACCGGATTGCGCTGAACCCGCGAAGTTTTCCGTTCGTCGACCGAAACCGGTAACCCTCGCGGCCTCCGGATCGTTACTCCACGCAGACCGGTGTCAGGCCGGCCGAGGCCCGAGATGGAGAGCAGCGCCGTGAGGTTTGCGCGTGAGCGAGCCGAGAGCGAGCGGTTCGCGCGCGCCCTGGAGCCGTCGCCGGTACGCCGCGGCGGCGAGTTCGCCGACGAACTCGCGCTCGTCGGTGCCCTGCGCGACCTCGGCGAGGCTGGGTCCCCGGACCTGGAGACCCGGCAGCGGATCCGCGCGGAGATCGCGGGCCGCCTGGAGACGGCGGCGGCCGCCGGCCCACGTCGGAGGTGGCGGCCGCGGACCGCCGACCTGGTGGCCGCCGCGCTCTTCCTCTTCCTCGTCCTCTCGGGGCTGACGCTGGTGCTCTCGCGCACCGCGTTGCCCGGCGACCCGCTGTACAGCGTCAAGCGCGCCGGCGAGTCGACCGCGCTGGGCCTGACGTTCGGTGACCAGGAGAAGGCGCGCAAGCACCTCGAGTTCGCCACCAACCGGATCACCGAGCTCGGCGAGCTGGCCACCGAAGACGCGAGCGAGGCCGACTACCGGACCGCGTACGACGACTTCGCCGCCGACCTGCAGGCCGGCGTCGCCCAGATGTCCGCCGCGGCGACCAGCGACGGCGGTGGCACGCAAGCGCTGTCGGACGTCCGGCTGTGGGCACGCAACCAGGCGACGAGGCTGGCCGCGCAGCCGCTCCCGGCGGACGCGGCGCCGGTGTTCGGCGACGTCCGGGACCTGCTGAACAAGGTCCAGGAACGCACGAGCGGCCTGGTGGCGCGGATGAACTGCTACCAGATCACCACCGGCACGTCCGACGAGCTGGGCCCGCTCCCGGCGACCGGCGAGTGCACGCAACGGCCCGCCCCCGCCGCCGGCAGCCAGCCGACCTCGGGGTCGGTCGCGCCCTCGTCGACGGACGGCACGGCGCCGGGGCCGACGGGCACGCAGCTGCCGCCGTCGGACGCCGCGGCGACGCCGGGCATCCCCGCCCCGACCGGCGGGGTGACGCCGCCGCCGGTGTACGGCCAGTCGTCGACGACGTCCCGGCCGCCGTCGACGACGACCACGACGTCCCAGCCGCCGCTGATTTCGATCCCGCCGCTGCTGCCGGGCCTGCCGCCGATCGTGATCGGCTGAGGTCCCGCCCACACCTGCGACGGCGCGGTGGGCGGCTCGCTACGCTGTGCACAGGACCGGGACGTGGCCAGACGTGGGCAGACGTGGAGGCGGTGTGCGTGTCAGCTTGGCGTGGCAGGGACAAGAGTCAGGAGCTCGAACGGCTCGCCGCGCTCGCGGGCGAAGCGTCGGCCGAGGCCGCCCACGCCCGGGTGGTCTCCGAGGCCGCTGAGCCGCCCACCCCGCCGGCGCCACCGGACCTCACCGCGGCCGCGTTCTTCGACGTCGACAACACGATGATGATGGGCGCGTCGATCTTCTACTTCGCCCGTGGGCTCGCGGCGCGGAAGTTCTTCACGTCGTCGGACCTGGCCGGGTTCGTGTGGGGCCAGATCAAGTTCCGGCTCGGCGGCCGCGAGAACAAAGAAGACATCAAGACCCACCGCGAGCGCGCACTGTCCTTCGTGGCCGGCCGCACGGTCGCGGAACTGACATCGATCAGCGAAGAGATCTACGACGAGCTGATGGCGGACAAGATCTGGTCCGGCACGCGCGCGCTGGCCCAGATGCACCTGGACGCCGGCCAGCGCGTCTGGCTGGTGACGGCCACCCCGATCGAGCTGGCGGCGATCATCTCCCGCCGGCTGGGCCTCACCGGGGCGCTGGGCACCGTCGCGGAGACCCGCGACGGCGTGTACACCGGCAGCCTGGTGGGTGACCTGCTGCACGGCCGGGCGAAGGCCCACGCGGTACGGGCGCTGGCCTCCCGCGAGGGCCTGAACCTCAAGCGCTGCACGGCGTACTCGGACTCGGCGAACGACATCCCGATGCTGTCGGCGGTGGGCACGGCGGTGGCGGTCAACCCGGACGGCGGCCTGCGGGACGTGGCCCGGGCGCGCGGCTGGGAGATCCGCGACTTCCGGACCGGTCGCAAGGCGGCGAAGATCGGCGTGCCGTCGGTGCTCGGCGCCGGAGCGCTGGCCGGCGCGGTCGCGGCGGGCATGGCCTACCGCCGCCGCTGAACGCGCGGCCGGGAACGCACACCGCCGGCGAGTTGGCCGTTCCGGTGCGTGAGTTGGCCGTTCCGGTGCGTGAGTTGGCCGTTCCTGCCCCGACTGACACGTAGGTCGGCAATAGAACGTTCGCCGGAACCCTCATTACCACTCACGAGCCTTAGCCGCGGAAGACCGACTTCCGCTGCGAAAGCCGCTGGTACAGCGTCTGCTGGATGGATTCGCGCACCTGGTCGGTCAGCTGGAACACCAGCATCGGGTCGTCCATGGCGTCCGGGCCGTACGCATCCGTCGAGATCGGCTCGCCGAACTCGATGCTCCACTTCGTCGGGAGCGGGACCGCACCCAGCAGGCCCAGCATCGGGAAGAACGGCGTCACCGGGAAGTACGGCAGCCCCAGCATGCGGGCCAGCACCTTGATGTCACCGAGCTTCGGGTAGATCTCCTCGGCGCCGATGACCGACACCGGGATGATCGGCACGCCGGCGCGCAGCGCGGCCGACACGAAGCCGCCGCGGCCGAAGCGCTGCAGCTTGTAGCGCGAAGCGAACGGCTTGCCGACGCCCTTGAAGCCCTCCGGCCACACCCCGACCAGCTCGCCCTTGCGCAGCAGGCGCTCGGCGTCCGCGTGGCAGGCCAGCGTCTGGCCGGACTTGCGGGCGAACGACCCCACCAGCGGCACCTGGAACACCAGGTCGGCGCCGAGGCCGCGCAGGTGCCGGCCGCCGGTCTCGTCGTGGACCGCCACCGCCGTCATCAGGGAGTCGAGCGGGATCGTGCCCGAGTGGTTGGACACCAGCAACGCGCCGCCGGCCGCCGGCAGGTTCTCGACGCCGTACGTGTCGACGCGGAACCACTTCTTGTACAGCGCACGCAGCGGCGGGAGGAACACCGCTTCGGTCAGCTCGGCGTCGAACCCGAACTCGTCGACCGTGTAGTCGCCCGTCAGCCGGTCGCGGATGAAGCCGAGCGCGGAGCGAGCCGCGTCCGACAGTGACTCTTCGAACGAGGGCTCTGCCGGCATCGGCTGGTCGACGCCACCGGGGAACGCGACGACCGGCGCGTCGTCCCTGGCGGCGTCCTGCTCGCGGAGGTCCCGCTCGGCCGCTACGGCTTCCGGCTTCTCCCGGCCCGGTCCGTGTAGGGGGATGACCTGCGCTTCGGCACCGCCCACCGTTACCGCCTCGCTTCCGAAGTAGTCGTGTGGCCTGCTCACCGGCTCTGGCCCGTAGCCGCGGCCACGAGCACCCGTCCGGCCAGTCCGGCCAGCTTGCTGCCGTCGAGCACCGGGCGGAGCCCGCGTCCCACGATGTAGTCGTCGAACGCCTCACGCGTGGTCCACCGCGGGGTGTACCCGAACTCCTGCTTCAGCTTGGCGATGTCGACGACCCGGCCGAAGTTCAGCAACCGGACCTGATCGGCGGAGAAGTCCACGACGCGAGCACCGCGCAGGACCTTGCCGACCGACGGCACCACGCTCCGCGGCATCGGCAGCTCGACCCGGCCGGCTCGCCGGATCGCCTGCGAAAGGGTGAGTACCCCTTCCGCGCCGACGTTGAACACGCCGGGTTTGTCGGTCACGGTCGCGCGTTCCAGCACGGACAACGCGTCCGAGGAGTGCAGGAGCTGGATGCGCGCGTCGTAACCGAAGACCGTCGGCACCACCGGCAGCGCGAAGTAGCGCGCGAGGACGGTGTCGGTCTCGGGGCCGATGATGTTGGCGAAGCGGAACAGCGTGGTCGTGATGTCCGGACGGCGGCGCACCAGGCCGCGCACGTACCCCTCCATCTCGACGGCGTCCTTCGCGTACCCGCTGGTCGACGTCGGGATGAGCTCGGAGTCCTCGGTGAACACCGCCTGCGAGCGGGCGCCGGCGCCGTAGACGGCCGCCGTCGACTTGACCACCAGCTTCTGCACCAGCGGGGACCGCTGGCACGCGGCGAGCAGCCGCATGGTGCCGATGACGTTGACTTCCTTGATCGCCGTGCGGCGGCCCGGCCCGGCCGGGTGCGCGGTGCAGGACGCGTGCACCACCGTGTCGACCCGCGCGGTGCTGATCACCTTGGCGATCAACGGGTTCCTGATATCCGCGCGGACGAACTCCGCGTGCCCCATCCGCTGCAGGACCGCCTTGTCCGGCGGGACCGTGTCGACACCGATGACCCGTTCGAAGTCGGGATTGTTGCCCAGCCGGGCGAGCAGTTTCCCGCCCAGTTCCCCGGCGACCCCGGTGACGAGCACGATGTTCGACGGCATGCGACTCCCTGCGGCGTAGGGCAAGTGGGGGGTGGACGGTCACCCGAGGCGCGCGAACCTGCACTCACTGGAAGCATCGCGCGGACGCCCTTGAGATGTTACCGCTCTTCAGTGGTAGCCCAGGCCTATCTCACGTGCTATTAACCACCGTTCCACCGGAAAGCGACGAACGCCTCACTCGAACGGGCGGAACCTGCCCACCACATGGACGTGGCCCGTCCAGAGACTGGACGGGCCACGGTCACACTCAGCAGGCTTACTTGCCGGCCTTGCGACGCTGCACTCGCGTGCGGCGAAGCAGCTTGCGGTGCTTCTTCTTCGACATGCGCTTGCGGCGCTTCTTGATCACAGAGCCCATGGGCGCTCCTTAGGTCGACGTCGGTCACGCTGCCCGGCGCAGCGTCCAACGGGTGGAGCGCACAGGCACGAGCGGTTTTCCAGGTTACCCGTCACCCCACGCGGGCCGGTCGGCGGGCACGTTGTAGCGCTGCGCGCCGCAGGCCACGGCGTGCCCGGAGACCGGTTCAACCCACGTCGTAATAGGCACCCTGGAGGTACTCGTGCACTGCTTTCTCCGGCACCCGGAAGGACTTCCCGACCCTGACGGCGGGCAGCTCACCCGAGTGCACGAGACGGTAGACGGTCATCTTGGAGACCCGCATCAGCGTGGCCACTTCGGCGACCGTCAGGAACTGGACCTGCCCGACGGCGGGCAAATCCTCCTTTTTGTTCGGCGACATGTTTACCGCGTCCTTCGACACGTGTCGCGCCACGAGGCTTCCCCACCTGTGGTATCGACACGCACGTGCTCTATCGAGAGTAGCGGGACTGGTGGGACTAATGCGACGCCTGTCACCGAGATGGGCCCCTACCAGCGCTAACGCACAAGCACCCGCGCGTGCAAGCCCCAGCCAATCGCCCTTTCCGGGGAAACCGGGCGCCCGACCCGACTTCGTGAAGGCCACCTTGAGGAACTTGAAGTTCCTCAAGGTGGCCTTCACGAAGCTCAGGCGTCGTGCGCCTTGCCGAGCTCCACCGAACGGTCCTTCGCGGCCTCGATGGCGGCCAGCAGCGCGGCGCGGACGCCGTGCTTCTCGAGCTCGCGGATGGCGTTGATGGTCGTCCCCGCCGGGGAGGTCACGGCCTCGCGCAGCAGCACGGGGTGCTCGTCGGATTCGGCGAGCATCTTCGCCGCGCCGACGGCCGACTGGATGATCAGCTGCCCGGCGAGCGCCCGCGGCAGGCCCAGCAGGATCCCGGCGTCGATCATGGCCTCGACCAGGTAGAAGAAGTAGGCGGGCCCGGACCCGGACAGCGCGGTGACGGCGTCCTGCTGGCCTTCGGGCACCTCGACGACCTGCCCGACGTGCGAAAGCAGGTCCCGCACGACGGCGAGGTGCTCCGCGGTCGCGTACCGGCCCGCGGAGATGGCGCTCATGGCCTCGTTGACCAGCATCGGCGTGTTCGGCATCACCCGCACGACGGGGACGCCCTCCACGAGCCGCCGTTCGTACAGGGAGGTGGGCAGCCCGGCGCAGAGCGAAACGACGAGTGACGACGGCCCGAGCAACGGCGCCAGCTCGTCGAGCACGGGCTCGATGTCCTGCGGCTTGACGGCGACGACCAGGATGTCCGCCTGCTTGGCGGCTTCCTCCACCTCGACGCCGCGGATGCCGTAGCGGCTGGTCAGCTCTTCGACGCGCGCCGGGTACCGCTCGGTGAAGAGGAGGTCGCCGGCTTCGTGGCCGCCGTGCAGCAGCCCCGAGAGCAACGCCTCGCCGATTTTGCCCGCACCCAGCACCGCGATGACCGTCATGGAGCCAAGCGTGCCAAACGCGCCTCGGGCGCCCGGTGCCGGGGCGAGGTGGCCCTACGCGCCCGGCCCACGCCTCGCCCTCGCCCTCGCCCCGAGGGCACTTTCACGTGAAAGTGCCCCTTCCCCAAAGCGTGCTCAGCCGCCAGGAGCCGGGGCCAGCCCGAGCTGCCGGGCCTGGCACACCAGCCGCCCCTGCGCGTCCACCACCGTCGCGTCCGAGTCGAACCACGACTCGTGCACCGACCTCGACTCCACCACCACCCGCAGCCAGCCCGGCGCCGGGCGGGTGCGCAGCAACGCCGTCAGCTGGACGGTCGGCGCCCAGCCGATGCGCCCCAGGTTCATCACCACCGGCGGGTTCACGTCGGACGCCAGCAGCGAAAAGTACGGGTCGGCCAGGCTGTGCCGCGGCCGGACCCACAGCCGCATCCGGGGCGGCTCGCCCGTGCGCCCCGTCAGGTACCCCGCCGTGGCCGGATCCAGCCGGACCTCGCAGCCCTTGGCCAAGTTGAACGGCCCCTCGGTGCTCTCGGCCATCGTCAGCGCACCCGGGGGCGGCTCGGCCGGCATCGACGGCACGTCCGTCCACTCCGGGCGCCGCATCGGCAGCCTGCCCGTCGTCACCCGGGCCTCGACGCAGCTGCGGCCGCGCTGCTCCAGCCGGACCTCGACCACCGTCGCGCGGCGGCCGACCTTGCGGACGTCCGTGCGCAGCAGCACCGGGCCGAGCGCGGGCGCGTGCAGGAACTCCGCGCTGACGACCAGTGGCTCCGCGTGCGGCTCACCCCGCTCGTGCAGGGCGGTGACTGCCGCCCGGGCCAGCAGGGCGAGCAGGAAACCCCCGTGCGGGTGCGAGCCGATGGCCCATTCCGCACGCAGCACCGCGGTGAAGGTGCCGTCCCCCAGCGACCGCGCCACACTCGCCGTGTCGAAGGACACGGCGGTGCCGTCCATTCCGCTCACGAACGGTCCGCGCCATTTCGGGAATCCGGGTAAGTGACGAGCAACGAGAGCGACGGGTTCACGGTCCGAACTTTACGGGTTGGATCGGCGGAAATGCACTCGGGAGTAGCTATGCCCGGCGCGGTTATTGCCCGAGATGGAACCGCGCGAACAACAACGCCTCGGCCAGGTCGCGGACCCGTTGCGCCGCGGTGACAGCGTGCCGGGTGTTGATCTCCAGCACGATCTGACCGGAAAAACCGTTGCTGACCAGCTTCTCGAGCAGCTCGGCGCAAGGCTGGCCGCCGCGGCCGGGCACCAGGTGTTCGTCCTTTGGGACGCCCGTGCCGTCGGCCAGGTGGACGTGCGAGAGGCCGTCACCCATCCGTTGCGCGAGCGCCAGCGCGTCCATCTCGGCTGCCGCTGTGTGGGACAGGTCGAGCGTGTAGTGCCGGAACCCGACGTCCGTCGGATCGATCGACGGCCGGAACGCAGACACGCGCGAATTCTTCGAACCACCGGGCGGCCGGACCTTGAACATGTTTTCCACGGCGATTTCGATCCCGCTCGACTCTTCCAGTTCGTCGACCAGATCGCCGAAGGCGTCCCCATACCGGCGCTGCCAGCGGAACGGCGGGTGCACCACCACCGTGCGCGCGCCGAGCTCGAGGGCGGCGTCGACCGACATCCTCAGCCGCACGACCGGGTCAGGCGACCAGATCCGCTGGGTGATCAGGAGTGACGGCGAGTGCACGGACAGCACGGGCACGCCGGTGCGCCGCGACCAGCGCCGCAGCGCCGTGACGTCCTGGCTGACCGGATCGGCCCAGACCATCACCTCGACGCCGTCGTAGCCGAGCTCGGCGGCCAGCTCGAAGGCCGTCCCCGCCTTGAGGGGCCACACGGACGCCGTGCTGAGTCCGACGGGGACCGGCTGCTCGTCTGTCACGCGCGCCATCCTGCCTCGTCACCCAGGGCAGGCGGCGCCGCCGGGCCGCTAAGGGGACGCGGATCACCGCGTCAGCGGCCGACGAGCAGCAGCGCTGCCGGCGAGACCGTCACCACCAAGCCCACGAGCACCGCCAGCACCGTCGTCTGCAGGTCTTCCGCGCGGCGGATCTTCCGCACGATCCAGACCAGCGCGACGACCACCAGCAGCGCGGCGATCAGCGCGGCGGCCGGGATGTTCACCCACAGCCAGTTGAAGCCGAGCCAGACGGCGGCCCCGCCGACGACGCCCATCGCCAGCTGGCCGGCCAGGGCCAGCCACTGCTTGCCGGGCGAAGCCGCGGGTTCCGGCGCCGCGGCCGGCTCGGGCGCGTCGTCGTACTCGTCGTCTTCGTAGCCTTCGCCCTGCTCGTAGGCGTAGTCGTCCTGCTCGAAGTCCGGGCCGTCCGCCGGGTAGTCGTCGGCGAACTCGCGCTCGTAGGGCGCGAGGTCGTCCGGGATCGGCGCCCGCGAGGCCCGGTCGCCGGGTGCGAACGGCATCGGCGGCGGGTACGTGCCGGTGGGCGGACCCGCGTCGTAGGCGGCCTGGTAGCCGCTGCTCTCGGGGGCGAAGCCGTCGGGCTCGAAGTCGTCCTCGGGGTAGCCGTCGTCCGGGGCGCCGGTGGTGGGCACCGCCGGCATGACGCCGATCTCGGTGTCCTCCATCTGCTCCTTCTGCCGCTGCTTGCGCCAGTTCGCCAGGCCGGCGGGCGAGGACGGCTTCGGCGGCTCGGGCTTCTTGGCCTTCTTCGACGGCGGCGGGGCGAGCGGCTCGTCGTCGGGGACCGCCGAGAACTGCTCGGTGTAGTCCTCGCGCTTCGGCTCCGGGCGGCGCGCCGGGGCGCGGCGCGAGCGGCCGGGCGCGGCGGGCGGCGGCGCGAACGCCCCGCTGGCCATCGGACCCGGCGGGACGTCGATGTCGGCGTCCGGGCTGCCGTTGAGGCCGTCGAGCCGGGCCGACAGCGGGCCGCCGGGCGGCGGCGTCGGCAGCTGCTGCGACGGCTGCGGCGGGACCGGCAGCTGCTGCGACGGCGGCGGCGGGCCGGGACGGCGCCGGACCGGCGGGACGGCCCCGCGGGTCTCGTCGGCCGCCGGCGGGACCGGCAACTGCTGCGACTGCTGCGGCGGCACCGGCAACTGCTGTGACGGCGGCGGCACCGGTAACTGCTGCGACGGCTGCGGCGGCACCGGCAGCTGCTGGGACGGCTTCGGCGGCACCGGCAGCTGCTTCGACGGCTGCGGAGGCGGGGGCTGGCGGCGCGGCGCGGCGCGCGGCGGCACCGGCAGCTGCGCGGACTCCTGCGGGCGTGCGAACTGGCCCGATTCCTGCGGCGGCCGGGCGTACTGGCCGGACTCCTGCGGGACCGGGCGGGCGTACTGGCCGGACTCGGCACCGCCGGGGACGGGCCGCGCCGGGGGCGGCGGCACCGGCCGGGGCAGCGGCTGGGAGTCCTGCGGGACCGCGCGAGGCGCGGGCGGCGGGGGCGGCGGCTCGGCGCGGCGCCGTCCGGCGGGCCGGGCGGGCGGTGCCGTCGGAGGCGGCGCGCCTTCGGACGCCACCCGGTCGATGATCGCCTGCGGGCCGGTGTCGCTCACGCCGGGCCGCCGGTGCGAACCGGTCGCGCCGGGCGGGGTTTCGGGGGTGCCGGGCTCGTCGTCGTCATCGACGGCACGCCGACGGCGACGGCGTCCGCCGTCGACCTGGGCCCCGTGCTGGGCGAGCAGCTCAGCCACGGTCTTCTGCGGCTGGTCGCCTCCGGTCTGGTCCGTCATACCTGGTGATCCCCTGCGCGCACCGTGTTGCCACTTGTGGCACCTCGAGAGTGGGTTCCCGACGGCACACCGGCGGCGCCGCGCGCGCTGTACACCGACCTCTGCATGTCCGTCACCTCTCCACCGTGCCCGTTATCCGTCCGGGAAGTCCAGCCGCGTGCTTTCACCGGTCCTCCTGTGCGCCGAAGCGCCCAGTGAGGGCGGCTCCAGTCTCATCCGCGCCGTTCGAATGGTCCAGCCGCCGCAGGATGACACCCTCTCGCAGAGCCCACGGGCAGATCTCGAGTTCCGGCACACCGAGCGCCCGCATCGTGGCCTGCGCGACGAGCGCACCCGCCACGAGCTGGTGCGATCGGCTCGAACTGACGCCTTCGAGCTGCGCGAGATCGGCCGAAGGCATCCGCGAAATGAAGGCCAGGAGCTGGCGCAATGCGGTGTCCGTGAGCGTACGTCGGACGCGCGGGCCCGCCGCCGAGGGGGCGGCGCCGGTCAGCCGGGCGAGCGAGCGGAACGTCTTCGACGTCGCCACGACCCGATCGGGGTCACCCCATTTGGTGACCTTGCGCGCGAGGTCGGTGAGCTGGTCGTCCAGCCACGCCGACGTCGCGACGAGCTCGGAGCGCGTCGGCGGGTCGTGCTTGAAGCGGGTGCGCGTGGTGCGGCCGGCGCCCAGGGGCAGCGATTCGGCCAGCACCGGCTCCTCGTCGCGGCCCATCGCGACCTCGAGGGAGCCGCCGCCGATGTCGAGCACCAGCAGTTGCCCGGCCGACCAGCCGTACCAGCGGCGGACGGCGAGGAACGTGAACCTCGCTTCGTCGGTGCCCGAAAGGACCTGCAGGTCGACACCGGTCTTGTCGGCCACGCGGGCCAGCACTTTGGCGGAGTTCTTCGCTTCGCGGACCGCGGACGTGGCGAACGCCATCAGCTCTTGGCAGCCGAGCCGCGCGGCGGCGTCCTTCGCGGATTCGACCGCGGTGACGAGGTCGTCGGCGCCGGCCTTGGAGAGCTCGCCACCGGGGGTGATCTGCTCGGCCAGCCGCAGCACGGACTTCTCGGAATGCATCGGCGTCGGGTGGGCGCCCCGATGGGCATCGACCACGAGCAGGTGGACGGTGTTGGAACCGACGTCGAGTACCCCTAGGCGCACGGGGGTCCAGGGTACCGGCCCCAGCCTCAGGTCTCGAACATGTAACCGAAAACACTCGGTGCGGCCACGGCGCCGCTCCCCCGCGAAGGCGATCCGGAGTGCGCACTCCAGGTCACTTTCACGTGAAAGTGCCCCCTGGAGTGCGCACTCCGGAACGGGGCACTTTCACGTGAAAGTGCCCGTTTTAGGTCTCGAACTTGTAGCCCAGGCCGCGGACTGTTACGAGGTGGCGGGGGGAGCCCGGGTCCGGTTCGATCTTCGAGCGGAGCCGCTTCACGTGGACGTCGAGCGTCTTGGTGTCGCCGACGTAGTCCGCGCCCCACACCCGGTCGATCAGCTGCCCGCGCGTCAACACCCGGCCGACGTTGCGGAGCAGGTACTCGAGCAGGTCGAACTCCTTGAGCGGGAGCGAGACCTCGGCGCCGTCGACGGTCACCACGTGCCGCTCGACGTCCATCCGGACCGGGCCGGCCGAGAGCACCAGCGGGGCCAGCTCGCCTTCCGAGCCGGGCTCGCCGCCGCGGCGCAGCACCGCGCGGACGCGGGCGATGAGCTCGCGGGCCGAGTACGGCTTGGTGACGTAGTCGTCCGCGCCCAGCTCCAGGCCCACGACCTTGTCGATCTCGCTGTCGCGCGCGGTCACCATGATGACCGGCACGGCCGAACGCTGGCGCAGCTGCTTGCAGACGTCGGTGCCGCTCATGCCGGGCAGCATGAGGTCGAGCAGCACGATGTCGGCGCCGTTGCGGTCGAACTCCTCCAGCGCGGCCTGGCCCGTCACGGCCACGGCCGCGGTGAACCCTTCCTTGCGCAGCAGGAAGGCGAGGGGGTCGGCGAACGACTCCTCGTCCTCGACGATGAGAACCCTGGTCACAGGTTTCCTCCATGATCTGGGCTGTCCTGCCCGGTAACCACGAGCCTCTGGGTGCGCTCGGGGGTCTTCTCCTGCCGCGGTGCCGGCGAGGTCTTTGCCGCCCGCGCCGGCTCCGGGGCCGGTTCGGGGCTGACGTGCGCGGGGATGCGCAGGGTGAACGTCGAGCCGGTGCCCTGACGGCTCCACAGCCCGACCGAGCCGCCGTGGTTGGCCGCGACGTGCTTGACGATCGCCAGGCCGAGGCCGGTGCCGCCGGTGGCGCGCGAGCGGGCCTTGTCGGCCCGGTAGAAGCGCTCGAACACGCGCTGCTGCTCGTCCTCGGCGATGCCGATGCCGCGGTCGGTGACGGCGATCTCGACCATCCCGTCGGCCAGCCGCCGGGAGATCGACACCGGGCTGCCGGCCGGCGAGTACGCGACGGCGTTCTCGAGCAGGTTCGACAGCGCGGTGACGAGCAGCGTGCGGTCGCCCTCGACGAGCAGGCCGCCGGGGTTGTCGGTGGTGATGCTGATGTCGGCGGACTCCGCCGAGAGTGTGGTCCGGCCGAGCGCCTCGCGGACGACCGCGTCGACCTCGACGACGTTGAGGTCCGGCAGCCGTTCGGCGCCCTGCAGCCGGGACAGCGCGATCAGCTCGGTGACGAGCTGGCCGAGCCGGGTGGACTCGCGCAGGATCTTGCCGCCGAAGCGGCGGACTTCCTCGACGTCCTCGGCGGCGTCGAGGACGGCCTCGGTGAGCAGCGCGATCGCGCCGACCGGGGTCTTGAGTTCGTGGCTGACGTTGGCGACGAAGTCGCGGCGCACGGCCTCCAGCCGGATGGCCTCGGAGTGGTCGACGGCCTCGACGACGGTGAAGCCGTCGCCGAGCGGCCGGACCTGGCCGAGCACCGCCTCCGGCTGGCGGCCGCGCGCTTCGAGCGGGGACAGGTCGATTTCCATCGGCTCGTCGGTCTCGACGACCTGCTCGGCGGCCTTGCGGGCCCGCGGGTCGGCCTGGTTGACCTTGACCAGGCCCAACTCGTAGGCGCGCGGGTTGTGCAGCACCATGTCGCCGAAGCGGTTGAGCACGACGACGCCGTTGTTCGAGGAGCGGACCAGCCGTTCGAGGAGCTCCGCGACGGTCGGGCCCGGCGGCCGGGCCTCTTCCCGGCGGGTGCGAGCCCGCGCCAGGAAGTAGCCGACCACCGCACCGGCCACCAGTGCGCCGATGGCCAGTGCAAGTGAAACAGGCGTGGTCACGGGCCGATCGTAAGCTGAGAAGTGGCCCTTCGGCCTAGCGTTGTCCGCCTTGTCGTGAGCACCGCGACACCTGCGGAGGACATGTTCGCCGGGGCTTCAGGCGGCGTTCACCCGATCGATTCCCCCGCGAGACATTCCGGCGAAATCACCCGAGCGCCTTCAGATCTTCGCCGGTGAGCTCCAGCGCCGCCGCGGCGACGTTCTGCTCGAGGTGCCCGACGTCGCCGGTGCCGGGGATGGCGAGCACGTGCGGTCCCTGGTGGAGGGTCCACGCGAGCCGCACCTGCGCCGGGGTGACGTCGTGGCGGCGGGCGACCTCGGCGACCCGCTCCTCCTCCCCCGTCCCGCTCGCGACGGCGAAGAACGGCACGAACGCGATCCCGCGCTCGGCGCACATCCGGACGAGTTCGTCGTCCTCGCGGCGGGCGGTGAGGCCGTACTGGTTCTGGACGCAGACGACGGGTGCGATCTCGAGGGCCTCGGTGAGGTGTTCCGGGCCGACGTTGGAGATGCCCAGCTCCCGGATCAGCCCGGCTTCGCGCAGTTCGGCGAGCGCGCCGAAGCCCTCGGCGAGCGAGCCGGTGCCGCGGTCGAGGGCCTGGCCGATCCGGTAGTTGACCACGTCGAGGTGGTCGAGGCCCAGCTCGCGCAGGTTCTCCTCGACCTGGGCGCGCAGCTGGTCCGGCCGGGCCGTGTAGAAGGTGCCTTCGTAGTCGCGGCCCGGGCCGATCTTGGTCGTGATCACGAGGTCGTCGTAGGGCGCCAGGGCGGTGTTGATCAGTTCGTTCGCCGAGCGCGGGCCGGCGAAGTAGAAGGCGGCCGTGTCGAAGTGGTTCACGCCCAGCTCGACGGCCCGGCGCAGCACGGCGAGCGACGTCTCGCGGGCGCGGATCCCGCCGTCCGAAGTGGACATCAGGCGCATGGCGCCAAAGCCGAGCCGGTTGACTTCGAAGGAGCCGAGCTTCCAGGTGCCCGCCGCGGCGGCGGGGGTGGCGGTGTTCGTGGTCATGGCTCCAGCCTTCCGGCGCAGCCCGCGCGACCTCCGGGTTTGGCAGTTTGCTGCCACACTGGAATACGTGGAAAAGGTGACTGACGTCGTCATGGTGCGCGGCGAAGCGGAGCTGTTCGAGCGGACGGCGCACCTGTTCGAGGTCGCCACGGAGATTTCCTGCGCGGCCCGTGACCTGCACACGTGGTCGGTGGCGCACCCGACCGCGCCCGCGCGCGAGCGGTCGGTGCGGGGGATGACGGTGCGCAAGGTCTACCTGCCCGGCGTGCTCTTCGACCCCGAACTGGCCGAGCACCTGCGGCAGATGGCCGCCGGCGGCGCCCGGATCCGGATCACCGAGCGCGAGATCAACGAGACGATCCTGCTCGACCGCCGCATCGCGATCGTGGCCGGCGACCACGTCGGCGGCGTCCGCGGCTACACGGTGATCAGCAACCCGGACCTGGTCCAGGGCATCCAGTCGCTGTTCGAAGCGGCCTGGCACGCCGCCACCGACCTCGAGTCCTACCAGGCGCGGTTCACCGAGCTGGGCGCGCGGGAGATCCTGGAACAGCTGGCGTCGGGCTGCAAGGACGAGACGGCGGCCCGGGTCCTCGGCCTCAGCCTGCGCACCTACCGGCGCCGGGTGGCGGAGCTGATGGAGCTGCTCGGCGCGTCGTCCCGCTTCCAGGCGGGCGCCCGGGCCCGTGAGGCCGGCCTCCTGCCCTGAAGTTCGTGAAGGCCACCTTGAGGAACTTGAAGTTCCTCAAGGTGGCCTTCACGAACTTGCGGGTCAGCGGCCCTGGTTCGCCACCGCGGCAGCGGCTTCCTTCGCGGCGGCCGGG
Source organism: Amycolatopsis sp. lyj-109 (assembly GCF_046548995.1). Classification (NCBI taxonomy): domain Bacteria; kingdom Bacillati; phylum Actinomycetota; class Actinomycetes; order Pseudonocardiales; family Pseudonocardiaceae; genus Amycolatopsis; species Amycolatopsis sp. lyj-109. Next base: position 374,858 of record NZ_JAJPWR010000002.1, read on the forward strand.
TCGAGGTACTCGCCACCCGGCTTCACGGGCTGCAGGTCCTCCGTGAGGTCGTAGCGCAGCGGGATGCCGGTCGGGATGTTCAGCCCGGCGATGTCGGCGTCGGAGATGCCGTCGAGGTGCTTGACCAGCGCCCGCAGCGAGTTGCCGTGCGCGGCGACCAGCACGGTCTTGCCCGCGCGCAGGTCCGGCACGATTTCGGTCTCCCAGTACGGCAGCAGCCGCTCGACGACGTCCTTCAGGCACTCGGTCAGCGGCGCCCGGTCGCCGAGGTCGGCGTAGCGGGGGTCGCCGACCTGGCTCCACTGGTCCTTCGGGTCGATCGGCGGCGGCGGGGTGTCGTACGAGCGGCGCCAGAGCATGAACTGCTCCTCGCCGAACTCGCTCAGGGTCTGCTTCTTGTCCTTGCCCTGCAGCGCGCCGTAGTGGCGCTCGTTGAGGCGCCAGTCGCGCTTCACCGGGATCCAGTGCCGGTCGGCGGCGTCCAGCGCGATGTTCGCGGTGGAGATCGCGCGGCGCAGCAGCGAGGTGTGCACCACGTCCGGGAGCAGCCCGGCGTCGGCCAGCAGCCGGCCGCCCTGGCGGGCCTCGCCCTCGCCCTGCTCCGAAAGCGGTACGTCCACCCAGCCGGTGAACAGGTTTTCCGCGTTCCACGTGCTCTGCCCGTGCCGCAGCAGCACCAACGTCCCAATCTCGGCCATGCCCGACAGCCTGCCAGAACGCACCACGCAACCGACTGGTGACCTCTACCGCACCGGTCGTCCTACCCAGAGTGTGTTACTCCGGAGTAACAGCTCACTCTTCAACAAGTCCACCTGCCAACAACGCGCAAAAATTCCGCCGGACACTGCACACCGTTATCGACATTTCGAAAATTCACTCGAACGGGCTAGCCAGTAGCCTTGTGATTACCGGGCGGGATCTGACAGGTTGACTACGTCCCGAGCGGCTGGATTCCACGCACTCCCCGGCCGATTCGGGCATCGACCGCGGCTCGTCTCCCCCCTGCCGAGCCGCGGCCCGCCGGCCCCGTTGACACCCCCCTCGTCACCGGGTCCTGATCGGCGGGAACTTCAGCGGGGCGGCTCGAGATCGCGACTCCCCCTCCCTCGAGCCGTCCCGCCTGTTCCGCTCAGCTCTCGCTCGGCTCCGGCGCCGCGGCCACCGGACGGCGACGGCGGTGCAGCCACCAGCCGAGCCAGCCCAGCGGCACGACGAACAGCAGGAACGGCGCGATCGCGCCCAGCACCGTCAGCAGGCCGCCGCCGAAGACGAGAAACGCGTGCCAGCCACCGGCCAGCCCGCCGAGGAACCCGCTGTGGTCTTCTCCCGGCGGAGGCGGTGCGGCCACACTGCGGATCGTCATCGCCACCGTCGCCATCGCGACGCTGCCGGCGAGAGAGTTCCGCTGCTGCTCGAGCGATTCGAGCGTCGCCTCGCGGCTCGTCAGCTCACTCTCGACCGAAGCGATCTCGGACACCGACGTCGCCCGCGCGAGCAACGCGCGGATCCGCTCCACCGACGCCCGCTGCGTCGCCAGCCGCGCCTCGACGTCGACGACCCGTTCGGTCACGTCCTGGGTGTTCAGCTCCCGCTTCACCAGGCTGCCCAGGTGCGAGAGCTGGTCCAGCGCGCCGTCGAGCTTGTCCGCGGGCACCGCGAGGTTGAGCGTCGCCAGCTCTTCGCCGGTGCTCTCCTGCCCGGTGTAGCCGCCGGCGCCCTGCGCGATCCCGCGAGCCTGCGCGACCACGTCGGCGACCTTGGGGGCGGTCAGTTCGAGCCGGGCGCTGCGGGCGAGCTTGCGGTCGGTGGCGCCCGGCTGCGGCGGGGTCACCTTCTCCTGCCCGGGCTTGCCGCTGCCCTGCTGCGGCTCGGCCGGCACCGGCCCGGAGCCGGCACTGTCCGCCATGGACGATTTGCCCTCCTGGGCCGCCGAGCAGCCGGCCAGCACGAACGCCACGGCCACGGCCACGAGCCCGGCTCTCCATCGAGTCCGCATCCTGCGTCTCCCTCCAGTTTCGACTGGCGAGGAGACGGATGTCCGGTTCAGGGCCGTTGCACGGCCCGGGTCACGACTCGGTCAAGCCTGATTCGTGCGGCTTCCCGGGCGTGACGAGGTGCTTGAACGCCTGCAGGTTGGCCAAGGATTCACCGCGGGAGACGCGCCAGTCCCATTCGCGCTTGATCGACGTCGCGAAGCCGATCTCCAGCAGCGTGTTGAAGTCGCCGTCGGCCGCTTCCAGCACCTGGCCGAGCACCTTGTCGAGCTCGTCGGCGGACATCGTCTCCTTGCCGAACCGGCCGACCAGGTAGATGTCCCCGAGACTGTCCACTGTGTAGTGGACGCCGTAGAGCTTCGCGTTGCGCTGCAACAGGAACCGGTAAACGTCCTCATGGGACTCATCGGGACGGCGGCAGACGAAGGCCTCCACCGAAAACGCGTGGTCGCCGTCGACCAGCCACGCGTTCGTCTGCAGCTTCTTCGTTCCCGGCAAGGTGACGAAGTACTTGCCCGGTCCGCGCCGGTCGTACTTCAGCTCCGCCGAGTCCAAAGTAGACCGAATCAGCTCGTCCAGGCTCACACCGCCACCTCCGTGCGCAGGTCCAGCGCGTGCCGGAACGCGCCGGTGGCCTGAGCATAGATGTCCAGGAGCGCGTCCGTCGTCCGGCGCCAGGAGAACCGGCGCGCGTGCACGACGGCGTTGGCACCGAGTTCGGCGCACCGGTCCGGGCGCAGCGCGACGGCGGCCAGTGCGTCCGCCCACTCGTCGGCGCCGTGCCCCGGCACCAGCAGCCCGGAGACCCCGTGCGGCACCGCCACCGGCAGCCCGCCGACCTCGGCGGCGACCACGGGCGTCCCGCAGGCCTGCGCCTCGAGGGCGACCAGGCCGAACGACTCGTTGTAACTCGGCACCGCGACGACGTCGGCGGCGCGGAAGACGCGGGCGAGGCGCTCGCCCGGCTGCGGCGGCAGGAACCGGACCTGCCGCTCGATGCCGAGCGCAACGGCCAGCTCGCGCAGGGCCTGCGGCTGCTCCAGCCCGGTTCCCGACGGCCCGCCGACGATCAGCACGACCAGCCGGGAGGCCAGCTCGGGACGGCGGCGCAGCATCGCGGCCGCGGCGTGCAGCAGCACGTCCGGCGCCTTGAGCGGCTGGATCCGGCCGGCGAAGGCAAGCACGACGTCGTCGTCGGCCAGCCCCAGCTCCGCGCGCGCGACGGACTGGGAGCCCGGCGTGAAGCGTTCGAGGTCGACGCCCGGCGGCACGGCGTGCACCGCGTCCGGCGAGGCGTCGTAGAGGTCGATGAGCTGGCGCGCCTCGACCGCGGTGTTGGCGACCAGCCGGTCGGCCTCGGCGACCACCTGCTCCTCGCCGATCACCCGGGTGCGCGGCTCGGGCTTGTCGCCGTCGGCGAGCGCGGCGTTCTTCACCTTCGCCAGGGTGTGCGCGGTGTGCACGAGCGGCACGGACCAGCGGTCGCGGGCGAGCCAGCCGACCTGGCCCGAGAGCCAGTAGTGCGAGTGGATGAGGTCGTAGTGACCGGGCTCGTGGAAGGCCTCGGTCCGCAGCACGCCGGAGGTGAACGCGCACAGCTGGGCGGGCAGCTCGTCGCGGCTCAGCGGCTCGAACGGGCCGGCCTGCACGTGCCGCACGGTCACCCCGGGCGCCAGCTCGGCCACCGGCGGCTGGCCGGACGCGGTCGCGCGGGTGAACACCTCGACCTCGACGCCGCGGCGGGCCATCTCGATCGCGGTCTGGCTGACGTAGACGTTCAGCCCGCCCGCGTCGCCGGTTCCGGGCTGTTCGAGTGGGGAGGTGTGTACGGACAAAACCGCGATCCGGCGCGGCACAGCCCGGAACCTCCGGATGGAGCTGGTCACCTGGTCACGTCTCCCGCGTACTTCAGCATTCCTCGGCGAACTGCCGGAGCACCGCGTCGAACTCGGCCGCGGACTCGGCGAAGGGCGCATGCCCCCCACCGGTGAACCAACGTCGGGTGGCACCCGGAATCTTCCCCAGGGCGTACTCGGCGGCCGAGGGATCGATCACACCATCGTGCGAGCCGTGCAGGACCAGGGTGGGTTTGTCGATCCCGGCCAGCACTTCTTCGCTGCCGACGTCCCGCCGGAACAGGGCCGAGCGGACCGAAGGCGGCACGCTGAGAGAGGCCCCCAGCAGGGCCTGCGCCTGCGTGTCGGGCACCGGGGTGGCGGCCATGTCCCGGGTGAACGCGGTCAAGGCCGGGACCGCGATGTCCGGATCGTCCGAAAGCATCGCCCGCATGTGCTCGCGCATCAGCGCGCCGACGCGTCCGCCCGGCCGGTCGCGGCCGATTTCGGTGATGGCGCCGACCAGCACGAGTCCGCGCAGCCGTGCGGTGCCGTGCACCCGGAGGTGGTCGGCCAGCACCAGGCCGCCGTAGGACCAGGCGACGACGATCGCGTCCGGGCCGGCGAAGTCGAGCACCGCCGCGAGGTCGTCGGCCCAGGCGTGGGGATCGTCATACCCGGTGATCGGGACATCCGAGGCGCCGTGGCCCCGGAGGTCCATGGCCACCAGGCGGAACCGCTCGGTCAGGGCCGGATCGGCGAGCTGCGCCGCCCAGCACCCCGCCGACTGCGCCCAGCCGTGCACGAACACGATCGGACGGCTGTTCTGCTCACCCTCGACCCGCAGGCCGAGCCGGACCCCGCCGTGCCCGACGACTTCGGTGCGCACGGGTTACTTGGCACCCAGCCCTTGCCAGGCCGCCCAGCTGAAGTTCCAGTCCTTGACGTCCGAGTTCATCGGCGGGGACAGCTTCGAGCCGGTGACCTCGACCGGGTCGCCGATCAGCGCCGAGTCGAAGTAGTCCTTGGCGTCGGCTTCGAGCAGGTTGACGCAGCCGTGGGAGTTGTTGGTCTTCCCGATGTTGGCCGCGTTGTCCTGGTTCTCGTGGATGTACTCGCCGTGGTTGGAGAAGCGGCAGGCCCACTTCTTGTTGATGTTCGTGTAGCCGTAGCGGGCGTTGTCGAACACCGCCGTCGGCTCCCTGGTCATGATGATGTAGGTGCCGTTCGGGGTGTTGCGGTCGACCTCGGCGTCCAGCCCGTTGGCGCACGGGTAGCTCTTGACCTGCGACCCGTTGTGGAAGACGCGCATCTGGTGGTCCGGGGTGTTGACCTTGACCACCTGGTTGCGGCCGATCTTGAACTTCGTGGTGACGTCGGCCTTGCCGTACGCGCCGCCGCCCAGATCGACGCCGTACAGCTTCGCTTCGACGTTCACGGTGATGTTCTCCGGCCAGTACTCCTTCGGCCGGTAGTCGACCTGGCTGTCGGACAGCCAGCCCCACGCGCCCTCGACCTTCTTGTCCGTCTTCACCGACAGGGCCTTCTCGACCGCCTTGCGGTCCTTCACCGGCGACGCGAACTTGACGCTGATCGGCATGGCCACGCCGACGGTCTGGTTGTCGGCCGGGTTCAGCGTGGCGCGGACCTGCTTGGCCGGGGCGATGGTGGAGAACTTGCCGGTGAACTCGACCGGCTTGCCGTCGCTGCCGGTGGCCTTGGCCGAGTACGTGTAGGTCTTGCCGTAGCCGAGCGGCTCGGAGCTGGTCCAGGTGAGGCCGTCGGGCGAGAGGTCGCCCTTGACGTCCTTGCCGCCGTCGGCAGTCAGCTTGCACTCGGTGAGCTTGCCGTCGGCGACCTTGAGCACGGCGGGCTTGAGCACCGCGACGTCCTTGGCGTCGGCGGCGGGCTCGGCCGTGATCTTCGCCACGGGCTTCGCGCCACCTTCGCCATCGGCGCCTGCCGCGCCGGTGGGCAGCGCGTTGCCGCCGTTCTCGCTCGAACACGCCGCGGCGACCAGAGCGGCTCCAGCCGCCAGAGCAGCCTTGAAGACCGTACGCCGTTCGATCACCGAAAACCTCCTGGAATCCCCCGCCGACCAGCGGGCACACGCCTTTAGCGCTGGTGACCCAGCCGACGTTACCTGGCGGAAGGTAAAGACCAACCGTTCAGGTGGCGGACGTCTTTGTCGACAAAGACGTCCTACACACGTACGGGTTGCCCGGTTCGGCTCAAATCACGCAGTTGATCAGCAGCGGTTCGGGGTGCAACCGGACGCCGAAGCGCACCTGGACGCCGTCGCGGACCTCGCGGGCCAGGGCGAGCAGGTCTTCCGTCGTCGCGTCGCCGCGGTTGGTCAGCGCCAGGGTGTGCTTCGTCGACAGCGAAACCCGGTTCCCCGGACCGGGGTACCCCTTGGCGAAGCCGGCGCGCTCGATCAGCCAGGCCGCGGACAGCTTGACGCCGCCGTCGGCCGGGTACTGCGGCGCCTCGGCGCCGACGACCGACGTGATCCGCTCGAGGACCGCTTCGGCCTCGGCGCCCGGCACGATCGGGTTGGTGAAGAACGAGCCGGCGCTCCAGGTGTCGTGGTCGGCCGGGTCGAGCACCATGCCCTTGCCCCGGCGCAGCTCGAGGACGGCTTCGCGGGCGTCGGCGGCCGGGACGCGGGCACCGATCCCGACGCCGAGCGTGCGCGCCAGCTCGGCGTAGCGGATGGGCGCGGAGAGGCCGTCTTCGCGGACCTCGAAGCGGACCGAGAGGACGACGCCGGTGTCCGTGCCCTTGAGGACACTGGTGCGGTAGGCGAAGCCGAGTTCGTCGGCCTTGAGCGTGCGCACTTCGCGCGTCCCGCGGTCGTACAGCTCCACCGAGACGATCGACTCGGCGACCTCGCAGCCGTACGCGCCGACGTTCTGGATCGGCGTCGCCCCGACGCTGCCGGGGATGCCGGAGAGGCATTCGAGCCCGCCGAGACCCGCTTCGACCAGGCCGGCGACGAAGGCGTCCCAGTTCTGGCCGGCTTCGACCGCTACGACGTCCCCGTCGCGGCGCCAGCCGGTGTTCGCCACCTCGACGAGCGTGCCGTCGAACCCCGCGTCGCCGACCACCAGGTTGGAGCCGCCGCCGAGCAGCAGCACCGGCTCGCCCGCCGCGTCCGCCTCGTGGACCGCCGCGACGAGGTCTTCGCTGGTCACGGCGCTGACGAACCGGCGGGCCGGGCCGCCGAGGCGCAGCGTGGTGTACGCGGCGAGCCTCGGGAGTGCGGGAGTTCGGGCGGAGTTCACGCGTCTGACGGTACTGTCCGGCTCATGGGATCCCGGATCGAGCACCGCGCTGAGTTCACCGCCGACGTCGCGTCCACGTACGCGGCCGTCGCCGGTGAGGCGGCGCTGCGGGCGCGCCTGGAGCAGCTCGGCGGGCACAGCGCGGCGCTCCTGTCGTACGAGGTCTCCGGTTCGGACCTGCGGTACCAGCTGCGGCAGGGCATCAGCGCCGACAAGCTGCCGCAAGCGGTCCGGACCCTGCACAAGGGCGACCTGCTGGTGACCCGCACGCAGACCTGGCGCGTGAGCAACGACGGCACCGGCCACCAGGGCAACGCCACGGTCGAGGTCGGCGGTGTCCCGGGCGAGATCACCGCGCGGACGGCGTTGCTGGCCAACGGCGGCAAGACCGTGCTGCGGATCAGCGGCGAGGTGACGGTCCGGATCCCGCTGTTCGGCGGGAAGCTGGAGAGCGTGATCGCCGAGCAGGTCACGAAGCTGCTGGAGCACGAGTCCGAATTCACGGCGAAGTGGCTCACCGACCAAAACTGACCCCGGTCGGCGCGCCGACGCGCGGCACGACCAACCCGAACCGCCTGCGCCGGGTCGACCGCTGGATCGCGTCCGCGCCGGCCACGTCCCGGCTGCTGCGCTCGGCCGACGCACCCCTGGTCGTCGACCTCGGGTACGGCGCTTCCCCGGTGACGACGGTCGAGCTGGCCCGGTGGCTGCGGCGGGTCCGTCCCGACGTCCGGGTGCTGGGCCTCGAGCTGGATCCCGAGCGGGTGGCTTTCGCGCAGTCCGCCGCGGCGCCGCCGTTGCTGGACTTCCGCCGCGGCGGGTTCGAGCTGGCCGGGACGCGGCCGGTGCTGGTGCGGGCGTTCAACGTGCTCCGGCAGTACGCGGAGGACGAGGTCGCGGGCGCGTGGGGCCTGATGCTGGACTCGATGCCCGCCGAGGGCCTGCTGGTCGAAGGCACCTGCGACGAGATCGGGCGGCTGTCGACGTGGGTGCTGGTCTCGCGGGCCGGGCCGGTTTCGCTGACGCTGTCGATGCGCCTGGCCGGGCTGGAGAAGCCGTCCACCATCGCCGAGCGGCTGCCGAAGGCGCTGATCCACCGGAACGTGCCCGGCGAGCGCGTCCACGCACTGTTGACGGCTCTCGACGCCGGCTGGGCCACGGCCGCCCCGCACCAGTCCTTCGGGGTCCGGTCGCGCTGGCTGGAGACGGTCCGCCGGCTCGCCGCGCGGGGCTGGCCGGTGCTGGGCCCGCCGTCCCGGATCCGTCTCGGCGAGCTGACCGTCCCCTGGTCCGCGGTCGCCCCGACGTCTTGAATGACTCATTCAAGACCTCCGACGCCAGGAATGAGTCATTCAAGACAGCCTGTTCACCGCGCCACCCCCGCTGCGTCACCCCGAAGTGACCTGTGGTGATCACCATTGAGCCGTGGAACTCCTGGGGCAGGTCTCGGAGCTGCTGCGCGACGCGCTCGGCTCGCCGTGGCTATGGGTGCTCGTCTTCGCCGTGGCCGGGCTGGATGCGTTGCTGCCGTTCATGCCCAGCGAGACCACGGTCGTCACCGTCGCCGTCCTGCTCGGGCCCGATCCGGCGCGGCTCGCCCTGCTCGCCGCGGTGGCGGCCGGGGGCGCGTGGGCGGGCGACTGCCTCGGGTACGCCGTCGGCCGGTCCGCGGGGCCGCGGGCGATCGCGCGGCTGCAGCGCGGGCCCGACGGCCGCCATCGCTACGCGTGGGCCCGCGACCGGGTGCGGCGCAACGGCGGGCTGCTGATCATCGCGGCCCGCTACCTGCCCGGCGGGCGGGTCGCCAGCGCACTGGCCAACGGCAGCCTCGGCTACCCGCTGCCGAAGTTCCTCGCGCTCGACGCCGCCGGCGCAGCGATCTGGGCGGTGTACAGCGTGCTGATCGGCTTCGCCGGCGGAGCCGCCTTCGCCGATGAACCGGCCAAGGGACTGGTGCTGTCCTTCAGCCTCGGTTTGGGTCTGGTCTTCGCCATCGAGACCGGGAGACGGCTACGGTCGGCTCATGCTCGAAGCGATCGACGTGCACGCCGACGGGCTCAAGCGGGCGGCGCTGGCGGCCGGGCCGGCGGCACCGGTCCACAATTGTCCGAAGTGGACTGTCCATGACCTGGTGACGCACATCGCGTTCGTCCACGCCTTCGCCGTCGGCCTGGCGGTGAACCGGCCCGCGAAGCCGTCGCCGCCATCGGGCTGGGACGACGTGCTCGGGTGGTGGGACGGCCAGCGGCTCGCCCTGCGCGAAGCCCTCGCGAAAGCCCCGGAGGCCCCGGCCTTCTCGCCGTACCCGGGGTTCGCCGTGACGGTCGGCGACTGGACGCGGCGGATGGCGCACGAGACGGCGATCCACCGCCTCGACGCCGAATCGGCGCTCGAAGAGGGTCCGGGGACACGCTTCTCCCCCGCCTTCGCGAACGACGGGATCGACGAGTTCCTGACCTACCTCGCCCCGCGCCTGGGCAAGACCGGCGACGTTCGCATCACCACGCCGGAGCGCACGTGGACGATCGGCGGGCCCGGCGCCGAGGTCTCCGGCGCCGCCGACGACGTCTACCGGGCGCTGTGGGGCCGCCCGCACCGGGCGTCGGTCACGGGTGACCTCGCACCGCTCGCGGCGCCCTGACCAGCGCAAGGGAGAATGCCGGGCGTGACCGCTCCCGAACGCCGCTACGTCATCACCTTCGGCTGCCCCGACCGCACCGGCATCATCGCCCGGATCTCCGGGTTCCTCGCCGAGCACGGCGGCTGGATCGTCGAGGCGGCCTACCACACCGACCCGGACACCGGCTGGTTCTTCACCCGCCAGGTCGTCCGGGCCGACTCGCTGCCGTTCGACGCCGCCGAGCTGCGCGCCCGCTTCGGCGAGGTGGCCGCGGAACTGTCCGCCGAGTCGAGCTGGCAGGTCAGCGACACCGGCGAGCGGCGCCGCGCGGTGATCCTCGTCTCCAAGGCCGGGCACTGCCTGTACGACCTGCTCGGCCGCGTCGCCTCCGGGGAACTCGACGTCGACGTCGCCGCGGTGATCGGCAACCACGACTCGCTCGCCGACATCACCCGCGCGCACGGCATCCCGTTCCACCACGTGCCGTTCCCGGCCGACGGCAAGCAAGAAGCGTTCGAGCAGGTGCGCAAGCTGGTCGACGAGCACGACCCGCACGCGGTGGTGCTGGCCCGGTTCATGCAGATCCTGCCCGCGGACCTGTGCCGCGAGTGGGCCGGCCGGGCGATCAACATCCACCACAGCTTCCTGCCGTCGTTCATCGGCGCGAAGCCGTACCACCAGGCGCACACGCGCGGGGTGAAGCTGGTCGGCGCGACCTGCCACTACGTGACGGCGGACCTCGACGCGGGCCCGATCATCGACCAGGACGTCATCCGCGTCGACCACGGCGACTCGGTCGAGGACATGGTCCGCAAGGGCCGCGACATCGAGAAGGTCACGCTGGCCCGCGGCCTCCGCTGGCACCTGGAGAACCGCGTCCTGGTGCACGGCAACCGCACCGTGGTCTTCTGAGCACGCTCGTGAGTGGTAATTCGGGTTAGAACCCGAATTACCACTCACGAGGGGTCAGGCGCCGATGGTCGACGCGTCGATGACGAAGCGGTAGCGCACGTCGGAGTTCTCGACGCGCTCGTAGGCTTCGTTGACCTTGTCGGCGGAGATGGTCTCGATCTCCGCGCCGATGCCGTGCTTCGCGCAGAAGTCCAGCATCTCCTGGGTCTCGGCGATGCCGCCGATCATCGAGCCGGCCAGCACCTTGTTGCCGCCGAGCAGCGAGAAGGCGTTGTAGGCCAGCGGCTCGCCGGGCGCGCCGACGTTCACCATCGCGCCGCCGACCTTGAGCAGGCTCAGGTAGGCGTCGATCGGCAGCTTGGCCGACACGGTGTTGAGGATGATGTCGAACTTGCCGCGAAGGACGTCGAACGTCGCCTCGTCGCTGGTCGCGTAGTAGTCGGTGGCGCCGAGCTTGAGGCCGTCCTCCTGCTTCTTGAGGCTCTGGCTCAGCACGGTCACCTCGGCGCCCATCGCGGCGGCGATCTTGACGCCCATGTGCCCGAGCCCGCCGAGGCCGATCACGGCGACCTTCTTGCCGGGGCCGGCGCCCCAGTGGTGCAGCGGCGAGTAGGTGGTGATGCCCGCGCACAGCAGCGGCGCGGCGACGTCGAGGTCGATGCCCTCCGGGATGCGGCAGACGAAGGCGTCCTTCACGACGATCTGGTTGCTGTAGCCGCCGTAGGTGTTCTCGCCGTCGAAGCCGACGCCGTTGTAGGTCTGGATGTTGCCCTTGACGCAGAACTGCTCGGTGCCGGCCAGGCAGTACTCGCACTCGCCGCAGGAGTCGACCATGCAGCCGACGCCGACGCGGTCGCCGACCTGGTACTTCGTGACGTCGGACCCGACCGCGGCGACGACGCCGGCGATCTCGTGACCCGGGACCATCGGGAAGATCGCCTGGCCCCAGTCCTCCTTGGCCTGGTGGAGGTCGCTGTGGCAGATGCCGGCGTAGGCGATGTCGATCAGCACGTCGTCGGAACGCAGGTCACGGCGCTCGATCGTGGTCGGCGCCAGCGGCGCGCCCGGCGCCGGGGCGGCGATGGCGTGCGTGGTGGTGCTCATGGAACCCTCCAAGTTCAAGTACCGTCGTAAGTGGTCTCTTACATCTCTACGTAAGAGGGGTCTTACATATTTCGAACGAGAGATGTGATCCGGGTCATGGGCGGCAAGTACCACCACGGCGACCTCCGCGGCGAGCTCGTGCGCGTCTCGCTCGACCTGATCGCCGAGCAGGGCCTGGCCGGCTTCTCGGTCGCCGAGGTCGCCCGGCGCGCGAAGGTCAGTCCCGGCGCGCCCTACCGGCACTTCGCCTCCCGCGAGAGCCTGCTGGCCGAGGTGGCGGGCAACATCGCCTGCCAGCTCGCCGACCGCGTCACCGCGGCGGCGGGTGCTCGCGATGACCCGGTGGACGCCCTGGCCGCGGCGGCGGGCGCGTACACGCGCTACCTGATCGAGCGGCGGGCCGGGATGAACGTCATCTACGCCGACGGCCTGCACGGCCCGGAGCACGTCGGCCTGCACGAGCAGACCCGACGGCTGACCGACGAGTTCCTGATGCGCTGCCTGACGGTCGCCCCGGACCCGGCGACCGCGCTGGAGCTGATGGAGCAGCTGTTCACCCAGGCCCACGGCTACGGCACGTTCCAGCTCGACGGCGTCTTCGTGAAGCACGGCTACTCGACGGATCTCGTGGTGCACAAGTCCTCGGAGGCCGCCCGCGCCGCCATCGTCGGCCGGATCCGGCCCACGGCGAAGGTGCCAGACTGAGGCGATGCTGGGTCATCTGGGGATCAACGTGCCGGACTTGGCGGCGGCCAAGGCCTACTACGACGCCTTGCTGCCGCTGGTCGGCTTCACGACGTTCTTCGCGGCCGAGGACGAGGTCGCATACCGGCCCGCGGGCGGGAAACCGGGCACCTTCCTGTTCCTGTACCCCGCCGCCGAACCTTCGGCGTACTCCAAGGACGCGACCGGGCTGCAGCATCTCGCGTTCATGGTGAAGACCCGATCCTCCGTGCGCGCCGTCCACGCGCACGTCCTGGAGCGGGGCGGGACCGTGGTGCACGCCCCACAGGAGTTTCCCCAGTACCCGCCGCCGTACTTCGCCACCTTCTGGCTGGACCCCTTCGGATTCATGCTCGAAGCGGTCTGCCACCACGACGCGGACTAGGTTGAGCGCATGGGGATCATCGACTCACACGAGGCGCTGCGCGAAGTCGTCGGCGAAGTGGCCGAGCTGACGCAGAAGAAGGTCATCGACCGGATCGACGAGCACGCGCGGAACCTGATCGCGCACTCGCCGTTCGTGCTGCTGGCGACCTCGGCACCGGACGGCAGCTGTGACGTCTCCCCGCGCGGCGATCCGGCGGGCTCGGTGCTGGTGCTCGACGAGAAGACGCTGGTGCTCGCGGACCGCCCGGGCAACAAGCTGATCGACAGCTTCCGCAACATCGTCGACAACCCGCACGCCGGGCTGCTGTTCCTGGTGCCGGGCATGAACGAGACGCTGCGGGTCAACGGCCGCGCGAAGCTGGTGTCGGACGCGCCGTTCTTCGACTCGCTGGTGGTGCAGGGGAAGCGGCCCCGGCTGGCCGTGGTCGTCGAAGTGCGGGAGCTGTACATGCACTGCGCGAAGGCGTTCCTGCGGTCGTCGCTGTGGAAGCCGGAGACGTGGCCGGAGCGCTCGGCGCTGCCGTCGATGGGCACGATCATGCGCGACCAGATGGCGCTTCCGGTCTCGGCGGAGGAGCTGGACGCGCGCCTCGACCACCGGGCCCTCACGGAGCAATACTGATCCGATGCTGTGCGTCCTCGACGTCAACGAGACCTTGCTGGACCTCGCCGCGCTGGACGCCACCATCGGCGGGCCCAAGCTGCGGCGCGAGTGGTTCGGCCTGGCCATCCACACGGTCCTGACCGTCACGGCGACCGGCGGTTACCGCGACTTCGCGGGCATCGCCGGCGACGCGGCGATCGAGGTCGCGGCTCGACACGGACGCGAGGTCGACCTCACGAAGGTCGGCGAGGGCCTGCGCAGCCTTCCCGCCCATCCGGACGTCGAAGCCGGCCTGGCGAAGCTCCGCGAGCGGGGCCACACCCTCGTCGCGCTCACGAACTCGCCACTCGCCACCGCCGAGGCGCAGCTGCTGAACGCCGGGCTGGCGCCACTGCTCGACCGGATCTTCTCGGCCGAGCAGGTCGGCAGGCTCAAGCCCGCGCCGGAGCCCTACCGGCAGGTCACCGCCGCCTACCCCGGCGAGCGGGCGGTCATGATCGCGGCGCACGACTGGGACATCGCGGGCGCCCAGGCCGCGGGGCTCGAGACGGCGTTGCTCACCCGTCCCGGTGTCCACCCGCTGCCCGGCTCGCCCGCGCCCACCTACACCGCGTCGACCCTGCCGGAGCTGGCCGGACTCCTCTAGTCGGCGATCCGGACCAGCATCTTGCCGGTGTTGGCGCCCGACAGCAGGCCGAGGAACGCCTCGGGCGCGTTGCGGATGCCGTCGACGAAGGTCTCCGAGTACTTGATCTCACCGGAGCTGACCAGCGGCGCGATCTCGGCGACGAACTGCTGCTGCAGGTGCCAGTGGTCGATCACCAGCAGGCCGCGGATGGTGAGCCGCTTGGCGATGACCTGCGTGAGGTTGCGCGGCGCCGGCGTCGGCTCGGTCGCGTTGTACGTGGAGATCATCCCGCAGATGGCGATCCGGCCGTGCACGGTGATCGCGTCGATCGCCGCTTCGAGGTGCTCGCCGCCGACGTTGTCGAAGTAGACGTCGATGCCCTCCGGCGCCGCCTTGTGCAGCTGCTCGGCGACCGGGCCGTCCTTGTAGTTGAACGCGGCGTCGAAGCCGAGGTCGTCGATCAGGTGCCGGACCTTCTCCGCCGAACCCGCGGAGCCGATGACGCGCTTGGCGCCCTTCAGCTTCGCGATCTGCCCGACCAGCGAGCCGACCGCACCGGCCGCGCCCGAGACGAACACCGTGTCACCCGGCTTGAACTCGGCCGACTCCAGCAGGCCTGAATAGGCGGTCAGGCCCGGCATGCCGAGCACACCGAGGTACGTCGACAGCGGCGCCGCGGCCCCGTCGACCTTCACGTACCGGCCCGCGTCGAGCACGGCGTGGGTGCGCCAGCCCGCCTGGTGCAGGACGTGGTCCCCCGGCTTGACGTCGTCCACGTTCGACTCGACGACCTCGCCGACCGCCCCGCCGGACATGACCTCGCCGACCTGGAACGGCGGCGCGTAGGACTTGACGTCCTTCATCCGGCCGCGCATCGCGGGGTCGACGCTCATGATCAGGTTGCGGACCAGGATCTGGCCGTCACCCGGCGTCGGCACCTCGGTGTCGACGATCTCGAAGTTGTCGTGCGTCGGCACGCCTTCCGGACGCGAAGCCAGCCGGATTTCGGTCGCCGTGCTCATCGTCGAATCTCCTCAAGTCTCGAAGCGGGGCAAGCGCCCCGGATTCCCCTCGATGTAACCAGCCAACCGGGGCGCAGATTCCGATTGTGACGAGCTACACGATCTCGGCGAGCTTGCCCAGGACGCCGTCGTAGATCTTCTTGAGCCCGCCCGGCGCGAACGTCTTCTCGAAGAAGCCGCCGATGCCGCCCGCACCGTCCCACGTGGTCTCGATCTTCACCACACTGCGGTCACCCGCCTCGGTGACCGTCCAGGTGGTGACCATGCTCGAGTTCGCATCCGTCTCGACCAGGACGCCCGGCTTCGACTCGGTCACCGTCGCCTTGACATCGCGGACGCGCTTGGAAGTCGCCTGCAGCTTCCAGCCGGCCTTGGTCCCGGCGCCGACGCCGCCCTCGGTCACCTGGTAGTCGCGGTAGTGCTCGGTGAGCAGCTTCGGCCGCGTCTCGGCGTAGTCGGCGACGAGCGCGCGGACCTTGTCGGCCGGGGCGTCGATGGTGCGCTCCGCGGTGGCCGTGACCTTTCCCATTTCACTCCTCTTCCCGGCGTACAGATCAGGGTCCACGATTTCACCGCCCGGCGCACCACCGGCGGGCGCCCTGGCACGTCCCAGATAGTGAGCGGCGGAAGTCCGCTCTGGACAGCTGTTTTTGCAGGTCAGAGGCTCGTGTCGGGCGCCGGAAGTGGCGTAACACGGTGTTAACGTCCGCTGGCCATTCTCGCCGCCATGCCCACGACACCCCGGCGAACCCGCTCGGACAGCGCCCGGCAGCTCGCCGATCTGCTGCGCCGCCAGGTGCTGGCCGACGAGACGCTGCCGTGTGAGGAGGACCTCACGGTGGAGTTCTCGGCGACGCGCAACACCGCGCGGGAGGCCCTCGCGCTGCTGCGCGACGACGGCCTGATCGCGCGCCAGCCCGGCGTCGGCACGGTCGTCGTCGGGCACAAGTACCCGCACGGGCTGAACCGGCTGGCCGGGCTCGCCGAGGTGCTGCGGGAGCACGGCGAGGTCACCAACGACGTCCGGACGGCGGACCTGGTGCCCGCGCCCGCCGTGGTGGCGCACCGGCTCGGCGTGCCCGAACGTTCCGAAGTCGTCTACCTCGAACGGCTGCGGCGGCTCGACGGCGTCCCGCTGTCGCTCGATCTCACCTACCTGCTGCCGGAGATCGGGAAGCCGCTGCTGGAACACGACCTCGCCGGCCGGGACGTCTTCGCGCTCATCGAGGAGACGTCCGGGCAGCGGCTGGGCTACGCCGACATCGACGTCGAAGCCCTCAACGCCGACCCCGAAACCGCCGCCGTGCTGGAAGTCCCACCGGGGGCGGCGTTGCTGCGGTGGGAGCGCCTCACGCACTTCGCCGACGGACGGCCCGTCGACCTCGAGTACATCCGGCTGCGCGGCGACCGCCTCACCATGCGCGCCCGCCTCGACCGTTCCTGAAGGAGACCCCATGCCCCTCGTGCCGAGCCGGATCGACGTCCCGGTGACGATCGACGAGTCGAAGTGCCTCGACGGCTGCCGCCTGTGCGTCGACATGTGCCCGCTCGACTCCCTGGCCATCGACCCGGACACCGACAAGGCGTACATGCACGTCGACGAATGCTGGTACTGCGGGCCGTGCGCGGCGCGCTGCCCGACCGGCGCGGTCACGATCAATATGCCTTACCTGCTGCGATGAAGGCCGTTCGGATCTTGCTCGCCGCCGCGCTGCTGGCCGCGGGCTGCACCGCGAACGCATCCACGTCGAACGACGTGGACGTCGTGATCGGCTACCAGTCGAAGACGATCAACACCGTCACCGCGGGGACCCTGCTGCGGTCACTCGGGTACTTCGAGCAGCGCCTCGCCGACCTGGGGAAACGGGACGGGAAGCGCTATCACGTCACGTGGCAGGACTATTCGACCGGCGCGCCGATCACCGCGCAGATGGTGGCGGGCAAGATCGACATCGGCTCGATGGGCGACTACCCGTTGCTCATCAACGGATCCCGCACGCAGGAGTTCGGCGATGGCCGCACCAAGCTGATCGCCGCGACCGGCTACAACCTGCTCGGCGCGCTCAACATGGTCGTCGTGCCGCCGAACTCGCCCGCGCACACCCTGGCCGACCTGCGCGGGAAGAAGATCTCCGCCAGCATCGGCTCGGCCGGGCACGGCACCACCGTGCACGCCCTGCAGAACATCGGCATCGGCCCCGACGACGTCCACCTGCAGAACCAGGCGCCCGCGGTCGGCGCGTCCGGGCTGCTGTCCGGCTCGGTCGACGCGCTCGGGCAGTTCGTCGCGTGGCCGGGCCAGCTGGTGTTCGCGAACCAGGCGCGGCTGCTCTACGACGGCTCGGCGCTGAACCTGCCGACGTGGCACGGCGTGGTCGTCCGGGAGTCCTATGCGGACACCCACCACGACGTCGTCACGGAGTTCCTGCGCGCGCAACGCGACGCCACGGACTACCTGCACGCGCACCCGATGGACGCGGCGCTGAAGGTCGCGTCCGCCACGAAACTCCCGGCCGAGGTCGTCTACCTCTACAACGGCGCCGGTGGCATGGTCACCTTCGACCTGCCGCTGAAACGCCCGCTGATCGGCGCGCTGGAAACCGACGCGCCGTTCCTGCGCTCGATCGGCAACATCAAGCGGCTCGACCTCGGCGCGTTCGTCGACGACCGGTACCTGCGGGAGATCTACGGCCCCGCGTACGGAGCGGCTGTATCCATTGTGGACAATCCGTCCCCGGTGACCGGATTCGACACGACGTGCTCCAGATCAGTCACCGATCCGCACACCGCGGGTGAGCTGTGGCTGTCCGGCGAGACCGCGACGCACCCGGCCGCCACACCATCCTGCCTGCTCAAGGCGGTGGCGCACGCGGGGAAGCCGGTCCGCGCGGCCTACGTCCCCGACGCGGCCACCGGCACCCGCTGGTTCGCCGACAAGGCCGTCTGGGTGCGCGACGCGGACGGCGCGCTGCTGCCCTTCACCACCGAAGACGGCGCCCGCGCCCACCTCGCCGGGCACCCCGGCGCGATCGTCAGCTACGCGCAAGCCGTGGAGGAGTCCCGATGACCCAGACCCTCGAACACGAACCCACCGCCGTCGCGGCCCCACCCGCGCCACCGAGACGGCGGTTCAGCCGCCTCGCCGTCCGGGCCGGCAGCATCGTCGCCGCGCTGGTCGTGTGGGAGCTGCTGACCGCGTTCGACGTCGACCTGTGGCTGCACTTCGATCGCCTGCCCACCCCGGTCGAGGTCGCCCGCGACCTCGGCTACCAGCTCGGCACCGCCGTCTACTACCAGGACCTGCTCGATTCCCTGCGCCGGATCGTCACCGGCTTCGCGCTGGCCACGGTGTTCGGGATCGGCCTCGGCACCGCGATCGCGCGCTCCCGCGGCACGTCCGACGTCGTCCAGCCGCTCCTGGAAGTCCTGCGGCCGATCCCGGCCATCGCGATGGTGCCCATCGCGATCCTGCTGTTCCCCAGCAACGAGCAGGGCATAGTCTTCATCACCTTCGTCGCCGCGTTCTTCCCGGTGGTCGTCTCGACCCGGCACGCGGTGCGCGCGCTGCCGGTGGTCTGGGAGGACGCGATCCGCACGATGGGCGGCTCGCGGCGGCGCGTGCTGTGGAACGTCGTGCTGCCGGGCGCGCTGCCCGGCGTGTTCGGCGGGTTGTCCGTCGGCATGGGCGTTTCGTGGATCTGCGTGATCTCGGCGGAGATGATCTCCGGCGAGTTCGGCGTCGGCTACCGGACCTGGCAGGCCTACACGGTCGTCGACTACCCCGGCGTGATCGTCGGGATGCTCACCATCGGCCTGCTCGGCTGGGTCACCTCGGCCGCCGTCGAACTGCTCGGCCGCCGCGCCACCCGCTGGCTGCCCCGAGGGGAGAACTCATGAGCCTGCGCATCGAGAACCTGACCGTCCACTACGGACAGCGGGCGGTGCTGTCCGGCATCGACCTGGCCGTCGCCGACGCCGAGATCCTGGCCGTCACCGGTCCTTCGGGGTGTGGCAAGTCGACACTGCTGCGCACCCTTTCCGGCTTGCTCCCGGCGTCGTCGGGCCGCATCCTGTCCGCCGGCGTGGAGGTGACCGGCACGTCCGCCGAGCGGGCCCTGGTGTTCCAGGACGACGGGCTGCTGCCGTGGCGTTCGGTGCGCCGCAACGTCGAGCTGCCGCTGTCCATCCGGCGCGTGCCGCGGGCGCGGCGGCGCACCGAAGCCGAGTCCTGGCTGTCACAGGTCGGGCTGGCCGGGTACGAGGACCACCTGCCGCGGGAGCTGTCCGGCGGCATGCGGCAGCGCGTCCAGCTCGCCCGCACCCTCGCCGGGTCGCCGCGGGTGATCCTGGCCGACGAGCCGTTCGGCGCCCTCGACGCCCAGACCCGCACGGCCATGCAGCGGCTGCTCGTGGACGTCTGGCGCAAGCGGCCGACGACGGTGGTGTTCGTGACCCACGACGTCGACGAGGCGTTGTTCCTGGCCGACCGCGTCGCGGTGCTGACCCGCGACGGGCGGCTGGCGAAGGTCGTCGAGTCGTCGCGGCCGCGGACGGCCGAGCCCGCCGTGGCGGCCGAGCGCGCCGAGGTCCTGGACGGGCTGGTGGCGGCATGACGTTCGCAGCACCCCCGGTGTCCGCGCGGACGCACTTCGAGACGGACGTACTCGTGATCGGCGGCGGGACGGCCGGGACCATGGCCGCGCTGACCGCCGCGGAGAACGGCGCGAACGTGCTGCTGCTGGAAAAAGCGCACGTCCGGCACTCGGGGGCCCTCGCGATGGGCATGGACGGCGTGAACAACGCGGTCATCCCGGGCAAAGCCACGCCCGAGGACTACGTCGCCGAGATCACCCGCGCCAACGACGGCGTCGTCAACCAGTCCACTGTGTACCAGACCGCGCGGCGCGGCTTCGCGATGGTGCAGCGGCTGGAGAAGTACGGCGTCAAGTTCGAAAAGGACGAGTACGGCGAGTACGCCGTGCGGCGCGTACACCGGTCCGGCAGCTACGTCCTGCCGATGCCGGAGGGCAAGGACATCAAGAAGGTGCTCTACCGCGTGCTGCGGGCGAAGCACATGCGCGAGCGCATCACGATCGAAAACCGCGTGATGCCGGTGCGGGTGCTGACGTCCGGTGGCCGCGCGGTCGGCGCCGCCGGGTTCAACACCCGGACCGGCGAGTTCGTCACGGTTTCGGCGTCCGCGGTGATCCTGGCGACCGGCCCGTGTGGCCGATTGGGCCTGCCCTCCAGCGGCTATCTCTACGGCACCTACGAGAACCCGACCAACGCCGGCGACGGCTACGCGATGGCCTACCACGCGGGCGCGGAGCTGTCCGGGATCGAGTGCTTCCAGATCAACCCGCTGATCAAGGACTACAACGGCCCGGCCTGCGCCTATGTCGCCAACCCGTTCGGCGGCTACCAGGTCAACGCGGCCGGCGACCGGTTCGTCGACTGCGACTACTGGTCCGGCCAGATGATGGCCGAGGTGGCACGCGAGATCTCGTCGGCGCGCGGGCCGATCTACCTCAAGCTGACGCACCTGCCGGAGGAGACGCTCGGCGCGCTGGAGAACATCCTGCACACGACCGAACGGCCGACGCGCGGGACGTTCCACGCCACCCGCGGCCACGACTACCGCACGCACGACGTCGAAATGCACATCTCGGAGATCGGGCTGTGCGGCGGGCATTCGGCGTCCGGCGTCTGGGTGGACGAGAACGGCGCGACGACGGTCCCGGGCCTGTACGCGGCGGGCGACCTCGCCTGCGTGCCGCACAACTACATGATCGGCGCGTTCGTGTACGGCGACCTCGCGGGTGCGCACGCGTCGGGTTCCCTGCGCCCGCCGGTTACGTTGCCCGAAGACCAGATCGCTCTCGCCCACGAGCTGATCTACCGGCCACTGTCCACTCCGGACGGTCCGCCGCAGCAGCAGGTGGAGTACAAGCTGCGGCGGTTCGTCAACGACTACGTGGCCCCGCCCAAGACGACGGCGAAACTGGAGATCGCCCTGGAGACGTTCGCGCGGATGACCGGCGAGATCGCTTCGATGGGGGCTCGCACCCCGCACGAGCTGATGCGCTGCGCCGAGGTGACGTTCATCCGCGACTGCGCCGAGATGGCGGCGCGGGCGTCGCTGATGCGGACCGAGAGCCGATGGGGGCTCTACCACGACCGGACCGACCATCCGGGCCGCGACGACGTGTCCTGGCTCGCGCACCTGAACCTGCGCAAGACGGCGGTCGGCGAGATGGAGTTCCTGAAGCGGCCGGTGGCGCCCTACGTCGTGCCCGTGCCGGAGTTCTCGGTGCCGGAGTTCGCCGTCGAAGCCCTCGGTACCCACACGGCCTTCAGCGGGCACACGCCCCCGGACGTGGCCACGGTTTCCCCGGCGCGGACGCATTCGTCGCCGCGGGTGCTCGAAGTCGTCGCGCTGGCGGAGGAACAGCCCTCGCTCGCGGTGCTGTCTTCGTACCTGTCCGATCCCGACGCCGAGGTCCGCACCACGGCGATCGCGGTGCTCACCGAGTCGGCTCCGGATGGCTTCGGCCCCGCGCTGGTGACGGCGTTGCACGACATCGACGCGCGGGTCCGCGCCGCGGCGGCGGCCGGGTTGCGGGAGCTGGTCGAGGTGCTGACGCCGACGTCGTCCCTGGGCGACGGGCTGCGGTCGGCCTTGTCGATGTCCGATTCGGACGTGCGCTCGGTGGCCTCGGACGTCCTGCGCGCCCTTCGCCTCGGCGACGAGCCGCTCTTCGCCTCGCTGCTGGCGGACCCGGCGGTGGTGGTCCGGCTGGAGGCGATCCGGGGCCTGGTGTCGCTGGACGCGGCTTCGGCACTGGCCTCCGCGGCGGCGGACGCGTCGCGCGAGATCCGGGTGGCGGCGGCGACGGGGCTGGGCACGATCGGCGACCCGCGCTCGACCGGCACGGTGGCCGCCCTGGCAGTCGACGAAGATCCCCTGGTCCGCGCGGCGGCCTTGACGGCGGCGGCCGAGCTGGGCTGCGGCGGCGACCTGGCGCGGCTGGCGTTCGCGTCGCTGGCGGACCCGGCCTGGCAGGTCCGCCGGGGTGCGGCGACGGCACTGGGTGCGCTGGCCGAGCCGTCGGAGCAGCTGCTCGCGGCGCTGGAGGACGAGCACCCGAACGTCCGCCGGGCGGCGGTGCAGGCACTGGGCAAGTGGGCTGCTCAGCCGTCGGTGGCGGCGCGGCTGCGGGCGCGGCGCACCGATTCGGACGCCGACGTCCGGGCATACACGAGGATGGCCCTCGGCGGTTAGGCTCGCCGATATGAGTTCGGGAGCGCACCGCCGGTCGACCGTGGCGGTGAAGGACGCGCTGCGGGAGCTGCGCAACCAGCTCGCGTTGCTGAACCACCAGGTCAGCGCCCAGCTGGCGCTCAAGGACGTCGACCTGGAGTGCCTGGAGCTGATCGCCCGGCACGGCCCGCTCAGCCCGAGCGCGCTGGCCCGCCGCGCCGGGCTGCACCCGGCGACGATGACCGGCATCCTCGACCGGCTGCAGAAGGGCGGCTGGATCGTCCGCGAACGCGACCCCGAGGCGGCCGACCGGCGCTCGGTCACCGTCCGCGCGGTCCGCGGCCGCAACGGCGAGCTGTTCCGGCTCTACGCGGGGATGAACACCGCGATGGACGAGCTCTGCGCCGGTTACCGCGAGGACGAGCTGGCGCTGATCGCCGGGTTCCTGCACCGCGCGACCGCGGCGGGCCAGGACGCGACCGGGGCCCTGAACGGCGGCTGAGCAGCGGTTTCTGTGCTGTACTCGGGGGCATGTG
Source organism: Amycolatopsis sp. lyj-109 (assembly GCF_046548995.1). NCBI lineage: Bacteria > Bacillati > Actinomycetota > Actinomycetes > Pseudonocardiales > Pseudonocardiaceae > Amycolatopsis > Amycolatopsis sp. lyj-109. The sequence goes on from NZ_JAJPWR010000002.1 coordinate 397,771, forward strand.
GCAGGCAGGCGACGCTTACGAGGCCTACATCGGACGGTGGAGCCGCCGGATCGCGGAGAGGTTCGTCCGGCAGCTCGGCGCCCCGGCGGGCCGGCGCTGGCTCGACGTCGGCTGCGGCACGGGCGCGTGCGCGTCGGCGGTGCTGGCGGCGGCCGACCCGGCGGAGGTCGTCGGCGCCGACCCGTCCGAGGGGTTCCTGAAGACGGCTCGCGCGGGCGTGACCGATCCGCGGGCGACGTTCACGCTGGCCGACGCGCGCTCGCTGCCCTTCCCGGACGATCGCTTCGACGTGGTCGTGTCGGGCCTGGTGCTGAACTTCGTCCCCGAGCCGGCCCGCGCGGCGGCCGAGATCGCGCGGGTGACCGCGCCGGGCGGGCTGGCCGCCGCCTACCTGTGGGACATCGCCGAGGGCATGGAGCTGATCCGCCACTTCTGGGACGCGGCCGCCGAGCTCGACCCCTCGACGGTCGCCGAGCTGGACGAGGGCCGCAAGTTCACGCTGTGCCACCCGGAACCGCTGGACCGGTTGTGGACGGACGCGGGCTTCGCGGCGGTGTCCGTCGGGGAGATCAGGATCCCGACGGTGTTCGCGGACTTCGACGACTACTGGCAGCCGTTCCTCGGCGCGCAGGGCCCGGCACCGGCGTACCTGGCCACGCTGCCCGAGGCGCACCGCGACCGGATCCGCGAGCTGCTGCGCGGCCGGCTACCGGCGAACCCGGACGGCTCGATCCCGCTGACGGCCCGGGCGTGGGTCGTCAGCGGGACCGCGTAACTCAGAGACCGGCCTGCGACAGCCAGTCCTTGGCGACGTCCGCCGCCTTCTCGCCGTCGGAGTCGACGCGCTTGTTCAGGTCGCGCATGACGTCGGTCGTCAGCTTCGCGCTCACCGCGTTCACGGCGTTGGCGAAGTCGGCACCGCGCTCGTCGAGCACCTTCTTGGTCACCGCGGGCACGACGTTCTCGGTCGGCACGATGTTGAGGTCGTCCTTGAGCACGGTGTACTTCGAGTCACCGGTCAGCGGGCTGACCGAGTCGACCGGGATGACCGTGACGGCCCCGGACTTGAGCTGCTCGACGCGCGGCCCGGCCTCCTGGATCGTCTGGAAGGTGATGTTGGTCAGCTTGTAGACGTCCGTGAAGCCCTTGAAGCAGGGAAGGCGCTTCTCGCACTCCGGCGGCCCGGCCATGACGACCTTGTCGAGCTTCTTCAGGTCGCTGATCGACGCGATGCCCTTTTCCTTGGCCAGGTCGGACTTGACGATGTAGGTGTTCTTGTCCTCGGCGGCCGCGAAGTTCAGCAGCGAGATGCCGCTGGGCTCGAACAGCTTCGCCAGCTGCTCGTGCTCCTCCTGCGCGGTCTTGCCTGCCTCCTTGCCGAAGCCGGTGGTGATCGCCGCACCCTGGTACTCCGGGATGAACTGCAGCTCACCGGACTTCAGCGACGGGTAGATCAGCTCCCGCGACCCGAGGTTCAGCTTGCGCGTCACCGGGTAGCCCTTGGCTTCCAGCGCCTGCGCGTAGATCTCGGCGAGGATCTGGCTGTCGGTGAAGTTGAAGGACGCGACGACGATCGGCGCCCCGCCCTTGCCCTGCGCGGCGGGCTTGTCACCGCTGTCGCTGCCGCCACAGGCGGCCAAACCGAGCGTCGCCGCGACGGCCACCGCCACCACGGACGCGTTCCGGAACCAGCGCACGAATCCCCACTCCCTCGTCACTCGAACAGACGAAAGGACCCTAGTCCCGACCCCCGACAAGAATCCACATCGTGGGAGATAGCACCCGAAATTCCCACTCCGCGGAATATTTGCGCCTGATCGGGGTAGGGTCGCCCGGTGCACGTGACCACGGGGACGCCGCTGGCCGCCGATAGCGGGCCCCCGATCTTCCAGTGGAAGTGGGTGGACCGCAACGCCGACGACATCGTCCAGCGCCTGGTCGAGCACATCTCCCTGACCGGCGCCGCGCTCGGCATCGGCCTGCTGGTGTCGATCGTGCTCGCCGTGGTCTCCCTCCGTTTCCGCTGGTCGTACCCGGTGATCCTCGGCACGGCGGGCGCGTTGTACGTGATCCCGAGCCTGGGCGCGTTCGCGGTCCTGGTGCCCTTCTTCGGGCTGACGTTCGTCTCCGCGATGATCCCGCTCGCGACGTACACGCTGCTCATCCTGATCCGCAACATCGTCACCGGCGTCGACCAGGTGCCGAACGAGGTCCGCGAGGCCGCGATCGGCATGGGGTACACGCGCGGCAGGCTGCTCTGGCAGATCGAGCTGCCCCTCGCCCTGCCGGTGGTGATCGCCGGCCTGCGGGTCGCGGCGGTGACGACGATCGGCCTGGTGACGGTCACCTCGATGCTCGGCCTCGGCGGCCTGGGCTACTTCATCCGCGCGGGCATCCAGACGGCGACCCCCAACCCGACGATGATCATCGTGGGCGTGGTGCTGTCGGTGGCGCTGGCGGTGGTGGTCGATCTGGTTCTCTGGCTCAGCGAGCGCGTGCTGGCTCCCTGGTCGCGGAAGGTGCGGGCGCGATGAGCTTCCTCGACCAGCTGAACGCGTGGCTCGCGGACCCGAACCGCTGGAGCTGGACCGACAAGGCCGGCGTCCCGTACCGGACGCTGGAGCACCTCAGGTTTTCCCTGCTGGCCCTGCTGATCGCGGCGGCACTGACGATCCCGGCGGCCCTGTGGCTCGCCCACTACCGCCGCGGCGCGTTCCTGGCGAGCAGCGCGGTGAACATCGGCCGGGCGATCCCGAGTTTCGGGCTGATCATCCTGTTCTGGTTCCTGGCCAGCCGGTGGGAGCTGGACACGACGTTCTGGCCGTTGCTGCTGGCACTGGTCGCCTTGGCGATGCCCCCGTTGTTCACGAACACGTACGCGGGCGTGGTGACGCTGGAGCAGGAGACGGTCGACGCCGCCCGCGGAACGGGCTACCGCGAGTGGCAGATCATGCTGCGCCTCGAGCTTCCGCTGGCGTCCCCGGTGATCCTGGCGGGCGCCAGGGTGGCGTTCCTCCAGCTGATCGCGACGGTGGCGATCGGAGCCATCGTCAACGACGGCGGCGGCCTGGGCCGCTACATAGTCGACGGCTTCGCGTTAGGAGCCCAGGGTTACGGAGCGATCTTCGCGGGCGGCCTGGCCGCGGTGGTCCTGGCGCTCCTGTGCGACGGCGCGTTCGCGTTGATCACCCGCGCGGCGACGCCCCGCGGCCTGGCACTGCAGAACGCCCGCCGCGACTAGGGCGTGTCTGGACCGCAGCCCAGAACCGCCGCCACCCCATCCGGCGACGATCCTGGGCTCCGGTCAGTCAGCCTCGGCCGCGGTCACCCATCCCAGACGCGGCCTCGGGTTTGCTTCGCCCCAGCGGTTTCCCGTTCGGGGTCAGGGCTTCTCGAAGTGCTGGTAGTCGATCGGGGTGTCCCAGGAACCGCCCCAGGTCCAGCCACGGGAGGTGAACGCCCGCTCGGTGACGTCGCCGGTGTGGATCATGCCCGGCAGGTGCTGCGTCCGGTCGACGTAGGGCGCCCCGTTGGGCGGGTAGACCGCGCCGCTACCGGAGATGTACGGGTTCTGCACGGTGTTGATGTCGATGGCACGCCCGTAGGAGTGGTTCGACCACGCGGTCCCCCCGGTGATCGCCCGGCAGTTGAACGCCGAGGTGTTGTTCGCCGCCATCGAAGCGTCGTCGTCGGAGTCGTACTTCTCGACGGTCTCCATCCGCTCGATCGGGAACCGCCCGAAGTACAGGTCACCGAAGGTGCGCGCGACCTCGAGCGCCCGGTCGGCGTTGACGACCAGCTCCCCCCGGTGCACGGCACCGTCGAAACCGAGGAAGCTCAGGTTGATCAGCCGCAGCTGGTCAGGACCGACCGGGCAGCCCGCGCGCCAGCTGTTGCCGAGCCGCTCGGCGGTCACCGGCTTGATGACGGCGATGTAGGGCGCCAGGCCACTGCCGGCCGGCGCGGCGAGCTCCACGGTCTGCGTGCCGGTGGCCGCCGGAGCCGGCGCGGCCACGGCCACGACCGCGGACAGCGTGAATGTGATGACGGCAAGAACTCTGGTTCTCAGATTCATGATCACACCACGCCCGGCCCCAGTGATCGGCTGCGTCGGAGTCGGATACGCCACACTGAAGCAACCTTCGGCGCACCGGCGAAACCGTCACCGCCGGCCGCCTCGGTCAGAACGCGCCGACCAGGATCAGCACGCCGAGCGCGATCAGCACCAGCGGCAGCACCACGTGACCCCACCGGGCGAGTACGCGGGCCACGCCCGGCCGGGTCGCCAGGAAGCGGCCCGCCGCGCACCCACACCGCCACGCCCGCCAGGAACACCGCCACGTAGCCCACCAGGCCCGCAGGCCCGGCCGCGGCGAAGGCCGGGACGTACACGCCGATGTTGTCACCGCCGTTGGCGAAGCACACCGCCGCGATCCCGGGCACGCCGGCCGCCGGTGGTGGCTCGTCGTCGTCCTGGTGCCGGGCCTGCCAGGCCGCGCGGACGCCGAGCAGCACCGGCAGCACACCCAGCCAGCGGACCGCGCCCTCCGGCAGCAGGCCGGCTCCGAGCGCTCCCGCGACCGACACCGCCAGGATCGCCGCGAAGCCCAGGAACTGCCCCACCGCGACCTTGAGCTCGTCGCGGCGGCCGGCCGCTTGCCCGAAGAACACGGCGAGCAGCACCAGGTCGTCGACGTTCGTCACGGCGAACATCGCGACCGCGCGGCCGAGCAGTCCGGCGTCCACACCCACCTCCACGGTTACCCGCCGCGCAGGGGTCGGCCTGCTTTGGTCGATCGGTAAACCGCTTGGCGAAGACCGGTGCGGCACCGGACGATTCTGCCCATGCCCACCGTCACGCGCCGCGGCTACACCGGTCCGGCCGACCTGCGGGCCATGCAGGACCTGGCCCAGCGGATCTGGTCGAAGTCGAGTTCGGTGCACGTCGGAGATCTCGCGTGGCAGCGCTTTCAGCACGCCGGCCGGGAAGCCGGGTGGCCGACCGTGCTGTGGGAAGCGGGCGGCGAAGTCGTCGCGTGGGGCTGGGTTTCGCTACCCGGTGAACTCGCGCTGCTCGTGGATCCGGCGCGCCCCGGACTCGCGTCCGAGGTGCTCGCCTGGTTCGAAGACACCGCCTCCGCGGCCGAGCTCACGGTCACCGTGCTCGACGCCGAGAAGCATGCCGTCGCCGCGCTGGAGCGGTGCGGTTACGCGCTTCATGAGGGTCCGGTTTTCCAGTCGTACCTGTCTCGCCTCCTCGTGGATCTGCCCGAGCCGGTCGTGCCCGCCGGCTTCACGCTCCGGCCGGTCGGCCCGGACGATCTCGACCGCCGCGTGGCCGTGCACCGCGCGGTCTGGCACCCGTCGAGGGTGACCGGACCGAGCTACCGGACCGTCATGGCCGCCTGGCCGTACCGGGCCGGGCTGGACTGGGTCGTCGAGGCACCCGGCGGCCGGTTCGCCGCCCAGTGCTTGATCTGGCTCGACGAACGCAATGCCGTCGGCGAGCTCGAGCCCGTCGGAACCTTGCCGGAGTTCCGTCGTACGGGGCTCGCCCGCGCGGTGTGCCTCGCCGCGCTGCGCGCGGCCCACCACGCCGGCGCTCGCGAAGCCGTCGTGTATCCGGTGATCAACCATCCGAAGTCCGCAGGTGCCCTCCCTCTGTATCGCGCTCTGGGCTTCCGCCCATATGCCCGCACCCTCACCTTCACGCGGACCCGCCGTCGTATCCCTCCTTTCCCGGGGTCCGCGCCCCCGGAGGGCGCTCACCGACGAACGTAGCGCCCCGCTCCCGCGGGATGTCCGATTCGGCGGCGTCCGGCGGCCGGTTGTCCACACCCACGCACACTTGTGGACAACCGTGCAGCCGGTGTCAGCCGGGTGCCTCTGCGGGTTTGAACGTCCTGAATGACTCATTCAGGACCTCCGACGCCAGGAATGAGTCATTCACGGCACCCCAGCCCGCCAACAGCCAAGCAGGCAGCCACAGCCCACCCACCAGAAAGCGACCGGCGTCGGAAAGCCCGGCAGACTCAGGTGAGCGTCGCCAGGTCGTTGAAGTGAGCCTCGCGGCAAACGGCGACCAGACGCTCGACTTCCGGCCCCAGCGGCCGGTCTTCGTCGAGCGGCGGCACCACCGATCGCACCCACGCATAACCGGCCCGAAGGCCCGGCACGCCGTCCCCGCCGGCCAGGTACCGCGCCTGGGACGCCGTGATCAGCTCACAAGCCGTGATCGCGAAAAGGTGTGCGGCCGCGGCGCGCAGTTGTTCGCCGGCCGCCGACGAAAACGCTTGCACGTCCTCCTGACCGGCCGACGTGTCGATCGAACCGAGCGTCGCCGGTGCCGCGAGCCGGCGCAGTGCGTGCAGTTCGCCGGCCGCTCGCTTGTGCAGCGGCACCAATCCCGCCCGCGGCCCCGGATCGGCCGTGAGCTGCGGTGGCAACCCGCTGAACCGCTCGTCCAGCAACCGGTGCGTCCGCTGCACCGAGATCTCGCCGAGGTGCACCAGCGCGGCCGTCACCGCGTCCATCCGCAATCCCAGGTCCACCGCGTGGTAGCCCGTCCCCGGAACGAACGAACCGTCGACGAAGGAAGGCGAATCGCCCGGCATCGTCGCCCAGCGTCGCCGGGTCTCGTGCAAGTCGCCGTTGACGCGGGACGCGTGCGCCAGCGCCCGCGGCGCGACCCGCACCGAAAGCGGGGCCTGCACCACGCCGGGCCGCACCGGGCCGATGCCCACCAGCTCGGTCAGCTCGTACAGCAGCGTCCGCAGGTGGTCGTCGCCGCCGGCCATGACCGGGGAAAACACCGCGCGCGGTGCGCCGAGGACGTCGATCGCCATCGCCGCGGTGAGGGTCTGCAGGTCGATGAGCTGCTGGGTTTCGGTCCAGCCCCGCGCGGCGTGCATCACCGCCAGCGGAGAACCCTGCAGCAGCGAAGCACCTTCTTTCGCCCCAAGGACATAAGGCGTGGCACCACGCGCGGCGAGCGCCGAAGCGGCCGGCACTTCGACGCCGTCCTCCAGGACCGTGCCGATGCCGAGGAACGTCTGGAACGCGTGGGAGAGCGCGATGATCTCGCCCGAACTGCCGAGCCCGGAGCGCGGGACGGCGGGTGTGAAGCCGTCGTTCAAGCGGTCCACCAGGAACTGCACCAGTTCGGGGCGCACCCCCGACCACGGCCGCAGGAAGTCGCGCAGCCGGACGACGAGCAGTGCGCGGACGTCTTCGGGTGGCAGCCACGGCGGCCCGCCGACGGCCCGGCCGATCAGCAGGTTCCGCTGGTGTTCGGCCTGCTGCCGCGAATCCAGCGCGACACCCGCGAGGCGGCCCATCCCCGTGGTGACGCCGTAGACCGGCTCGTCAGGAACGGCAAGGGCCGTCAAGACCTCTTTCCGGCGCCGCGTCAGGGCTTCCACCAGCGGTTTGTCCAGAACCAACCGTTCACTGTCAGCGAACTCGCTGTCGGAGACGATCATCGGTAGGGCAGCATGGTGCCGACGCCGGAAGCCTCGGCACGGGCGAGGATCATGTTCGCCACCGCAACGTCCGTTGTGGACAGTCCGCGGTGCCAGAACAGGATCCGTTCGGCGTCGTGCTCGCGGCCGGGTTTGCTGCCCGCCACGATGTCGCCGATCTCGGCGTGGACGTTGTCCTCGGTGAGGAGGCCGGCGTTGACCTGCGGGCGCAGGGCGCCGAACCGCGGGTTGCCGGACCGCGATTCGCGCCAGTCGTCGACGACGACCTTGTCGATGTCGTCGAGCAGCGTGAGCTCGAGCGCGCTGATCGTGCCGTAGGGCACCAGGAAGGTGCCCGGCCGGAGGAACTCGCGGCGCACCAGCGCCTCGGGCTCGACGAGCCGGGAGGCCTCGACCTGGATGTCGGCGCCGTCCAGGGTCTCCTCGGCCGTGGCGCAGACGCGGACGTCCTTGCCGAGCCGTTCGGACAGCCGGCGGCCGAAGTCCTCGCGCGACTCCGGGCGCTTGCTGGTCACGCGGATCTCGGCGAAGTCGAACAAGGAGTCCAGCAGCACGACGTTCCACCAGGCGGTACCGCGGGCACCGATGTGCCCGAGCACCCGTGCATCCGGGCGGGCCAGGTACTTCGCGCCGACGGCGGTCATCGCGCCGGTGCGCGCCTCGGTGATCATCGTGCCGTCGACGATGGCCCGCGGCATGCCGGTGTCCGGGTCGAGCAGCAGGATCAACGCCATTTCCGAAGGGAGGCCCCGTTCGAAGTTCCCTACGAAGTCACCGACGACCTTCACACCGCTGACCTGCTTCGCGGACAGGTGGCCGCGGAGGATGTTGAAGTGGCCCTTGCCGCCGTTGTCCGGCACGAGGTGCGTACGCGGCTCGAAGACGACCTGACCGCGGCCGTGGTCGGCGAGCACGTCCTCGACCGCGCCGACGATGTCCGCGTCCGTGACGCCGAGCGAGTCGATGTCGGCGCCGGTCAGGTACCGGAGCCAGACGGACGTCACTTGGCGAGGTCCTCGATGACCTCGGCGCCGGGCAGGGCGGCCAGCGCGGCGCCGGAGATCAGCAGCTTGCTGCCGCGGATCCCGCTGCCGATGACGAGCTCGGGCGCGTCGGCGACGCGGCGGTCGAGCAGGACGGGCCAGTCGGCGGGCAGGCCGACCGGCGTGATGCCGCCGTACTCCATCCCGGTCAGCGAGACGGCTTCGTCCATCGGCGCGAACGACGCCTTGCGGACGTCGAGACGGCGCTTGATCACGCCGTTGACGTCGGCGCGGGTGGTCGCGAGCACGAGCGCGGCCGCGAAGCGGACTTCGCCTGCCCGCTTGCCGGCGACGACGACGCAGTTCGCGGACGCCTCGAGCGGTGAGCCGTAGGCCTCGCAGAAGGCGGCGGTGTCGGCGAGCGAGGGGTCGATCTCCGCGACGCCGACGGCGTCCGGGTCGGCGAGCGCGGCCAAGGCTTTGGCCACGGGCTCGGCGAGCAGGTCAGTACGCGTGGGGGCGGGAACGACGGTGAGGCTCCCGGCGATGGTCCAGGTCACCCCGCCAGAGTAACTGTGCCAATGGTTGCCAACCCGACCACAGTCACGGCCGATGACTGGGGAGAACCGGTCACGTGCCGCGCGAGGGCGGGCCTGCTTTTGGCCGGATCGGCAATTACCAGCTGGAGCCGCCGCGCTGGACCTCGATCAGCTTCGGGCGGACGTCCACGATGTAGACCAGGGCCGCGGCCATGGCCGGCACGTAGAAAATCATCCCCGGGCCCATCACCGGAAAGAGCACCATGGCGAGCGTCGCGCCACCGGTGATGAGCATCCAGATGGGCTTGGTCTTGCGGTCGGCCGCGGAGTAGGCGTCGGCGCGCTGAAGCAGCGCGTGCACGAAGGCGAAGAGCCCGACCAGCGCGCTGCCCCAGTGGATGACATTGAGGATCCAGATGGCGACTAGCACAGCGACAGCTTACGGCAAACCACCCGAACGACCCCGGCCCCGCCACCGGGAGTGCGGTGGCGGGGCCGGGAGTTCACAGCGATGTCACTTGTCGGTCTTCGGCGCGGCCGGCTTCTTCGCGGCGGCGCTGGAGGTGGTCGACGTGGTCGTGCGGCGGGCCGGGGCGGCCGTCTTCGGGGCCGTCTTGTTCGCGACCCGGCGGCTCGCCGAGCGGGTTTCGTGGGCGACGTCGTCACCCAGCTCCTCGATGGCCTCAGCCGCTTCGCCGGCGACCTCGGTCACCTTGCGGGCGGTCTTCTCGCCGGCCGAGCGGGTGCGCTTGGTCACCTTGGCCAGCACGCCGTCGACGCGCTCGCGGACCTCGGTGGTGACGTCCTCGACCTGGCCCTGCGCGGTGGTCAGGGCCTCTTCGAGCTGCTCGATGGCCTTCTTGACCTGCGGCTGCGCGGCGATCTTGTCCCACGCCTGCTCGCCCGACTCGGCCAGCTTGTTGTACAGCTTGAGCGCGGCCTCGGTGTACTCGTCGATGACCTTGCGCAGCTCGGCCGGGTCCAGCTTCTCGCGGAGGCTCTCGACGTCGGTCGGCAGCTCCTGCAGGTTCTTGCGGGCGGTCTCGCCGCTCTTGGTCACGTTCTCCTTGGCCTTCGCCACGGCGTCGGTGACGGCGTGGGTGGCCAGGTTGCCGGCGCCGAGTGCGGCGAGCAGCGGGGTGCGGACCTGGTCGAGGGCGGTGGTGACGGCCTTCTTGACGTCTTCGGTCTTGGGGGTGGTCATGCTGACTCCTTGGTGTTCGCGGCTGGAGATGTGTCTGGGGTGTCCGGGGTGTCCGAGCCAGGAGAGGCGGCCGGCCGTGCCGCGGCGTTCTCCCGGCGGAAGGACTCGTAGACGTCGAGCAGGACCTGCTTCTGTCGTTCGGTCAGCTCGGCGTCGGCGCGGATCGCGTCGCCCACCGGCCCGCCCGTCGGCAGGTCGAGGATCCCGGCCTGCACGTACAGCGCTTCCGCCGAAATGCGCAGGCCCTTGGCGATCTGCTGCAGGATCTCCGCGCTGGGCTTGCGCACCCCGCGCTCGATCTGGCTCAGGTACGGGTTGGACACGCCGGCGAGCTTCGACAGCTGGCGCAACGAGATCTTCGCGGTGTTGCGCTGCTGGCGGATGTACTCGCCGATGTCGGAAGCGATGTCCGCGACCTTTTCCATGGGACTGCCGGATCCTGACGTCCCACCGGTCTCTGCCATCCGGTCACCTCCTCGCGACATCTTCGACGGTACGCGCCAGTGCTAGCTATTGCAAGCACTGTGCTTGCAACCATCGGGTGTGACGCTCACCGCTACCGTGGTCCCATGACGCGCTCGGCCCGGCTGCGGCGACGCCTCGTCGAGCACCTCCTCGACGAGGACGTCCTGCACGCGCCGGAGTGGATCGCCGCCTTCCGCGCGGTGCCCCGCCACGTCTTCCTGCCGCGGTTCTTCGTGCCGGCGGGCGGGCTGTGGGCGGCGGTCAGCCGCGAGGACCCGGGCTGGCTGGAGACGGTCTACTCCCGCGACGTGCTGGTGACGCAGCTCGACGACGATCCGGACCGCTGGGAGCTTGCCCGGCGCACCGGCCCGGTGGCGGGCACGCCGACGAGTTCGTCGAGCATGCCCTCGATCATGGCGATCATGCTCGAGGAGCTGCGGGTGCGCGGCGGGCAGTGCGTGCTCGAGATCGGCACCGGCACCGGGTACAACGCCGCGCTGCTGAGCCACCGCTGCGGCGCCGGCCGGGTGTCCACAGTGGACATCGACCCGGGGATCGTCGCGACGGCCCGCGAGCGGCTGACCGCGGCGGGGTACCACCCGGCCTGCGCGGTGGGCGACGGCGCGCTCGGCTTCCCGGCCGGCACGATCTTCGATCGGGTGCTGTGCACGGCGTCCGTGACGTCGATCCCACCGGCCTGGCTGGCGCAGACGGCGCCGGGCGGGCTGATCGTGACGACGCTGAACCGCCCGATCGGCGCCGGGCTGGTCCGGCTCGTCGTCGGCGAAGACGGCACCGCGCAGGGCCACGTCCTCGCGCGCGACGGCCGGTTCATGCCGCTGCGCGCGCACCGGCTACCGGAGACGGGCCCGCTGCCGATGCCGTCGCGCGGCGACTGGGAGCAGACGCGGCTGCCGATGTCGGCCGTGCTCCAACCCCGCCGGCAGTTCGAGTTCTTCGCGGGACTGGCACTGCCCGGCGTCCGCCCGGTGCGCGAAGGCAGCGACGAAACGCCGGGCGTCGCGCTGGTCCACCCGGACGGCTCGTGGGTCCGCCACCGCAAGCGCGGCGGCGCCGACGAGGTCGCCCAGGGCGGCCCGCGGGCGCTGTGGGAGCTCGCCGAGGCGGCCTTCGTCGAGTGGTGCGAGCTGGACAAGCCGGATCGCGACCGGTTCGGCGTGACGGTGACCGGCGACCGTCAGGAGTTCTGGCTCGACTCCCCCGGCGGCCGCACCTGGCCCTTGTCCTGACCCCTGAGGGACCCCTGAGGGCACTTTCACGTGAAAGTGCCCTCAGGGGTCAGGGCAGCCGCGCGCGGATCCACTTCTCGACGTGGTCGGCCGTCGCCTCCGGCGGGACGTCCGTGGTGTCGAAGAGGTCGACACCCAGTTCGGGCGCCGACTTCCGCAGCCAGTCGTTGAACTCCAGCATCTCGTCGATCCGCTGCTCGTCCCACTCCCGCCACGCCGGGCGCGCCCGCAGCCGCGCTCGCAGGGACGAAGGCGAGCCGACCAGCGCCAGGTAGTGGATGTCGCTGAAGAACGCGCGCTCCGGCAACGGCTCGAACTCCGGGGGCGCCACCGTGCCGCACAGCACGACCGGGCGGCCGTTCTGGTGCAGCATCGCCGCCATCCGCAGCCAAATCGAACGGAACGACGTGACCTCGTCGTGCAGCGCACTGATCCAGAGGATGTCCTGGTCCAGCACGACGACGTCGCCGGCGAACCGGTCGGCCAGCAGCGGCCCCATCGTCGACTTCCCGGCGCCGCTCGGGCCGGTCAGCGCGAACAGCGGCAGCTTCCGGAACGGCCACTCGTGCCCGCACTTCCCGCACGTGACGGTCGCGCCCGCGACGACCGGGCGGTCCGCCCGGTCTCCGCAGGCCGGGCAGATCCGCAGGTCGAGGCCCACCTCAGTCGAAGAGGTTCTCGAGGAAGCTGCGCTTGCGGTGGCCGTGGCCTTGGTTGTGTCCGTACGGCCGCGGCGAATCCGAGTACCCACCGCGGTGCGGCCGTGGCGAGTCCGCGTAACCACCACCGCGGTACCCCTTGGGCGAATCCGGGTAGCCGCCGCCACCGCGGTAGGGGCGCGGCGAGTCGGGACGGCCGTAGTGGGCCGTCGGTCCGGACTGGTACTGCGGCGGCTGCTGGCCGTAGAACGAGCTTTCCGCACCGACGATGGCCTCGAGCTCACCGCGGTCCAGGAAGATCCCGCGGCAGCCGTCGCACTGGTCGATGTGGATGCCGTTCTTGTCGACGGTCCGCATCTGGTTCTGACACTTCGGACAAATCACACCGCCGAGCCTACGCAAAAACGCGTCAGCAGGCGCAGAGGCAGAACGGGTGTCCGACCGGATCGGCGTAGACGCGGAACGTCGCCGGGTTGTCGTCGAGCAGCTTCGCCCCCAGCCCGAGCACGCGCTCGTGCGCCGCTTCCAGGTCCGTGACGTTCAGGTCCAGGTGCATCTGCTGCGGGTTCTCCGCGGACGGCCAGGCCGGCGGCCGGTAGTCGGGCACCCGCTGGAACGCGATGCCCGCGCCACCCGCGGGGTTGGCCAGCGTCACCCAGTGCCCGTCCTCGGGCACTTCGGGCGCGTCCCACTCCAGCACCGCGCGGTAGAACTCGGCCAGCGCAGCCGGGTCGGGGCAGTCGAGGGCCACCACACCCAGGGTCGGAACCGCACTCATCGTCGCTCCCTTCGATCGTGAGTAACCAGTAAAGCGATTATGTGGGTTAGCACACCCGATGGCAACCGCCGTACACTCGGCAAGTGCACACCGACGCCTCCCTGGTGGTGGAGTTCCTCAACACGGTCAACGTCGAAGAGGGCACCGACCTGCTCGAAGATCCCGGGCAGTGGCGCGAGTGGGCGGCCGCGCACGCGTTGACGGCCAATCCGGCCGCCGAGGCCCGCGCGGCGCGGGACGCCCTGCGCGCGGCGATCGGCGACCCGCGGCTACCCGGTGGCAGCGACGGCGCTGTCAACGTCGGCACCCGCATCTCCCTCACCGCGGACGGGCCGGCCCTGGTCGCGGACGACGTCGTCGGCACGGTGTTCATCGCCTGCGCGCGGCTGGTCGTGCGCGGCGACTGGATCCGCCTGAAGATCTGCCCGGCCGACACCTGCTTGTGGGCGTTCTACGACGAGTCGCGCAACCGCTCGCGCACGTGGTGCTCGATGCGCGTCTGCGGCAACCGCGAGAAGGCGCGGGGCTGGCGCGCCCGCGCCGCCGCCGGCTGAACCGGCCTCATCCGAGCGGCGGACACTCGAACGGTTGTGGACAACTTGGGGACGAAGCACCACATATCCGCGCCCCGGACACCCCGCCCCCCACACGTTGTGGACAGCCGTTAGGCCATCACCGTGAAAAACTGTGGATAACCCGGGGGATAACTCAGCTTCCTGTGGACAACTGGTTTGAAGGTCCCCCAGTTGTGGTATACGACTCGGCGGTCAAAACAGCAGCTCCGCGACGGCGTAGATGACCAGCCCGGCGAGCGCGCCGACCACCGTGCCGTTGATCCGGATGAACTGCAGGTCGCGCCCCACCTGGAGCTCGATCTTGCGGGACGTCTCCTCGGCGTCCCATCGCTCGACCGTGTCGGTGATGATCGTGGTGATCTCCCGTGAGTAGTTCTTCACGAGGTACGCCGCGGCCCCCTCGACCCAGCCGTCGGCCTTCGACCGCAGCTGGTCGTCGGTGATCAGCCGCTGCCCGAGCGAGGTGAGCCCGAGCCGGACACGCCGGCGCAGCTCGCTCGACGGGTCCTCGGCGGCGGTCAGCAGCATCTCCTTCGCCGTGCTCCACGCCGAGCCGATCAGCCGCTGGACCTCCTCGTGGTGCACGATCTGGCCTTTCACCTGCTCGGCGCGGGCCATCACCTCGGGGTTGGTCTGCAGGTCCTGGGCGAACTCGCCGAGGAACTTGTCCAGCGCCAGCCGCATCGGGTGGTTGACGTCGGTCTTCACTGCCCACGCGAAGGACAGCACCTCGCCGTAGACCTTGTCCGCGAGCATCTCGTCGACGAACTTCGGCGACCAGCTCGGTGCCCGGTCCGACACCACGCGCAGCATCGTCGTGTGGTTGTCGCGCACCCACTCGTAGCCGCGGTCGCACATCAGGTCCACGAGCTTGTGGTGCGCGCCGTCGGCGAACACGCCCTGCAGGATCTTGCCCAGCGGCGGGCCCCACGGCTTGTCGATGATCCGGCGGGCGACGGCCTGCTCCATGATCGCCTGGATGTCCTCGTCGCGGAGCACCTTCACGGCCGCCCGCACCGCAGTGGCCAGCTCGGACGTCACGCGCTCGGCGTTGTCCGGCTCCGCGAGCCAGCCGCCGAGCCGCCGGGCGATCTCGACGCGCTTGAGCTTGTCGCGCACGACCTCCTCGGACAGGAAGTTCGAGCCGACGAAGTCGCCGAGGCTGCTGCCCAGGGCGTCCTTCTTGTTCGGGATGATCGCCGTGTGCGGGATCTTCAGCCGCAGCGGGTGCCGGAACAGCGCCGTGACGGCGAACCAGTCGGCCAGCGCGCCGACCATGCCGGCCTCGGCCGCGGCGCGCACGTAGCCGACCCAGCCCGGCCAGCCGCTCGCCTGCGCCCAGCCGGCCAGCAGGAACACGAGCGTCGCTCCGAGCAGGAACGACAGCGCGACCAGCTTCATCCTGCGCAGGCCGCGCCGCTTTTCCTCTTCACCGGCCGCGCCGCCCGGTGGGTCGGCGGGTGTCACCTTCGCGGGGGTCAGTTGCTCCACATCGCCATTGTCCGTGAGGATGGCTGATCGTGCGCGAACCTGCTCTCGTTCCCCGGCTCCGGCCGTTCACCTCGACCATCTTCGCCGAGATGACGGCGTTGGCCGTCCGGCACGACGCCGTCAACCTCGGCCAGGGCTTCCCGGACACCGACGGCCCGGACGGCATGCTCGAAGCGGCGAAGAACGCCCTGTTCGGCGGGGCGAACCAGTACCCGCCGGGGCCCGGACGGCCCGAGCTGCGGGCCGCGATCGCGCGGCACCGGCAGCGCTACGGCACCGAGTACGACCCGGACACGGAGATCCTGGTCACCGCGGGCGCCACCGAGGCCATTGCGGCGGCGTTGCTGGCGCTGACCGAGCCCGGCGACGAGGTGATCGTCATCGAGCCGTACTACGACTCCTACGCCGCCGCGGTCGCGATGGCGGGGGCCGAGCGCCGGGTCGTCGGCCTGGTCGATGGCCCGGACGGCCGGTTCGGCCTGGACGTCGACGGGCTGCGCGCCGCCGTCACGCCGCGGACCCGGGCGATCCTGGTGAACTCGCCGCACAACCCGACCGGCACCGTGTTCACCCGCGCCGAGCTGGAAGCGCTCGCCGCGCTGTGCGTCGAACACGACCTCATCGCCATCTGCGACGAGGTCTACGAGCACTTGGTCTTCGACGACGCCGAGCACATCCCGCTGGTCACGCTGCCCGGTATGCGGCCGCGGACGGTGAGCATCTCCAGCGCCGGCAAGACGTTCAACTGCACCGGCTGGAAGATCGGCTGGGTCTGCTCGACGCCGGAGCTCGTCGCGGCGGTGAAAGCGGCGAAGCAGTTCATCACCTTCGTGTCCGGCGGCCCGCTGCAGCCGGCTGTCGCGCACGCGCTCGACCACGAGCTGCCCTGGGTGGACGGCCTGCGCGAGTCCCTGCAGGAGAAGCGCGACCGGCTTTCGGCCGGGCTCGCGGACGCCGGGTTCGCCGTCCGGCCGACGGCGGGCACGTATTTCGTCTGCGTCGACGTGCGGCCGCTCGGCTTCACCGACGCCGCCGATCTGGCCTGGGAACTGCCGGGCCGGGTCGGGGTCGCCGCGGTGCCGGTGAAGGTGTTCACCGATCACCCGGACGAGTGGAAACACCTGCTGCGTTTCGCGTTCTGCAAGCGCAACGAGGTCATCGACGAGGCCATCACCCGGTTGCGCAAACTGGTCTGATCACCGCGGCCCGGCTGAGTAGACGTCGTTCGCGGCCGTTCCGGCGCCGCACCGGCAGCGGGCGCCGGGCGGGCCGACCCGCCGGAGGCCGGCCGGCCTCGCCGGGCGTCCACCACTTGCCGCTTCGCGCCGTCACTCTCCGCGATGACGATGGGCGCTTCCCGGCCGGCCGCGGCGGGCGCGGGAACCTCCGTGGCGCGATGCTCGGCCTGGCAAGCACCCCGCCGCGCCGGCCGGCCCGCGGGCATCGGTCCGGCGCGTTCGTGATCACGGACCGCAGCCGGATCCCGGAACGGTCCGAGTCGCCGCTTTCGGCGTGGGACAAGCGAAGCCGCCCGCGGAACCCGTTCGGCCCAGCGGACGTCCCACATTCCGGTCAAATTCCGGTCACTTGGCCGAAACCGCGGAGTGCACACCCAGCGGAACCGGCTCGGCACAATGCGCGTTCGGGCGGCCGGAAACATCAGGTCAACCCTGAGGTGTGCAAATTGCAGTACTCGTCCGAATGGCCGTAAGCGAGCACCCGAACGGCACTGAGAGTGATCAACTTGTCGGCCGCAGATGCCTTGCCCGGTAGGGCCGCTCGGCCTCACGGGCTGGATCGAACGCGGGAGAGATGAAAGACTCCCGAACGGTGCCAGCAAGAGTGCAGCCCCGGGGGAACTGCGACCTGACCGGAGAAAGACCCCAGCAACAACAGGCTCGAGCGGAAATCGCGGAAGCCTCAGGCGCGGACGGTGGTGGTGGCGGTGAGCAGCACGGCGAACGCGCGCCGCGACGCTGCCGTGCGGCCTGGGCCCACCCCGGCTGAACCGGCTGCCTCGCACGCGCGCGTACGCGCGCCGCGGCCGTGGACGGCGTCGCTGCAACGGCCCGCCGCGAAGATCCTGGTCGCCGGTGGCCTGACCCTCGCGGGCTGGCTGCTCGGCGCCGCGCTGTCCGGCAGCACCGCATCGGCGGCCGACCGGCCGGCGTGCCCCGAGGCACCCGTGCTCTCCACTGTGGACCATGCCGCGAAGCCGGTGTGGCACGCCAGGCACCGCAAGAGCCACCACGAGACCGGCGACGGCGCCTGCGCGGCCCAGCCGAAGACCGGCAGCGCCGAGCCGACGGCGACGGACGAACCGGTCACTGCGCCGGAGACCACAAAGGACAGCTCGGCCACCGGAGAGCCGGCGGCCGGCCCTTCCCCGGAAGAGCCGGTCGCCGCCTCGCCGGAAAGCACTTCCCCGGCGGAGCCGTCGGGCAGCTCGTCCGCCAAGAAGCCCGCGGCCACCACGAAGGCCGGCTCCCCGGAAAGCTCCTCCACCGACGCGCCGAAGGCCACCTCCGCCAGCGGGAACCTGCTCGGCAGCCTGGTCGGCGGCACGCTCGAGGCGGTCAGCGGAGCGACCACAAAGGACACCACCACAGAGTCGGCCGCCTCGTCCGGTGGCCTGGTCGGCGGCCTCGTCGGCGGCGTCCTCGACGTGGTGGGCGGGACGCTCTCCACCGTCACGGGCACCCTCGGCCTCGTCACGGACACGCTCTCCCACACCGTGCTCGCACCGCTCACCCAGCCGCCCGCGAGCAACCCCGGCGCGCCCGTGCTGCTCCCCCTCGACGACATCCTGAGCCCCGTGCTCGGCGGCAGCTCGAACTCAGGCGGCGTCATCGCGACCGTCCCCGGCGTGCCGGCCGTCGTCACCCAGGCGCCGGCCGCGGTCCTCGGGACCGTCCCGGCCGCGGACGCCTCCACAGCCGGTCAGCAGCAGACCTCCCGGGTCGCGCTCGCGCACCTGGTCGTCCGGCACGCCGAGTCGCTGCCGGCGGTCCACGAGCAGCCGCGCGACTCCGGCACCCACGCCACCGGCGGCGGCGGCGATTCCACGCCCGGCCTGCCCGGCGGCACCACCGCCCCGAGCGCGCCGGCCCCCACCGCGGCCCCGGGCCACGACGGCTCCGGCGGCGCCCGCCACGCTTTCGCCGTCCACACCGACGACGTCACCACCACGCAGCTCAAGCTGATCGGCACCAGCCGCGACCACGAGGTCGACGGCGCAGGCAGGGAAGCCGCCCTGCCCACCACCTCCCCCGACTGACCCCCGGACCGGGCAGCCGGGGACAAGTGCGTCCTGTTCAAGATCATCAAGGCGCACCCGCACGCCGTTGAGGCGTCACGTTTCCCCTGCTCCAGTACGAAATCCGTGGCTCTTTCACGTCTCGTGACGCCGCCGCGCGTCCGACGTACCCCAGGGGCGGAAACCATGCGAACCCACAAACTTTCCGACCGGCCGACCGCGCCCGGCCGGGTCGGATCCCGGTCCCGGCGCCGCGCTGCCCCCGCGGCGCCGGGACCCACACCGGGTGCGCTCCGGGAGCCCTTGCTCACCGCGCCGAGCGAGGACTCGCAGTACCGCGAGCGCACCTGAGCCGCCGGCTTCCCGGCACGTCGAGGGGCTGTGCCGGGAAGCCGCGGTACCCGCGAACGGGGTCACGTCCGTGAGCGGGTGTGTGGAACGACGAACCGGTGCGCTGGATGCACATGAACGCCGCCCATCCCTGGGAGGAGGCTCGCATCCAGCGCACCGGTTCGTTCATGCGATGGGCGCGTCCAAGGAAGCCGGGGTGCCGCGGACCGACGCTTCGGCCGCGCGCAGCCGGCGGATCGCTTCGCCGATCTTCTCCGGCGGCAACGCGAACGGCAGCCGGATCCAGCGCTCCATGCCGCCGTGGACGCCGAAGCGGGAGCCCGGGGCCACCTGGATCCCATGGCTCGCCGCCGCGACCGCCAGGCGGGAGCTCACCGGTTCCGGCATCCGGCACCACAGCGACAGCCCGCCGTTCGGCAGGGTGAACGTCCAGTCCGGCAGGTGCGCGGCGACCGCCTCCGCCAGCGCGTCGCGGTTGCCTCGCAAGTCGTCGCGACGGCGAGCCAGCGCCGCCCAGCCGTCGGCTTCCAGCAGTTCGGAGAACACCACCTGCTCGAAGACCGGCGAGCCGAGGTCGACCGCGTAGCGCGCCGACACCAGGCGGCCGAGCAGGTCCTCCGACGCGCGGATCCAGCCCAGGCGCAGGCCGCCCCAGTGGGACTTCGACGCCGAGCCGACGCAGATCACCAGGTCACCCGCGAACGCGGCCAGCGGCGGCGGCCCGTCGAGCGGATCCCCCTCGAAGTCCAGCTCGACCAGCGTCTCGTCCACCACCACCGGCGTCCGGGCGCGGGACAGGACGGCACCGAGCCGTTCGCGGCCCCCGGCGTCGAGGCGCAGGCCGGTCGGGTTCTGGAAGTCGACCACGAGGTAGGCCAGCCGCGGGGCTGCCTGGCGCAGGGCCGCGTCGACGCCGGCGATGTCCCAGCCGCGGTCACCGGTCGGGTCGAGCGCGACCGGCACCGGGATGGCGTGCGCGGCCCGGATCGCCTCCAGGGCGTTCGGGTAGGTCGGCTGCTCCACCAGCACCCGGTCGCCAGGCCCGGTCAGCATCCGCAGGACCAGCACGAACGCGTGGTGCGCACCGTTGGTGACCATGATCTGCGCGGCCGTGGTCGGCAGCCCGCGCTCGGTGTACCGCCGGGCGATCTTCTCCCGCAGCGTCAGCAGGCCGCGCTCGGAGTAGCCGTGCTGCCCGAGGTGCTCGACGAGCGCGCAGCGGGCGGCGTCGACGGCCGCGATCATGCCCGGCGGCGCCGACGGCGACGCGTGGGCGAAGTCGATCAGGTCGTCACCCTCCGGGACGACCGTGGCCCGGCGGCGGCGTCCGGGTGCGGTGATCCACGAACCGGCGCCCCGACGGCTCGCGACGAACCCGTTCTCCCGCAACCGGTCCAGGGCCGCACCGATCAGCGTCCGGCTCGCCCCCAGCGCGTCGGCCAGCTCCCGTTCGGCGGGCAGCCGGGTGCCGAGCGGGAGCTGGCCGTCGAGCACCTGCAGTTCGAGGGCCGCGGCCAGGTCCGCGGCACCCTGCCGGGAGCCACCTTGCCGCCACGAGCCCAGCATGACGGCCAATCGTGGCCCGGAGATGCGTCCACCCAGCGGGATCATGGGTTCCATCAGGCCAATATTCCAGAATTGGCTATGGTTTACCAGGCCACTTACCTCGATAGTGGACGACGTGGCTCAGACCGATCTCCGGCCCGTCCGGATCACCCGCGACCCCGTCCGCCGCAGCGTCCAGCTCCTGTCCGGCCTCGCCCTCTACGGCACGAGCGTCGCCATGCTCACCCGCGCCCACCTGGGCCTCGAACCGTGGGGCGTGCTGGCCGAAGGCGTCATGAAGCACACCGGGCTGACCTTCGGCACGGTGACCGGCGTGATTTCGGTGGCCGTGCTGCTGCTGTGGATCCCGCTGCGCCAGCGGCCCGGGATCGGCACGGTCGCGAACGTCGTGGTCATCTCGGTCATGGTCGACGTCGTCCGCGCGGTCCTCCCGGACCAGCACGACCTGGTGTGGCAGATAGTGCTCCTGGTCGGCGGCGTGACGCTCAACGGCGTCGCGACGGCCACCTACGTCGGCGCCCGGCTGGGCCCGGGTGCCCGCGACGGCCTGATGACCGGGCTCGCGGCGCGCACCGGCCGGTCGGTCCGGCTGGTGCGCACCGGCATCGAGCTCACCGTGGTCATCGCCGGGTTCGCGCTCGGCGGCACGCTCGGGTTCGGCACCGTGCTCTACGCGCTGGCCATCGGCCCGCTGACCCAGGCGCTGCTGCCGCTGGTCGTGTGGCGCGAACCGCAGCGCGAAGAGCAGCAGCCCGTTCACTAACCGGCCTTGCGCTGCTGCACGGCCCGGCGCAGCGTCAGGTAGTCCGCGCCGCGCCGGGCGAGCACGTCGTCGGTGCCGCGCTGCTGGGCCAGTGCCAGCAGGATGTGCTCCCGGCCGAGGTGCTTGTCGCCCAGCCGGACGGCTTCCTTGAGGCTCAGCTCCAGCGTCTTCTTCGATTGTGCGGTGAACGGGATGTGCCCGCGCTTGGCCGGGCCGAGCCGTCCGGCCAGCGCCCCCTCGCCGTGCGTCTGCTCGACGCGGTCGACGATCTGCTCGACGTCGATGCCGAACTCGGTGAGCGCCTCGGCGTCGGCGTCGCTCACCCCTCCGCGGCGCCGGGTGCGGGCCAGCTCGGCGGCGACGTCCTCGACCGAGACGCCCAGCTCGGCCAGCAGCGGCACGTCGGTCTTCACCAGCGCGGCGAGCAGGTGGGCGGGCCCGATCTCCACCGAACCGGACTCCCGCGCCACGATCTGCGCCTCGACCACCGCCATCCGCGCGTCGGCCGTGAACCTCTCGAACATCAGTGCCTCCCGTACTTCTTGTGCACGGCCTGCCGGCTGACCCCCAGCTCGGCGGCGATCTCCTGCCACGACCAGCCGTGCACCCGCGCGCTGCGGACCTGCACGGCCTCCAGTTGTTCCAGCAGCCGCCGGAGCGCGGCGACCGCGCGCAGCCCCACCCGGGGATCGCGGTCACCCGCCCGGGCGGCCAAATCCGTCGCTTCCGTCATGCCTGTCAACCTACGTTGACATGTCGTTCCTGTCAACCGAAGTTGACACGCTCAGCGCGAAGCCACCGGAAGGGCGACGTACAGTCGGGTGATGCCCGAGATCGTGATCGCCGAACGGGCCGGGGTGGGCGCCGACGGCCACCCGCGCCCCACCGAGGACCACGTCGTCGTGCTCGACAACGCGGTGCTCGTCCTGGACGGCGCCACCTCGGCGGACCCCTCGCAGCCCCCCGGCGGCTGGTACGCCGAACGGCTGGCCGGGCGCCTCGCCGACGACCTCCGCGCGGCCCCCGAAGCCGACCTGACCGAGGTCCTGACCAGCGCGATCGCCGCGGTCACCGCGAGGCACTGCCTGCAGCCGCAGCGTTCCCCGTCGAGCACGGTCGCGGCCGTGCGGTGGCTCGAAGACCGCGTCGACGCGCTCGTGCTGGCCGACAGCCCGGTGGTCGGTTTCGGCAGCTTCGGCGGCTTCAGCGTTGACGTCGTCTCGGACGACCGGCTGGCCCGGCTGCGGCGGCGCGGGATGCTCCAGACCGGCGCCGACGTCCGGCGCCGGCGCAACGCCCACGACGGCTTCTGGGTCGCCGAAGCCGACCCGGGTGCCGCCGCGCACGCGGTCCGGCGCAGCTGGCAGCGGGCCGACGTCGACGCGGTGCTGCTCGCCAGCGACGGCGTGTCCATCGGCGTCGACCAGTACGAACTCTTCGACTGGCGCGAAGCCCTGGCGGTCACCCGGGCCGACGGACCCGACGCCGTGCTGGACGCCGTCCGCACCGCCGAAAAGCAGGATCCGGACGGCGAGCGGTGGCCCCGGCCGAAGCGGCACGACGACCAGGCGCTCGTCCTGGTCGATTTCAATCAGGGGGTTAATCAGGGTCTTCCCTGATCACGACGGTCGCGTTTCCGGCGACCCTGAACACATGGGGACGGAAACGGGGAAGCGCACGAGACCGTGGCGGCTCGTCGCGGTGGCGGCGATCGGGTGGGGCCTGTTCACGGCCGTGGTGCTGCACATCGTCAGCTCGCGCAATCCGGTGTACGACACGCTGTCGAGCTACACGGTGACCGACCGCGGCGAAGGGATGCTCGCGGCGAGCGTGCTCTCGCTGGCCGTCGGGTCGCTCGCGGTGCTCGGCGCGCTGCAGGTCGCCGGCGTGCCGCTGTCGCGGACGACCCGGTTGCTGCTCGCGTTGTGGGCGCTCGGGATGGCCGCGGCCGCGATCTTCCCGGCGAGCTACCCCGCGGCGCCGGACCCGGTGAGCGGCGAGATCCACCTCTACGCGTGCCTGGTCGCGTTCTGCAGCCTGCCCGGCGCGGCGATCTCGCTGCTGGAGCCGCTGCGGGACCGGCCGGAGCGCATCGCGCTGGTCCGGGCCATCCGGCTGACCGCGGGGGCGTTCGCGCTGTTCGCACTGAGCTTCGTGTTCGTGCGGCTGAGCGAGGCCGGCGTGGCGCCGTTCCGCGAGATCTCCGACGCCGTCCCGATCGGCGTCACGCAGCGGCTGCTGCTACTCGCGGACGTCGTACTGCTGGGCACGCTGCTGTGGCTGGCGGCCCGGCTGGAATCAGCCTTCGACGGCCGCCGCGAATTCGGGCGCGTAGCCGTACAGGCCGGGCATGCCGCCGGTGTGCAGGAACACCACGTGATCGTCCGGAGCGAAGTGACCCGCCCATTCGATCAGCGCGGCGGCCACTTTGCCGGTGTAGACCGGATCGAGCACGACACCCTCCGTGCGGCCGAAAAGCCGTAGCGCGGCCCAGACGGCGTCGGTCGGGATGCCGTAGCCGGGACCGAGCGTGGCATCGCCCATTTTCGTGTGCGCGAGCGACGGTGGTTCGACGCCGAGGAGCTTGGCCGCACCGTCGACGAGGTCGCGGAGGTTCTCCGTGGCCTCGGCGAGCGGGTGGCTGACGCAGGCGATGCCGACGCCGAGGCCGCCGAGGAGCGCGGCGCCCAGCGCGACGCCGGCCGCGGTGCCGCCGCTGGCGTGCGGGACGACGAGGTGGGCCCGCTCGATGCCGCGTTCTTCCAGCTGCTTCGCGAGTTCGTAGGTGGCGCGGACGTAGCCGAGCGCGCCGAGGTCGTTGGAGCCGCCGACCGGGATCGTGGCGACCTTCCGGCCGTCGGCGGCGGCTTCGGCGACCAGGCGGTCGTAGGTGCGGCCGGTTTCCTCGCCGTCGGCGCAGACGTGGACGGTCGCGCCGAAGAGCCGGTCGAGGGGGAGGTTGCCGCCGCGTTCGTACGCCTCGCCGTCGCGCGGGACCTTGGCGGTGAGCACGAGTTCGCAGCGCAGGCCGAGCTTCGCGCACGCGGCGGCGGTCTGGCGGCCGTGGTTGGTCTGGAGCGCGCCGAAGGTGAGCACGGTGTCGGCGCCGGCCGCCTTCGCCGCGCCCAGGTGGTATTCGAGCTTGCGGAGCTTGTTGCCGCCGGCACCGAGCGGGTGCACGTCGTCGCGCTTGAGCCAGAGGTTTCGCAGGCCGAGGGCTTCACCGAGCCGGGGCGCCTCGTGCAGCGGGGTCGGCCAGCCGCCCAGGTCGACACGGGGCACCGCGGCCAGCGCGGCGTCGGGGAATCCGGCGAAGTCGAACGTCATCGGCCCTCCAGGCTCGGCTTTCTAACCACTATAGGGGGTTAAGCACCTGGAAGCGGAGTTCGAGGACCGGCCCGACCTCGCGCACGCCGATCCGGCGCAGCGCCACGCCGTCGAGATCGGGGTCGCCGAACAACGGCAGTCCGGCGCCCAGCAGCACCGGGGCGATCTGGACGTGCAGTTCGTCGGCCAGCCGGGCTTGCACGGCCTGCCGGACCACGCTCGCGCCGATCACCTTGACCGCCCGCTCCCCCGCGGCCGCCCGCGCCTGCTCGACCGCCGAGGCGATCCCGTCGGTCACGAAGGTGAAGGTGAGGTTCTCGTCCTGCTTGGGCAGCACGGCTGGCGGCGTGTGCGTGACGACGAAGATCGGGACCTGGAACTCGTAGTTGCCGACGTACCAGTCCGGGTCCTCGGCCATCGCGAACGAGCGGCGGCCGAGGACGACCGCGCCCGTCTCCCGGATCAGGTCGGTCATCCACTCGCTGCCGCTCGAGGCGGCGGGGGCGGACAGCCGGGCCGTGCCGCCGTCGCGATCGGCGACGAAGCCGTCCAGCGACATGCTCATGCCCGCGTGCACCGTGGCCATGGTTTCTCCTCACGTAGTCGTTGGCCAGGTAGACGACCGGGGTCGCGAAAACTCATCGGAGGTAGCCGAAGACCGTCGGTATCCGGTAACGTTCGTTCGAACGAACGAGAACTTTCGGGGGCCGCCATGACCGCTACGAGCCTCGACTTCACGGGCCTCGCCGCCCAGGCCGCGCGGCTCGCCGCGGGTGAAGTCACCTCCGCCGAGCTCACCGCGGCCGCGCTCGGGCGCGCGCACGCGAGCCAGCCCACGCTGAACGCATTCCGGCACCTGCGTGACGACGAAGCCCTCGCCGAAGCCTTGGCCGCGGACCGCCGCCTGGCCGCGGGCGACCACGCGCCCCTGCTCGGGGTGCCGATCGCGATCAAGGACGACGTCGACCTCACCGGCCTGCCCACTTCGTTCGGCTGCACCGGCGAGTTCCCGTGCGCGACCTCCGATGCACCCGCCGTCGCGCTGCTGCGCGAAGCCGGAGCGGTGATCATCGGCAAGACGAACACCCCCGAGCTGGGCCAGTGGCCGTTCACCGAAGGCCCGGCCTTCGGCGTGACGCGCAACCCGTGGCACACCGGCCACACCCCAGGGGGTTCTTCGGGCGGGAGCGCGGCCGCGGTGGCGTCGGGGGTCATCGCGGCCGCGCTCGGGTCCGACGGCGCCGGCTCGGTGCGCATCCCGGCCGCGTGGACCGGGCTGGTCGGCATCAAGACCCAGCGCGGCCGGATCCCCACCGGCGGCGAGCTGTTCCACGGCCTCACCGTGCTCGGCCCGCTGGCCCGCACGACCGAGGACGCCGCCCTGCTGCTCGACGCCGCCGCGGGAACTCCCGGCGTGTTCCGCGCGGCCGCCGCGCGCGAGCCCGGGAAGCTGCGGATCGGGCTGTCGACGCGGATCCCGTTCACCGCCACCAAGACCCGTCTCGACCCGGTCGTCGACAGCGCCGTGCGGCGGCTCGCCGAGTCCCTCGCCGGGCTGGGCCACGAAATCGTCGAGGTCGAGCCGGACTACGGGCTGATCGGGCTGACGTTCCTGCCGCGGTCGCTCACCGGCGTCCGCGACTGGACGCTGCGGGTGCCCGACCGGGCCGGGCTCGACCCGCGCACGCGCAGCAACGCCGGTCACGGCCGGCTGCTGGCCGGCCCCGCGCTGCGGCTGGCCCGTGCCCTCGAGCCGGGCCTGCACCGGCGGATCGGGTCGGTGTTCGGCCGCGTCGACGTCCTGCTGACGCCGACCACCGCGACCCCGCCGCCGCCGGTCGGCACGTTCGACGGACTGTCCGGCTGGGAGACCGACCAGGCCATGATCGCCGCCTGCCCGTACGCTTGGCCGTGGAACGTGCTGGGCTGGCCGGGGGTCAACGTCCCGGCCGGGCAGACGGCGGACGGGCTGCCGCTCGGCGCGCAGCTGCTCGGCCCGTCGCACGCCGAGGAGCGGCTGATTTCCCTTGCCGCGCAACTGGAAGAGGTCGAACAGTGGCCGGAGCGGCATCCCGCGACAGGCTGGTGAGCACCCGGGAAGCCATCCTGCGCGGAGCGCTGACCGTCGTCGGCGAACACGGGGTCGGCGGGCTGACGAACCGCCGGATCGTCGCCGCCGCGGGCGTCTCGCTCGGCACGCTGACCTACCACTTCCCGAGCCAGCCGGCGTTGCTGCGCGAGGCGATGCTGCTGTTCGCCGAGGAGGAGACGGCGAAGCTCGGCGCGATCGTCGACGGCTACCGCTCCGAAGGGCTGAGCGTCGAGCAGGCGGCCTCGGTGGTCGAGCACGTGATCGCGCAGCTGCCGTTCGGCGCGGACGAGCTCGGCGCACACGAGCTGTACCTGCAGGCGGCGCGGGACCCGGAGCTGCACGAAGCGTCTTCGCGGTGCTTCGCGGCGTACGACGAGCTGGCCGTGACGATCCTGGCGGTACTGGGGGTGCCCGACCCACACCGGCTGGCCGGGCCGGTGGTGGCCCTGATCGCGGGGTTGCAGCTGCGGCGGCTGGCCACCGGCGAGACGGACACGCCGGTGGCCGAGCCGCTGATGATGCTGATCCGCGGAGCTTGATGGCCCGGCCCATCGTCCGCGGCACGGCGGCGTGGAGGTACTTCGGCGACTTCCGCGACGCCTTCCTGGCGGAGCAGGTCCTGGTGTTGCAAGTGGCGCACCCGGTCGTCGCGGCGGGCGTGCGGGAT
Source organism: Amycolatopsis sp. lyj-109 (assembly GCF_046548995.1). Classification (NCBI taxonomy): domain Bacteria; kingdom Bacillati; phylum Actinomycetota; class Actinomycetes; order Pseudonocardiales; family Pseudonocardiaceae; genus Amycolatopsis; species Amycolatopsis sp. lyj-109. Next base: position 425,218 of record NZ_JAJPWR010000002.1, read on the forward strand.
CATTCGGACTACACGTCGGATCCGTGGACGCGGTTGATGCGGACGGGCGCGTCGCTGTCGATCTACGTCTACGGCGGTGACGCCGGCGCGCGCGTGGAAGCCGCGCGGTTGCGCGCCTTGCACCGGACGTTCACGGGAGTTGCGGACGGAAAGCGGTACAGCGGGCTGGACCCGGCGGCGTATGCGTGGGTGCATGCGACTTTGGTGAAGGTTCCTGTTGACGCGCAGCGGTTTTTTGGGCGGGAACTGTCCACATCGGAGCTGGACGAGTACTACGCGCAGATGTGCGACGTCGGGCGGATGCTGGGCGTGCGCGAGCGTGATCTGCCGCCGGACTGGGCGGCTTTCGAGCGTTACCACGACTCGATGGTGGCGGGTTTTTCGGTGAACCAGACCATTGTCGAGCTTTTCGAGACCATCCGGACGGTCCGCAAGCCGGCCGGATGGCTGCCGGACCGATGGTGGCTTCCGGTGTGCCGTGCTCAGGCACGGGGGCAGCTGTTCTTGATCCGGGCGACGCTGCCGCCCGCGTTCCGGGAGCGTCTCGGTCTACAGTGGACGGAGAGGGACCAGCGGCGGTTCGACCGGTTCGCGGCTTGCGTGCGGGTCGTGAGCACGCCGATCCCGGCCGGGGCGCGGACGGCGCACATGCGGTGGATCGGGAAGCTCAACGTGTGGTTCCGCGCGCACCCGCGGGTGTACCGGGCGCTGGTCCGCCGAGACGGCCCGGGCGCGAAGCCGAGTTCCTGACCGTGACTCTGGGGCCGACACGCGTGCTTGAAGGGTCGACACGCGTGATGGAGAGGTCGACACGCGTGATTGAAGGGTCGACACGGTTCGGTTAGTCGCGGGTGAGGGTGCGGGCGTAGTGGGCTCGGGCCTTTGCGCGGTTTCCGCAGCGGGACATCGAGCACCACTGGCGGTTCCGGCGCGGTGAGGCGTCGCAGAAGCGCTGGCCGCAGTCGTCGGCCGCGCAGACTCGGACCTCCGCGTCGCTGGTGGCGAGGTCGATCGCGTCCGCCGCCAGCACCGCGAAGGCCGCCGCCACCGGGTCCTTCGGGGCCGGGACCTCGCGCCGGAGCACGCCGCCGACCAGCGCCAGGCGCGGTGGGGGCGCCGGAGCCGAAGCCGCCGCGTTGTTGACCAGCTCGACGTCCATCCTCGACGGCTCCTCCGGCGGCAGCAGCACCCGGTCGATCGCCTCCCGCAGCGCCTTCGCCGCGAGCACGTTGCCCGCCGTCACGGGCACCGGGCCCGTCGTCAGCCCCGCCCGCGAAAGCCACTCGGCCAGCGCGTCCGGGCCGGTCAGCAGCTCCACCCCCTCGTCGTACCGGCTGCGCATCGTGTTGACGAGGTCGAGGCACGGCCGTCCACCGTCGAAGACCCATTCCATGCCGACCATTCTAACCCTTGAAGACAGTTAGAAGCAGCGCTACTGTCTAACCTTATGAACCGGTTAGAAAGCATGGCCACCGTGAACGGCATCCGCATGCACTACCTCCGCGCCGGCGACGGCCCGCCACTGTTCCTGCTGCACGGCTGGCCGCAGACGTCGCACTGCTGGCACAAGGTCCTGGCGCCGCTCGCCGAAACGCACACCGTGATCGCCCCCGACCTGCGCGGATACGGCCGCAGCGACAAACCGAAGGCCGGCTACGACAAGCGCACCATGGCCGCCGACGTCGCCGCCCTCGCCGATCACCTGGGCTTCGTGAAGACCGCCGTCGCCGGGCACGACCGCGGCGGCCGCGTCGCCCACCGCTGGGCCCTCGACCGTCCGGACCAGGTCGAACGTCTGGCGGTGCTCGACATCGCCCCGACCCGTGCGATGTGGCAGCGCCTCGACGCCGGCACCGCCAAGGCGTACTGGCACTGGCTCTTCCACCTCCAGCCCGACCTGCCGGAACTCCTGGCCGGTCAGAACATCGCCGCCTACCTCGGCTACTTCTTCGAACGCTGGACCTACCAGCGCCACGCCCTCGACGCCGACGCACAGGCCGAGTACGTCCGCGCCTTCTCCCAGCCCGGAGCACTCCGGGCCGGCTTCGACGACTACCGCGCCTCCTTCCCCGACGACGCCGAACTCGACGACGCCGACTTCGACGCCGGAAAGCGCCTCACCCAGCCACTTCTCGCCCTCTGGGGCGCGAACGGCCTGCTCGGCAGCCTGCCCACCCTCGACATCTGGCGGGAGTACGCGGACGACGTCACCGGCGAAGCCCTCGCCGAGTGCGGCCACTTCCTCCCCGAGGAGCAACCCGGCGAAGTGGTCGCCCACCTGCGGAAGTTCCTCGACCCCTGAGACCCCCGGGGCCTCCGGTCCCCCGAACTGGGGACCGGAGTTCCCTCGCCGCCGTGACGCCCGCCACCCGTTGCGCCGGTTAGGTTCGGTCCACGATGGGGAGCAAATCGAAAGCCGTACTGCTGATGCTGCTGGCCACGCTGGGGATCCTGGCCGGCGGCGGGACAGCGCACGCCGACGGCGCACCGGCCGGCGCCGACATCCAGGTCGCCCAGACGCTCGGCGCGCGCGAGCTGACCGTGATCATCCGCCGCGTCGACACGACGCCGTCGCCGCTGCGGGTCGACGTCGTGACGCACCAGGGCACCGCACCCGGCACGCTGCACCTGGCCGTCGCGGCCGACGGCGTCCCGAGTTCGCGCACGGACGTGGTCCTCGGCGCCACCCCGGGTGTCCACCCCGGAAATCTCCAAGTCGACAAACCGGGACCGTGGGAACTCTCGCTGGATGACGGCACCGGGCAAAGAGCCACCATTCCGTTCATTCTGCCCGCGCGGGTGGTCCCGCCGTGGGAGAAGGCGACCTACGGCGGCTTCGTCGCCGCGGGCGCGTTCCTGCTCATCGCCCTGATCGTCGGTGTGCGGGCCAAGCGGACCGCGTTCGCGCTCGTCCCGGCGGCCGGCGTGGTCGCCGCGATCGCCGTCGCCGTCACCGGCGCGCTGCTGTCGGCGAGCACTCCCCTGCCTCCCGCACCCGGCAGCCAGCTGGACCCGACGTCCGACAACGTCACCGACCCGTACGCGAACGCTCGCCTGTCCACAGTGGATTACTCCCGGCCGCCGGTGAACCTGGCCGTCCGGGCCGAGGGCAACGAGCTCGGGCTCGGCCTCACCGACGGCGCCACCGGCCGCCCGGTGGACGACCTGCTGGTCCACGACAACGCCCTCGTGCACCTGGTACTGGTCTCGCCGTCCGGCCGGCTGAGCCACCTGCACCCGGTGCGCGTCGGCCCCGGCGACTACCGCGTCCGCCTCGCCGATCCGGAAGCGGGCACGTACGCGGTCGCCGCCGAACTTGCCCGGCGCGGCGGCGGGGTCCAGCTGGTCCGGTCCACTGTGGACATGACCGGCACCGCCGCTCCCGCGCCCGAACCACCCGGTCCCGGCCCGCGGACGATCGACGGCACCCCCGTCGAACTCACCGTCGGCCAGGGCACGCCGACCACCATCACCGCGCGCTTCCCGGCCCAGGACCTCCAGCCGTGGCTGGGCATGCTCGGCCACCTGATCATCGCCGGGCCGATCACCGGCCCCGTCGGTGAAAGCGCCGCGAAGGCCCCCACGTGGGCGCACGTCCACGCGATGGTGCCACCGGTCGCGGGACAGCTCGGCCGTCCTGATGAGACGGTCGCCGCGTACGGCCCGGACGTCGGCTTCACCTACACCTTCGCCCAGCCCGGCCGGTACCGGATCTGGCTGCAGGCCGAACGCGGCTACCAGGTGCTCACCGTCCCGGCCGTGGTCGACGTCCCGACGACAGGAGCCGGCCGATGAAACGCCCGACGTTGCTGATCGCCGTCGTCGCTCTGGTGGTCGCGGCCGGTGCCGCGTGGCTGCTCTGGGGCGACGGCGACGCGAAATCCACCACGCAGCAAGCGGTTTCGGGCCCGTACACCGTCCAGTTCTCCGCGGACCAGCCCCGGATCGGGAGCAACACGTTCGCGGTGGCGGTGACCGGGCCCGCGCCCGAAGCCGTCACGGTCGCGCCGGTCATGGCGCAGATGGGGCACGCGTTCGCGCCGGTGCCCGCCGGGCCGGACGGACCCGGCCGCTTCCGCGCCGCGGACGTCGGGCTGCCGATGGCCGGGCAGTGGGAGATCACCGTTTCGCTGCGCGGCCCCGGCGGGCCCGCGCAGGTCGTCTTTCCGTTGCTCGTCAAGTAGAAGCAAGTAGAAGGAGGGGGAATGGATCTCACCGCATCCGGCGTGCGCACCACGTCGGTGACGAAACAGGCGCGGACGGGGTTGCTGCCGGCGAACGTCGTGCTCGGCGGGTCGTTGCTGTCACTGGTCGGGCTGACCTGGGACATCCAGTGGCACGACGACGTCGGGCCGGACACGTTCTTCACGCTGCCACACCTGTTCCTGTACGCAGGCAGCGCGGTCGTCGGCCTGGCGAGCCTCGCCGTGGTACTGCTGACGACGGCGGCACGGCGCGCGGGACGGCCGGTCGACCCGCGGATCGGCGGGCGCGTGGTCAACGTGTTCGGCCGGACTTTCGCGGCTCCGCTGGGTTATCTGGTTTCCGGGGTCGGCGCGGCGACGTTCCTGCTGTACGGGCTGTGGGACCAGTGGTGGCACGGGTTGTACGGCTTCGACGCGGTCATCGACTCGCCGCCGCACATCGGGCTGCTGCTGTCGATCACGGTGTCGCTGATCGGCACGACCGCGGTGTTCGCCGCGGCACGGGAACACCGCTGGGGCCGGCTCGGCACGCCGGCGTCGCTGACCGTGCTGCTCACGTTCGGGCCGGTGCTGGCGCTCGGGTTGCAGCAGGTGCCGGACGACTACGCCGACGCCGTCGCGATCGGGACGTCGATGATGGCGGTGCTGCTGGTCGCCGTCGGCGCCGGGATCGTCCGCCGTCCGGGCGGCGCGGTGGGCACCGCGGCGCTGGTCGCGGCCGTGCAGGCGGTGTTCTGGTGGTTCTCGCCGTGGGCGGCGCAGGCGTACGCCGACCTGGTCGGCCTGCCGATGCGGGACGCGGTTTCCGGGGTGCCGGCGATGCCGTCGCTGACGCCGATGGCCCTGCTGCCGGTGGCCGCGCTGACGGAGCTGGTGTACCTCGCCGGACGGCGCCGCGGGTGGCGCGCGGGCCGCGTTTCCGTGGTCGCCGGCGGGATCGCCGGGCTGCTGCTCGGGCTGAGCCTGCCGGTGCAGCGGACGCTGCTCTACACCGGCGCGCACCTGCCGCCGGCCTGGTACCTGACGACGACCGCCGTGCTCAGCGCGGCACTGGGGCTGCTCGGCGGGTTCGCCGGGTGGCGGTTCGGCGGGATGCTCTGCCTGCTGGCACCCGCGAAGAAGGGGGAAACCGCTGATGCGTAGGAGTTTGCTCGCCCTGGCCGCGGTCGCCGGGCTGCTGTTCGTCACCGCGGCACCGGCGAACGCCTACGAGCCGGTCAACATCGTGCACACCGAGCGGGTGCAGGCCGGGCCGTACGGGCTGACCGTCGGGTTCAGCACCTGGCCGCTGAAAGCCATGCAGTCACTGGACTTCACCTTCATCCCCGACGGCGGGATCGAGGGCAAGTCCGGCACCCTCACCATGGTCAACCCGGAAGGCGGGCAGAACCGGAAGCAGCCGCTGGTCCGGCACCCGCGCAAGCTCGAGGTGTGGGGGCTCGACGTCCGCTCGATGCCGCGGCCGGGCGACTGGACGCTCCGCTTCACCGTCAACGGCCCCGCCGGCTCCGGCACCGGCGAGCTGCGCGCGTTGCCGGTACTGGAACAGCCGGGGCCGCCGATGGGCCTGAGCTGGGCGATCAGCACGCTGCCGTTGATCGGGCTGGTGGCGCTGATCGTGGTGGCCTGGCGCCGGACGCGCGGCCGCCTGCGCGGAGGCGAGCTTCCGGCAATCGGGTGAGATTCCCCTCACATCGGGCGTCCGGACGTATCCGGACGGCCGTGAAGGCCTCCTTCACCGTAGAGAGCGGAGAAGGGGGCCTTCACCATTTGTCTTCCGCGGTACCGGCGGTCAGGCGGGCAGGTCGAACTGCCCGGCCTTGACGGCGATCAGGAACGCTTCCCACTCGGCGGTGTCGAACACGAAGACCGGGCTGGACGAGAGCTTGGTGTCGCGGACGCCGATCAGACCGTCCCGGGCCAGGTTGACCTCGACGCAACTGCCGCCGTTGGGCTCGCTGGCGAACGACTTCTCCCAGGCGGCCTCTTCGAACAGGGTCACGGCCGTGTTCGGATCGTAATCCGCGAACGACGGATAATCCGCCATGGGTCGTACCTCCGAGGATCGATGGGGGGCGCGGTCGTGACCTGGTCGAAGGCACCCGCTCCCGGCTACTCAGTGTCTCAATGGAGCAAGCCACAGGGCCAAGCGGGTGATCAACTGGGTACGGCCTCGACATGAAGATTATTCCAGGAGTAGGATTAATCGCATCGGCCGGGGCGCTGGCGTCGGCGAATGACTGCCTGCTCGCGGCGGACGGTCGTCAAGGCGGGCCGAGCGTGGGAAAGACCAGCGTTCGCAAGGCCCGGCGTCGCCAAGTGCAGCGCCGGAACCGACCAAGCCAAGCCACCGCAGGACCTCATGGGGGAGGAACAGCGTGATCGTCGAGGACAGTGCGCCACCCGGCGCGCCCACCGTGACCAGGCTGGTCCGAACCACAGGTGCGGAAGCGTTTTCCCCGCGAGACGCCGAAGCACCGCGACGAGAGCTGGGGGTGTAGACGAATGGCCGTCCGGGTGAACTCGCTCTTCCGCCGCGAGGACGATGAACACCGTGGCCGCCGGGGTATCGGGATCGAGCTGCGGAACCGCTTCGGCTTCAGCCTGATCCAAGCGCCGCTGCGCAAGACCACGACCTGGGCGACCGACCAGGACCTCCCGCTGCGGCGCCACGCCGACGGGGTCCGCACCACCCGCCCGCTGGAAGCTTCGATCGACCTGACGCCGTTGATGCGCGGTCGCCTCGGCTCGCGCGTCTGAGCTGCCGTACCACCACACGAGAGAGCCCCGGTTTCCTGCGGAACCGGGGCTCTTGCTATGCGCAGCTACGGTTTTCGCAGCAGCAGGCTGCCGTGCCGCAGCGGGCGCTCCCCCGCGACCGGCTCGCGGTACACCCGGCCCACCTCGGTGAGTCCCGCCACGGCCCCGAACTCGGCCAGCTCGTCCAGCGGCCAGCTGTAGGCCGTCGTCACCTTGTGGTCGAACGGCGTCCGCGGGCCGCCGCCGGATTCGAAGCACCCCAACAGAACGTGACCACCGGACGCCAACGTTCGGGCGAATTCGGCGAAGTACCCGGGCACCTCCACCGGCGGCGTGTGGATCACCGAGTACCACGACAGGATCCCGGCGAGCGACGCGTCCGGCAGGTCCAGCGCGGCCATCGAGCCCACTTCGAACCGCCGGTCCGGATGGGCGGACCGGGCGAGCGAGATCATCGCCGGAGACAGGTCGACGCCGAACGCGTCCAGCCCCAGCGAACTCAGGTGCGCCGTCAGGTGCCCGGGCCCGCAGCCGAGGTCCGCGACCGGGCCGCGCCCGCGGACGGAATCCGCGAACGCCGTCCACACCGCCCGCTCCAGCGGGTGCTTGTCCCAGACCTCGGCGGCGAATTCGGCGTACTGGTCCGCGATCGCGTCGTAGGCGGCAGCCGTCACGGCTTGCGGCCGAGGCCGCAGAGGTGGCCGACGAACGCCGGGTCGTTCGCGAGCTTCCGGGTGGCTCGGGACTCGATCTCCTCCGGGTGCCACTCCGGCAGGTAGACGATGCCCGGTTCCACCAGTTCCAGCCCCTCGAAGAACGACGTGAACTCGGCCCGGCTGCGCAGGTGGAGCGGCGTGCTGGACTTGTTGTACTGCTTCATGATCGTCTCGCGGCTGTCCGCGTCGGCCATCTCGTGCAGGTTGTCGTCCGTCAGGTGCGAGGACAGGAAGTACGACCCGGACGGCAGCAGCGACAGGTACTTGCGGATGGTCTGGGCCACCGGCTCGTCGGCGCCGAGGAAGTACAGGACGCCGACCATGATCAGGCCGATCGGGCGGTTCGGGTCGAGGACGCCGGTGTCGAGCGCGCGCTTCCAGATGTCGGCCGGGTCGCGCAGGTCGCCCTGCAGCACCGCGTGCCGCCCCGCGACGCCCTCCTTCTCCAGCAGGATCTGGGAGTGGGCCACCGCGACCGGCTCGTTGTCGACGTACACGCACCGCGCGTCCGGATTGACGTCCGTCGCGACCTCGTGGACGTTGCCGACGGTCGGGACGCCGGAGCCGAGGTCGAGGAACTGGTCGACGCCGTTGCGCGCCAGGTACCGCACGCCGCGGCCGAGGAAGTCGCGGCCGGCGCGCGCGACGGTCTTGATCATCGGAAACGTCTTGACCGCCTGCTCGCCGAACTGGCGGTCGATGGCCCAGTTGGCGTCGCCGCCGAGGAACCAGTCGTAGATGCGGGCGGCGTTCGGCCGGTCCAGGTCCACGCCTTCAGGGGCTTCGGGGTCCTGCGTCGTCATTGCGTCCTCCAGGCTTGCGGCCGACACCGCCGACCACGCTCGCGAGGGGGACCGTGGCGGCGCCGGGCTCAGGGCGCCACTCTCCCACAGGCACGATCCCGGGCTCGACGACGTCGAAGGTACCGAAGAACGCGGCGATCTCGTCGAGGGACCGGGAAACCGCGGGCGAACTCGACCGTTCGGACAGCTTCACGAGCTTCCTGATCTGCTCCAGCTCGTCGCCTTCGACGCCGGACTCGGTCGCGTGCGAAAGCACGTACGCCGACCCGGGCGCCAGCAGCGTCCGGTAGTCGCGGATGGCTTCGCGCACACCGGTGACGTCCGGCAGGAAGTGCAGCACCGCCACGGTCAGCAGGCAGATCGGCCGGTCCGGGTCGAGCACGCCGGTGGCGAGAGCGGCCTCCCAGACCTCGCACGCGTCGCGCAGGTCGGCGTGCAGCACGGCGTGGCGCTCGGGGTCGCCGGCCTCCTCCAGCAGCATCCGCCCGTGCGCGACGGCCACGGGTTCGTGGTCGACGTACACGCACCGGCTGTCGTCGACGTGGTCGTCGGCCACCTCGTGGACGTTGCCCGCGGTCGGGATGCCGGAACCGAGGTCGAGGAACTGCGTGATGCCTTCGGCGAGGCAGTAGCGCACGGCCCGGCCGAGGAAGTCGCGGTTGGCGCGCGCCAGGGTCTTCGCCAGCGGGAACACCTTCAGCGCCTGCTCGCCGTACTGCCGGTCGATCGCCCAGTTCGCGGTGCCGCCGAGGGCCCAGTCGTAGATGCGTGCCATGTTCGGCCGGTCGAGATCGATGGCCTCGGGCAGGAAGGCGGGGTCCACGACATCCCCTTCGGGCGGCACTTCCGGTGGTTTCGAGCGCAACAGAGTGACTCTACCGAAAGTTGTTCACGACCCGGGACACCTGAGGCCGCCGTTCGCCCTATTGGAGCTGCTGCATCTGCGCGCGGTAACCCTCCGCAAGCTCCTTGAGGAACTGCCGGGTCTCCTGGCGCTCCAGCGCGGCTCCGCGCAGCCTGTCCCACGAGTCGACGAAGATGTTGAAGTCCTTGACGTCGTCGAGGTAGAGCCCGCCCGCGGAGTGCTCGATGTAGACGAAGTCGCGCGTGCGGTCCGGGAACCGCATGATCGTGAAGTCGTTGGGCACCGCGGCCAGCCGCGCACCGAACGGCAGTACGTGCACGTAGACCCGCGGGTGCTTCTCCAGGGAGAGCAGGTGCTCGACCTGGTCGAGCATCACCGCGGGCGCGTACCCGCCCGGTGCCCGGCGCAGCGCGCCTTCGCTGATGATGAAGCGGTAGTAGGGCGGCTGCTGCTGCTCGAACACCGCCTTGCGGTCGAGGCGGTTGCGGACCAGCGACGTCACGTCCGTCGCGCCGGCCTCGGTGAACTGCTTGAGCATGTAGTGCTCGGACTGCAGCGGGCCCGGGATGCGCTCACCGTGCCAGGTGAGGATCTCCGCGGCCGCGGGCTCCAGGTCGGTGAACGTGCGGAACCAGTGCGGCACCACCGAGCGGTAGCCGGACCAGTGGCCGCGCTGCCCGGCGGCGGCCCGCGCCAGGTTCATCAGCGTGTCGGCCTCTTCGCCGTTGATCCCGAACGCGTTCAGCATCGATCGCACATCCCCGAGCTTCACCCCGACGGCACCGGACTCGATCTTGTTGACCTTGCCCTGGGTGCAGCCGAGGACCTCGGCGACCTGCTGCTGTGTCATCCGCGCCGCGGTGCGGGCATGCCGGAGCTCGTTCCCGAGCTGCTTCCGGCGCGAGGTGACGGTGCTGGCCATCGCCCTGCTCTCCCGGACCACTACCAAGCGACGGCGGCCTCCCGGTCGCCGTCGCGCGCGAACTATCGAACCCACCCAGGTTAGTGCTTCACCTTGCGGATCTCGATGATGACACCGCGCAGCGTTCCAGGAAACGTCGCAGAATGCCAGTCACCTGCGGTATCACTCGCCTGGACCAGTGAAATTCGGAATTATTCCGCCAACCGGCGGAGCCCCGCCTCGGGCATAGTGAGCCGGTGACCGATCGTTCGCTCTCCGCCGCCGCCGTCACCCGGCTGGCCGACCGGGTCCACGGCTACGTCCAGCCGGACGGCTCCTGGTACATCAACAACTGCGGGTTCGTCGACGCCGGCGACCACACCGTGCTGATCGACACCTGTTCGACCGAGCGCCGCACGCGCGCGCTGCTCACCGCGGTCGAAGCGACCACCGGCAGCCCGGTGACGACGCTGGTCAACACCCACCACCACGGTGACCACACCAACGGCAACTACCTCGTGACCAGCGCGGCCGTGGTCGGCCACCGCAAGACGCGCGAGGTGATGGCCGCCGAGGGCATCCAGACCTACGAGGGCGTCTTCGTCGGCAGCGACTGGGGCGAGCTGAAGTCGCGGCCGCCCGAGATCGTCTTCGACGACCGGCTCACCCTGCACGCCGGAGACGTCGAGATCCAGCTGATCCACCCCGGCCACGCCGCCCACACGACCAACGACGTCCTGGTCTGGCTACCCGCGCAGCGCGTGCTCTACGCCGGTGACCTGGTGTTCCACGGCGGCAGCCCGTTCGCGCTGATGGGCTCGGTGGCCGGCTGGCGCAAGGGCCTCGACATCATCCGGGAGCTACAGCCGGAGGTGATCTTGCCTGGTCACGGCGGCCCGTGCGGGCTCGACGTGGTGGACACGGTCGACCGGTACCTGGCCTTCGTCCAGAAGACAGCCGAGCGAGGGAAGGCCGCCGGGCTGTCGCCGCTGGAGCTGACCAAGGAGACCGACCTCGGCGACTTCGCGTCGCTGAGCGAGCAGGAGCGGCTGCCGGGGAACCTGCACCGGGCGTACGCCGAGCTCGACGGCGCCGAGTGGGGCGCGCAGATCGACCTGGTGGCCGCGATCACCGACATGCTCGCCTTCAACAAGGGGCCGATCCACTGCTTCTCCTGAACTGAGTGAGCCGTCGCTCCGTGGCCTTCCTTGAGGCGTCGATCGGACTACTGTCTGAATCGAGAGAGACTTCGGAAGGATTCGGATGAGCAAGAAGGCGAGCATCGGGGTCACCGGCCTGGCGGTCATGGGCCGCAACCTGGCCCGCAACCTGGCCCGGCACGGTCACACGGTGGCCCTGCACAACCGGTCCGAGGAGCGGACGCGCGCGCTGGTGGACCAGTTCGGTGACGAGGGCGACTTCATCCCGGCGTACTCCGCGCAGGAGTTCGTCGACGCGCTGGAGCGGCCGCGCCAGGTCGTGATCATGGTCAAGGCGGGCGGCCCGACGGACGCCGTCATCGAGGAGTTCGCGCCGCTGCTCGAAGAGGGCGACGTCATCATCGACGCCGGCAACGCGCACTTCGCCGACACGCGCCGTCGTGAGAAGGCGCTGCGCGAGCGCGGGCTGCACTTCGTCGGCAGCGGCGTCTCCGGCGGCGAGGAAGGCGCGCTGCACGGGCCGAGCATCATGCCCGGTGGCTCGAAGGAGTCGTACGAGTCGCTCGGCCCGCTGTTCGAGGACATCTCGGCGAAGGTCGACGGCGAGCCGTGCTGCACGCACATCGGCGCGGACGGCGCCGGCCACTTCGTCAAGATGGTGCACAACGGTATCGAGTACGCCGACATGCAGCTGATCGCGGAGTCGTTCGACCTGCTCCGGCACGCGGGCGGCTACGCACCGGCCGAGATCGCCGAGGTGTTCCGCACCTGGAACACCGGGCGGCTCGACTCCTACCTGATCGAAATCACCGCCGACGTGCTCGCCCACGTCGACGCTGCCACGGGCAAGCCGTTCGTCGACGTCGTCGAGGACGCCGCCGAGCAGAAGGGCACCGGCCGCTGGACCGTGCAGATCGGCCTCGACCTCGGTGTCCCGATCTCCGGTATCGCCGAAGCCGTCTTCGCGCGTTCGCTGTCCGGGTCCAAGTCGCTGCGCACGGCGGCTCGCGGGCTGGGCGGTCCGTCGGCGGCGCCGCTGTCGGGGTCCGCGCTGGAGCGCTTCGCGGACGACGTCGAGCAGGCGCTGTACGCGTCGAAGGTGGTCGCGTACGCGCAGGGCTTCAACCAGATCCAGGCGGGCGCGACGGAGTACGGCTGGGACATCGACCTGGGCAAGGTCGCCTCGATCTGGCGCGGCGGCTGCATCATCCGCGCGAAGTTCCTCAACGACATCACCGCGGCCTACGCCGACGAGCCTTCGTTGCCGACGCTGCTCACCTCGGGCGGCTTCCGCAAGGCCGTCGAGGACGCGCAGGACTCGTGGCGTTCGGTGATCTCGACGGCGGTCAAGCTCGGCATCCCGACGCCGGGCTTCTCGACAGCGCTGGCCTACTACGACGGCCTCCGCGCCGACCGCCTCCCGGCCGCTCTCGTCCAGGGCCAGCGGGACTACTTCGGCGCCCACACCTACCGCCGGGTGGACCGCGAAGGTTCGTTCCACACGGCCTGGGCAGCCGACGGCCGCCCGGAGTCCGACGCCTGACAAGTTCGTGAAGGCCACCTTGAGGAAGTTCAAGTTCCTGAAGGTGGCCTTCACGAAGTCTCACTGCCCGCGGGCGGCGAGGAGTTCCGCCAGTACCTCCACGATCTTCGCCTCGGCCTTGTCCTTCTTGACGCCCAAGCCGTCGAGCACCTCGAACCCGGCGCCCTCGCCCTGTTCCAGCAGCGCCAGGAGCATGTGCTCGGTGCCGATGTAGTTGTGCCCCAGCCGCAGGCCTTCGCGCATGGTCAGTTCGAGGGTTTTCTTGGCGGCAGCGGCGAACGGGACCACGTTCGGCGCCGGGTCGATCGGCTCGGGCAACCGCGCTTCGGCGGCTTCGCGGACGGCGTCCAGCTGGACGCCTTGAGCCAGGATCGCCCCGGCCGCCAGCGCGGCGGGCTCGGTCAGCAGGCCGAGCACGATGTGCACGGTTTCGATCTCCGGGCTGGCGTGCGCAACGGCCGCCTTCTGCGCCTCGACCAAGACGTGCCGCGCCCGGTCGGTGTAGCGCCCGTAGACGCGCTCGATGCTGCCGCTCGGGTCGCCGCCCGGGTCCACCTTCGGCACGAACCGCTTCTGGGCGGCCTGTTTCGTGACGCCCATGCTGGCGCCGATCTCGGTCCAGGACGCGCCCGACCGGCGCGCCTGGTCGACGAAGTGGCCGATCAGGTGGTCGGCCACCTCGCCGAGGTGCTGGCCCACGTAGACCGCGTCGGTCAGCTGGGCCAGGGCGTCCTGGTCGTTGTTGCTCTTGATGGCGCTGATGAGGTCGTCGAGTTTGACGAAGTTGGGTAAGGTCATGCCGTCAACTCTAGGTTGACGATCCCCTATCGTCAACCATGGGTTGACGATCTCGGTCAGGCTGCTCGCGACTTCAAGTGGGCCTTGAGGTCGAAGCCGCTCGCTTCGAGGTCGGCGTACGCGGGCTTCGGCTCGGCGGTGAACAGGCGGCGCGCGGCAATATGGTCTGCCGGCCGGTTCACCGACTCGACGGCGATCAGGACGTCGTCGCGGAAGGACAGCACGGAGAACTTGCCTTCGGCCGGGTCGCCCGCGACCACCGTCCGGTCCGCGCCCGAGAGGATCCCGGCGATCTGCAGCTTGGCGCCCGCCTGGTCGGTCCAGAACCACGGCAGACTGGCATACGGCTCTTCCGTGCCGGTGATCGCCGCGGCCACGCACCGGGCCTGGTCGACGGCGTTCTGCACGGACTCCAGCCGGGTCTCGGCGCCGGCCTGCACGCACGGGAAGTTGGCGCAGTCGCCGATGGCGAAGATCTTCTCGTCCGCGGTCCGCAGGTGCGCGTCGACCACGACGCCGTTGCGCACCGGCAGCCCGGCGGCCTCGGCGAGCGTGGTCTCGGGCACCACGCCGACGGCGACGACGACCAGGTCGGCGGGCAGCCGGGTGCCGTCGGACAGCTCGACCTCGCGGACGCGCTCGTCGCCGTGCAGCGCCGCGACGCCCTGGCCGAGCAGCACCGTGTGCCCGGCGGTGCGGTGCAGGGAAGCGAAGTACGCGGAGATCTCCGGCGTCGCGACGCGGTTGAGCAGGCGGTCCTGCGCCTCGACGATCGTCACCGGCCGGCCGGCGTGCGAGGCGAACTCCAGCCCGATGAACCCGCCACCGGCCACGACGACGTTCCCGGCCTGTTCGAGGGACGCCCGCAGCCGGTCGGCGTCGTCGCGGGTGCGCAGGGTCAGCACGCCCGGCAGGTCCGCGCCGGGCACCGGCAGCGTCCGGTTGCGGGCGCCGGTGGCCAGGACGAGGAAGTCGTAGTCCAGCTCGCGGCCGTCTTCGAGCCGCACCTTCGCCGCCGCGCGGTCGATCTTCGCGGCCCGTCCCGCGACCAGCTCGATGTCCTTCTCGGCGAAGAAGTCCTCGCCACGCAGGTGCAGCTGCTCGAGCCCGGCGGTCCCGGCGAGGTAGGCCTTCGACAGCGGCGGCCGCTGGTACGGCACGCCCGGCTCGTCCCCGACCAGCACGACCCGGCCGGCGAAGCCCCGGTCCCGCAGCGAAGCCACGGCCTGGAACCCGCTCTGACCAGCACCGACGACGAGCACGGTGGTCATTCCTTCTCCTCACCCCATCCGGCAGCCCTCGACCTCATCCGACCACAACGGGCCCGGTCAGTCGAGGCGTGGTTCCCCGGACGACGACCGCGGGGACCGCGGCGCGCCCAGCACCCGCGAAATCCCCCGCGCGGCGGCCCGCACGGCCGGAACCAGCGTCCGCGGATCGGTCCCCTCGGCCGGGACGACCACGGAAATGGCGGCTACGACGTCGTCCGTGACGTCCCGGACCGGAGCGGCCACCGACAGGGCGATGAGCTCGATCTGGCCGTCGCTGACGGCGTAACCGTCGCGCCGGACGTCGGCCAGGACCCGCCGCAGCTGCGCGGGCGAGCCGATCGTCTTGGGCGTGAACGTCTTGAGCGGACCGGCCAGGACTTCCTCCTGCGCCTCGGCGGTGGCGTGCGCGAGGAGCACCTGCCCGACACCGGTGGCGTGCGCCGGCAGCCGCCCGCCGACGCGGGTCAGGACGTTGACGGCACCGCGGCCGGAGATGCGCTCGACGTAGACGACCTCCGTCCCGTCGAGCACCGCGAGCTGCACGTTCTGGTGGGTGGCTTCGTAGAGGTCCTCGAGGAACGGCATCGCGCTCTCCCGCAGTTCCGCACCGTGCGGCGCGAGGGACGCGACTTCCCACAGCCACAACCCGACGCGGTAGGCGCCGGTCTCGTCGCGCACCAGGGCCCCGCGCCGGACGAGCTCACCGGCGAGCCGGTGCGTGGTCGACAGCGGCAGCCCGGCCCGGCGGCCGAGCTCGGACAGCGTGAGCCGCGGCCGTTCGGCGGTGAAGGCGCCCAGGAGGTCGAGGACGCGATCCACCACCGACGGCGGCCGCTGCGCGCTGTGTCGCATGAGGCCAGTTTTCGCATCGGCGGGAAGCGCCGCAACCCACGGCTAAACCCCGCGCGCCCCCGGCGCGTGTCGCATCCGAGACGAAAGCACGAGGGGAAACCATGAAATCCTGGACCAGACTGGGCGTCGTCGTCGCGGCCGCGCTGAGCGCGGCGGCGGTATCCGCACCGGCGGCTTCCGCCGCGGCCAACCCCTACACCCCGGCGGAGGCGTGCGCCACCGACTTCGGCGGGTCGTGGTCGCTCGCGTCCGACGGCCACCGCGAGGTGAAGTACGGCTCGGCCAAGTGGGGCGACGTCTACCTCATGTACAACTCCTCGCACGCCAACTGCGTCGCGACCATCAAGGCCATCGACATCGGCACGCCGACGTACACCGAAGCCTGGCTGTGGATCCAGGGCACCCCGGACTGGATCGGGAACACCGGCCCGTTCAAGTACTACGCGGCGGTCAAGGGCACGGCGAACAACCACTGCGTCCAATACCTGGGCTTGATCTCCCGCACCGCGACCGGTGCCGGGGCCTACGCCAAGGGCGCCCGCTACACCTGGGGCAACTGCACCTGATCCGAGGGTCGCCCCGGGTGCACCCCGGGGCGACCGTCTCAGAGGTCGTCGTCCGGGAGCAGCGGGCGCATGAACGTGCGCCGGTACCGGATCACGCACCCGCTCTCCTCGCGGATCTTGTCGGCCTCGATGAAGTCCGGGTCGACGCCGAACAGCGTCCGGTAGCGCTCGTACGCCGCCAGGCTCTCGAAGCTGAACAACGCCCTCGCTTCGTCGCTCGCCCCCTCCGACGGCAGGAAGTACCCGTGGTGGATGCCGCCCTCCCGCTGCACCAGCCGCATCCACGCGGCAGCGAAGCGTTCGAAGTCGGGCAGTTTCGCGGGGTCGATGACGTAGTCGACGACGCAGGTGATCATCAGTGGCCGCCCCAGACCCGGTCGGCCGTCGTGACGATCAGCTCCAGCTTCCGCAGCTGGTCGTCCGTGGTCAGGTCGTTGCCCTCCTCCGTCGAGGAGAAGCCGCACTGCGGGGACAGGCAGAGCCGGTCGATGTCGACGTACCGGGACGCCTCCTCGATCCGCCGCACCAGGACGTCCGGGTCCTCCAGCTCCGGCCGCTTGGTCGTGACCAGGCCGAGCACCACCTTCTTGTCCTTCGGCACGAACCGCAGCGGCTCGAACCCGCCGGAGCGTTCGTCGTCGTACTCCAGGAAGAACCCGTCGACGGCGAGCTCGCCGAACAACGCCTCGGCGACGAACTCGTAGCTGCCTTCAGCGGCCCAGGATGACCGGAAGTTGCCGCGGCACAGGTGGGTCGTCACCGTAAGGCCCTCGGGACGGCCTTCGAGCGCCGCGTTCATCGTCGCGATGTTGCGCAGGTGCTGGGTGTCCGGGTCGCCGCCCATCCGCGCGACCAGCTCGCGCTGCGCCGGGTCGTTCAGGTAGGCGAGGCTCGTGTCGTCGAGCTGCAGGTACCGGCAGCCGAGGCCGGCCATCGCGGTGACCTGCTGCTTGTACGCCGCGCTGAGGTCGGCGAAGAACTCCTCGAGGTCCGGGTAGACGCTCTCGCTGACCGCGGCCCGGCCGCCGCGGTAGTAGACCATGCTCGGCGACGGGATGGTCAGCTTCGGCGTCACGCCCGGGTCCACATGGGACTGCAGGAACCGGAAGTGGTCGGCGAAGATCGGTTCGTCGAGCCGCACCTTGCCGTCGACCTGCAGCCCCGGCGGGCTGAACTCGAGGTCGCCCGCCAGGTTGTGGAACTTGACGTGCAGCCGCTGGTCGCTCTTCGAGATGCCGCCGAGCGCGTAGATGAAGTCCATGTGCCACGAGGCGCGCCGGAATTCGCCGTCGGTCGCCGAGCTCAGCCCGGCCGCCCGCTGCATCTTGATCACGTCGCGGATCGTGTCGTCCTCGACCGCGCGGAGCTGCTCCGCACCGATCTCACCGCTTTCGTGCCGCCGTCGCGAGTCGCGCAGCACCGGGGGCCGGAGCAGGCTCCCCACGTGATCGGCGCGAAACGGCGGGCCCACCTGGGAAATGCCACCCGAAGTCATGCACCGATGGTCACACATTCCCGGCCGTTGCGCCGCCCCCCGGAACATGATCATCACGCGCGGGACTTGCTACCGTCCGCTCATGACGGAATCCGCGGTCCACCCGGTCGACCGGGGCCTGCCCGCCGGACGGCTCGCCCTGCTCGGCCTCCAGCACATGTCGATCATGTACGCCGGTTCGGTCGCGGTGCCGCTGATCGTCGGCAGCGCGCTCAAGCTCGACCCGGCGACGATCGGGCTGCTGGTCAACGCCGACCTGCTGGTCGCGGGCATTGCGACGCTCATCCAAGCCGTCGGCATCGGCAAGCTGCTCGGCATCCGGCTGCCGGTGGTGGCGGGCGCGACGTTCACCGTCGTCAACCCGATGATCCTGATCGCGTCCCAGTACGGGCTGCCCGCGGTCTACGGCGCCATGCTCGCCTCCGGCGTGTTCGGGCTGCTCATCGCGAAGCCGTTCGCGAAACTGATCCGGTTCTTCCCGCCGCTGGTCACCGGGACGCTGCTGCTGGTCATCGGCGTCTCGCTGCTCGGCCCGGGCGCGGCGATGATCGCCGGCCACGACAGCACGGCACCGGACTACGCGGCGCCGTCGCACATCGGGCTGGCCTTCGGCGTGCTCGCCCTGCTCGTGCTCTTCACCCGCGTGCTGCGCGGGTTCGCCAACCAGATCGGGCCGCTGCTCGCGCTGGCCATCGGGCTGGTCGTGGCGATCCCGATGGGGCTGGTGCACTGGGACGGCCTGAGCGCGGCCGGCTGGTTCGGGCTCGCCTCGCCGTTCCACTTCGGCGCGCCGACGTTCCCGGTCGCGGCGATCCTGTCGATGTGCGTGGTCATGCTGGTGACGTTCACCGAGTCGACCGCCGACCTGATCGCCGTCGGCGAGATCACCGGCCGCCCGCCGACGGACGCCGACCTCGCCCGCGGCCTGGCCACCGACGGCGTCTCGGCCGTGCTCGGCGGGGTGATGAACTCCTTCCCCGACACGGCGTTCGCGCAGAACGTCGGCCTGGTGCGGATGACCGGCGTGCGCAGCCGCTGGGTCGTCGCGGTGACCGGCGGGATCCTCGTGCTGATGGGCCTGGTGCCGAAGGTCGGCGCGTTCATCGCGGCCATCCCGGAACCGGTGATCGGCGGGGTCGCGGTCGTGATGTTCGCGATGGTCGCCGCCGTCGGCGCCCAGAACCTGAAGACAGTCGAGTTTTCCGGCAACCACAACACCTTCGTCGTCGCGGTGGCCCTCGGCGCCGGCCTGCTGCCGGCGTTCGCGCCGGACTTCTTCACGCACTTCCCGGCCTGGCTGCAGACGATCTGCGGCAGCTCGATCACCTTGGCGGCGGTACTCGCCTTCGTGCTGAACCTGCTGTTCAACCACCTCGGCCGGCGCTCGGAGCCCGACCTGCTCAACGCTCCTTGAGCAACCGGCCGACGAGCATGGCCCCGGTGCCCGGCTCGACCGGACGCCGGAACAGCACACGCAGGTAGAGCGGAGCCAGGACGAAGTCGAGCACCTCGTCGACCGACGGCACCGGCTCACCGCGCGCCTCGGCCTTGTCGAGGGCGGCCTGCAGGTCGTCGCCGCGCGCCCGGAGGTACTCGAGCGGCTTTTCGTCCGGGCGCAGGGTCGCGACGAGCGCGCGGAGCAGGATCTGGCCGTGCCGGTCACGCATCGAGCGTTCGACGCCCTCGGCCCAGCCGAGCAGGTCACCGCGCAGCGAACCGGTGTCCGGGATCGGGGACGTCGAGCGCAGGCGCGTCACCGCCGCATCGAGCAGCAGCGCGTCGCGGCTGCCCCAGCGCCGGTAGATGCTGGTCGGGTTCACGGCCGCCCGCTCGGCGATCTTCGGGATCGCCGCGTCGATCTCACCGGCGGCGAGCAGCTCGATGACGGCGTCGTGCACGGCGTCGCGGACGCGGGCGCTGCGGCCGCCGGGTCGGGTCATCCGCCCATCCTAAAGCAAATCTGCTTGCCTTAGTGGTCGAGCTATGGCTAGCCTTAAGTCAAATTCAATTGCCTTAAGGAGCCCTCATGGCCCGCAAGATGACCAAGGACGAGCGCGAAGCATTCCTCGCCGAGCCGCAGGTCGGCGTGCTCAGCGTCGCGGCCGAGCCCGGGCGGGCGCCGCTGACCACGCCGATCTGGTACCGCTACGAGCCGGGTGGCGACGTCGTCGTGATGACGTCACCAGGCTCGCGGAAGGCCCGGCTGATCGAGGCGGCGGGGCGGTTCGCGCTGTGCGTCCAGCAGCAGGACGGTGTCTACAAGTACGTGTCGGTCGAGGGCCCGGTCGTGGAGTCGTGGCCGATGACGAAGGCGGAGCGGCACGAGATGGCGGCCCGCTACCTGCCGCCGGGCGCGAGCGAGGCCTACACCGACGCGACCGACGAAGCCCACGGGAGCAACATCGCGATCGTGATGCGCCCGGAGCGCTGGAACACCTCGGACTTCAGTGACCTCGTGGCGCAGCTTTCCTGATCACCAGCAGATGATCAGGAAACACTGGGTCCGGGGCGCCTGCGTCGTCGTCGCAGCCGGCGGATGTCCGCCGCCCGGCGGCGGGTTCCCGGTCGGCGTCGTCGTCGGGGTGCCGGTGGCCGAGGGGGCGGAGCCGGACGGCGTGGCGGCCGGCGTCGCCGTTCCGGTGGTGTTGCTTTCGGTGGCCGGGTTGCGGCCCGGCACCTCGGTGACCGTGCCGCGGTGTTCGTTCGACGCCGTGACGACGTCGCCGCCGGTGCCGCCGCCGATCCCGCCGTCGGAGGGCGAGTCCGTCGCCTGGTCGGCGCCACCCAGGCCGGTGGTGCGCTGCGGGAAGGGGATGACCTGGATCTGGTCGACCGGGGACGCGTCCTGGCGCTCCTTGCCGCCGAGGGCGACCAGCGCCGCGGCGGCGCCGCAGCCCACGATGACGGCGAGCATCACCGCGACCACCCGCCAGCGTGACTGGCCTGGTCCCGGACGGTCGCCCCAGCCCTCGCGCACGAGCAGCTCGGCGACCGATACCTCGTCGTTCACCCCGACAGACCTTCCCGATAGACCCTTTCGGCCGACATCGTGGCGTATTCTTACCGTAAAAGCCCCCCTAACGGGTGAAGGGGCGGCAAAAATTCGTCACGTAATGCAAGGTCTGACGGTGAGTGACATCCACAGCGTTTTCTAAGCTGACGCTCGTGATACTCCCAGCATGACCATCGAAGCTCGATCCATGCTGCTGAGAGCCGAACGGCCGATCTCCTCGATCGCCGTTGCGCGCCGCCGCAGTCCGTGGGCGTTGCTCCGGTACGTCCCCAACCCGAGGACGACGCCGTTCACCTTCGGCTACCTGGTCGTCCTGCTGGCCACGACCCTGCTGCTCGAGTTCGCCGACCCGGCGGTGACCACCCGGCTGCTCCAGCTGTCCAGCACCGACGCCCACAACCTGTGGCGGCGTCCGCTGACCTCGCTGGTGAGCAGCGCGATCTGGCTGCCCGGCGAAAGCTGGCTGCCCTACGTCCTGATCTTCGCGGTCGCCGTCGCGCCGCTGGAACGCCGGTTCGGCGCCCGCACCACGGCACTGGTGTTCTTCTCCGGCCACATCGTGGCCACGCTCGGCACCGAACTGCCGGTGATGGCCCTGATCAGCGCGCACGTGCTGCCGAACTCGGCCGGGCGCTGGCTCGACCTCGGGGTCAGCTACGGCTTCTTCACCACCGCCGGCGCACTGGTGTTCCTCCTGCACGGCCGCGCACGCCTGGTCGCGCTGGTCGCGATGGAGGCGTTCGTCGCGGCGATCTGGCTGAGCGACGACCCCGCGAGCCTCGACTCGATCGTCACGCTGCTCGGCCACGCGTTCGCCGCGCACTTCGGGCTGCTGGTCTGCGGCCCGTGGCTGCGGGCGCGCAACCCCAGGCCGGGCCCGGATTCCGCCGGGTAGGCACGGGCCGGAGTCGGTGGTGTAATCGACGGGCCACACGCCGACTTCACAGGGACGGAAACACATGGAGGCCGACTCGCTCGCCGAACTGGTCGAGCTGAGTCCGGACGCGATCTGCGTGCACGAGCACGGCGTGTTCACCTACGCCAACCGCGCGGCCCTCGAAACGTTGGCCGCGCGCTCCGCCGACGAGGTCGTCGGCCGGCGGTTCACCGACTTCGTCGCCGAGGACGCGCGGGCCGCGGTGCTCGGAAAGCTCGCCGAGCTGACGAAACCGGGGCAGGCGAGCGAGCCCGTCGAAGCGCTGATGTCCCGGCTGGACGGCAGCAAGTTCGCCGTCGAGACGGTGCTGGTGCGCCTCGGCGAAGGCACCTACCAGGTCGTCATGCGCGACATCACGGCGAAGAAGGCGGCCGCCGACGCCCTCCGCTACCAGGCCGCGCTGGTGTCACACGTCAGCGACGCGCTGATCGCGACCACCGGTGAAGGCGTCGTGACCAGCTGGAACCCGGCCGCCGAGGCGGTGTACGGCTGGACCGCGGCCGAGGCCGTCGGACGGCGGGCGAGCGAGCTCGTCGGCGCGCCGCTCGACCTGCCGGACATCCGGCGCGGCGGCGGCGTCGCGGAAGCGGTGCACCGGCGGCGCGACGGCGCTCCCCTGGCGGTCCGGGTCTCGGCAGCCGAAATGAACGACGGTTACGTGCTGGTCTGCGCCGACGAAACCGCGCGGCGACGGGCCGAGCGGAACTACCGTACGGTCGTCGCGTCCCTCGACGAAGGCGTGCTCGTGATGGGCGCCGCCGGGCTCATCGAAGCGGTGAACCCGGCGGCCTGCCGGATCCTCGGCGCCACCGAAGCCGACCTGATCGGCGTCCCGTGCCACACGCTGCGGCTGTTCACCGAGTCCGGGCAGTGGATCCCGCCGGACGAGATGCCGTCGGTGCAGACGCGGCGGACCGGCGTCCCGCACAACGGCCTGGTCGTCCGCCTGCGCCGGCCGGACGGGCGCGACGTCTGGGTGTCGCTGACTTCGCGGCTGCTCGACCCGGACAACCCGGCGGCGATGGCCGTGGTCACCTCGTTCACCGACATCACCGAGACCCGCGCGATCAGTGCGCAGCTCGCGCACGACGCCACCCACGACCCGCTGACCCGGCTGGCGAACCGGACGCTGGTGCTCGGCCGGCTCGACGTCCGCGACCGGGGCGCGGTCACCGTGCTGTTCCTCGACCTGGACAAGTTCAAGGTCATCAACGACTCGCTCGGGCACTCGGTCGGCGATCAGGTGCTGCGGATCGTCGGGGAGCGCCTGCGTCGCAGCTCGGGCCGCGACGACCTGGTCGGCCGGCTGGGCGGCGACGAGTTCGTCGTCGTCACCGCCGAGGTCACCGACCCGGGCGAGGTCCGCGCGCTGGCCGAGCACCTGCGGGCCGCGCTGGCCGAACCGCTCGGCGTCCTCGGCAGGCAGCTGCACCTCGACGCGAGCATCGGCGTCGTGCTCGTCGGCCGCGACGACCGCCGCAGCGCCGAGGACCTGCTGCGCGACGCGGATGTCGCGATGTACCAGGCGAAAGCGCTCGGCCGCGGCCGCCACCACGTCTTCGACGTCGGCCTGCGCGAGCGGATGCAGCGGCGGCTGCGGATGGAACAGGACCTGCGCGACGCGGTCCACGACGACCAGCTGTGGCCCGCGTACCAGCCGGTCGTCGACCTCCGGACCGGCGAGATGGTCGCGGTGGAGGCGCTGCTGCGGTGGACGCACCCGCGGCACGGCCCGATCTCGCCCGCGGAGTTCATCCCGCTCGCCGAAGAGAGCGACCTGATCAACGTGCTCGGCAAGCAGATGCTGCGCACGACGACCCGCGAACTCGCCGCGCGGCGGGCTCGCCACGGCCTGGACCTGACGCTGAAGGTCAACCTCTCCACCCGCCAGCTCGACGACCCGCACCTGGTGCCCGCGGTCCAGGACGCACTGGCGGCCACCGGGCTCCCCGCCGGCGCGCTCTGCCTGGAGGTGACCGAAAGTGCGTTGATGCGCGACCAGGAAGCAGCCGCGGAAGTGCTGGCGTCCCTGCGATCGCTGGGCGTGCTGCTGGCGATCGACGACTTCGGCACCGGCTATTCGTCACTCGCGCAGCTGCGCCGGCTGACCTTGGACACGCTGAAGATCGACCGCTCGTTCATCACGGGCATCGCGGAGTCACGGGACGCGGAGGCGATCGTCACGAGCATCATCGCGATGGCCCACGCGGTGGACCTGACGGTGATCGCCGAGGGCGTCGAGTCGGCGGAGCAGCTGGAGCTGCTCCGCGCGCTCGGCTGCGACCAGGCGCAGGGCTACCACCTCGGCCGTCCGGTGCCGGCGGCCGAGCTGTTCGGTCAGTAGACCAGCTTCAGCCGTTCCAGTTCGTCCGCCGTCAGCTCGATGCCGAGGTCCTTGAGAGTGGCGTCGAGTTCGTCGGGTGCGACGGTGGTGGTTTCCCCGCCGCCATCGGGTTTCTCGACGGTGAGTTCCCGGCCGAGCAGCTTGCGGCTGACACCCGGCTCGATGGTCATGATCACCAGCCGCCCGGTGAACGGCGACTTCGGGTGCGTCGACGTGTAGTGGTGGTACACCTCGTAGTCGATGGGGTGCATCTCGTTGAGGCGGAATTCGAGGATGTCCTCGTCGCCCTTCTGCAGCGTCCACCAGCCGTCGTTTTCTTCGATGCGGTGCAACCACCCGGCTTGGTCGACTTCCCGGCCGTCGGCGAGCGGCATGGGGTCGATGATCCCGGCCCCGAACCCGACGTCGGCCAGGAAGCTGCGGCCGTCGACATCGACGACGACCGTCATGTGCGTGTAGGGCCCGGGCCGCCTCGGCTGCACCCGCGCGGAAAGCCGGTGCACGGTGTAGCCGAGCCGTTCGAGGACGGCGGCGAAGAGGCCACTCTGTTCGTAGCAGTAACCGCCCCGCCGCCGTCCGACGAGTTTCGCGCTCACGACGTCGAGCGAAATCCCTTGGTGCTGCCCGAGAACGACGTCGACGTTCTCGAACGGAACGGCCGCGACGTGGGCCCGCGTGAGATCGGTGAGCGCGGATTCGGACGGCGCCCGCCGCGGTTGCCCGACGCGCGCGAGGTAGGCGTCGAGATCGACGGCGCCGATCCCCCATTCCCCTTCAGTGGTCATGGGTCCATGGTGGACCCTCGACCGAGCTGGAGGTCAACCTTCGTGCACGACCTGCCGCACCTCGACGGCGGTGTACTGCGCGTCGGGGATCTTGGCGGCCAGCTCGACGGCCCGCGCTTCGTTCTCGACGTCGACGACGTAGTAGCCGCAGAGGAAAGCCTCGGACTCGACGAAGCCACCGGTTTTGGTCTGCGCCACACCGTTCTTGACCTGGACGGTCTTGGTTTCGCCGGGTTCGGCGAGCGCCTTGGTCTCGACCATCTCCCCGGAGTCGGTGACGAGCTTGATGAAGCTCCCGTGCCCTTCGTAGACGGCGTTCTTCTGGTCGTCCGTGAGGGTGCCCCAGAGGGTGGGGTTCATGTGGAGGGTAAGGAGGTAACGCATGGTCCGGCTCCCCGTGTTCGGGCGGCGGCCCCGGGTGGGCTGCCTTTCACCGATGGGTCGGGGCTGCTTCTCGGGACCGGACACGGGTGCCCGCGGTTCACTCGTTCGGCCTAATCCACTCTTCGGTGTGCCGGTGGCGGCCGAGTCCCACGGCGTCGAACTCGTCGAAGTGAGCGCCGCGGCGGACGCCGAGTGCGCGCAGTGCTTGCGAAATGGGGCTGCCACCGGACGGCAGGGGCTCCCCTTCGGCCACCCGCAGGGGACCGAGGCTGACGGATCCACGGTGCCACACTTGCGCGACCTGAGTGCCGACCCCGCCGAAGAAATCGGCTTCGACGTACGCCACGGGTCCCAGCTCCGAACACGCGCCGAGGAGGCTGCCGAAGCCCGCCGGCGCCTTCCAGAAGCCTTCGAGTTCCGGGGCGCCCCGGACGGTGACCGCGTCGAAGTACTCGTCGGTCATCAGCAGCATCGACAGGGAGCCGTGCAGCGGGACGATCTTTCCCGCAGAACCGGCCAGCCGACGTAGTACGGCGTCTTCGGAGACGACCGCTTCCAGGCAGTACACGGCCCCATCCTGGCTCAGCTGCGGCTGAGGAGCACGTACCTTTCGTCCTCGATGGGACCGCCCCACAACGCCGGATCGTCGAGCCGGGTCACCGTCGCGGCGTTCCGGTTCGCCAGCACCAGCCGCTCGCACTCTTCGGCCGCGATCCCGGCCCCGGTGAACCACCGGCCCTCGACGAGCACCAGCCGCCCGTCCGGCTTCAGCAACCGCTCCCACGCCCCGAGTGCGGCGACCGGGTCGGGCATGGCCCACAACACATGCCGCGCCAGCACGACGTCGTACGAACCCGGCGGACACGGCGGATCGGCGGCATCCCCCTCACGGAAGTCCACCGCAACCCCGGCAGCGTCGGCCTTTTCCCCGGCAACGGCGAGCATCCCGCGGGAGAGATCCACGCCATGGACGACATGGCCGGCCTGCGCGAGCAGCACGGCGAGACTGCCGGTCCCACACCCGAGGTCGACAACAGCCGCGGCAGGCGGCGGCATCAGCGGCAGCAGGAGATCCGACCATGCGCCCCGTACGGCGGGATCCCGCAACCCGTGGTCGGTCTGATCGTCGAACGACGCGGCTTCGGCGTCCCAGATGTTCGTCACAGCGCCATCGTGCCGGGCCCCACCGACAGTTCCGCGCACACAAGAAAGCCGCCTTGACCGGAGTCAAAGCGGCTTCTTCGAACGGTGGCCAGGGCCGGGGTCGAACCGGCGACCTTCCGCTTTTCAGGCGGACGCTCGTACCAACTGAGCTACCTGGCCGGGAACGCCGGCAAGGAGCCGAACGATCTTGCGACCCTGACGGGACTCGAACCCGCGACCTTCGCCGTGACAGGGCGACGCGCTAACCAACTGCGCCACAGGGCCTTGCGTTACTACAGTACTACGTACTCCCAACGGGATTCGAACCCGCGTTGCCGCCTTGAAAGGGCGGAGTCCTAGGCCACTGAACGATGGGAGCCCGGTCGGTTTCGGGTGACCGACCGACCGCGCTCTCAGGTTCCCCTGGGAGCGATTACAAGCATAGGGCACGCCACCACCGCTTTGCACCGGGGGTTCCTTAAGCCGTCGGCAAGGGCTCAGACCTGCGCAAACGGCGCCAGATCCACCAGACGGCGATCGAGCTCCGCCTGCTCCGGCTCCGCCAGTGC
The DNA here is from genome assembly GCF_046548995.1 of Amycolatopsis sp. lyj-109. Classification (NCBI taxonomy): domain Bacteria; kingdom Bacillati; phylum Actinomycetota; class Actinomycetes; order Pseudonocardiales; family Pseudonocardiaceae; genus Amycolatopsis; species Amycolatopsis sp. lyj-109. The sequence continues at coordinate 452,328 of NZ_JAJPWR010000002.1, forward strand.
CGACGACAGCAGTTCGCCGATCCGGTCGTCGGTCAGGGCTTCGGCGCGCTGCCAACGGTCGCGCAGGTCCGGCTTGCGCTCCGCCGCCGCGAGGAGCTCGTCGGCCGCGTCCTCGGGCCACGCCGTGCGCAGGAGGCGCGCGCGGCCGCCCTCCGGGTCCGCGATCACCGCCTCCGGGATCGACAGGCCCAGCGCCCGCAGCGCGGCAAAGTGGAGGCCGCCGCGCAGCTCGCGGAAGACCATCAGAGCGAAGCCGAGGCGCTCGACGTCACCCGTGGGGCGCTCGGCGTGCTTCCATCCCGCGAAGAGCGCCAGCCCGCTGGCGTCCGCGGCGTCCACGACGCGGAACAGCAGCTCCGCCAAGCGGCCGGGCTCCGATACGGCCGAAAGGCTGACGCGCGACCACCGAGCCGATGACTCCACGTAGGCGCGGACCGCGGCGGGCGCGTCGAGGGCCGCCATCGCCGGCGGCAGGACGAACTCGAACAGCCAGTGCGGGAAGATGCCGAACAGCTCCGCAGCCACCTTCGGCGGGACGTCCCCGAGCACCGCCGACCGCCCCCGGACGTACAGCGAACGCGGCGGCAGCCCGACCTCCGCCTCGACCGCGGCCAGCTCCGGCGACGTCATGAACTTGCCGCCCAGCACCTGCACCACCGGCCTGATCCGGTGTGCCAGACCCACCGCGCCTTCGATCGTCGTCATGTCGTCCCCTTTCGGCACCGCTAACGTAACACTGTTACGAAAACCGCGTCAAACACTCGGCGACAACCTGGCAATTACTTCCCGAAAAGGGGCACAACCAGCGGAAATATCACCGGACGGGCCCGGCGCACCACGCCGGACCCACCCGCTCAACGCTGAACCGGCGCCTGCCCGTCCTCATCCAAGTTCAAGCCCAGCATCTCCAGCAACTGACCACAGTCCTCGACCCCCAGCGCACCATTCGCCACCGCCAGCCGAGCCCGCCGGACCTGATCATCCGACACCCGCTGCGCATCCGCCGCCCCACTCCGCTGCGCCGGCAACGCACCGGCCAACGGCGCACTCCCCCCATCGGCACCTTCGTACCGAAGGAGGAACTGCCGCACTTCAACAGACCCGCTCATAGCCCCTCCACACGGCTCACAACAACTTGGCCGCGAGGCTAACCAGCACCGGCCACCACACACAGCCCCCCGGAGAGTGAACCTGAGGCCACGCTCCGCTCAACGCAGCGCAATCAGCAACCCCGGAGAAGAACCCACCCGAACGAACGTCACCCCCGCGCCAAAGTGACACCACACGGGGAAATTTCCCGCTCTCCACTCGCCCAACCACCCAACTCGTGCAACAATCGAGGTGCTGACACACCCCCGGTCAGCGCCTGTGGAGATCCCCTCCGACCCCCGCGTTCCTCCCCCTGGCGCGGGGGTCCTCCATTTCTTGGCCCTCTTCGGGCTTCGCCCTTCGATGGCCAAGCATTTCGGTGTGCTGACCCGGGGGGCCGAGCCCCCCGGACCCCCCACGGTGCGGTGCGCTCGGCTTCCAGCGGGGTGGGTTTTCGGCTTCGGCTTCGGGCGCTGGGCGCCCTTGCCTTTGGGTGGTTTTTTCTGGGGCGTGGGGTGATCGATTCGGTTGGTTAGTGGGGGGTTGCTTTCTGTTGATGGGGGTTGGGCTTAATGGGTGAGGGTTGGGCTTTTTGGGGACCTTGAGGGGCGTGTTGTAGCTCACAGTGGTTTGTGTGGCGAGATCTAAACGTTATCGTGGGGGCGTGCCTCTTCCCTCCCTTGGCCGCTTGAGCAGCCGCACGAACCTGAAAGCCGCCGCGTCTTCCGGGCGTCATCGTGGTGCCGCGAAGCCCGTGGACGACGGTGTCGTCGAGGACACTGAGCTGACGTCGTACCTTGCCGCCCTTGCTCCGGAGAACGATCTGGAGAGCACCGGATCCGGCAAGCGGTTCGGGGAAGCTCAGGTGTTCCAGCTGCGGATGAGCCTTGTTGCCAGCCAGCAGCTCAAGGATATTGCCGCCGAGCGGCAGATCTCGCCGCAGGCGCTCGCTCAGGAGTGGATCCTCGAGCGGCTCAACTGGGAGGGGCAGGCCTCCTCCGTGCAGGACCAGCGGCAGCAGGCCGCCGGTGTCGGCGAGGTCAGCGATCTCACCGATGAGTTCCACTTCGCTGCCGATGCCTTCGATGCGCCGGCCGTTGCGCGGCGCTGAGCCCGGCGCACCAGACCGGCGCGCCACACAGACCCCATGAGAAAGGGCCCCCGGCTGCTGCCGGGGGCCCTTCGCTCAGGCCTTAAGACGCGCAAAAGGGCCTGCGAGGCTTGCTCAGCCTCAATTTCAGATCGCGCGGACCTTCTGGGCCTGCGGACCCTTCTGGCCCTGGCCGACCTCGAACTCCACTCGCTGGTTCTCCTCGAGGGTGCGGAAGCCGCGGCCCTCGATCTCCGAGTAGTGAACGAACACGTCGCCTTCGCCGCCGTCCTGCGCGATGAAGCCGAAGCCCTTCTCCGCGTTGAACCACTTCACAGTGCCTTGCGCCACCGCTGTACTCCTCGTTACACAGATCCGCTTCGAATGCCACCGAAGCGGCACCCCGACCGTCCCGGGCGGTTCCAACGAGACGAGTCAAGAGCGGGTCGGCTCCATGGCTCGCGTCAGAAGTTCCGCGAGTGTGAAGCCACGAACACGCAAAACGACGGCCTGAGAGCAGACTACCGGGATCTGGCCAAAGTTGAACCCCGTGATCGAGGCGAAAACCGGCTCTGCGCACCAAGGTCACCGGAACGTCGTAGGGCTCCCGGCCGGTTCTGTCGGACCCACCGGCTAGTCTGACGCGGCACAGCGACACCGTGATCACCGGATACGGGTCGGAGTCGGCCGTGCCCCCTCCGTGAAAGCCTTTCCAGGCCACTGTGACGCTCGTCACGCCTGGGTTACTCAACGTACCTGGTCCGCGGGGCGTCTCGAAGGGGGGAAGCACCAAAAGGGGCAAAGGGGAATAGGTGTGACGGTCAGGATTTCCACGCGGCGCCGGGGCGCTGCCGTGGCACTGGGCTTGGTCGCCGTGCTCACGCTGGGGGCGTGCAGCAGCGAACCGACGGTCTCGGCGAGCGGTTCGTCCGGCGGGGGCCCGACCAGCTCGCCCGCACCCAGCGCGCAGCCCGCCAAGCTGACGGTGACGCCGGCGGGTGGCGCCCAGGACGTCGCACCCGGTGAGCCGGTCGGTATCCAGATCACCGACGGCACGATCATGTCGGTGACGCTGACCAACCCGGAAGGCAAGCAGGTCCAGGGCCAGACGTCGGCGGACAAGAAGACCTGGAACACCACCGAGCAGCTCGGCTACGGCAAGACCTACACGTGGTCCGGCCAGGCGCAGGGCGCCGACGGCAAGAACCTGCCCATCGCCGGCGCGTTCACCACGGTCAAGCCGAAGCGCCAGATGGCCGCCAGCCTGAACGTCGGTGACGGCCAGACGTACGGCATCGCGATGCCGATCGCGCTGACCTTCCCGAACCGCGTCACCGACAAGGCCTCCGTCGAGAAGGCGCTGTCGGTCGAGACCACGCCGAAGACCGAAGGCTCGTGGGCCTGGATGCCCGGCGACGCCTCGGTGCACTGGCGGCCGAAGGAGTACTTCAAGCCCAACACGCAGGTGAAGGTGAACGCCAAGATCTACGGCGTCAAGATCGGCGACGGCGTGTACGGCAAGCAGGACGTGTCGGCCAGCTTCGCCATCGGGCGTTCCCAGATCGTCAAGGGCAACACCACGCAGCACACGATGCAGGTGATCCGCGACGGCCAGCAGATCGCCGACTACCCGGTGAGCTACGGCCTCGACTCCGACCCGGGACGCGTCACGCACAGCGGCGTGCACGTCGTCATGTCGAAGCACGCGACCTACTCGATGAGCAACCCCCGGTACAACTACACGGACGTCAACGTGCCGTGGGCGGTCCGGATCTCCAACAACGGCGAGTTCATCCACGGCCTCGCGGCGTCGGTCTGGGCCCAGGGCAAGAAGAACATCTCCCACGGCTGCCTGAACCTCTCCCCGGCGCGGGCCAAGGAGTACTTCGACGGCGTGCTCACCGGCGACCCGGTCGAGATCACCGGCAGCACGCAGACGCTGAGCGCGAAGGACGGCGACTACAGCGACTGGACCTACGACTGGGCGAGCTGGCAGAAGCTCTCGGCGCTCGCCCGCTGAGCCACCTGCGAACACGGGGCGGCCGGGAAGTCCACTGCGGGCTTCCCGGCCGTTCGCGGTTGCGCCCCGGAAACCGCGAAAATCCGATGCAACCCCGGCGATCACCCACCGCATGACTAAGGGCAGAGGCGCAGCGATTCCTGCTGCGCCCGCGAGAATGAGGAGCTGTCTTGCGTATCCGCATCGCCCTGACCCTCGGCGCGCTCGTGCTCGCCGGTGGCGCCCTGACCAGTGGCATCGCGCTGGCTTCCGAGGCGCAGGCGCCGGCCGCCCCGACCACGACCCAGGCGACCCGGCCGGGCGAGCCGACCGTGGCGCCTGCCCCGGACTCCACCCGTCCGGGCCGCCCGAGCGCGATGCCCGCGCCGCGCGACACGACCAAGCCCCGCACGGGACAGGTCCCGCGCGTCCCCCGTGCCGTCCCGGCCGGGCCGACCGGTGACCTGCACCTCCCGGCCGTGTGGGAGACCCGGTAACCAGGTGATTTCCCGCTCCCGTCCGGCGACCGGGCCGGGCTCGCCGTGGGACGGCGAGTTCGCCCGGTACTTCGGCGAGCGCGCGCACAGCCTGCGGTCGACCGCCTTCCTGCTCTGCGGGGACTGGCACCAGGCCGAAGACCTCACGCAGGCCGCGCTGCTCAAGCTCTACCTCGCCTGGCCGAGGCTGTCGCGGCACGACACGCTGGACGCCTACGCGCGCAAGATCGTCCTGCGCACGTTCCTCGCCGAGCACCGGCGCAGCAGGTGGAAACGGGAGCGGCTCACCGACGCCCCGCCGGAACTCCCGGCGGAACCGGCCGCGAGTGACCGGGACGAACTGGTCCGGCAGGCTCTGGCCGTGCTGGCCCCCAAGCAGCGCGCCGTGCTGGTGCTGCGGTACTTCGAGGACCTGAGCGTCGATGAGACGGCGAAGGCGCTCGGCTGCAGCACCGGCACGGTGAAGAGCCAGGCCTCCCGCGGCCTGGCCACGCTGCGCAAGCGGCTCGGCCCGCACTACGGTGCGCTGACCTTCAGCGCGCCCACGGAGGGGAGGTGACGAACATGGACCCCGAAGACGACGTCCGCGCGATCCTGACCGGCGCGGCCGGCGGCGCACAACCGCCGATGCGCCTCGAAGCCGCCGACGTGATCGAGCGCGGCGGCCGGGTCCGGCGACGACGCAAGCGTTTCGCCGTCGCGGGCACTTCGGCCGCGACGGCGGTCGTCCTCGCGGTGGCCGGCTTCCTGGCCGGCCACCGCGTGGGCCCGCCGCAGCCGGTCGAGCCGGCCGGCCCCGGGTTGTCCACGATCGGCACCACGTCCCCCAGCCCGTCGCCCCTGGAGGTGCCGGTCCCGGCGACGTCGATCGCTCCGGCGGCGCCGTCGGCCGAGCCAGGCGAGACCCGGCCCCGCACCCAGCGGACGTCGGCTCCCCAGGTGCCGTCCGCGGGTCCGCGGGATACCTCCCGCCGGGCGCCGACGGCCACGCCCTCCTCGACGACGGTCGCGACCCGGCCGGGGGCGGCGACGCCGACCACGCGCTAGTACTGCAGGGCGAGAACTTTGCCCGGTGCGGCCGAAGACAGCCTGCCAGGACAATCCTGGACGCCGGCCTGCCGATCTGCCGCAGCCGGTCGTGAGTGGTAATTCGGGTTCTAACCCGAATTACCACTCACGACCACCAGCCACGGCAAACGGGAACCTTGATCCCCCAGGTCACGCACACTCCTCGCCGCGACGCGAACTGACCCCTGGCGCACGTGTGCCCCGCCCGGTGATCCGGACGGGGCACACGGCTATCCGTGGACCGCTCAGCGTTGAGCAGCCGCGGAGGTCAGCTTGCCGCTGTTGTCCTCGGTGTCGATCTGGTCCATCGGCACCTGTGACGTCTCCGGGATGCGGATGATCGGGATGATCGCGATCAGCGCCGCCGCCATCAGGTAGTAGGCCGGCCAGTCCTCGTTGCCGGTGCTCTTGATCAGCGCCGTCACGATGACACCGCAGGTACCGCCGAACAGCGACGTCGAGATGTTGTAGCCGATCGCGAACGAGCCGTAGCGCACCCGCGTGGGGAACATCGCCGGGAACGTCGAACCGATCACCGCGAGCATGAGCACCAGCAGGAGCGCCACGATCAGGAATCCGACGAACAGCCACAGGATGCTGCCGGACTGCATGAGCTTGAGGCTGGGCCAGCTCAGCACCAGGAATCCGATGGCCGCGGTGAGCAGCAGCGGTTTCCGGCCGATCCGGTCGGACAGCGCGCCGAGCGGGATGATGATCGCCATCTGGATGACCTCGACCGCGATGATGATCAACGTCGAGGTGTTGTCGTTGATCTTCAACGTATCGGTGAAGTACGTCGGCATCGTCGTCAGCAGCAGGTAGTCCGCGACGTTCAGCAGCAGCACGATGCCGATCAGGTTGAGGATCATCCGCCAGTTGCGGACGAAGATCTCCCTCAGCGGTGCCTTCTTCGGCGCCTCGCCCGCGGCCTCCATACGGCGGAACTCGGGGGTGTCCTCGAGCTTGTTCCGCAGGTAGAGCCCGATCAGGCCGAGCGGCAGCGCGACGAAGAACGGGATCCGCCAGCCCCAGGCGTCGACCTGCTCGGACGACAGGGACAACGTCACCGACAGCACCACGAGGTTGCCGAGCACGTAGCCGGCCAGCGTGCCGAGTTCGAGGAAGCTGCCGAAGAAGCCGCGGCGCTTCGTCGGGGAGTACTCGGCGATGAACGTCGCCGCCCCGCCGTACTCGCCGCCGGTGGAGAAGCCCTGGATGATCCGCAGGAGCAGGATCGCGATCGGCGCCGCGATGCCCATGCTGTAGCTGCCGGCGTACGTCGGCAGGACGCCGACCAGGAACGTGCAGCCGGACATCAGCAGGATGGTGATGGCGAGGACCCGCTTGCGGCCGAGCTTGTCGCCGAGCGGGCCGAAGAACGCCCCGCCGAACGGCCGCACGATGAACCCGACGGCGAGCAGCGCCAGTGATTTCAGCACGGCGTTCCCCTCACCGGGGAAGAACTGCGTACCGATGCTCACCGCGATCGCGCCCGAGGTGAAGACGCCGTAGTCGTACCATTCGGTGGCGTTTCCCATGGCCGACGCCCACACTGCGCGCTTGACGGTTCTCTCGTCCACTGACGGTTTGCCCGTCGTTGCTGCTGGTTCGCTCATGCCGGCGACGACTCCTCCCGTGCAGTGCCCACTGGGCCATTCGAGCTCATCAGCCCAGTCTTGACCGGCTTTCGCAGGTCGGCAGTCTGAGCCGGAAATTGCCTACAGTGGGGAACTTTCCGACTACTGAGAGAGGTGGGTGGTCCGGCGGCGCCCCGGGTCGCGCGCGAGGGCCGGCTACCCGCCGGTTAACGTCAGCGCATGAGTCGTGTTTCTCAACCCTGGCCGCCGGTGGCAGTGGAGCCCGCGGTCCCGCACCCCGAGGCGCCGAAGCCGGGCACCGAGCTCGGCGTGCACTTCACGGAGTGCTTCGGGTGCGGCGACGAGGCCGACGCCGGGCTGCACCTGCGCTCGACCGTCGGCGAGGGCCAGGTCGTGCACTCGCGGTTCACCGTCACCGCGGCCCACCAGGGCGCGCCCGGGCTCGCCCACGGTGGCCTGCTGGCCTGCGCGTTCGACGAAGCGCTCGGCTCGACGGTCGGGAACCTGATGCGCCGCCCGGCGGTGACCGGCAAGCTCGAGACGGACTTCCGGCGGCCGGTCCCGGTCGGTTCGACGCTGTTCATCGCGGCCCGCCTGGACGGCATCGCGGGCCGCAAGATCTACGTCAGCGCGAACGGCCGCCTCGACGCCGAAGACGGCCCGATCGCGGTCAGCGCGCGGGCGTTGTTCGTCATCGTCGGCTTCGAGCACTTCAGCACCCACGGCGACCCGCAGGCGCTGGAGAAGCTCGCGGCGCAGCACGAAAAGAACCAGCGGGAGCGCGGCGAACGCGACTGGGAGATCAACCCCTGAGGGGCACTTTCACGTGAAAGTGCCCCTCAGGTGAGTGTTCGGGGGCGGATGGCGTTCGCCCGGTCCACCAGCTCGATGCGCTCGTCGAGCGTGCCCGCCAGCCGCGCCAGCGCCCGGTAGCACCGCTCGAGACCGAACCGCAGCTCGCGTTCCTCGAGCCGGCACCCGAGCACGCGCGCGCCCGGCGTCGGCTTGCCCTGCTTGAGCCATTCGTGCGCGGCTTCGAGCACGCCGGCGGACAGGCGCGTCTGGCGTTCGACGTCCAGCCGCAGCCGCTCGAGCCGGGCCGACGCGTCGAGCAGGTCGTGCTCGGTGACCGGGGTCTCGCGGCCGTTGGCCTTGGTCGCCGTCGTCTTGATCTTGATCGCCGCGACCTGCGCGTCGACGTAGTGGGTGGAGGACGGCGGCACGGTCTCCAGCACCTCGACCGCGCTCGCCCGCGCGCCCTGCGCCAGGTACACGCGGGCGAGGCCGAAAGCGGCGCTGACGTAGGTGCGGTCGGTGCGCCAGACCAGTTCGTAGAACCGCGCGGCGGCGAAGTAGTCACCGACGCCTTCGGCGCTGACGCCCAGAGCGAGCTTCGGGGCGATCTCGCCCGGCAGGTCGTCGTACACCGCTTCGAACGCCACGTGCGCGACCCGCGAACGGCCACCCGCGAGTTCGATCAGGCCGCGGTACCAGTCGATCCGCCAGTCGTGCGGGAAGCCGTTCTTGATGGCCAGGTACTGCGCGGCCTGCAGCTGCCGCTGCGCCTCCGCGAACTCGCCCAGCTCGATCCGGGCGCGCACGATCCGCAGCCGCACCTCGATCGACTCCCGCGGCGCGCCGCTCAGCGCCTCGATGGCGGCCCGCGGGTCGAGCGCGGTCGTGGTGGCGAGCACGCCCGCCGCCGGGTCGTCCGTGTCCACCTGCGGGATCGGCAACCCGGCGACGACCTCGTCCGCGCCGGGCAGCGGCACGCTGGCGCCGGCTTCGGGCACCACCAGCTGCACACCGAACGTGCGGCTTTCCGGGCCGAACACCGTGGACACGCCGGGCCGCGGCTTGCCGGTGCCGAGCGCCATGATCTCGCGCAGCACCCCGGTGAGCTGGTCGGCCATCTCCTCGGCGGAGAGGAACCGCCGGTCCGGGTCGGAATGCGTCGCACGCCGGAGGAACCGGTAGTACGAACCGAACAGCGCGAACAAGGGGACGGCGTCCGGGCCGGGCAGGGTCGTCTTGAACTTGCTGGTGTAGCCGGTGAATTCGAAGCTGAGCACGGCGAGCGTGCGCCCGACGGTGAAGAGGTCCGACGCCACCGACGCGCCCTGCTTCGGCAGTTCCGGCGCGCTGTAGCCGGTGGTGAAGAACAGCGGGCTCTCGTAGTCGTCGGTGCGGCGGACCGCGCCGAGGTCGATCAGCTTCAGCTGCTCGTTGGTCTGGATGACGTTGTCCGGCTTGAGGTCGCAGTAGAGCAGGCCCTGGCTGTGCAGGTAGCCGAGCGCGGGCAGGATCTCCAGCCCGTAGGCGATGACCTGGCCGATCGGCAGCGGCTCCGGACGGCGGCTTTCCCGGTGGTGCGCCAGCGCGAGCTGCCGCAGCGACTGGCCGCCGACGTACTCCATCACGATGTAGCCGACGGTCGTCCCGCTGTGGGCGTCCGGGTGCTGCACGAAGTTGTGGATCTTGACGATGTTCGGGTGCTCGACCTCGGCGAGGAACCGCTGCTCGTTGGCCGCGGCCGCCATCGCCGTCGCGTCACCGGTGTCGATCAGTCCTTTGAGGACGACCCAGCGGTCGCTGACGTTGTGGTCCTGCGCCAGGTAGATCCAGCCGAGGCCACCGTAGGCGATCGCGCCGAGGACCTCGTACTGGCCGCCGACGAGCTCGTTCGGCTGGAGCTTCGGCAGGAACGAGAACGGCGCGCCGCAGTTCTGGCACTTCCCTTCCGGCACACCGGGTTGCCCCTCCATGCCGCGGCCGACCTTGGCGCTGCAGCTGCCGCAGAACCGCTTTTCCTCCGACACCACCGGGTTCGTCAGCACCGCGGACGCGGGATCGCGCGCGGGGACCGGCGGGACCTCGACCAGCCCGGCGCCGAGCCGGCCGCGACGTGATCGGGACGTCCGCGACGACGTCCGCCGCGAGGTGCCGGGGAACGCGCCGGAGCCGGAACCCGAGCCACTGCCTGTCCCTGTTCCAGTGCCCGTCCCGGTGCCGGTGTGGCGGCCTTCGCTGGTGCGCTCGGGCAGGACGCTTTCGGTACCCGGATCCGGCAGCGGCGCGCCGGGAGCGGTGTCCGGCCGCGGTGCCGGCGGCATGATGCTCTGGGTCTCCGGCGCCGGCGCGGCGAGGACGCTCGTCGGCTGCGGCGCGTCGGGGTCCGGGCGCAGGGCCTGCGTCGGCGGGGCGACGGGGGCGATGCTGCCCGGCGGGCGGGTCGGGTCTTCGGCACCCGGGATCGGCGGGCGGCCGGCGGACGGCTGCCCGCGCGGCGGCGTCGGCGGACGCCGCACCGGAGCGTGGAACACGGTCTCCTGGCCACCGGACGGGTCGCCCTCGTCGAGGCGGCCCGAGATCGACGGCTCCGGCGTCTCCCACCGCACCGGTGGCGGCGGCTGCCAGTTCGGCGCGGCCACCTGCTGCGGCTCGTCGTCCGGCGCGGCGTGCCGAGGACGGCGCGACTCCTCCGACACTGCTACCTCCCGGATCCCCTGCGACGTGCGGAGATCGATCCTAGTCGCGCTGCATTGCCTGAGAACGCTGTATTGCCTGGTCCTGCGCCGTTCACTGCTGGTACTGGGGCGACGGCGGCGAAGCCGGTCCGAGACGGGCTTCCACCCAGCGGCGGTAGCTGTCCTGCCACACGCCGTTGCCGCGGATCTGGTCGAGCACCGCGTTGACGTAGCGGACCATGTCCTCGTGGTCCTTCGGCACGCCGATGCCGTAGTTCTCCTGCGTCAGCCGATCGCCGCGGACTTCCAGGGTCGAGTCCTGCGCGGCCATCCCGGCGAGGATGGTGTCGTCGGTCGACACCGCCTCGACCTGGCCCTGCTGGAGCATCACCAGGCAGTCCGACCAGTTGTCCACCGAGATCGGCACCGGCTTGGCCGGGTCCGTCGCGATCTTCGCCAGCGACGTCGACTTCTTGGTCGCGCACACCCGCTTGCCGCTCAGGTCCGCCAGCTTCTGCGCCTTCGACTCCTTGGTGACCAGGATCTTCTGGCCCGCCACGTAGTACACGGAGGAGAACTCGACGTCCTTCTTGCGCGTGCAGGTGATGCTGTAGGTCCGGACCACGATGTCGACCTGGTGCTTCTTCAGGACCTCTTCGCGCTGCGACGACGGGATCGCGCGGAACTGGACGTGACCGTCGGCCGAGCCGAAGATCGCCTTGGCGACCGCGTTGACCATGTCGATGTCGAAGCCCTCGAGGTTGCCCGAGGTGGGGTTGCGGAAGCCGAACAGGTAGGTGGTCTGGTCGACACCGGCGATCAGCTTGCCGCGCTTGCGGATGTCGGACATCGTCGAGTTGTCGGGGACGGTCGTGCTGGTCGGCGACAGGCTGGCCAGCGGGTTGCAGCTGGTGTCGGACGTCCCGCCGGCCGTCGCGTCCGGGCCGCCGACGTGCGCGGGCTGCGGCCAGGCCGCGTTGCTGACCGGCGCCGGGTCGACCGGTTTCCCGGGGCTGCCGCAGGACGCCGCCAGCAGCGCGACGACCGCCAGCACACCCGCCCGGACCGTGTTCCCGCGCCTGCTCACCGGTACTCCCTCAGTCGCTCCCGGATCCCCATGGTGACACCCGCCGCGGCGACGATCGCCAGCACGGCCAAACCGGGTGCGAGGAGCGTCAGCGCGCGGTCGCCGTTGTGGGTGTCGTCGAGGAAGTCCTGCCTGCCGACGTCGATCGCCGCCTGGAGGCTGTCGTCGAGCCGCCGGAACGCCGGCGCGGAACCGCCCTTCGCGTCCTCCTTGACAGCGAAGTCGACGGCTTCCTGGTACGCCCCGGCGTCGTCCTGGGCACGCACCTGCCGGTGCGCCTTCAGCCAGTCGGTCGCGGCCGCCGACGCATCGGCGACCTTCGTGGCGCCCTCGCCGTCCTTGATGAGGCCGCGGGCTTCGCCGAGGAGACCGCCCTGGCCGTCCTCGCCGACCAGCTGGACCGCCTTGGCGCTGAAGTCCTTCTCGTACGTCCCGCCGTCACCGCGGGCGACCAGCGTCAGCGTTTCGTCGGCACGGGCCTGCAGCGCGGCGATCCGCGCGCGGACGAGCACGTCGACGCGGTGGGAGCCGTCCTCCTGGCCGCTGCCGACCAGGCTGCCCTGGAAGACCAGCGCGACCGCGCCCCACAGCAGCGACACCACGACGGCGGCCGTCGCGACGACGAGCCCGACGTTGAGCAGCCGGTTGGTGCGCCGGGTCAGGTAGACCTGGGCGACGATCAGCGCGGCCAGCAGCGCGACCACCAGGATCGTGGCGAGCCACGGGAAATCGGTGGCGCCGTCCTGCTCGTCGATGAGCCGTTCGGTGTCGACGCGGTAGAGGTCCTGGGCGGCGGGCAGGATCTTCGCCCGCATCAGCTCGGACGCCTCGCGCAGGTAGGACGCGCCGACCGGGTAGCCGAGCCGGTTGTTCGCCCGGGCCGTCTCGATGAGCCCGGTGTAGACGGGCAGCTGCTGGTTCAGCATGTCGACCGGGGTGGCCGCGTCGGCGACGTCCGCGGCGTCGGAAGCGGCTTTGGCGAGCGCGGCGCCGGCTTCGGCAATATCCCGTTCGTAGCGCTGGCGGAGCTCGGGCGGCTCGGTGCCGATGGAGAGGAACGCGCTCGCCGCGGTCGCGTCGGCGTCCGAAAGGGAGCGGTAGACCTGCTGCGACGCGGCGGCGAGCGGCTCGCGGCGGTCGATGACGCCGCTGATCGTGTCGTCGCGGACCTGCACCGACAGCGTCGCGACGAGCCCGGCGACGAGCGCCAGCAGGACCAGCCCGACGGCGATCACGGTGAGCCGGCCGGGCGTGGCCGCGGCCGACCGGACGATCGCACGGACGCCCTGACCCGGCAGCTCGAGCAGCCCCAGCAGGCCGCCGCGGCCCCCGGTGCGGTCACGGTTGTCCGGTGGCGACGGCGGAGCTCCCGGCGCGGGCGCCGGGGCCGTCGCTGTGCTGGTCATCCCCGAATTCCTCCCCCTGCCATCCGGGGCATCGCCCCAGGCCGGGGCTGCGCCTCCCGGAGCCCCCGAAAAAGATCGCTGTGAGCCGTACCCGCAGAAGGTAGCCGAGTCGCCGCGCGCGCAGCCACCGGCACCGCCCGCTGTCATCAGCACGTGATCTGGGCGGATGTGTTCCCGCGCACACCGGTGATCAGGTGCGGACTTCCGCCAGCACGCGCCAGTGGCCGTCTTCGGGGCCCGACGTCAGCGTGCCACCGGCGAGGGCGAGCCGCTCACGCATGCCGGCCAGGCCGAATCCTTCACCTGTCCGGGTGAACGTCTCGAGGGCGTTGCGGACGTCGAGCCGGACGACGCCGGGCGCGTGGTCCAGCCGCATCCGGATGTCCTCGCCGGGCGCGTGCTTACCGGCGTTCGTCAGCGCTTCCCGCGCGATGCCGGCCAGGGCGACGACGGCCGCGGACGGGAGCGGCCGGGGTGCGCCGTCGGCGGCGAATTCCACGGTGACGCCGTGGTCGCGGGCGTGCGCGGCGACCACCGCGGCGAGGGTTTCGGTGAGCGGCAGGACATCCTGGCGGAGCGCGGCAACGGCGTCGCGCGCCTCGGCAAGCCCGTCCGCGGCGAGCTTCCGCGAGCGCCGGACGGACCGCAGCGCACCGTCCACATCGGACCGTTCGGTCAGCAGCGCCTCGGCCAGCTCGAGCTGCACGCCCAGCGCGCCAAGGGAATGCGCAAGGACGTCGTGCAGCTCGCGGGCGATCCGGGTGCGTTCGTCGAGCGCTGCGGCGCGGGCGTGTTCGGCCTGGGCGAGCCGCGTCTGCGCCAGCAGCGCCTCGCTCTGCGTCGCCTGCACCTCGTACTGGCGGCGGTTGAGCCCGAGCAGCACCAGCAGCAGCATCACCCCGGCGTCGGCGAGCGACTCGCCGAGGGAGTGGCCGGCGAACGCGTGTGACGTCACCGCCAGCGCAGCGTCCAGCAGGCTGGTGGTGAGGATCGCGCCGACGCTGACCGAGGTGAGCGTCGCGAGCCGGCCGAGGGCGATGACGGACAGCAGGATCGCCGACGAGTCCCCGGCCCAGCCGACGATCGCCGCCGGCAGCGCGCTCGCCGCGGCGAGCAACGCGGCCGCCGTCTTCGGCCGGCGGGAGGCGAGGAGGACGAAGCCCAGCCAGCAGGCGGTGGCAACGCCGTACACGGTCCACACGCGCGGGTCGGTCTCGCGTGCGGTGAGCAGGGTCGCCGCGAAGAAGAGCGTGCCGAGCAGCTGCACGACCAGCCAGCTCGGCGCGATGGTGTCGGGCAGGCGTTTCGGCACGGCGTCCATGATCCCCCGCCCGTCCCGGCCGGTCGGTCGGTCAGCCGCGGATGGCCGGGGCGAGCGAGTGCGGGAGGACGGCTTCGTGCTCCGGTGGCCGCCGGACCACCACCTCGACGTCGTCGGCGAAGCGGTACGGCTTCGCGCCGAGGATGCCGCCGAAGTGACGTCGCAGCCGGGACATCTCGGCGCGGACGGTGACCGTCCGGCCGGCGTCGCCGAACAGGTCGGCCGACAGCTCGGACGCCGACCGGCCGTCGCGGCGGCTGGCCAGCACGTACAGGACCTCGGCGTGACGTGGGCTGAGCCGGTGCGTCCAGGTCCCGGCGGCACTGGCCACGGTGAGTTCGGGCTCGCGCGGCGACCGGACGTCGAGCACGACGCGGGTGGGCGGGGCGGTGTCGTCCTCGGTCAGCCGGAGCAGCCAGCCGCCGGGCACCGGCTCGACCGAGCAGCCGCCGTACGCCGGCAGCCAGGCCCGGCCGGGGCCGAGGCCGGTGGGCAGGGCGACCCGATCGACCGGCGCGAGCCCCGCGGCCGCGGCGACCCAGCCGTGTCCGTCGGCCACCATCGCCCGTCCGCCGACCTTCGCGAGGACCGGGACGGCGAAGCCGCGGAGCCGTTCGAGCTCGGTGAGGTGGGTGGTGCGCAGCTGGGCCTCCGCGAGCCGCGTCACGGCGTCGACCAGCGCCAACGTCGTCGCGTGGACGGTCGAGGCCGAACCGGAGAGGTCGACGACGCCGAGCAGCCGGCCGTCACGTGGATCGTGCAGCGGCGCGGCCGCACACGTCCAGGAGTGCTGGGCCCGGACGTAGTGCTCGGCGGAGTACACCTGGATCGGGCTGCGCGCGACGAGCGCGGTGCCGATCGCGTTGGTGCCGACGGATTCCTCCTGCCAGTCGACGCCTTCGACGAACCCGAGCCCGTCGGCGCGGCGGCGGACCGCGGCACTGCCGTCCCGCCAGAGGACGGCGCCCCCGGCGTCGGCGATCACCATGATGTGCGCGGCCTGCTCGGCGAGGCTGATCAAGCCACCGCGCAGGACCGGCAGCGCCTCGGCCAGCCCGCTCGCGCGGCGGCGCCCTTCCAGCTGTTCGAAGGTCAGGACGGGCGCGGCGGCCCGGCTGTCCGGATCCATGCCGAGCCGGCGCATCCGCTGCCAGGACGCGCCGATGACCGGCCGCGGCCGGCTGGGCAGCGCCCGGCCGGCCAAGGCCGCTTCGTGCACTTGCGCGAGGACACGGGCGTGCCGCCGGGGATCCGCCCCGGCCGGCAACGCTGCCTCGAGGTCCTGCTGCCCCAACCGCCGCTCCTTGCGCTGTGCCTCCTCGGAGTCTGCCGTTTCGGCGGGATGATCGGTAGGTGGCGCACGTCGCGGTCGGTCCCGGGTTTGCTGCGGTCAGTAAGAGACGTAGACGTCGGTCTCGACGTCTTCCGGGGCGGATTTCGGCGCGGAGACGGAGTCCGCGATGAGCCGCGCGACTTCGGCGTCGATCGCGTCGAGAACCTGTTCGCGCAGCTCACCGCTGTCGGTGACGCGGGTGCGGAACCGCTGGAGGCAGTCGCCGACGTGGCGGGGGAAGCCGGCCTCGATCAGCGTCGGGCCACCGCCGTCGCGAGCCCGGCCGACCGCTTCTCCGGCCGCTTCGTGCACGGCGAAGAAGTCGGATCCGTCGACGACGACCCCCGGCACACCGAACCCGGCCACCCGATCGGCGTAACCGGAGTCCTCCGTGACGAAGATGGCGGGCAGGTGCCAGGCCGACGCGAGGTTCAGCGCCTCCAGCGTCGTTCCCGGGCCGTCCCCGAGGAAAGCCACTCCGACGCCGCCGGTGTCCTGCTGTTTCGCGGCGATCGCGGCGCCGCAGATCAGCAACGGAACGCCACCGAGCGTGTCCGTCGCGACCAGCCGGTGGTGCCGGATCTCGGCCATGACGGCCCTGACGTCGACGCCCTTGGCGATGCGGTGGCCGTGCCGGCGATGGGTGCCGGCGATGGCGTCACGGCCGTCGAGGTGGAGGCAGACGCCCGCGGCCAGGGCCTCCTCACCGGCGTACGGGTGCCCGCAGTCGCCGGTCGCGCGGACCTGCTCTTCGACGGCCCGGATGGTCCGCATCACGCGATACGCACCCCGGAGGGCGTCCGTCATCTCGGGCGCTCCTTCCCCAGCTCGGTGTCTGTGCGCAACAGCCCTTTCCGGGCCGCTTCCGCCATCGCCGCCCGCACGTCGACGACCCACGGCCCGTCCGGCTTGAGCTCGACGAACGCGCTCTCTCCGGTCTTCAGCTCGAGTTCGCGCTCGCCGTCGAGCGCGATGACACCGCCCGCCGCGGCGAGCTCGACGCGCATGCCGGGCCGCAGGAGCCCCCAGCCACGCACGCCGACCGGCCGCACGAGCCCGGGCGCGATCGGCGCGTGCACGACGTACGGCGTCTCCCCGACCGGCCCGAGCTGCAGCGCGACGCCGTCCGGGCTCGACCGCGGGCTCGGGCAGAGTTGCCCTGGAACGCTGGAGAGGCCGATACCGTCCGGCTCGGCGAAAGTGCAGTAGAGCTCGGTGAGCGACGACGGGTCCCACAGCGCCCGTGCCCCGATGTGCCTGCTCAGCGACACGCAGACGTCGACGAGCGCGATCTCCCGGCGTGCTTTCGTGACGACCTCGAGCACGCTGACGCGGTGGGTGACGAGGTCGGGATCGATCTGCCCGGTGGCGATCAGGCCGGCGGCCAGGCCGGCGACGGTCGCCTCCCGCATCTGCGGGAAGACGTTGTTGGTCCCGGTGGAGAGGGCGAGGAGCGGAACGTCCTCGCAGGCCGCGGCGGCGACCCGGGCCGTGCCGTCCCCACCGAGGACGACGATGACGCCGGCGCCGGCCTCGACCATGCGACGCACCGCGTTCGTCGTGTCGGCAGCGGTGCCGGTGATGTCGTCGTCCTCGCAGAAGTCGACCTTCGGCCAGGAGCCGCCACGGCCGAGCGCGCGCAGAACCGCAGCGGAAATGCCGCCGAGGTCGGTCGAGACGAGGGCCCGGTCGAGCCCGGTGACGGCGAACGCTGCCAGCAGCCGCTGGACCATGTTCGCCTTCTCCGCGGTGGGGAACACCGACGCCTGCGCGACCAGCCGGCGGATGTCCCGCCCCGAAGCGGGGTTCGCAACGATCCCCGCCACCGTTTCGCCCACCTGACCTCCCGTTCTTTCACCAACAACAGGAGACTCCGCGATCGGGCGGAACGGAAGGGTTGCAGGGCGTTGCAGTGCCGGTGCGATGCGGCCGAAGCGACGCAGATCACACCGCGCGTCTCACCCAGTGATCTTCAGTGGACAGTCCAACCTGGATCGGCGAGGAATGAACCAACCGGCGCGAGGTCCCGGCAGAGGACGACGAGACCAGGTCGGCGACGCCCTCGGAGCCGAAGCCGGCTTCGGTCACCGACTGGGCGCAGTGCCCGCAGTTCATCCCGGAAACGGTGTAAGCGTGCTCGACCATGGTGTGGAGCGCACGAAAAGGGCCGCCACCCCGAACGGGTGACGGCCCTTCCCCAAGATCAAAGTCAGATCACGGTGACCGACGTGGCCTGCGGACCCTTCTGGCCCTGGCCGATCTCGAACTCGACGCGAGCGTTCTCCTCCAGGCTCTTGAAGCCGTTACCCTGGATCTCGCTGTAGTGAACGAAGACGTCGCCGCCACCGTTGTCGGGGGTGATGAAGCCGAACCCCTTCTCGGAGTTGAACCACTTCACAGTGCCCTGAGTCATAAAAAAATCTCCATGTGTAACACAAAAAAAACGGGAAGCCACATCAGCGACCCGGGTCATCACCCGGACGGTTTGCTTCCTCGGTGAGGAGACACTACGCCCGCCGAATCTTGCGAGCGTGACTCAACACGAACACAAAAATCAAGACCTTAAGTAGTAAAGCACACGTGGACCAGGGCGGACAAGCCGTCTTCACCCGGGCGGGGTGAGCTATTCGCCACTCGCCGGGCGCAGCCCCTCGGTCGTGAACGGCGAACGCCAGGTCGCGTCCCGGTCCGCAGCCACTACAGCGTCGTCGTGGGCCTCTGAGCTGGCGCTGAACAGCACCGGTACGACGCCGGAGGCCTTCCGCGCCGGTTCGGATGCGTGCTGGTGATCGGTCACGTCGAAACTCCCCTCGTTCCCTGCCCGCTTCGGCGCGGGTCATGACCGTGATGGTGCCATGCGGCACCGACAGAAACCGGTTGTCTCCCGCCGGGACCCGGCCGGGAAGGTTCAGCGGCGAACCACCACCGGAACACCGTCAGGTTACCCGAGCCAACGCCCTGCTACCACACGACATTCCCAGCTTTTCCGGAACGAAACAGAGCAAAACCGTTACTGGGCGGGAGGTTGCGGACGCGCCTGGCCGAGCAGGGCCGAGAGCCGCACGTCCGGGGTCACGACGTCGGGATCCGTGCGCACGTCGATGACGCACGGCCGCTGCCGGACCAGAGCACTGGCGATGATCGGCTCGAGCTCTTCACGATCGTCCACGGTGTACCCGGCGGCGCCCAGCCCACGCGCCCACGAAGCGAAGTCGGTCAGTGGGATGGAGACTCCGGTGAGCCGGCCGTAGGTGCGGGCCTGGTGCATCGCGAGCGCGCCGTGCACGCCGTTCTGGAAGACGACCACCATCACCGGAGCCCGGTACCGGACGGCCGTTTCGATCTCCTGGCCGGTCATGAGCGTCCCGGCGTCCCCGACCATGGCCACGACGGTCCGCCGCGGCTCGGCCAGTTTCGCCGCCACCGCGGCCGGCACGGCGTACCCCATCGCGGCGTTGCTCGGGCCGAGCTGGCTGCGCGGCGCCGTGAAGCACCAGTAGCGGTGCATGAACTGGGCGAAGTTCCCCGCGTCGCTGGTCACGATGGTGTCCTCGGGCGCCAGCTTCCGCAGCGCACGGACGACGTCGACCGGGTGCACCCGGGTGTTCCCGCTGGTGTCGGGCGGGGTCATGAAGGTGTGGACGGCTGCGTTCGCCGCCGAAGCCCGCCGCGTCCGCGGCGACGCCACCTCCCGCAGCTCCCGCAGGAACGGCTCGACCTCGGAGTCGACGCGGAAGGTGAGTCCCCGCCGCTTCGGGCTGACGTCGATGCCGGTGCCGACCATCACCAGCGTCTGCTGCGCGGTCGGGTAGCGGTAGGCCTGGGTGGTCACCTCGTCGAGCTGGGTGCCGAGCGCGAGCACCAGGTCCGCGCGCTCGAGCGCGTCCAGCTGCCGGGCCGGGATGCCGAGACCCAGGTGGCCGGCGTACCGAGCATGGTTTTCCGGGAAGGCGTCCTGCCGCCGGAAGGCGTTGTAGACGGGCAGCGCGAGCTCATCGGCAACGGCGATCAGCTCGTCCCGCGCCGACCGCGCCCGTCCGCCGACGATGACCACCGGGTACTTCGCCTCGTCCACCAGCTGCGCCACGGCGTCAGCCGAACGGCCCAGTGTTCCGGACGCCGGCGGCCGCACCCGCGCCATCGGCTTCGCCGCGTCGTAGGGCATCCCCCAGATGTCGCAGGGCACGCCGAGCACGACCGGCCCCGGCCGTCCTTCCTGCGACGTCGTCAGCGCGTGCGCGAGCAGCCCCGGCAACCCGTCCGGGTCGGTCACCCGCACAGTCGACTTGGCGATCGACTCGAACATGGCCGTCAGGTCCGACGTCGGCAGCTCCCCCGACGACGACGGCACCGGCTCGGTCGCCGGCGTCTCCAGCAGCACGACCATCGGCGTCTCGTCCTGGTACGCCGTTTGGACGCCGATGGCCAGGCTCGCCGCACTCGGCCCCCGGCTGGCGAGCAGCACGGCGGGACGTTCGGTGAGCTTCCCTTCGGCCTCCGCCATGAACGCCGCGCCCGCGTCGTGGCGCGCCGAGACCAGCGTGATCTCCCGCTCCCGCTGCAGGGCGTCGAGCAGTTCCAGGAAGGACTCACCGACCACCGCGTACACGCGGCGGACACGCGCCTCGGTCAGGATCCGCACGGCCGTCTGGGCGACGGTCGCTCCCAGTTGGTATCTAATGAGGAGAGCTTAGGCGGGCACCGTTCAGTGCAGTCAAGTGATCTTCACCGAAACCGGACAAGGATAGGCCGAATGTCCGCTTTGACCGACTGCCAGCCGATCAAGGGAGCGAGGACCACCGACTTGGCCGCGACCGAACATGAAACTGTTTTTACTTATGGCGCACCGGCGTTGAAGTACGGCACCGGCGCCAGCGACGAGATCGGCTACGACCTGACCCAGTACGGCGCGCACCGCGTGCTCGTCGTGACGGATCCTCAGGTGGCCGCGACCGGCTGGCCCCGCCGCATCGCCGACGGCATCGCGGGCTACGGCATCGAGACCGAGATCTTCGACGGCGTACACGTCGAACCCACCGATGTCAGCATGCAGAAGGCGGTTGACTTCGCGCGCGGAACGGGTCCGTACGACGCCTTCGTCGCCGTCGGCGGCGGGTCCGCCATCGACACCGCCAAGGCGGCGAACCTCCTGACGAGCAACGACGGCGACCTGATGGACTACGTCAACGCACCCGTCGGCGGCGGCCGCGCGCCGGCCCAGCCGCTCAAGCCGCTGGTCGCGGTACCCACCACCACCGGTACGGGTTCGGAGAGCACCACAGTCTGCGTCCTGGACGTGTTGTCGCTGCGCGTCAAGAGCGGAATCAGCCACCTGCGGCTGCGCCCGACCCTGGCGGTCGTCGACCCACGGCTCACCGTCAGCCAGCCGCCCGGAGTGACGGCCGCCAGCGGCATGGACATCCTCTGCCACGCCGCGGAGAGCTACACGGCCAAGCCGTACACCGACTTCGAGCGCAAGCGCCCGGAGCAGCGCGTGCCGTACTGCGGCTCGAACCCGCTGGCCGACATGTTCGCCGAGCAGTCCCTGCGGCTGCTGTCGTGGGCCCTCCCGGCAGCTGTGCGCGACGGTTCGGACCTCAAGGCCCGCGAAGCCATGGCCTTGGCCGCGACGTTCGCCGGGCTCGGCTTCGGCAACGCCGGCGTGCACATCCCGCACGCGAACGCCTACCCGATCGCAGGTCAGGTCAGGGATTTCCACCCGGACGGCTACCCGGGCGAAGAACCCATGGTCCCGCACGGCATGGCCGTTTCGCTGACCGCGCCCGCCGCGTTCCGCTTCACCTTCGACGCGGCACCGGACCGCCACCTGCGCGTCGCACGCCTGTTGGCACCCGACTTCGAGTGGCCCGGCGACTTCGCCGACCACCTGCCCGCGGTGCTGATCGACCTGATGCGGCAGATCGGCATCCCGGACGGCATCGGTGCCGTCGGCTACGCGGAGTCCGATGTGGACTCCCTAGTCGAGGGAACGCTCAAGCAGCAGCGCCTGCTGGCCACCGCACCCCGCGAGGCCTCCGCGGACGACCTGTCGGACATCCTGCGCGAGTCGGTGTCGCTGCGGTGAGCGACTACCCGCACTGGCAGACGGTCCCGTTGCGCTGGAAGGACAACGACGTCTACGGGCACGTGAACAACGTCGTCCACTACGCGCTGATGGACACCGTGATCAACACGTGGCTCATCGAACAGGGCGGCCTCGACATCGAAGCCGGGGCGGTGATCGGGCTGTGCGTCGAGTCGCACTGCGGATATCACGCATCGGTGTCCTTTCCTGGTTCGCTCAGGGTCGGGTTGCGGGTCGCGCACCTCGGGAAGTCCAGCGTCCGCTACGAGATCGGGATGTATTCGGTCGACGAGTCCCTGGTCGCGGAGGGGCACTTCGTGCACGTCTTCGTCGACCGCGAGTCCCGCCGGCCGACACCGGTCTCCGGCAAGCTGCGCGAGGCACTGGAGGCACTGCAGCCCGGATGACGTGCACCGCCGCCGTTTCACCTCCTTGTCCGACAGTGTCGATTCCGGCCTGCTCTTCTCCCGCGTTCGATCATGCACCACAGCGCCGACAGAACCGGCCGATCGGCCCGAGTTGTCCACAGGCGGCCCGGACACCGGCGAGTTGTCCACAGATTTCCTGCAGGGGGTTCCCCACCCGCTCGACGGCGATAAGCTGGAAAGCACATGAGATCGGTCCACAGTGGACGAGCTGTTTCTTACCGGATCGGCTAGTAACACGGATGGCGGCCTAGGCGTCGATCCGGTTGCGGCGACAGAGTGGTGAGCCGACGGCTCGAGAGTGGTCCCGGACCCGTCGCCGGCAGGCGTCCCTGCGACGGTCGAGGCACCCAAACACAGAAGTGGACCACAGTGGTGGTGGTCGCGCGTCCGCTCCCGGCAGACGCCCCGCGGGCGGACGCGCCACTGCTTTTATGTGGCCTGGTGGAGATCGCGGAGCCGTCGCCGGAAGGCGTCCCGCCGACGACTGAGACCCACCCGTAGATGGCCTGGTAGTGGTGCGGGCCGTCGCCGGAAGGCGCCCCGCCGGTGGCCCGCATCACGACCGCAGGCAGCCGCCTCCCGACAATGGGCGGCGGGCGGCCTGCCCCGGCCGTCGCGGCACCGGCCGGGGACGGCGAGCGTGCCCCATCACCGGTCCCGGCGGTCGTGGCGCTTCCGCTCAACGACCGGTAGCCGGAGAACACGGCGTGCCACCCAGGAAGGGCAAAACTTCCTTGCCGTCAAAGAGCGAAGCGAGAGAAAGGAGGACCCCCGCACCGCCGGTCTTGACGTCCATCGAGAGGCGCAGCAACCGGTCGCCTGGGAACGCGAGGCCGCCCTTGTACGGCACCGCGTACCAAGCCAGCCACTCCAGGTGCCGGTCGATCGCCGCAACATGGCTCGGCTGCTCCGCGTCCTGGTGCGCCGCCAGCGCGACAGCCAGCCCGCACCGGCCGTTGAGCAGGCCCGGGTGGACGACGAACTCGCCGAGGCACGCCTCGCGTAAAGCGGGAAGGCTGTCACCGGCCTCTGCGTCCGGACGGTGCCGCACCAACTGCTCGGCGGCCAGGAGAATCCCGGCGCTGCCGACACCGACGTAGGGCAGTGTGCGGGCTGCGCCGTCGCGGACATGCAGCGAACCGTCACCGGCCTCGATGCATTCTTCGAGGTCACGGCACAGCGCCTGGTCGGCGAACGAGAGCCAGGCCGGCTCACCGGTGCGTTCGAAGAGCCGGATGAACAGCAGCGCCGGCCCGGCCCAGCCGGACAACAGGCCCGCCCGAGCGGAGTTCCCCGGCGGCGCCGCGGTCTCGAGCGCCTCGGCCAGCCGGACGGCCGTGGCCAGCGCCTGGCGGCCGAACTCGTTGTCCTGGCGGACCGTCGCGAAGTGCAGCATGGTCAGCCCGATGCCGGCCAGGCCGCTCTCCAGGGAGTGGTCGGTCGTCTGTTCGACGAGCCGCGCGGACGACGCCAACAGCTTGCCGGCTTGGTCGTGGTAGCCGAAGTTCTCCAGAACGTAGGCGATGCCGGAGCTGCCGTCGTAGAAACCCGGGCTGGACGGCGGCTCACGACGGACCGCTTCGACCAGCCACCGTTCGTGCTCGGGAAAGCGACCGGCGCCAGCGAGGTCGAGGGCGTGCAGCACGCCGGCGGCACCGACACCGAAACAGGCACTGCCGACGCGGAACTGCTCGATGTCGCCGGGGAACAGCCGGTCCTGGCGGGAGGGTGTGGCGCTGGCCAGGATCGCCTCGGCGATCTGCTTGCGAACCAGCGGCCAGTCCGGTTTGCCGTGGTCGAGCTCGGTGTGGACCGGCACCGGCTCCGCGTGGGCACCACGCGGAGCCAGCACCGCGACTATGGCGTCGGCGTACCCCTCGGGCAGCGCGAACCGGCGTTCGGCGAAGTCGGCGATACGGCGCAGCTTCGCCGGGGCGAGCTCCGCCAGGGGCGACAGCGGCAGGAACACCCACAGCCGCAACGCTGCGAGCGCATGCTCGTCGACCTCGAATCCGCTGCGGTCGGCCGGGGCGCGGAAGCCGGGTGTGCCCGGGGCGGGGCGGCTGCCGGACTCAGCGTCTGAGGCCGTCCCGAAGTCGGTCAGGGAGATGCGGTCCTGGTGGTCTTCGTCGATCAAGATGTTCTGCGGGTGCAGCTCACCCAAGACGATGCCGCGGGCGTGGACTTCCGCGAGGGTCTTCTCCACTCGCGCGATGATGTCCAGCGCGCGCCGTACGTAGGCGGCGAGGTCGGCAGGCGCCACGTTGCTGCTGGTCAACGGGTAGTTGCCGGTCAGCCAGCTGGCCAGTGAGATACCCGGCAAATACTCCGTGGCGAGGTAGTGTCGCTCCGAGACGGTGAACTGCTCGACGACCCGCGGCACACCCGGGATGCCGGCAAGCCGGCCGAGCATCTCGTGCTCCCGGCGTAGCCGTTCGACGGCGTCGATCCGCGCCTCGTCGAGACCCGCGTGCGCGCGGGCCTCCTTGAGGACGACCTGGTCGCCGCCCGTCGTGGGGTCGGCAAGGTAGCTGCCACCGCCGTTCGAGATGTGCAGTGGCCGCACTATCCGGTAGGGGAGCCGGGCCGGGATACTTCCGATGCGCGCGGGGATGCTTCGTAAACAGGCCGGGACCTTGACCCAGTCGGGCACGGAGAACGTCGGTTCGCGCTTCTCGGGGACCAGCCGACCGTCCGGCTTGCGGACCGCCGGGACGCGGTTGCCGTTGTGTTCGACCCACTGGTCGACAAATCCGCCGTAACGCACGTAGAGGGGACCGTCGCCGTACCGCAGGCCCCCTGGAATGCTGGGGCCGTGCTCGCCCTCCAGCCGCGTTGACAGGTCGGTGAGTACTCGCTCGAGTTCGTTGTGGTCGACCGGGTAAATGGTGGCCAGCTCGACCCCACAGTCGCCGGAGGCGTATTTCGAATTTCGCGCGAGCAAAGTCAGCCTCGAGCGGAGGTGCCTGTAGCCGACCGCATACCCGGCACAGCACTCGTACACCTGCGCGAGAACCCGGCTCGCGTTGTCCAGGCCAGCGGAGACATGGATCTTCCAGCCCTGAGCGGGAAGAACCTGACCTTCGGGCTGCCTCGTGCGCCACACGCCACGGTCGGTGGTCACCCAGCCGATGTCCGGCGCCGGGAGCGTCGCCGCAAGATTCTCGGCCGGCGCGCCGTTTTCCTGTTGTTCGTCGTAGAACAACGGGTCGGCGAAGCAAAATGCTTCGTAGCGCAGGTCCATCGAGATACCCCTCCGTGCGATCCCCTGGACACCACGGTCCTGGGACGAGGATATTCCCCCATGCCGAACAGCCCTGGGCCAATCCGCCAACCCGGCGGTTCAACTGGGCTATCCGAGGTAGGCAAAAAGTGCGTCTACCGACCGGTAGTCGAACCCAGGGTGATTTTGTCCAGTCCGATCACCACACCATGGTGGTGTAACGTGAAGGCCTTTCCAGCATTTCCGCAGGTCGACCAGGGAACCGCGCCGGATATTCCACCGAATTGGCAGAATGCCATCAAGCGCAGCCCGTGACCAATTTTCGCGATAGGACCCGTTCACGTCCGGCGCGCCGAGAACGCGGGATGACCGTGGTGGTCCGCGCCACGCCCGCGACACCTCGGCCGACGGGCCCGTCGGTACCACGGAGTAAGTTGACGAGCGGCGGACCGGAAGGAGGAACGGGTGATCTTCGGATTCGCCGTGACGGTCGCCGTGGCTGCCACGCTCGTCGCGCTCTGGAGCTTCGTCCAGTCGGCTCGGAACCGGCTTCCGGACAACCCGCTCCTCATCGCGATCGCGGTCCTCGAACTGCTGCTGGTCGTTCAGCTGGTGATCGGGATCGTGCTGCTCGCCGGCGGTGACCGGCCCGGCAGCCTGGCGACCTACCTGGCCTACCTGATCGGCTGCCTGGTCGTGCTGCCCGTCGGCGCCGCCTGGGCGCTGGCCGAACGGAGCCGGTCGAGCACCGCCGTGCTCGGCATTGCCTGCCTGGCCGTCCCGGTGATGGTGCTGCGACTGAACGAGGTGTGGAGTGGAGCAACAGCGTAGGACGGCCAGCGGCCCCGGACGGGTGCTCGTCGCCGTGTACGCGATCTTCGCGCTGGCCGCGACGTCGCGGGCCGGCGTCCAGATCGGCACGAAGTTCCACGAAGCCCCGCTCGCCTACCTGCTCTCGGCGTTCGCCGCGGCCGTCTACATCGTCGCGACGATCGCGCTGGCCCGGCGCGGTGACGGCTGGTGGCGCGTGGCCCTCGTCGCCTGCTCGATCGAGCTGCTGGGCGTGCTGACGATCGGCACGCTGAGCCTCGTCGACGCAGACGCATTCCGGCACCCGACCGTCTGGTCCGTCTACGGCGAGGGCTACCTCTTCATCCCGCTGGTCCTGCCGGTCGTCGGGCTGTACTGGCTGCGGAAGACCGCCCCGGTGAAGATCGCCGCCTGACTTCCCCCCACGGCCGGCACGCACCTCACCGCCGCCCTCCCGGACAGCGACCGCCACTGCCCAAGAGCGCGGAACAGTACGGGAACTGCACGTAGCCCACTCCGGGAAATAAATACGGATTCGACCGGCGACTTTCGTCGGTTCCGGACATTCGCCGAAAACTCGGACAATCTTCGAGTTCGGTCCCCACCGGCTTTTCCCCCACGCGGTTCTCCCCCGCGTGGAAAGGAGTGAGCGTGAAATTCGGCAAGTTCGTCCTGCTGGCCGCGAGCACCGCACTGGCCGTCGTCGGCCTCGGCGGTCCGGCGGCCGCCGACAGCACCCCGCAGGCCCAGCCGTCGATCATCGGCGGCAGCACCGCCACCAGCGGCCCCTGGGCGGCCCGGCTGTTCGTCAACGGCCAGCAGAACTGCACCGCGACGATCATCGCCCCGCAGTACATCCTGACCGCCAAGCACTGCGTCAGCAGCTCCGGCACCTACACGTTCCGCATCGGCAGCCTCGACCAGTCGAGCGGCGGGACGACGGCCACCGGCTCCACCATAACGCGGTACCCCGGCTCCGCCGACCTGGCGATCGTCCGGCTCACCACCTCGGTGAACGCCACCTACTCGCCGCTCGGCAGCGTCGGTGACGTCTCGGTCGGCCAGAACGTCTCGGTTTACGGCTGGGGTGCCACCAGCCAGTGCGGCTCCGAGATCAACTGCCAGTCACGCTACCTCAAGGTCGCGACCGTGCGGGTGAACTCGATCGGCTGCAGCGACTACACCGGCGGCGTCGCCGTGTGTGCGAACCGCGTCAACGGCATCACCGCCGGCGGCGACTCGGGCGGCCCGATGTTCGCTTCCGGCCGCCAGGTCGGCGTCGCGTCGACCAGTGACCGCGCGAACAACACTGCCTATACCAACATCACGCGTTATCGCGGCTGGATTTCGCAGGTGGCGGGCGTCTGATTCCGCCGAGAAAGGGCCCGGCCTCGAATTGCCGGGCCCTTTCTCGCCGTCAGGACGTCGAAATGTCGTCGAGCTGTTCCGCCGCCGGCCGCACCGGGTAGAGGTCGCCGCCCGGCTCCACGGGCACCCGTGGCAAAGCCGAGCGAGCCGGTGCGTCACCCGCGTCGGCCGCCGCGTGCAGGACGTCCAGCGCCGCGTACGGCCGGAAGTCCAGCTCGGGGTACGGCCACGCCGGCTGCCCCTGCGTGGCTCCCGGGATCAGGAAGTCGACGGCGGCGAACAGCGTCGCGCCGCTCGGCGCCGTGTAGCGCCACAGGTCGACGCCGACGTGCTTGCCGATCTGTGCGAGCCGGGTCAGCGCGACCAGGTTGAACGCCGAGTAGTGCCAGCTGCGCGTCCGGCTCGTCTCCTGCGGCTGCAGCCCGCCGGCCTGGATCTGCGACGCGATCCGCATCGGCCCGGCGTCCCGGGCGATGGCCGCGGCCAGGTCCCGCTGTCCCGTGCCGAGGGCGAGCGCCGCGACGAGCATGTCGTAGAAGCTGCCGTGGTTGTTCTGGGCCTTGGCCTCGTCGGTCCCGTTCCTGCTGGTGCGCAGCCAGTCCAGGAACTGCGTGTACCAGCCGGTCATGCCGGCCTGGTCGGTCTTCGACCAGCCGGGAGCGCCGGTCGCCAGGATCGCGGTGGCGTCGACGACCTGGCTCAGCGTGTACGCGAACTCGATGATGCCGATGCCGCGGCCGTCCACCTTGCACGGAATGCCCTGGGCGAAGTTCATGTTCGGGTTCATCTTCGTCGCCGCGTCGAGGAACCACGTGCGCAGGTCGAGCGCCGCACGTCGGGCGTACCGCGCGTCCCCGGTGTAGTACCAGGCGAGCGCGAGCCGGTAGATCGCGGCGAACGCCTTGCCTCGGTAGGCGTGGTCGGTGATCTCGTCGACGATCGGGTTGCGCTGGCCGTCGCGCTGCACGAACGGGCAGCCCCAAGGGTTCTCGGCGGTCGGCTGCGTCGTCGGCCACCAGTAGGGCGCCAGGCTGAGGTAGTCGTGCTTGTCCCCGCTCGGCGGGACCTGTTTCTTCGACGTGACGCTCCACGGCCCCTCCGTGAGGTCGGTTTTCGCGGCAGCGAGCAGGTTGTTCAGCGCGGTGCGGGACGTCTTTTCGCCGACGAGTGCGGCGAGCTTCGTGCGTAGCAGCTCCTTGCCGTCGAGGACGGCGGTTGCGGGTGCGCACACCGGCCCGATGACCGGGACAGTGCAGCCGATGGGGCGCGACGCGGCTTCGGCCGGCGCGGCAACGGAAGCGACGAGGCCGAGCGCAGCGAGCGCGGCCACGACGGTGTGGCGGGAAACCATGTCCGCTCCATTCACAAATATGAACACCAAACCTGTGAGTGAATGGAGCGTACGCATGTGAACATGAATGAAGCAATGCTTGGTCCAAACCACCGGGCCGACGGACCGTCAGCCGGCGAAGTCCCGAGGCCGGAAGAAGGCGATGAGCCGCGCGGTGCGCAGCGCGTCCCAGGGATCCGTGGTCGCCAGCACGGCCGCGGCACCGGTGGGGAACTTGGTCTGGACCGGCACGGTCTCGTCCCCGTGCCCGGCGAGGTGCAGGGTCACGTCGCTGACCCCGGGCTCGTGCCCGACGAGCGCGAGCGCGGTGACGCCGGGCGGCGTCCGGCGGGCCGCGGCCAGGAACTCGGGAACGTCGGCGCCGTACAGATCGTCGTCGTACTCGACGGGCGGCGGCGCCGGAAGTTCGTCGCTCACGCGCAACCACGTTTCCCGGGTGCGACGCGCGGTGGAGCAGACGACCAGATCGGGCACGTGCCCCTCCGCCGCGAGCCACCGGCCGAGCCGGGGCGCGTCACGGAGACCGCGCGGCGCCAGCGGCCGCTCGTGGTCGGGCAGGCCCTCCGACCAGTCCGACTTCGCGTGCCGGACAACGATGAGCCACCTGGTCGCGTCCATGCCCGCCACCCTAACGGCGAAGGGGCCCTGGAGCGGATCGCTCCAGGGCCCCGATTACCGCTCAACCGATCACGGCCGGGTCGACACACCCGGCAGCTCAATCCCCAGCAGGCTGCTGCCGGCGAAACCGGTCACAACGGGCACGGTCGGCACAGACGGGCTGTCACTGCGCGCCTCGCGCCCGGCGGCACCGGCCACGGCGCCCGGCAGACCGCCGACCGTCCGGCCCGACACCGAGCCCAGGGCACCGGTCGCCTTGCCGAGCGCGTCTGCCGGCCCGTACCCGAGCAGGCCAAGCGCGCTTTCGACGCCGTCCGCGCCGAGCCCCGGCGTGTCGGCCCGCGCCGAGACGTCGTCACGAGCCAGTGGCGACACCCCACCGAGCGCACCGGTCAGGTCGAGCTCCACCGGGATGTGCGCGGCCTCGGTCCGCCCGACCACGACGTCGGTCGTGTCGGTGCCCGTGTTGAGCACCTCCGCCAGGACCGGGATCGTCACGTTCTTCACCTGCGGCACCACGCCGACCGGGAGCTGCACCGCCGGCTTCGCCGTCGGCGTGCCGCTGACCTGGCTGTCCACCGTGCTGTCGACGTGGTTGTTCACGGTCGACAGCGCGCCGACGCCCCAGCGGAACGCTGCCGGGTCGACCGCGACCGGCACGTCGAGCAGAGCGCCGCTGAGCGCGCCGGCGCCGGCCGTGGTCTCGTCGCCGCCGTCGGTCGCCGTCACGTCGTTCTGGACGTCGTTCGTCGCGGACCCGAGCGCGGCGACGCCCAGGCCGTAGACCTGCGGCATCGCCTGGGGGTCGGCCGAGACGATGTCGCCCGAGAGCGCGCCGCCCGTGCCGTCGGTGACGATCGGGCCGCCGGAGACGAGGTCGTAGGCGTTCTCGGTGTGGTCGGCCGTGGCGGACATCAGCGAGATCGACTGACCGGTCGCCTGGACCAGCGGCTGGATCGGCGCCGCGACGGCGTCACCGGCGATCGCACCGTCCACACCGGACGTGTACGTGGTGCCACCGGCGTGCGAGCTGATGTCGTTGTCCGCGTCGGTGACCGCGCCACCGATCCAGGACACTGCCCAGCTGCTGACCTGGCCAGCGCCACCGATCGGCGCCTCGACGACGTTGCCGGCCACCGCGCCCTTGTCGCCGTCGGCGTAGTTGGGCCCGCCGGAGTTGAAGGCCGTGATGTTGGTGCCGGTCGCCTCGGCCTGGCCGCCCCACGTGGCACCGATCGTGTTGACCTGCACCGGAAGCGAGCTGGCCTGGTCGACGATGTTGCCGGCGACGGCGCCGCCCTTGCCGGTCGCCGAGTCGGCGCCACCCGCGTGCACGTGGGTGATGAAGTCGCCGTGGCTGGTCGGGTTGCCGCCCCACGCCCCGGCGATGTTCATCACCTGGGCGCCGATGGCTTCCGGCGCGGAGACGATGTTGCTGGAGACCACACCGCCGTCGTCGTCGGTGTTGTTGTCCCCGCCCGAGGTCAGGCACTTGTGCTCGGTCATCGTCGAGGTCGGGATGCCGCCCCACGCGTAGGCGCCGTTGAGCACCTCGACCGGCGTCGCCAGCGGCGCGTCGACGAGGTTGCCCGCCGCGACGGAGTTGTTGCCCGAGGTGCCCTGGAAGCCGCCCGCGACCACGTTCTCGGCGTTGGAGCAGGACGACGTCGGGATGCCGCCCCACGCGCCGGCGTTGCAGATGACGTCGGCGTCGCCGGCCAGCGACGGGCCGACGATGTTGCCGCCACCCACGGAGTTGTCGCCGTGGTCGTAGGTGTTGCCGCCGACCACGGAGTCGACCGTGGTGTAGCACTCGGCGGTGGAGATGCCGCCCCAGTCGCCCGCGGTGCCGCAGACCTGGGCCGGGAGCGTCGCCGGCGCGTCGGCGACGGTGCCGCCGAGGATCGAGCTGTCGCCGGTGGTCGCCTGGCCGCCGCCGGCGTGCGCGGTGTTCTCGTGCGTGCAGTGCGTGGAGGTGACGCCGCCCCACGCGCCGGTGTTGCAGGAGGCCACGACGGGCTCCGCGACCTGCGGGTGCGCGATCGTCCCGCCGGCGAGCGAACCCGCGCCGCCGCTGTAGACGTCACCGCCGGCCGTCGAGTCGACGAAGCTGGCGCCCATCGCGTCGGACAGGCCGCCCCACGCGGCGGAGTTGTGGTTGCCGGTCACCGGCAGCGCGACCGGCGCGTCGGCGACGGTGCCGCTCGCGACCGACTTGGTGCCGTCGGTCACGTCGCCGCCGCCGGACTGCACGGAGTAGTCGTTCGTGCAGGTGGTGCCGGTGATCCCACCCCACGGGCCGGTCGTGCAGTCGACCTCGGCGGGGCCGGCCACCTGCGGGTGGACGACGCTGCCGGCGGCCAGCGCTTCGGTGCCGGCGGTGAGGATTTCGCCGCCCGCGACCGAGCCGACGTTGTTCTCGGAGTTCGCGAAGGCGTCGCCGCCCCACGCGCCCGCGGTGCCGAGCACGGTGACCGGCAGGGCCACCGGGGCCTCGGCGCCGGTGCCGCCGGCGACGGACTTGACGCCGTCGGTGACGATGCCGCCGCCGGTGTTCGCGTCGAGGTTGTTCACGGAGTCGGTGTGGGTGAGGCCGCCCCAGGCACCCGAGGTGCCGTTCACCGCGACCGGGCCCGCGACCTCGGGAGCGAGCGCGGTGCCGCCGGCCAGCGAACCCTGACCGGCCGTCGTCGCGTACGGTCCACGGCCTTCGCCGCCCCGCGCGGCCGATTCGGTCGTGCCGGCCTCGGCGAGCACCGTGTTGACGGTGTTCGCGGTGCCCGTGCCACCCCAGCCGGCCGCGGTCCCGTCGACCTGCGGCGCCACCGCGACCGGCACGCCGGCGACGGTGCCGGACGCGACGCCGTCGTTGCCACTGGTGGTCAGCTGGCCTGGCGAGTGCGCGCCCTGGCTCGTGGTGGTGTTGACCGTGCCGGTGCCGCCCCAGCCGGCGGCGGTGTTGTTGACGCCGATCGGCAGCGCGCCCTGGACCGCGGCGATGGTGCCGGAGATGACGCCGTTGTCGCCGTTGGTGGTGACCGGGCCGCCCACCACGCTGTCCTGGTTGGCGAAGCCGTCGACCGTCGCGTCGGACAGCGTGCCGAACGCCAGGTTGTTGACCCCGATCGGCGCCGTCACCGGCGCGGTGACGACGTTGCCGCCGAGCGGACGTCCTTCACCCGTGGTGGTGATCGGGCCGCCCTGCTGGTGGAACTGCTGCGAGTCGTTGACGACGTGGGAGTCGCCGCCCGCGCCGACCGCCCAGCCGGTGACCTGGACCGGAGCCGACACGTCGGGCTTGACGACGTTGCCCAGCAGAGCGCCGGCGAGCGGCTTGCTCGAGTCGTGGAGCACCGTGCCGGTGGTGATGTCGGCGTCGGTGTCGAGCGGCAGCGGCGTCTCACCGGCGGGCGTGCCGAGGTTGATCTTGCGGATCTGGATCGGCACGGACGCGCCACCGTCCAGCGGCGACGGAGCGAGGTCGGGGTTGACCTGCTCTTCGGCGGAAGCGATGCCGGTACCCAGCATCATCAGACCGCCGGCCAACATCGCGGACTGCAGCCCGCGCTTGGCCCAAGGGTGCATTACCTGTTCTCCTGTTCGTGTTCTTCGCGGAACTGGTGGGGGAACGTCAGCCGGCGGCCCGCGCGCGGCGCCGGGCGGACCGGACGAGCACGACACCCAGAACGAGACTCACGACCCCGAAGACAATCCACCACGTCAGATTCGCGCCGGTCGTCGCCAGCAGCCCGCCGCCCCCGACGACACCGCCGATTCCAGGTCGATACACGATTTTTCTCCGTTTTTTGGCATGACCGCGTCGCGCGACGCTCACCGACGCGCGGAACCGCGAATGAATTGATCATGACAGTATCCGCGGCGTGACATAACGCGCAAACGGGATGCCGAGACTACACCTGATGGTGGGGTTTGAGCCGTCCACCAAGGTTACTGACGCGGGGTGATCACCGAGCCGGCCGCGTGCTGCCCCGAACAACGGACGCCCGGACGAGTGATCAACCCCGCCCGGAACTGCGCAGCGCAACCCCGTTATCGTCCGCCCAGCACGCTGTTTCTTCCGTCCCGGAGCGACGTAATGAGCCTGTCGTTATTGCTGAGCTTCGCGCAGGCGTTCGCGATTGTCATGAGCGCGGCGTTCGTTCTCTACGTCTGCGCGATCATCGTGCCGTACCTGCGGCACCGGCCCACCTGGCCTGGCGATCCGACGCTGTTTCGGTGGCATTTCTTCGTGCCGTGCCGCGACGAGGAACAAGTCATCGGCGACACGATCCGATACCTGCGGACGCGCTTCCGGGCCGCCCATGTCTGGGTGATCGACGACCATTCCGACGACCGCACGCTCGACGTCGCCCGCCGGCTTCAGGACCCGCAACTGCACATCGTCGCCCGCCGCCGTCCCCACGCCCGGACGGGTAAAAGCGACGCCCTCAACGCGGCTTACCGGGCCCTGCGCGCGTGGGCCGGCGGGCACGACGACGGCACGAACACGATCGTCGTGGTGGTCGACGCGGACGGCAGGCCGGCGTGGAACTGCCTGTACGTCTGCACGGCGCCGCACCTCTTCGGCGACCCGTCGGTCGGCGCGGTGCAGATCGACGTCCGGATGGGCAACCGCGGCACGGCACCCGGGGCGGGCAACAAGATCCGCCGCAGGTTCGGCCGCGCGCTGGTGCGCATGCAGGACCTGGAATTCCGCACGGCGATCGCGGCGATCCAGATGTCCCGCGGCCACACGGGAACGATCGCCATGGGCGGCAACGGCCAGTTCACCAGGCTGTCCGCGCTCGATTCGATCGCCGGCCCCCACCGCCGCCCCTGGCGCGGTTCGCTGCTCGAGGACTTCGAGCTCGGAGTCCACCTGCTGACGGAGGGCTGGAAGACGGGCTTCAGCGTCGACACGCACGTCGACCAGGAGGGCCTGTACAGCATGCGGCGGTTCCTGGCGCAGCGAACCCGCTGGAGCCAGGGCACGATGCAGTGCGCGCGGTACGCCCGCAGGATCTGGAAGTCCCCGCACCTGACGACGTTCGGCGCGGCGGAGATGCTCTACTACCTGGCCCAGCCGTGGATGCAGCTGCTGGGCAGCGTGGTGTACCCGATCCCGTTGGTGCTCCTTACGATCCACGCGGTCACCGAACCGGCGGCGGTGTGGGCGTGGTTCACGGGTGGGGCGTGGAAGTACCTGCTGATGTACGGGATCGCGGGGTTGCTGCCGTTCCTGATCTGGGGACCGGTTTACCGCAAGCACTGCGAGCCGCGGTCCGGGCCGCTGCGCGGAATCGCGTACGGGCTGGGGTACGCGTGCTACATCTACACGTTCTACATCACCGTGTGGCGAGCGGTGTTCCGGCTGGTCCGGGGGCAGAACGGGTGGGCGAAGACCCGGCGGAACACCGAGGCCGACGCCAAGGTGGTGGCGCTGGACCGGTGAGGTCACCGGCATGCCGGTGACCTGAGCTTTGAGTGGGCCGCCTGGGGCTCGAACCCAGAACCTACGGATTAAAAGTCTACGGGAAATGAATGTCGGCGAGTGTCGCTAAGTGTCAGACTCTGCCGATAAATGCAGGCCAGCCGACATCTTCACCGATTTTCAGTGTCGTCTAGTGTCGCACAGTGTCAGGCACTACTCAAGCAGCGGAGCCCCATCGGAGACGCACTGGCCGCGATCCTGGTCCATTGTGCACCAACGTGAACCACGACAAAAGACGACTTGATCGCCGCCACCAATCGGCTCAGCGAATGCTGGCTGAACCAACTCGACGAAAGACCGCCGGCCACCCCCTCGTACCGGCGGCCCAGGCTCGATTGACCCTCGATCATCACGGTGATCGGCTCGCCGGGACGCCGACCAGCGGGACGCTGTAGCCGACGTTATCTGGCGAGCCAGGCAGATCGGTGTTGAGCAGCTCGCTCGGTCATGATCGACCGGTGCGCCGGTGCGCCGGTGAGCTCGTTGAGCGGCAGACTCTCGCCCTGGTCAGGGCGGTTCAAACCGCCCGAGATTGGCGCGGCCCTGGTACCGGTAGGAGTCGCTGCTATTTACCTACCTGGATCGGCGGAGGCGGCTGGTTGTGTCCAGCGGCCCACGGCGGCGCGCAGGCTCGTGCGGATGTGGCTCGGATCGGCGATGCCGGTCTCGACATCGCGCTGAGCCCGGAACAGCGCCCGGGTGTCGATCAAGACACCGTTCTCCTCGACGAGGTTTTCCAGGTCTTCCTCATCCGGGATCGGTATGGGACGTGCAGCCGGGTCGACCTGGCGGAACGCGTTGACCACGTGCCAAAGCGCATCTGGATCCCGTCCGCTGTCCTTGACGTAGTGGGATTTCCAGCGCAGCAGCTTGGCCAGATCGTTGACCTTCGCTCCGGCGGTGTAGCTCTTCACCTCGACGATTGCTTCCCAACCCAGGACGCCGGGATCGGTCACCCGCAGGTCTTCACGGCGCTGTCCTTGCGCGTTGACCTGGTCCATGTCCCGCACCGCGAAGCCGAATGTTTCGAACGCGGCGTGCACCGCATGGGCGAGGTCGTCGCCATCGGCGGTGAGCAGCCGACCGGCGCCGGCCGCGGCGCCGGCATCCGCGCGGCCGACCTCGCCTTGAGCATCGGTCAAACGCTGATCCAGGTCCTGGAGCAGCTGCTCCCGCTCGGCTTCGAGATCGGTCACCGCGGCTCGGGCCCGTTGTTGCGCGGGAGTGGCCCAGTCCGGTGTTTCCCACCACTTCGGCAAGCCGGGAACGGCAACCGGATCCAGCTCATGGAACTCCTTTAACGCGGCGGCGACCCACGTCTCCGGAACGGGACAGTCCGCGGGCAACACCCAGCATCGCCCACCACGGTCTCCGGCGAAGGTGACCGCACCGGCCAGCACCCTGCCGTCGCCGCTTAGCAGGAACGGCGTGCAGAACTTGTCGGCGTGCAGATACCGAGACCGTGGACCTGAAGTCGAAACCGAGCAGCTGAGTATGGGTTTCGTGTCCAGAGCGGAGAAGTAGGGTACGAGGTAGGTGTGGACAAGGTGACCGAGTTGACCGGTGATTCCGTCCGGCACGTACAGCTCTGTAGCCAGCGTGGTTTTGTCTCCATACGTTGCCGTTCCGTACCCATGGCTCTGATCGTCATAAACAGTTACCTGGCCTAGGCCAGAGACACCAAAAGCGACCGTGTGCAGGTGCGTCGAACGGCTGAGGGTCTTTGCCGTGATCAGGATGTCGTACTCGAGCAGGTACACCGGCTCGCCTGTCTCGCCCCGACGGCCGTGGGCGAACAGCGGCTCAATCCGTCCCGCGACGTCGTCTTGCAGATTCTGCAGCAAGGCGCGCGGGCGTGGGGCGTCATTATAGATGCGGCGAGTGCTCATCGTTCCGTTCTTCAGCGTGCGTAGAACCCCCCGGGAGGCTTGTCCGAGAGCTGCGTGTCGTGAATGTATCCGTATTTTTCAGGCCGATCTAACTCGATGATCGGTCACCAGAAGCGGCCAGGCCTTTAGGGTCTGGTAGCTCTTGTCGACGATGATGATCGGCTGGCCGAAGGCCATGTTCTCGGGCAGTGCGTGACCGGGGGCGCGGATGGTGAGCTCGTGCACCCGGGGTGAGGTGAACATGGCCAGGGCGGCGGCGCTGGCGTTGGTGACGTCGCGGACGGGCTCGCTTTCGATCAGGCGCAGCTGGTTGATGACCAGCTGACTGGAGAAGGCGCGGCCGCCGCCGTTGACGGTGCCGACGTCGACCAGGACCCGCAGGTTCAGCCGGTCGACGTGGCGGGCGTTGTTGGCCGCCAGGGCCCGTTGGATCCGCATGGTCAACGACGCGACGTAGCCGGGAGCCCAGGTGTTCAGGGGTTGAAGGACCAGCACGGCGTCCCCGGCCGGGAGGAGCTCGGCCAGGCCGGGCAGGACATCAGCCACGATCTCCCCTAGCCGGGCCTGGGCGGCTTCGCGGAGGCGCTTGGAACGCTGGCGCAGGCGCGCGACGTCGAAGGCGATCACGATCATCTCCGGGTGGGTCTCGACGGAGGCGTCGGGCCCGTCCGGTTCGGAGGCGGCGATCGTGCTGAGCAGATCGAGCATGTCCTTGATCGTCTCCGGGCTCAGCTGCAGCCGGTCGGCCAGGGAGCTCCGGGCCTGGTGCAGGCTGACGCGGGCGCTGTTGGCCGTGATGCCCAGCTGCCGGGCGATGTCGCAGGGCGCGAGCCCGCCGTAGACGTTGTAGTTGAGCACTTCACGCTGCCGGGGCGGCAAGGTCCGGATCGCGTTTTCCACGATCGAGTGCTGCTCGGCCGCCGGTTGCGGATCCGCGATGATCGCCGCGGTCCGGCTGCGCGGATCCCACTCGGTGTTCTGGACCAGGCGCTTTGCACGTTCACGGACTTCAAGGACCTGCCTGGGCGCCACGTCGAGGATGCCGGCCACCTCGAGGGACCGGAACCCCAAGGCCAGGTGCTGAACGATCTCCAGGTCGAGGTCGGTGAGGCCTTCGGCGAGGTGCTCCAGCAGCCCGCTGTCCAGCCCGAGGTCCGACCGCCCGTGGGTCAGCGGCCCGCAGGCGACCCGCTGGAGGTCGGCGTTCAGCCCGACGGCGACCTCGTGCGAGTTCACCGTGCGCATGATGTGCCGCTTGGCCACCGAGGTGAGCCAGGCCACCACCTGGGTCGGATCGCTGATGGTGTGGGACTTGCGGCTCAGCTGGTGGTAGGCGACCAGGATCGCGTCGTCGTGCAGATCCGGCGGCCAGCCCAGCCCTCGCAGGTTCGAGGCCACCGGCTTCCAGGTGAGCGCCATGATCCGGCGCAGCACCAGGTCGTTGCCCTCGACCGCGCGCACCAGCTCGCTCAGCGTCAACGGGGAATTCTCCTCCGGCGCGGCGGCGCGGGCCTCACTCGAGGCCCGCGCCGCCCACCGGAGGAAGCCCTCAGCCCACACGGGGCGAGGCGGCGGCCGCACCGCCGGCCGGCGGCAGCGCAGCGCAGCCGATCAGCAGGGCGATCAGCCCGGTGATCTCGGTGACCGACCAGTGGGCGGCCATCCCGATGAACACGATCAGCAGCCACGGGATCGCCCGAACCAGATCCCGCCACGGCGACGGCTCGCCGGCGCCGCCCGGCTGGGGCAGGGCGGAGATGAAGCTGGGGAGGGTCAAGCGGCGGCCCGGCGGGCCGCCTTTCTTGTCAGACAACGGGATTCTCTTTCGTTGATGGATTTCCGCGTCCCGCCACCCCTGCACTCCGGCCAGAAGTCGACATGACGAACCGCGCTTGCACCCGAGTTTCTCCAGGTATTCACCAGCCGCGCAACAAGATCTCCAGCCCGCTAATGGGTGGCAAACGTCACAAGCGGTTGACGATCTTCAAAACGTATGCCGCCAACGCGTCCACACGGTTAGTGACTACCCAGTAGCTAGCGCAAACAACAAGGTGAGACGTTCCCTCCGCCACTTAATGTGGTACAGGTCACACATTACTAATGCTGGTGAGCCCATCCGGGGGGCACTATGAAGTGCGCGGCCGGTTCGAGTTGTCGGAGCGGTTGCGTGACGGGATACGTCCCGCCGAATCGGGTTCAACCCGTTGATGGTGGTCCCGCCGCCCCTGCACTCCGGCCAGAGACGCATTCGAGGCGGCGGGACCGGTCTACTTCCTGCGCTCTCCCGGTATCCCGGGGTCATCGACGCAGGTCCTGATCGAACTCCTCCGCGTGGACCATGCCGCGCAGGCGGGTCAGGGCGCGGTGCTGGGTCACCCGCACGTTCCCGGCCGAGATCCCGAGCGCCTCGGCGGTCTCGCTGGCCGACAGACCCACGGCGATACGCAGGGTGAGGATTTCCTGCTGCACGCGCGGTAGGCGGGTCATCAGCCGGCCCAGCCGGGCACCGAGATCGACGTTAAGGGCGCGAGCTTCCGGCTCCTCGGCCGCCCTCAGCGGCTGGTCGGGAATTTCGCGGACCGGGTCGGCGCGGTCGCGGGCGACGGCCCGGTAGGCGTCGGCGACCTTGTTCGCGGCGATGGCGTGCACCAGGTAGAGGAACGAGCCCTCGCGGTCCTGGTACGCCGGCAGCGCCTTCAGCACCGCCAGGCAGACTTCCTGCGCGACGTCGTCCGCGGCCACGTAGGCCAGGTCGCGTCCGCCCATCCGCGCGCGGCAGTACCGCACGATCACCGGGGTGATCACCTCCAGCAGGGCGTGGATCGCCGCCGGGTTGCCCGCCGCGGCCTCTGCCACCGTGGCCGCGATGCGGTCGGAGGTCAGCGCGCCGGCGCCGCGGGCCAGCCCGTGCAGGGCCACGTACTGCTCGCTGTCCTCGGCCGTCCCGCCGTGCCCGGGGGCGGGTTCGGTGCGGTTGGCGCGATCCAGCACCGCGGCCACCGCATCCGGGGACACCCGTGCGGCCAGCTGGCGGGCCCCGCGGGTGCCCACCGAGGAGCGGTCGACCAGCGCCCGGGCGTTTTCCGGCGTCATCACCGTCGTGGAAGCCTCAGCCATGGTGTCCTCCTTCGCGCTGCTGCTGCTTGATGTAGGCCCGGTAGGCGGTGCGGACGGCGCGCACGGTCCGGGCCGTGCAGGTGACCGTCTCGCTGGCGATCAGCTCGACGATGGCGGGCACCTCAAACTCGTTGATCAGGTAGTACAGGATCAGCCGGACCACGTCCGGGGGCAGCTTCGCCCTGGCCAGCTTGCGCATCGTCCCGGCGAAGGCGGCATCGACGTCAATCTTGGCCAACGCGACCTCTTCGGCCGAGGGGACGCTGCTCTCGTCCCAGTCGAACCGGCCCACCAGCACGTCATGAGCGGCCCGGCGGCGGGCGGCCAGCTGCTTGCGGCAGGCGTTGGCGAAACACAGCACGCAGGAGCCGAGGAAGTAGGTCGAGAGCCGGGCACCACGATCCGGGCACCAGCCGCCCTCTTCGATACCGTTCGTGCGCAGCAGCCGGATGCCCTCGGCGACAGTCTCGTAGACGAGAGCGATCTGCTCATCGCGGGTGAACGCCGGCTGCGGCACCGGCACCGGCCGGCCTTTGTCTCGGCTGCGCCGGTAGATCTCCTCGTTGGCGGTCCACGCGCCGATGATCCCGATCCCGTAGGAGGCCAGCCGCTGCTGCAGCTCCGACCAGACCAGCCCGTCGAACCCCTCGGCCTCCAGCGCGCACAGCAGCTCCAGGTCCGGAATCGACATCGGCCGCGCAGCGCCTTCACCCATCCACAGCTCCCCCACCGGCGCAGACGCGCCCGGCAGGACCTGTTCCAGCAGCTTCCGCAGAGCAGCCCGGCCCAGCGGCGGCGCAGCCAGCGGTGTCACGACCTGCCGCAGCAGCGGAGCGCCGCGATCGCGCGGTGCCCAATCGAGCGCGTTGTCCTCGGACGTCATCAGCGGTTCCTCGATGGAGTGGGGAGCCAGAGCGGTGGCCATCGAGGAGTTTCACGAACCTCTCGGCAACCCGGACCTCAGCCTTATAGGTGCGTCACCTCCGCCCCGCGACCGCCCCGTTACTGTTTCGTTATAATCAGTGGCCGCAAGGCGGCTTAAGCGCCGTTCGCGCCTCACTCCACGGCCGTGGAAAGTCCGACCGCGTGAGCGTCGTGCCCCGGAAGTTCCGGTGTCGGGGTTCGGCCGGACCCTAACCGCACCCGCGCGAGTAACGGCACAGCCGTCGCGCACGACTTGCCGACGTCCGATCACAACGCGGAAAGGTGACCCCGAGCCGCCGGGCCACCACCTCGGACGCCCATACGCCACGGTCTACCAGCTGGCCATCGCGCTCCACACGAGGTACCCCGAGGTCGCCTACGAGCCGGGCTTCGAGATCGGCGGCGCCGACACCGGCCGCCACAACAGCCTCGCGCAGTACCTGGGTCAGCAGCTGTCGACGCGCATCGCCCGCGACGGCGACGCGAGTGCGATCGAAGGGGCCTTCCTGTCCAGCGACCACATGACAAACCTGGAATTCGTCGACGCCCACGGCGGCCACCACGCCAGCAGCCTCCGCTCGGCTCGCCGGCGAGCGCTACCCAATGCCCCCTCCAAGCAACGTGAGGATTTCGGCGATTGCGCCGCCGTTGGTCCGACACGACGCGCAAGCGCGCCCGGGTCACGGCTCGTGATGTCGCCGCTCGCGTAGCAGGGCCGACGTGCAGTGCAGCGGGCCTGCGAGGCGCTACGCAGTGCCACCGACCAGCTCGCCGGAGGCCCACTGCGCCGGATCCGCAAGTCTGGATTCGCGTTGAGGTCAAACCACGCAGAGGGTACGGGCGTCAGCATCCAGTTCCACCGTGCCTCCGTGTGTCTGGTTGAGAGTCCGCCATACTTCGAAGCCTGTGAGGATCGCTCGTTCCCAGTCTGCGGAGCGCAGGACACTGACTTCGAGGCCGCCGACGAGGGTGCGGATGGTCTCGAGCATCGGCTGGTCGATGTGCTGGATTCCATCGAAGTAGTCGTGGGCGGAGGCGTAGGCGAACACCAGTGCCGAGATGCCCTCCTCGACAACAACCGCCCGGCCGCCGTCTTCGGCTTCGTCCGTGGCCGGATCGGACTTGCGCTTGCGGCGCATCAGGGCGCGCATCACCGGTGACCAGCCGAGTACAGCGGCATAGGCGAGGTGGAAGGCGTCGTGAAACCGGTACCCGTCCTCGACCCGGGCGGCGTCGGTGAGGGGATCGCCTAGCGGGGCGCCGTTCCAGACCATCGCGCTGGCAGTTCGGCCGTCGTCCAGCTCCCGCAGCTGGAATTCGATCCGCGCTTGACGAGGCAACTGCTCGTGCTCGGGAAATGCCCGATCGAAGGGTTCGACGTGGGGCGAGGGCCGCCACCGGTCCTTGACCTTGTCAAGGTTGGCAACGGCGACGTCGTCCAGGTCGAGGCCGAACTTCTCGCACAGGTCGGCCACGTACCAGAGGACGTCGCCGAGCTCCTCGCGCATTCGGATCTTGGACGCACGGTAGGCCGCGCCGTCGCGACGCTGCTTCTTGTACTCCGTGGCGACCGACCCTGCCTCGCCGGCGAGACCGAGCAGACCGATGGTGATCGCTTCGAGATCAGCACCGGGTCGTTGGTCAGTCCGAACGGCGGCCCGCTGATAGTCAGACAGTTGCATCTCACCCCTCCTTGTCAGCTTCTCCGACAGCACTTGTCGGACGGATCGACAATGTGCGAGAATACGACAGAGTTTGTCGGATGACAAGACAGAGCATCCGGACTGCAGGGGGTGCACGTGGTACCGACACAGGCCGAAGTCGAAGATGTGATCCTGGAG
Organism: Amycolatopsis sp. lyj-109; assembly: GCF_046548995.1. Lineage (NCBI taxonomy): Bacteria > Bacillati > Actinomycetota > Actinomycetes > Pseudonocardiales > Pseudonocardiaceae > Amycolatopsis > Amycolatopsis sp. lyj-109. The sequence goes on from NZ_JAJPWR010000002.1 coordinate 495,428, forward strand.
CTCCTGGCGCTGGAGACGGGCTCCGACCCGGAGATCTTGCGTGAGGAGTTACTCGCCGAAGGCGCGGAGATGCCGTACAGCTCACTGGTGCTCGTGCAGTTCGTGGTCGAGCTCGAGAAGCGGTACGGGGTCCGGGTGCCCCACACGACGGTGGCCGCAAGCGCCTTGAGGTCGGTGTCCACCTTCGCGGAACTGATCGTGACGCTGGCGACCAGCAACACCACGGCCTGAGGAGAGCGACGTGAACGAGTTGTCCGCTGATGCACAGTTGAGCGATTGGCGCAAGCTCGGCCTAAAACTCAAGGAAGTGCGCGAGTATCTGACCCTGTCCCAGCAGTACGTGTCGGACCGGACGGGGATACCCAGATCGGCTATTTCGGACATCGAACGTGGCGAGCGGAAGCTGGACAGCCTCGAATTGAAGAAACTCGCCGGGCTGTACCGCAAGCCGGTCGGGTACTTCCTAGACGAAGACGGGGCGTCCTCAGCTGGCGATCACGCGATCGCAGCACTGATGCGCAACTTGACGAATCTGACCGAGGAGAATCGCAAGGCCGTGCAAGCGTTTGCCGAGTTCCTCGCCCAGGACAAAGCCAGCAATGGTGACCGAAGTTGATCGCCACGTGGCGGCAAGCCCACCGCGTCGCGCAGCTCGCCGCGGTGCACGCCCGCGCGGACTTCGACCTGCCGCGAGACACCTATGTCGACGTCCTGGAGGCGATCCGCCGCGCCGACATCCCCCTGATGCTCCAAGATATGCCCGGTCACTTCGGCACCTATATCTCCCCGGCCACGCATGGCCCAGGGATCCTGATCAACTCGCGCTTGACGATGCCGACGCTGCGGCACACTGCCGCCCACGAACTGGGTCACCACCATCTGGGCCATGGCGACGCGAATGACCTCAACCTCGATTTGTGGGAGTCGCAAGCTCCTGGCGCATGGACCGGCACAGAAATGTCTGCGGAAGCCTTCGCGGCATGGTTCCTAATGCCGAGACCGGCGGTCCTGCGCTGCCTCCGGCTCCTGGGCACGGACAAGCCGCGGTCGGCTTACGACGCCTACCGTCTCGCGACCCTGCTCGGCGCATCGTTCCGCGGCGTATGCCGCCATCTGGTGAACCTCGAACTCCTCGCGCCGGCGACCGCGGCGACGTGGGCGAGGGCAGGCCGTGCTCGGGTACGGTCCGCGCTGGCGGGCCCATACGCTCAAGTCGCCGATGGAGAGGTCCACGTCCTCGACACCGACGTGCGAGACACTACGGTGTATGTCTATGTCGCCGCGAACGATTTACTCGTCGCTACGCCGACCGTGGACAGGGCCCTCACGATGCTCGCTGGCGAGATCGTCGGCCTGGAACGAGTTGAGCTCGACGACGCAGCGGAGGGACAACTTGATCTCCTAGACGAGCCCCACATCGCCTGCTGGCACGTCACACCGGAGTTCACCGACTCCTTACACCTGAGCTCGGACGACCCCACTGCCGCGGGATGGTCCATCGTCATCGAGCCCGTCTCGATACGCGACGGGATCGACCTAACCTGGCTGGAACGTCACCAGACTCCCATGCCCAACACACCGGAGGAGAGCGCGGAATGATCAATCCGATTCAGGCCGACACGGTGTCAGCCGCGTGGTACGAGGCCGTGACAGCGACCCGCGCGGTCGCCGGCCACAAGGTTTTTCACCTCATCGTCACCATCACAGACCCCGTCGCCGAGGACGACGCGACTCGGCATGAGGTGGACAAACTCCTCGCCAACCTTGGTCTGCAAACAGTCGAAACGGTCGCCAACACGATCATGCCGACCGGCTTGGCCGCGTTGTGCCGCACGCATGAGCAACTCGTCGCCAAGTACCGGGCCAGCTACGAAGTGATCCAACGGTTTCCGAAGAATTCCTGGGGCACCTACTTCGGCCGACTTGTCGCTTACCCGGTCGGCAGCGAGAGACACCCGGCGCCCTTCGATCAGCTCGCGCCCGTGATCAAAGCACTCCGGGGAGAACGGGTGATCGGCGCCAACTACGAGACCGCCCTAGCCACCGCCGAGGACGCGGCAGAGCCGTCGGAGATCCCCGATCCCGGGACCCTCATCCACCATCCCACCCGCGGTCGCCACGGCCGCGGCGGTCCCTGCTTGAGCAACGTCGCGTTCCAGCGAGAAGGCAATCGAGTTCACGCTGTCGCGCACTACCGCAGCCACTACCTCCTCGAACGCGCCTACGGGAACTACCTCGGCTTGGGGCAGCTGGTCCGCTACGTAGCCCAGCAGGCCGGACTCGAGGTCGGCCGCCTGACCGTGGTGGCGGGCTACGCCCAAATCGAAGGTCACCTGTCCGACCTCGACAAGACTTTGGACCGGATCGCCGACCAGCGTCTGATCTGAAGGACGCTTCGTTCAGCCCAGCTGTAGCTGCAGTTGATCCGGCCGCCGACGCCGGTCGGCGGCCGCGACGGGTGATGACGTTCGTGGTGTCGCCTGACCGATACGGGCGTTGATGCCCCACTTTGGCGGGAACCAGGCCGCAACCGGCGCCGGGTCACGGCGGAACGTCTGTTTGATCCGAGTGCGTCCCGACAAACCCTCTACCTCGGGATGCGCCACGCGCGCGTACTTGTCGACTTCGCAGAACAGGTTCTGGCAGTCGATCAGTTGAAGCGGTCTGCCCCACAGCCCTGGGAACGACAAGCCCAGCCGAGCAAAGTGTTCTTCCTGATGATCGGCCATGTAACGGATGATCTCGCGCTCGATCCCGGTTGACGCGGGACCGAAACACTTCATGATCCCGTCCTTGGCACCGGGCCCAGGGACGACGAACTCCATCTCGTCGAAGTCCAGGCCGACGGAGTAGTTGAGATCGATCAAGTACTGGTACGCCAGGAAGTCGCCCATACCGGGGAAGCCCCGGAGCACAGTGAAGGCGTCCTGCATCTTGGCCGAGTCCTGGATTCGTTGCGGCGCTGACGAGCGCATCATCAGTTCGATCAACCGCAAGTGGTTGCTGTGCTTACGCACCTCAGACAGGTGCGGGGCCGGCATGACATACGCGGCGGAGTACAACTTCTCCCCCGCCTCGAACGCGCGGCTCAGCACCTCGTTGTAAAGGTCGAACGAGTACTGGTCCCACCGGATCTCGCCGAGCGACCCACTCAGCAGCTGCCACGTCGAGAGACGGTTGAACAGCTTGAAGACGATCGTCCGGAAGAACACCTCCTCCCAAGCCTGGTCACCGTCGTAACTCACTTCGGCGATCAAGTATTGACTGACTCGATCCGCAGCCCGATAGCAGTTGGTGAACCGGTGCCTGAGCAGGATCGGATCATGGGTCCACGGACCCGGCTGCCCCTCCACCCGAGCCAGGTACACCTCCTGGCGGGCAGCTGCGAACCGCCAGTAGGTATCGAACACTGGACTCGGCTTCAGAACGCGTCCGGCGACCTCGATAGGCGCGACGTCAACCTGCGCACCGCCAGATTCGAACGGCAGCCTTAGCCCACCATGATCTTCAGCAACACTGCTGTTCAGCCTGGTAGCTACCATATGTTTATTATATGTCATGAAGTTCGCGAGGTCGAGATGAGGCTGTACCGCGGGAAGCGGCGCAGCACGCTCGTCCACTGGCCAGAGAAGGTCGACCACCGTCTGGACCTGCTACTGCACCTCGTCGAACAAGCGGGAGAAAACGCGAGTCGCGCCCAGCTTCTCGCCGCCTTGGTCGCGGCGGCTCCACGCGACGGCGGGAAACTAGCCACTCTGCTGCGCAACTACCGCACTCAGGACGAAGCAGCCTTCACCCGCGAGGAAGAGGAGACACCGCCGTTGCCGCGAGGCAGACGGAAACCTGGCCCTCGAGGCCGCTCACTCGAACAGCCGCGGTCTGAACAGTAAGGCGGGGTCCACCCCCATTCGTGCCCCTGCGCTTCCTTGACAGCTCAACTACACCAAACTCTCGACCAGAAGCTGGGATAGTCTGCCGCCAGCGCCTCACGGCACAGTCGATCCGGTTTGCCGGTCACCTCTTCAGCTAAGGAATGCAACGGCGTCAGGTCCGGGAGCTCACCGGCTTTCATAGCGGAAACGATGTATGCGAGCAGGTCGACGCCCTATGCTGGTGCGAATGAGGGGAAAGATCGTTTTCGACGCGCGACTGAGGACGACAAGTTCGGCGGAGTCCTTGCCCTGGCTGGCCGGGACGGTGACGTTGTTACGAATAGGTGCGGACGGCTTGGTCACCCAGGCCAAGACTGACGCCGCGAAGCGCGCGATGCTCGGTGCCGCCGAAGAGACTGACCTGCTGATCGTGGCTTGGCCAGGAGAGTGGAGCCAGGATCTCTTCGTCGTCGACGACCTGCCGGCAGCCAGACTCGCTGTCGGTCTCCCACGCCGTAGGGTGGTTCCCGCCGTGACGGCTAACGAGCACCCTGAACGTTCCTTGGGTACCGGCTGGTCCTCCGCCGAGTCGCAAGGTCTGTGGGGGCGCCTGGCCGCGTTGCCGGGTCTGCCGGAAGAAGGAAAGCAGCAACTCGTCGACAAAGCCGCTCAGTGGATATCCTCGCGAGGGATCAAGCCGCTGCTCGCTCGAACGGACCTCGACAACGAGACGCGGCAGAGACTGGTGGCCGGTGTGGAGTCGTGGGACGCCGCGGATCTCGTCGCTGCCGACTGCTGCACTGCAGCGGAGGCTCTCGAACTGCTGAACCGGTTTCCCGCCAAGGCAAGCGTTCTCGGAGCCGCGCTACAGCGGCCCGAGATCTCGCAGACAGCCATGCGCGAGGTCGCCACGCTGTCCTACGACGACGCCGCGAAGCTTTGGTGGGATGCCAAGAACTGGCCCGCTCAGACGAAAACGCAACTCGCCGCGACCATCCTCGACGTGGTGCTCGGTTCGCAGCCGCCGGAACCCCCGTCCGAAGTCCCAGGCCGGCGGGATCGGCACACCCCGGAGATGCTGCTCAGAGACCTTATCGCCGAGCAGCCGTCCGATCGGCGCAAGGAACTGCTGTCCCACCCCGAACTGGGTTCACGGATCAGGCGCGCGTTTCTCGCCGCCGACGAACTCACCGACACCGAACTACTTCAGTGCCTGCCGGAATTGAAGACCGCGGAGGCCACTGATGTGCTTGCTTATCTGAAGCGGTTTCCACGACTCACGCAGCTGGCGCGAGACGAGGTGGGCAACGTGATCGCCGACATGATCGCCGGCGGATGGGATCCGGTGCGGATCGCCCACGCGGGCGAGTGGGCCGATCTCGTAGCAGTCGCCAACGCGACCACCACTTCCGCGTGCGTCGATGCTTTGGTGACCGCCGCCGTCGACGCCCGACCTCGACAGCAGGTCTCGTACTACCAGCTCGTCGATGCGATCGTGGCAAACTCCGCGGCATCGACGGCGCAGCTCCGTCGCCTGCTCGAACACCTACCGGACGATCACCTCCGTGACATCGAGGAGCCGCTGCCCGCCCGCAGCCGCGCACGTCGTCTGTGCGCCGAGGTGCTCACCGCCCGGCAATCACGTACAGGCCCCGCGGCCAAGCCAGCGCCAGCCACGGAAAACCTGCCGACGGACGAGGAACTCTCGGCGATGGCAGACCCGGTGGCGGCGCTTGCTGACCTCCTCCGCGATCGGGGCCAGAATCGGGACGCAATCGTCGCTCACGCCCTCAGCTCCGCCCATATGACCGACGACCTCGCCTGGCGCATGCCCGTGCGCGAACTCGAGCGCCATCCCGTGTACGGGCCGCGGCTCGCGGCGAAAGTCGCCGAAATCTGCGGTGATTCACCCGACCGATGGCGGGCGTTCGCCGCAGCATGGGGAACGCAGACACAACTCCTCACCACGACCTTGTTCAAACGGATCGAAGCGGCGCGCGGCGACTAACCCATGAGCTTCCGACTTGTCCGGACGTCTTAACCTGAGGCGTCCGAACAACCGGAAGGTCGTCCCAGGCCGATGAGTGGCTACCAGCGAACCCAGATGGACGTCCGTGCCAACCATGCCAGCCCGCACCATGCGCTTAGCAATGCGTCGCCGATCACGCTCTACTGTGTGCGAGTACAGGCGTGCCCTTCCCGACGATCGGCCACTTGTCAATTGGTGACCGCATCCTCCACACTCGATGAATACTGAACGTGTTCGAGGGGATGGTTTCAGTAGTGGACGGTCCTGGGTTCCACATCGACGTCGGCAAGGTCGAGGAAGCGGCGAACGGCATCAAGCGAAGCGTGACCGACCAGTCGAGCTTCGAGCTGCGCGATCTGTGCGGCGACACCGGCCTGTATGGGCACGACGGCATCCACAACGCGCTGATGAACTTCTGCGTCCGCTGGAGTGACGGCCTCGACATCTTGACCGACGACGCGGACGCGATCGGCAACGTGCTGACCAGAGCAGCTGCCGCATACCGAGCAGCCGACTCCGCCGCTGCCGGCTCGCTCACCACCGACCCGGGCCAAGAACCGGTAGATGATGGCTGAACTCGGCGACACCAACGACCCGACAGCTCTCGTCCCAGGCAAACCCGAAGCGATCGAGGAAAACGCCCGCGTCCTCAACGCCCGCGGCGACCTCGCCGGCCAAGCCGCAGACGGGCTCAAAGCCATCGACACCGGAGCCTGGGAAGGCCCCGCCGCCCGCGCGTTCCATGACAAGTTCAGCTACGAACCGAACAAGTGGTTCGACGCCGCCGACGCCCTCCACCGCGGCGGATCACTGCTGACCGACTACGCGCGCACCCTCCGCTGGGCACAAACCCAAGCCGGCGAAGCCATCGCCCAGTGGAACAACGCCCAGGCTGCCACTCAACAGGCCAAGACCCGACACGATGCTGCATCTGCCGAAGCGCAGGCGAACAACCAGCCTCCGCCACCGTTCACCGATCCGGGTGAAGCCGGACGGCAAGCTGCCCGGGACACGCTGAACCGGGCCCGAGCACAGCTGACCGAGGCCGGGGACGCCATCGCCGGCATGCTCGACACCGAAGCGGACGTGGCGCCACAAAAGTCCAGCTGGCTCGACGACGCCGGCAACTTCCTCGCCGACCTCGGCACCCACGCCGCGAACAGCCTCGCCTCGTTCGGCAATGCCATGCTCAACCACCCGGTCGACACCGCCGCCGCAGTCGGCGGCATGGCGCTGACCGCGATCAGCTCAGCGGGTGAGGGCGCTGGCATCGCCCTCGACGCCACCGGCGTCGGCGCCATCGCCGGCGTACCCCTCAACGTCGTGTCCGCGGCCGGCATCGCCGTCGGCGGGACGATGACCGTCGGCGCCGTCGGCGACCTCGCCCGGCACGCCATGACCGACGACCACGTTGAACCCGTCAAACCGCGCGCCAACCCGACCAAACCCACCAAGACGGACCGGCTCAAAGAACACCTCACCGATAAGGACCTCGACGGAGCCCGCCGCGAGCTGAACGGCGAAGTCGTAGCCCGAAAGGGCGACGGCACACCTTGGGACCACGTCACCGAAGTCAGAGAGGCCCAGAACGGCCTCTCGAACCAGATCAACCGGCTGAAACGCCAGCTCAGCGACTCGCGACTGGCACCTGAAGATCGGCCCGCGGTTGAGGCCGAGCTGTCCGAGGCCAGCCGCCTGCTCGACTACAGTGAGCAGTGGGTACCACGCGGATAGCAGCCTCACGTACACGACACAACAGCTGACACGAGGAGCCATGGGGACCAGTCCTAACGTCGACGAATCGCTCACCCTCGAGCAGATCGAAGACCGCCACTGGGGCAACCCACCAGCCGACGCAACTCGGCTGATCAAAACCGTCTACGAGCTGCGCCACAAGCCGGTGGGTGCCATGGACATCGAAGACCTCCGTGTGCTCCTGCTCCAGCAGGAGAGCGTCGACGTACTGGTCCCCGTCGCGCTGACCCACCTCGAACAGAACCCACTCGCCGAAGGCGACTTCTACCCCGGCGACCTGCTCACAGCAGTGCTGAAGACCCCACAGGCGTACTGGCAGCAGCACCCCGACCAGCGTCGTCGCGCTTCAGCCGTGATCACAGCAGTCGAGGCCCTTGGCAACCTCGACGACCACGACGCACCACACGAACCCATCTGGCAACAGATCAACGCCTTCCGCGGCTAACGACAGCCTGGTGTAACACTTTGCTGGACGCGCGGCGACACTGACCTGCTGGGGGTTGAGAGAGGGAGTCGCTAGAGTTGCCGGCCACCCTGCTCGACGACGTGGCAGACGTCGCGTGAACGGACCAGTTTCGCGAGGAATCGGTCTGAGTCGCCGCGGATGGAGTCCCCCGTGCGGTGGGTAAGTGGAGCGCATAGCGCAGTGCGGTGATCATCGTCTTGCCGGTGCCGTCGTCGGGCCGCGACGCCGTGTGCATAGTGGGATCGAATGGATCGAACCAATCGAAATCGAAGCCCTCCGGCCGCGACTCGATCAACCCAGCGCTGGCCATGAGCATACGAGCCAAGCCTCGTGATCGATCAGACAGGACATCTGTCCTTTGTGGTCTACTATGACCACAGAGACCGAGGCTGCTGCCGCACTGCCAAATTCCATTCCTCTTCGCCTAAACTTTGTTACAAATAGACTGTCTCTTGTAGACATTCGTCGGACACCCGTTCACGATCATAGTCTCGCGGTGATCCGCCGTGATCGCGGCAGCACGCCGTCACCGCATCCCTGCGAAGTCACAGTCACGGATGGTCTTCTTGTGAATGAGGTGTATGACCATGACATCTGGTGATGGAGTGTTCAAGCGGTGTGGGTGCCGGTGCCCGGTGACGGGGAGGCAGCTGGGTACACGTTGCCGCCGGTTGAGCGAGCCAGGGCACGGCTCGTGGTGGTTCGTGGTCGAGGGGTTGCGTACTCCGGACGGTTCTCGTTCGCGGGTGCGTCGCGGTGGCTACGTCTCGGAGGAGGCCGCGAAAGCCGCCCGGGAACAGGTCGCGGCGACCGCCAAAGGCATCGGACTGACAACCGGTCACTGGCTGGATTACTGGATCACCAATTGCAAGCTACGTCCCAGGACGCGCCGGTCCTACCGGCAGCATGTCCTCACGTACCTGATCCCGCAGCTCGGTGATCTGCCGTTGGTGACACTCGACGTGACCGACGTGCAGAAGGCGTTCACCGCGATCGCGGCCGGGAGTGGATCCCGGCATGGGCGTCTGGCCCCGTCGACGGTGACGCGGGTCCGAGCGACGTTGAGCTCCGCCTTGACCGCCGCGGTCGGTCTCGGGCTACTGGGACACAACCCAGCACGAGGCCGGGAGATCGGCCTCCCGGAAGCGGTGAAGCCCCGGCCGTACGTGTGGACCGAAGAGCGAGTGGCACGCTGGCGGGCAACCGGATGGCGCCCGGGACCGGTGTGCGTGTGGACGCGAGAACAGACGATCGAGTTCCTCAACGCCATCGCCGGACACAAGCGCTACCTGTACTACCACCTCGTGGCCGTCACCGGCCTACGCCGCGGCGAAGCCGCCGCCTTGCGCGAGATCGACGTGGACCTGCAACACAACGAACTATTCGTCATCACCAGACCCGACCCCAAAGAGCAGGAAGACGACGACGGGAAGCTGAAGAGCCGCCACAGCACACGGACCATCGCTCTCGACCACGTCACCGCCAGCCTGATGCGACGCCACCTCGCAGCTCGAGCCGGGCTGCCTGCAGGACCAGACGGAGAGCGGTACCTGTTCACCACCCCCACGGGGATGCCATGTCGGCGTGACCGGTTCACCCACGAGTTCGAGGACCTGCTGGTCGAGCGCACAAACCTGCCACCGATCCGGCTGCACGATCTCCGACATGGCGCGGCCTCGCTGTCGCTGGCCGCCGGCAACGACCTCAAAAGCGTCCAGGACATGCTCGGACACGCCTCGATGTCCTTTACCGCTGACTACTACGTCTCGCTCTACCCCGGCACCCGCCACCAGGCCGCCGAGAAGATCAGCGCATCCCTGTTCGCCGCACCGCCCGGCCGTACGCACCGAGCACGGCTCCCGCTCCACTGCCGACGCGTGGCGGGCAGGGCCGCCCAGTGCCCGGACAGGTCGGCAACTGTCTCGAAAACCTGACCCGCGGACGACAAATCTGCAGGTTCGCCGCCTTCGCTGAGCACCAAATGTCGGCCTTGAGCTGGGGAAACACGGCCTACGCGGGCTACGGCCCAGCACCACGGGACTCCGATGCGTCTCCGTTCGTCATGCCGTGCCGAACCGCTCCGGCACGCCAGCAGCAACTGCCGCAGAGCCGGACCTCGGTCAGTAAATCCGCAGGTTCACCCCTTCACCAAGCACCAAATATCGACCCTGAGCTGGGGAAACACGGGTCACACGATGTTGACGGCCCAGCACCAGGGGGCTCCGATGCGTCTCCGTTACGCGCGCCGTGCCGAACCGCTCCGGCACCGCCGGGCCACACCCACGGACACACCACGCCCGACGAACACAGACACGGAAACCACACCCAGAGGGCGCCGACCGCCCATCGCCACAACGACGATTTCCCCGCAGCAGCAACAAAAACGACCGCTACCGCCAGATCGAACATCCGGTGCCGACGTGCACTCACAGGCCAACCCGATCACCGGAGCCTACGGCCGCGGATACACAAGGGTCCACACAGATCCACCTGACCTGCAGAAAGATCGCCAAATCGAACGTTTCCGCAGGTCAGAAGCATGATCGTAGTGGGCCGCCTGGGGCTCGAACCCAGAACCTACGGATTAAAAGTCCGCAGCTCTACCAATTGAGCTAACGGCCCGCGCCCCCAGTTTAGCCAGGCCCCGGTCGGGCGCTTGCACACCGGGTCCGGCTGACGCTCCGGCGAAGGTCAAGACTGGTCCCGGTGCCGGGAAGTCGAGCGTGGCCCGGATGGTGGCGACCGATGCCGAACGACCTACCGTGCACCTGCACATCGACAGTTTCTACGTCTGGATCCGGACCGGGTTCGGTGGCTATGCGCGCGGGGGCTACGACGTGCTTCTCGACGGTGTCGTCGGCCCGTGGGCGCTGCAGCCCTTCCGGGACGCCGCCGAGCGCGACGGTCTGGACCTCTACTACGTCGTGCTCCGGCCGAGCCTCGACGTCACCCTCGCGCGAGGCACCGCCCGCGACGCGACGGAACTCACCGACGTCGAACCGCTGACGGGGATGCACGCCGCGTTCGTCGGGCTCGGGGAGCTGGAACCGCACGTCATCGACACGAGCGAGCAGTCCGTCGAAGAGACCGCCGACGCGGTGCGTGACCGGGCGGCGTTCGCGCTCTGATCCTGTATGGACGGACGCGCGGGACCCGGCCGGGCCCCGCGCGTCACGCCGTCAGCACTGGACGAACAGGCCCGTGTAGGCGGTGCACTTCTTCGACGCCTTGTCGTTCGCCGCTTCCGGATCCGCCGGCGCGCTCGCCGTCCGCTGAGCCGTTGCCGTGAACGCGCCCCACGCGAAGATGCCGCCTTCCGACGAGAACTTCGCCGTCGCCGAGGCGCCCGGGGCCAGGGTGCCGATCGCGCAGTTCAGGGTCGCGCCCGAGCGGGTGCAGCCGGTCGTCGAGACGATCGTGCGGCCCGAACCCGGGTTGACCGCCACGCGGACGCCCGTCGCGGTGGACGGGCCGGTGTTCGACACCTTGATCACGTAGTCGACCCGGGCGACCAGGCCGGCTCGCGGGGTCGCGGTCAGCGCCACCTTCACGTCGGCCTCGTCCGGCGGGGCGATCGTGACGGCCGGGCCGTCCTCCACGCTGAACGCGTAGTTGTCACCGGCGAACTGGTGCTGGAGCGTGAACTGGCCGGGCGCGACGCCGTCCTTGACGCGCAGGGTGAACTTCACCGTCCGGCTCTCGCCGGCACCCACGTCGCCGACGCCGCCGCGGAAGCTGCTGAGGTACGGCGCGCACGGTGCGATCGCCCCGGTGCAGGACACCAGGTCCAGCACGTCGGCGATCGGCTTCTCCTTCACGTAGAGCGCCGCCTTTGCGCCGGTGACCGTGAAGTCCGTCGGGTTGGTCAGCTGCTCCGTGACCGTGAACGTGGTGCCCGCGCGCACGGTGGTCACGCTGACGTCGATCGTGCTCGCGGGCGGTGCCGCGAATGCGACGGCGGGCGCCGCGCACAGGGCCGCGGCCGTCAGTGCGGCCAGCACAGCAGTTCTTCGTCCGGTTCGCTGCATAGTGGTGATCTCCTGGTTCCGAACCGAGGGGTGCCGCTCCGGCCGGTGAAACTGGCGTGCGCAGCGGGGGTGACGAAGATCAGATCGTCGCGCCCCGAAATTCGTTACCGGGTTCGGCAAACCGTGCTTGAACTGGGGTTTCGCGGCCGTTGCCCGGTCACCGACCTCAGCGGCCAACCGAAATTGTCGGACCCCTGTGGGACGCTCCGCGCATGACCGAACACACCATCCCGGTGGCGCCGCCACCCCGGCTGACCGCCCCCAGAACCGACCCGGCGCCGGTCGCCGACGAGCGCCAGGCGCTCACCGAGACCCTCGACTACTACCGGCGCACCTTCGAGCTGAAGTGCGCCGGTCTGGACCCCGCGCAGCTGTCCGAACGCTCGGTGCCACCGTCCACATTGACCCTGCACGGGCTGCTGCGGCACCTCACCGGCTGCGAACGCTGGTGGTTCCGGATCCAGTTCACCGGCGAGGACGTCCCGAACCTCTACTACTCCGACGACGACCCGGAGCAGGACTTCACGGACCTGGGCGGCGACGTCGACGAGGCATTCTCGTTGTGGCACGCCGAATGCGCGCGCTCCCGCGAGATCGTCGCGGCCGCCTCACTGGAGCAGACCGGCACTCGCCGCAGCACCGGCGAACCGTTCACCCTGCGTTGGCTGATGCTGCGGATGATCGGCGAGTACGCGCGCCACATCGGCCAGGCCGACCTGATCCGGGAGCGGATCGACGGCGCGACCGGCGAGTGACGGCTCAGGCGGCTGCCGTCCGGCGGCGGAAGCGGAAAAGGAGGTTGACCACGAGCGGGACGACGATCCAGCACGCGTAGGCCCAGTGCGTGAAGAAGGCGGCCGGGATCGAGACGGCGAAGGCGGCGGTCATCGCGCCGATCCCGCGGTAGACCGCGCCGAAGAGCTCCGGCGGGGTGTCCGCGCGGTACAGGTGCTTCCGCTGGATCTGCCAGGCCATGAGGAGGAACAGCGTCAGCGCGACGACCTGCACGACGGCGTAGAAGACGAACCGGAACTCGAACGCTCCTTCTTCGGCGATCACCTTCGTGGCGAAGGGCATGATCACCTGCATCAGGAGCCAGCCGAAGGTGAGGCGGGCGAGTCCGCCGCCCAGCGTGGTGACGTAGTTGAACAAGCGGTGGTGAGCGCGCCAGTGGCCGCCGATGACGATGAAGCTGATCAGGAAGGAGACGTATTCGGACTGGTGATGACCGAGTGACCGCAGCAGTTCGGCGCTGGTGGCGCCCTCCGGCAGCGGCAGCTCGAGCGCGAGCAGCGTGATCGCGATGGCGACGACGGCGTCCGAGAAGAAGGTCAGCCGCTCGGCGGCGATTCCCCGGGATTCGGAGCCGGCGGTGTCCTCGGTGGACGGGGCGCTGGTCATGGCGGATGAGCGTGCCAGACCCGGTCGTGCGACCGCCGCCGAGGTCGGGCGCGTGCGATGCTGACGCCATGACCGTCGACCCCGACTCCGGCCTCCTGTCCCCGGTGCGGGCCGGTACGCCGGCCGAAGCGTCGACCGGAGACGAGGCCTGGCTGCGCGCGATGCTCGACGCCGAGGCGGCGCTCGCGCGTGCGCAGGCGCGGCTGGGGACGGTGCCGCCCGAGGCCGCGGACGCGATCACGGAGGTCGCGGGCAAGGCGCGGATCGACGTCGCCGAGCTGGCGCGCGGGGCGCGGGCGACCGCGAACCCGGTCGTCGGCCTGGTGAAGGCGCTGACGTCGGCCGTCGGCGAGCTCGCGCCCGGTGCTGCCGAGTACGTGCACCGCGGCTCGACCAGCCAGGACATCTTCGACACCGCGATGATGCTGGTCGCCCACCGGACGCTGCGGCCGCTCGCCGCCGACCTCGACGCCACCGCCGAGGACCTGGCCGGGCTGGCCCGCGCGCACCGGGACACGACCATGGCCGGGCGGACGCTGACGGCCCACGCGGTGCCGACGACGTTCGGGCTGAAGGCCGCGGGCTGGCGGCAGCTGGTGCTGGACGCGGCCGTCCGCGTCCGGCGCGTGCTCGACGGCGGGCTGCCGGTCTCGCTGGGCGGCGCGGCCGGGACGTTGGCGGCGTACGTCGAGTACGCGCGCCTCGACGGCGAGGCGGCCGTCGGCGGGCCCGCCGACGGCTTGGACGTCGGCGACTACGTGGAACGGCTGACCGCCGCGTTCGCCGAGGAGACCGGGCTGGCCGCTCCCGTGCTGCCGTGGCACTCCCTGCGGACGCCGGTGGCCGACCTCGTCGGGGCGCTGGCGTTCGCTGCCGGGGCGCTGGGGAAGCTGGCCGTCGACGTCGAGACGCTCAGCCGGACCGAGCTGGGCGAGGTCGCCGAACCGGCCGCCGATGGGCGGGGCGGTTCCTCGGCGATGCCGCACAAGCGGAACCCGGTGCTCGCGACGCTGATCCGGTCGGCCGCGCTGCAGGTGCCCGTGCTGGCCGCGGGGGTCACGCAGTCGATGCTCGCCGAGGACGAACGGTCGGCCGGGGTCTGGCACGCCGAGTGGCAGCTGGTGCGCGAGTGCCTCCGGCTGACCGGCGGCGCCGCGCACACCGCCGCCGAGCTGGCGCGCGGGCTCACCGCGGAGCCCGGGCGGATGCGGGCGAACCTGGCGTCGACGCACGGGCTGATCGTCTCCGAGCGGCTGTCCGCGGTACTCGCGCCGCTGCTCGGCAAGGCGAAGGCCAAGGAGCTGCTGGGCGAGGCGTCCCGGCGGGCGGTGCGCGAGGACCGGCCGCTCCGGGACGTCCTGGACGAGCTGCCCGCCATCACCGGCGTGCTGACGCCGGCCGCGCTGGACGAGCTGCTCGACCCCGCCGGCTACACCGGCGCGGCGGGTGCCCTGGTCGACCGTGCCCTCGGCGGCGGCAGGGGCAGCGGCGGAGACCGCGACGGCGGGCCGGCGCTCGGCGGCCCTTCGGAGTAACGGCCCGGGAGACGCTGCGCTCCGGAGGCAGTCACCCAGAGCAGTTGCCGAGGTCGGCGAAAATTCTTTGAACCGCCCTCGGCGGGGGTCCGTGTAGTGGGTATCAAGCAGCCGCACCGAGCGGCCGGGAAAACCCAACGGACACAAGGGAGAACTTCCATGCTTCGCACGCGCATCGCCGTCTCCGTCGCCGCGGCGGCAGCCGGGCTGGCAGTGCTCACCGCTTGCTCGGGTGTCGAGACTGCTCAGCCGGTTGTCGCTCCCGCGGCGGCCGGTGGCACCGGTGGCGGCCAGGCCGCCAACAACGGCCAGGTGGGCAACGCCGCTCCGGCGTCCAACGAGAGCAAACTGGTCGTCGCCGACGTCGCCGATGTCGGGCAGGTGCTCACCGACCAGAACGGCATGACCCTCTACCGGTTCGACAAGGACACGGCGAAGCCGCCGAAGTCCAACTGCGACGGTGACTGCGCCAAGACCTGGCCGCCGATGCTGGCCACCGGGGACGTCCAAGTACAAGGCGTCGACAAGAACAACGTCGGGAAGGTGACCCGCTCCGACGGGACCGAGCAGATCACCGTCGGCGGGTGGGCGCTCTACCGCTACGCCAAGGACACCAAGCCTGGTGACGCGACCGGCCAGGGCGTCGGTGGCGCCTGGTACGCGGCGAACGCCAAGGGCGGGAAGTCCGGGCAGGCCGCGGCGACCGGCTCCGAAGCCGGCGGCGTCAAGCTCAGCGCCAGCAAGATCGACGGCCTCGGCGACGCGGTCGTCGACCAGAACGGCATGACGCTCTACCTGTTCCAGAAGGACACCAAGAAGAAGGCCTCCGCCTGCAACGGTGACTGCGCCAAGACCTGGCCGCCGGTGCTCGCCAACGGCAAGGTCGAGCTGCAGGGCATCGACTCGAAGCTGCTCGGCAGCATCAAGCGCCAGGACGGCTCGGAGCAGGTGACCCTCGGCGGCTGGCCCCTCTACACCTTCTCGAAGGACACCAAGGCGGGCGACGCGAACGGTCAGGGCGTCAACGGCACCTGGTTCGTCATCGAGCCCGCCGGGTGCAAGCTCGGCAGCAACCCGGCGACCGCTGCCAACCAGCAGCCTGCTCCGGCCGGCAGCGGTGCGGGTACCAGTGACACCTCCGGTTCCGGTGGCACCACCTACTGAACCACCCCGAACCTCCTAGTGGGCGAGGCCCGGCGGACGCTCTTCATGAGTGACCTCCGGGCCTCGCCCCTTGTGGTCACGACGCAGGAACGACCGGCGACGCGGTTCGGCGGTGACGCCGTCGTCAGTGCGGTCGGCAACAGGGTGGTCGGTAACCGGACGATCTGCAACCGGGCGATCGGTGCGCTGCTCGACGACCGTCGGCTCGTCGGCCGTCTCGTCCTCGGGCAGCAGGATGGTGCGGCGGGCCGGCAGGACCGCGATCAGCAGGCCGAGAGCGGCGACGCCGAGGTGCAGCCACGTGTCGGCGGGCCCGAGGTCCATCGGGTTGCCGGCGGTGGCGAAGGGGTTGTTCGAGATGAGGCCGTCGATCATCAGGCCCCACACGAACAGCAGGCCGTAGCCGATGAACAGCAGCCAGCCGAACGTCCGCGCGCGGCCCGAGCCGAACGCGAGCAGCAGACCGACGACGCCGGTCACGACGCGGACCAAGCTCATCAGCGGGTTCGCGGAGAACCGCCAGAACCCGACGTCGTTGTGCCCGGCGAAGTTGCCGAAGCCGGTCCTTGAGAATCCGATGATGCCGACGACGAGGAACGCGATCCCGGCCAGTCCGGCCAGCACCTGCGCCGGCTGCAGGCCTCGGACCCGGATGCGTGCGCCTTTCGCGTGAACCATGACTCCAGTCCTTCCCAGCGGGTGGTGACGACCGTCACCGCGCTGGAGTACCCCGCGACCACGGTGAGCGAAACGATGGTGCTTGCCCGTAGGGCCCTGGTGCGTTCCCGATTCAGGCCCTCTTCGAGAGCTATCCCACAAACAGACCCGTTCGGGCGAACAGCGCGCGGCCTTCCCGGCAATTCAGGTCATGCGCAAGCTGAGCGGCATCTTCCTGGTGGGGCTGTGCCTGGGGGCGACCGGCGCGGTGGTGATCACGGCGGGGCACAGCTCCGCCGCGGCGCCCCGGCAGACCGCGGTCTCCGAAGTCGTGGCGACGACGTCCGAGACGCCGACACCGACGGCGGCGCCCAAGACCGAGGCGCCGGCGTCGTCGGCCACGCCGACGGCCAAGACCGCCCCGGGCCCCGCCGGCGTGGAAGCCGGCACGCTGGACGGGATCATGCGGGACGGCACCGCCAGCGCCGTCGTCTTCGACACGGAGAGCGGCAAGACGACCGTCTCGGTGCGCCCGGACCGCGGATACACCTCCGCGTCGATCGTGAAGCTGCTGATTGCGCTTTCCGTGCTCGACCAGGGCGGCCCGGTGGCGGACGTGCAGCGGATGCTGTCCCGCAGCGACGACGACCTCGCGAGCCGGTTCTGGTCGAGCTACGGCGGGCCGGCGATCGTCACGCGCTGGGCCACGAAGCTGGGCCTCACCGGCACCCGGCCGCCCGCGGACCCCGGCCGCTGGGGCGACACGCGCATCACCGCGGCGGACATCGTGAAGGTCTACCGGTACCTGCTGGACCGCAAGTCCACCGCGATCACGAACGCGCTGCGCGACGCGACCGAGCGCGGGTCCGACGGCTTCCGGCAGTACTTCGGCATCCCGGACGCCGCCAAGGGGCAGGACTGGCTGGTGAAGCAGGGCTGGTCGTGCTGCCGGCCGACGCGGATGCTGCACACCTCGGGCGTGGTCGGGCACGTGATCGTGGTGGTGCTGACCGAGCACCCCGCCAAAGTGGACTACGTGACCGGGTCGAAGCGGGTCACGGAGATCGTCTCGAAGCTGCTCGGCTGAGGCGAGCGGGTCACTGGTCGGTGTCCGCCAGCGCGCCCGGCGCACCCGAGCGGGGCAGTGGCCACGGCTGCACCCCGCCGGTGGTCGCGACCTGCCGGCCCGCCGGGGCGGGCGACGTCGTGTGAGCGCCGATCCAGCTGAGGATGTCGGGGATCTGGGACTTGAAGGTGTTCATGTTGTGGCCGGCGTCGGGCACCTGCCACGACTGGAACCGGACCGGAGGCCGGACGCCGGCGCGGATCAGCTCGGCCGCCGCGCCCTCGAACTTCTCCTTCTCGCCCCAGATCGCCAGGATGTCCACCGGGGACGGGTGCAGGCGGACCGTGATGCCGACGTTGTTGGCGTCGTCGACGTCCTGGCGGCCCTTGTAGAGGTTCTCGGTCTCGGCGTCCATCTGGGCGCGGTCGTAGCCGCTGACGCTGACCGCCTGGCCGTACCACTGCGGGTGGCGGGTCACCAGGTTCATCGCGCAGTACCCGCCGGACGACCAGCCGGCGAAGGTCCAGGCCTTCCGGTCCGCCGCCACGCCCAGCTTGTGCAGGGCCCATTCACGCAGGTCCGCCGTCAGGAACGTGTCGTTCGCGGCGCCGCCGACCTCGTCGACGCACTCGGTGTCGTGGCCGATCTTCGGGACGCCCGTGGGGTCCGGCATGATCACGACGACCGGGGGCAGTACCCGCTTGGCGATCGCCGCGTCGAGCTGTTCCGGGAGCTTGTAGCCGTCGGTGACGACCTCGGGTCCGGACGGGTAGTTCGGGATCCACTCGATGGCCGGGAACTTGAGGGTCTTGTAGGCCAGGTCGAAGTACTGCGGCGGCAGATAGACCGTCACGTCGCGGGTGAGCTTGGTGCGCCGGCCGGTCACCTTCATGTGGACGACGGTTCCCTTGCCCTCCTTGGCGTGCGCCGCACCGACCTCCCGGACGACCTCGAGGTTTTCGCCGTTCGCGGTCGTCTCGGCGTCGATGCTGTCGGCCGCGTAGACACCGGTGCCGAGCAGCGAGCCGAGCGTGGGGAAGAACCCGCCGATCAGGTTGCCGGCCAGGCCGGTGGTCACCACGATGGAGACGACCGCGCACAAGATCGTGACGGTGCGCCACAGCAGCTTCCGCTTCCACCGCTCCCAGAACAACGGGATCGCGATGATCGCCAGCAGCGTCACCACCACCACGATGATCATCGTGATCGGCGAGTCGAGCCGGATGCTGCTGAGGTGCATGGGAACGGTCCTTCCGGGCGGGCAACGAATGCGCACCCGGACCCCCCGGGACTCGCGTATATATCACGTTTGACCCGCCTTGCACGTTGCGGACCTGTGAGTTGGGTCATAGGGCCGCAACGTGCGGGGCACTCAGTGTTTTCTCAATTACTTCGCCAGGGCGCGCGTCAGCACGGTGACGGCCTGGGTGATCGCGGCCTCGGCGGCGTGCGTCTCGCGAAGCGCGTTGACCATCACGAAGTCGTGGATGATCCCCTGGTACCGGACGGCGGTGACGGGCACGCCGGCCTGACGCAGCTTCGCCGCGTACGCCTCACCTTCGTCGCGGAGCACGTCGGCTTCGCCGGTGATCACCAGGGCCGGCGGCAGCCCCGCGAGCTCGTCGAGCGACGCGCGCAGCGGCGACGCCGTGATCTCCGCGCGCTGGGCGGGATCCGTCGTGTACTGGTCCCAGAACCACTTCATGCCTTCGCGGCCGAGGAAGTAGCCCTCGGCGAACTCCAGGTACGACTCGGTGTCGAAGTTCGCGTCGGTGACCGGGTAGAAGAGCACCTGCTGCTTGAAGGTGACGTCGCCGCGCCGCTTGGCCAGGATGGTCAGCGCCGCGGTCATGTTCCCGCCGACGGAGTCGCCGGCGATCGCGATGCGCGAGGTGTCGAGCCCCTTCTCGGCGCCGTGCTGGGCAACCCACTTCGCCACCGCGTAGTTCTCCTCGATGGCGACCGGGTAACGCGCCTCGGGCGACCGGCTGTACTCGGGGAAGACGACGGCCGCGCCGACGCCGGCCGCCAGCTCGCGCACCAGCCGCTCGTGGGTGTGGAAGTCGCCGAACACCCAGCCGGCACCGTGGATGTAGACGATCACCGGCAGCGGGCCCTCGGCCCCGGCCGGGCGGACGATCCGCGTCTCGACGTCGCCGTTCGGGCCGCCCGGCACGGTCAGCACCTCGATCTCGGCCGGTGCCATGGCGACGTCGCCGTCCTGGACGCCGTCGACCGCCTTGCGACCCTCCTCCGGCGGCAGCTGGAACAGGTACGGCGGCTGGTCGGTGGCCTCCGCGAACGCCTGCGCGGCCGGTTCGAGGGCCAGCTTGTGCGGGTTGGCGGTCATGTCGTCCTCCTCGTGCTGGAAGCTGATGTCACGAAGGTAGCGTGCAACTCAGTTGTGCACAACTAATTGGAGTCCAATGAGATGCAGGGCACTTAAGTTGCCACCCAGCCGGATGGCGGGGACCATCGACGGATACGAGATAAGGAGGACGCCATGGCATCGCTGCGACTGGACGACCAGCTCTGCTTCGGGCTGTACTCGGCGTCGCGTGCGGTGACGTCGCTGTACCGCGTCGTCCTGGAGGACCTCGACCTGACCTACCCCCAGTACCTGGTCATGCTGGCGCTCTGGGAGAAGGACCACCGCCTGGTCAAAGAACTCGGGGCCGAGCTGAACCTCGATTCGGGGACCCTCTCGCCGCTGCTCAAGCGGCTGCAGACGGCCGGACTGGTGGTCCGGAACCGGCAGGCCGACGACGAACGCTCGGTGCGCGTCAGCCTGAGCGACGACGGGCGGGCGCTACGCGAGAAGGCGCGGGGGATCCCCGACGTGATCGGCACGGCGATGAGCCTGGACGACGCCGGCGTGGCCCGGATGCGGGCCGAGCTGGATCGGCTGACAGAGTCGGTGAACGCCTATCGGGAGGGACTGGCACCGGCATGATCAACCACGACGACGCGCTCAAGGCCGTCGCAAACAGCCTCGACCGGCCGTCCGCCGCGCGGATCTACGACTACTTCATCGGCGGGAACACCCACTACGCGATCGATCGCGACTTCGCCGAGAAGGTCCGCGCCCGGCTGCCGCTGATGGGCGACTACTGCCTGACGAGCCGGCAGTTCCTGGGCCGCGCGGTCCGGCAGTGCGTCCGCGAGGGCATCCGGCAGTTCGTCGACGTCGGCTCCGGCCTGCCGACCGCGGGCAACGTGCACGAGGTCGCAGATGACGCTAGTCCGCGGCTGGACACGCGGGTGCTCTACATCGACAACGAGCCGATCGCCCTTGCCCACTCGACGCTGCTGCTCGCCGACACCGCCGACCCCGAGCGCCACCACGCCATCGCCGCGGACCTCCTGCAGCCGGACGACCTCTGGGAGCGGGTGAAGGCGTCGGAGATCATCAACGTGCGCGAGCCGGTCGCCCTGGTGATCAACGCGGTCATGCACTTCGTCAAGGACGAGCAGAACCCGGACCGGCTGCTCGAGTACTACCGCACCCGGCTCGCCCCCGGATCGCTGCTGGTGCTGTCGCAGATGACCAACGAGAACCCGGTGAACGAAGACGAGCGGCAGGCGCTACTCGACCTGCTCGAGTACTACGAGACCACGACCAACCCGGGTTTCCTGCGGACGATGACCGAGTTCGAACGCTTCTTCGGCGGCTGGCCGCTGCTGGAGCCGGGGCTCGTCTACGCCCCGGCGTGGCACCCGGACGAGCACACCGTGTTCGCCGGTTCGCCGTCCGAGTCGCGGGTGATCGGCGGCGTCGCGCGCAAGCCCTGAAATGTTTCAGCCCTAGGAGGCTTCGCGCAGGCTGTCCAGCACGTCGAGGACCGCGCTTTTGCCCAGCTCGACGGCCTTCCGCAGCACCTCGGGATCGCGCTCCAGCACGGCCACGTCCGGCGCGCCGGCCGGCGGGCGGACGCTCAGCATGCGCGGGTCGGTCGCCAACGTTTCTTCGTCCTCGACGTCCCGCCGGTAGGTGTCCTGCCAGGCCGGGATCGCGCCGGGCGCCTGGCGACGCAGGAACCGCGGCACGACGACGTCGTGCACCCGCGGCGGCGGCAGCGGCAGTTCGTCGGCGCGGCGGGTGCGCAGCACCAGGACGTCGGTCGCGCCCTGGGCGAGCGCGGTGCGGTACGGGATCGGCTCGGCCACACCGGCGTCGACGAACCGGCGGCCGGCCATCGGGATCGGCGGCCCGGCCAGCACCGGCATGCACGACGTCGCGGCGAGCGCGATCTTGACCGCGTCGACGTCGTCGAGGAACGGGTGCAGGTCGGTGGACTCCCCCGTGTCGGCGTCGGTGGCCAGCGGGTGGAACGTCACCGGGTTGGCCAGGATCGCCGGGAAGTCCATCGGCTCCAGCACCGAATAGACCTGGTGGACGAGGTATTCGAGGTCGATCACCGCGCGGCCGCGCAGGGTGTGCAGCGGGTTGATGATCCGGCGCATGACCACCGGGTTCCACCACGTCCGGATGCCGGTCGCGGACCGGCCGCAGAGCAGCCAGGCGCCGTTCAGCGCGCCGGCCGAGGAGCCGTAGACGGCGTCGAGCGCCGGTGTCACGCCGAGTTCGTCCAGCGCCAGGACCATGCCACTGGAGTAGGTGCCGCGGCTGCTGCCGCCCTCGATGGCGAGTGCGAGGCGCCGGCCGTCGGCGCGTTCGCCCGGGACACTGCCCGCCGCGATCCGTTCGGAGATCAGTTCGAGTACCGGGTGCACTCCTCCCATCCTGGTCCTTCCGATCGATTAGTCGACCCGTTTTGCGCCACCCGGAGGGCCCCAGGTGGGCACTTTCACGTGAAAGTGCCCGGCGCCACCTTGCCTACGCAACTGGGTGCATATGAAACTGGGCGCATGGCACTGGAGCACGCGATCCTCGTCTCGCTGTCCGAACGCGCCGGCTCGGGCTACGAGCTCACGCGCCGCTTCGAGAAGTCGATCGGGCTCTTCTGGAGCGCCACCCACCAGCAGATCTACCGCGTGCTGAAGCGGATGGAAGAGGCCGGCTGGGTGGCCGTCGACGTCGTCGCGCAGTCGGGCCGCCCGGACAAGAAGGTCTACACGGTCAGCGGCGGCGGCCGCGCCGAACTCGTCCGCTGGCTGGCCGAGCCGGACCCGTCCGCCGGGCCGGTCGAGCTGGCCGTGAAGATTCGCGGCGCGACCTTCGGCGACCCGGCGAAGGTCGCCGAGGAGATCGCCCGGCACCGCGCGAAGCACGCCGAACGCCTCGACGTCTACCGCCAGATCGAGAAGCGCGACTTCCCCGCTCCCGCCGGTCTCCAAGGTCAGCACCTGCACCAGTACCTGGTCCTGCGCGGCGGCATCCGCGTCGAAGAGGGCCAGGTCGACTGGTTCGACGAGATCCTTGCCGCCCTCCACCACCCGAAGGACGCCCGATGAGTCCGTACCCGCACCTGCTGTCGCCGTTGGACCTCGGCTTCACGACGCTGCGCAACCGCGTCCTGATGGGCTCGATGCACACCGGCCTCGA
Source organism: Amycolatopsis sp. lyj-109 (assembly GCF_046548995.1). Classification (NCBI taxonomy): domain Bacteria; kingdom Bacillati; phylum Actinomycetota; class Actinomycetes; order Pseudonocardiales; family Pseudonocardiaceae; genus Amycolatopsis; species Amycolatopsis sp. lyj-109. Next base: position 518,907 of record NZ_JAJPWR010000002.1, read on the forward strand.
GGACAAGGCCGCGCACTTTCCCGCACTGGCCGAGTACTACGCCGAACGCGCCCGCGGCGGCGTCGGGCTGATCGTCACCGGCGGGTTCGCGCCGAACCGCACCGGCTGGCTGCTGCCGCTCGCCTCCAAGCTGACGACGTCCGCCGAGGCGCGGCAACACCGGCAGCTCACCGCGCCGGTGCACGAGGCGGGCGGCAAGATCGCGCTGCAGGTCCTGCACGCCGGCCGGTACGCCTACCACCCGCTGAGCGTGTCCGCGTCGAGCATCAAGGCGCCGATCAACCCGTTCCGGCCGCGCGCGCTGACCGGCTACGGCGTGCGCCAGCAGATCCGCGCCTTCGCCGACTGCGCCGCTCTCGCGCGCGAAGCGGGCTACGACGGCGTCGAGATCATGGGCTCCGAGGGCTACCTGATCAACCAGTTCCTGGCCGAGCGCACCAACAACCGCACCGACGCCTGGGGCGGCACGCCGGAGAAGCGCCGCCGGTTCGCCGTCGAGATCGTCAAACGCACCAGGGAAAAGGCCGGCGACGACTTCATCATCATCTACCGGCTCTCCATGCTCGACCTCGTCCCGGGCGGCCAGCGCTGGGAGGACGTCGTCGCGCTCGCCCAGGAGGTCGAGGCGGCCGGCGCCACGATCATCAACACCGGGATCGGCTGGCACGAGGCCCGGGTGCCGACGATCGTGACGTCGGTGCCGCGCGCCGCGTTCACCTGGGTCACCGGGAAGCTCAAGCCGCACGTGACCATCCCGGTCGTCACCTCGAACCGGATCAACATGCCGCAGGTCGCCGAGGAAGCCGTGAGCAGCGGCGACGCCGACCTCGTGTCGATGGCCCGGCCGTTCCTCGCCGATCCCGAGTGGATCCGGAAGGCCGAGAGCGGCCGCGAGGACGAGATCAACACCTGCATCGCGTGCAACCAGGCCTGCCTCGACCACGCCTTCAAACGCAAGCTCGTGTCCTGCATGGTCAACCCGCGCGCCGGCCACGAGACGACGTTGACGCTCGCGCCGACGCGGCGGTCGAAGCACGTCGCCGTCGTCGGCGCCGGGCCGGCCGGGCTCTCCGCGGCGACCGCGCTGGCCGAACGCGGGCACAGCGTCGAACTGTTCGAAGCCGACGACGAAGTCGGCGGCCAGTTCGGCATCGCGCGGAAGATCCCCGGCAAGGAGGAGTTCGCCGAAACCATCCGCTACTACCGGCGGCGGCTCGAGGTGACCGGGGTGAAGCTGCACCTCGGAAAGCGCGTGTCCGCGGCCGAACTCACCGGCTTCGACGAGGTCGTGCTGGCCACCGGGGTCGTGCCGCGTGTGCCGTCGCTGCCCGGGATCGACCACCCGAAGGTGCGGTCCTACGTCGACGTCGTCAAGCACGGCGCGCCGGTCGGCGAGCGGGTCGCGGTGATCGGGGCCGGCGGCATCGGCGTCGACGTCAGCGAGTTCCTCACGCACACCACGTCCCCGGCGCTCGATCGTGAGACGTGGATGGCCGAATGGGGTGTCACCGACCCGGAACAGGCCGCGGGCGGGCTCGGCACGCCGCGGCCCGAGCCGTCGCCGCGGCAGGTGTTCCTGTTGCAGCGCAAGAAGTCCGGCATCGGCGCCGGGCTCGGCAAGACGTCCGGCTGGGTGCACCGGGCCGCGCTCAAGGCCAAGCGCGTCGAGCAGCTCACCGGCGTCACCTACGAGCGCATCGATGACGCCGGCCTGCACATCACCGTCGACGGCAAGCCGCGGGTGTTGGACGTCGACACGGTCGTCGTCTGCGCGGGTCAGGAGCCGGTGCGCGACCTCGTCGACGACCTGCGGGCGAAGGGCCTGCCGGTGCACCTGATCGGCGGGGCCGACGTCGCCGCGGAACTCGACGCGAAACGCGCGATCGACCAGGGGACACGGCTCGCCGCCGCGCTGTAGCCCGAGATCGGTCCCGCACTGGCAGGATGGGCCCCGTGCGAGACGTATGCGTGATCGGGCTCGGGCTGATCGGCGGGTCCCTGCTGCGCGCGGCGGCCGCCAGTGGCCGCACGGCGTGGGGTGCCGCGGTTTCCGAAGTGGACGCCGACGCGGCGAGCAGAGCGGGCTTCGACGTCACGACGGACGTCGAAGCGGCCCTGCACCGGGCCGCGGCCGAGGACGCGATGGTCGTGCTCGCCGTGCCGCTGCCGGCCGTCGAAGACCTGCTGCGGCTGGTCAACCAGCACGTGTCGCACGGCCTGCTCACCGACGTGACCAGTGTGAAAGCGCCGGTACTGGACGCGGTCCGGCGTCGCGTGCCGTACACGCGGTACGTCGGCGGGCACCCGATGGCCGGGACGTCGAACTCCGGCTGGCTGGCCGGGGACGCCTCACTGTTCCAGGGCGCCGCGTGGGTGGTCACCGTCGAAGAGGACACCGATCTCGAAGCCTGGGCCGAGGTGGCGAAGCTCGTGCTGGACGTCGGGGCGCACATCGTCCCGCTGCCCGCGGAGTCGCACGACGAGGCCGTCGCCCGGATTTCGCACCTGCCGCACCTGCTGGCGGCGATCCTGGCCACGATCGGCGCCGAGGGCGGCCCGCTGGCGATGTCGCTCGCCGCCGGGTCCTACCGCGACGGCACGCGGGTCGCCGGTTCGAACCCGCAGCTCGTCCGGGCGATGACCGAAGGCAACCGGGACGCGTTGCTGCCGATCGTCGACGAGGCACTCGGCCGGCTCGGCGCCGCGCGCGGTTCGCTGGCGTCGACCGGCGGGCTCGCGGCCACGATCAACGCGGGATACGAAGGCGCGCAAGCGCTTGCCGCCAGCCTGGACGTCGAACGGGCCGGCGTCCGGATCAGCCTGGCCGCGCCGGACGCGCGGCAAGGCCTGATCGCACTCGGCGAACGCGGTGGCCGGATCACCGGCCTGTCGGACGGGATCGCGACCGGCGAGGTCCAGTAGCAAGTTCGTGAAGGCCACCTTGAGGAACTTTAAGTTCCTCAAGGTGGCCTTCACGAACTTGCGGAGCTACTGGCCGGGGGCGCGTCGGGCGTGTCGTCGAACTTGTTGAGGAAGTCCTTCGCCTTGTCGACGCCCGTGTCGATCTGGCTGTCGTGGCCGGCGAACTTCGACTTCGCGAAGTCGGCGGCCTTGTCGAGGCCTTCCTCGATCTTGTCGTTGTGCTCGCGCAGGGCCTCTTCGGCCTTGCCCTTCAACGCTTCGAAGTCGATTCCCATGGGTGCATTGAACCGCACGATGCTCACGTGCGCCTGTGGTAGGGCAGGAACCGCCGGACGAGCCCCAGTGGCGCGCGTTCGGCCAGGTCGGGGCCGCGGACGGCGTCGAAGGCCGACTCCAGCTGGTCGACCACCCCGGCCAACTGCTCCGCGTCCGGCAGCGGCATCGACCGCGGCTCCCGCTGGTCCCGGACGGCCGACGCGAGTTCCCCCAGCGCGGCCGTGAGCAGCTCGATGTCGGCCGGGTCCGGCGGCGGCACACCCCGCCCGATCGTGACGCCGACCTCGGTGACGGCGTCCGCGACGCGCTCCTGCGCGGCGATCACCGGCCACCACGCCACCGCCTGGCGGCCGTGCGCGGACGGCTCGACGACGGCCTGCTGGAACGCCGTCCGCAGGTCGGCCAGGGCCCGGTAGGCCCCGCGCCGCGCCCGCGACCGGGCCAGCCGCGCCTCCCCCGACGACGCCGCTGAGGCCTCGGCCAGCGCGTGGGAGACGTACTTCGCGACGGCGTCCAGGCCGTCGGCCAGCCGGCCGCCCACCCGCGGGCGCCGGCTGCCCGGCCAGAGCAGGTAGCCGAAGACGAGCACGATCACGCAGCCCAGCACGGTGTCGACCAGCCGCGCCAGCACCACGCTCCAGTTTCCGGTGTGGGCCAGGCCCATCTGCAGGATGATCAACGGCGTCACGAAGGCGCTCTGGATGCCGTAGTTGCGCACTTTCCCCACCGCGATGCCGCCGGCGAAGACCGCGCTCAGCGCCACCAGGACCCAGCCGTTCGCGCCGAGGCCGAGCACCGCCGCACCGATCCCGACGCCGATGACCGTGCCGATCCCGCGCAGCACCGCGCGGCCGAACACGGACCCGAAGTCGGGCTTGAGCACGATCCCGACGGTCAGGGTGATCCAGTACGACCGCTCCAGCGGCACGAGCAGGCCGACGACCTCGGCGATCGCGACGCACAGCGTCAGCCGCAGCGCGGCGATCCAGGTGAGCGGGCCGGATGCGAGCGAACCCGCCCAGTCCCGCAGGCGGCGGTACCACGGCGTCGGCTGCCGGCGCTTGCGGTCGTCGCCCTTGCCGATCCGGACCAGGCCCGCGTAGAGCGCCGCGAGGACCGGGTCGGGGTCGCCGGGCGGCACCGGCGGCGGTTGCGGCAGTGGCTGACCGGCCAGTACCGCCGCCGAGAGCGCGACGAAGTGGTCGATGACGTCCGCGGCCGGGCGGCGGCCGGCGTTGACCATCGCCACCGACGCCTCGACGGCGGGCGTCGTCGCCGAGAGCAGGTTGAGCAGGTGGCGGTAGGCGGCGTCGCGGCCGGACAACCAGGAGCGCGCGGTGAGCAGCTGGTCGTAGGCGGTGTTCATCGCTGTGGTCAGCCGGTGGCGGGCCACCCGCGAGACCTCTTCGTCGCTCGCCGACAGCATCGCGGCCAGCTCGATGTAGACGTGCGCGACGGCGGAGCGTTCGGGGCTGGTCGCGCGGACCGTCCAGGTGACGAGCGCGACCAGGAAGCTCCAGGCGGCGCCGAGGCAGAAGCAGCCGAAGAGGACCTCGACGCGGACGCCGGTCGCGTGCTGCCCGGTGGCGAGCACGCAGAACACCAGCATCTGCAGGCCGGCGACCGAAGCGTTGCTCCCGGCCGCGCTGACCACCGCGGACACCGCGGCGACCAGGATCACCGCGGGCACGGACAGCGCCGGCGTGCCGCCGGTGAGCAGCCCGACGAGGTAACCGGCGGTCGCGGCGAGCGTCGCACCGCCCAGCCGGCGGGCGCGGTAGCGGTAGGGCCCGGCCGATTCGGACAGCACGGCGGGCAGGGCGCCGGTCGAGATGAGCGCGCCGACGGCGATGTCCCCCGCCGCGTACGCGATCGCCAGCGGGACGGCCAGCGCGACCACGGCCCGGGCGACCATGTTCCACGGCACCGGCACCGGCGTGCTGCGCAGGAGCTGGACCAGCCAGTGCGGCGCGGCGAGGTCGGGACGCGGCGTGCTCACCCCCTCATCTTGACCTACGCTCCCGGAGACGATTAATTATCAGGACGTCAACAACATGGGAGGTTCCGGTGGGTCGCAGGTACTCGTACGAGGTCAACCGCACGAGCACCGCGCCGCCGGAGGCGTTGTTCGCGCTCGAAGCGGACGGCCCCCGCTGGGCGGAGTGGGGAAAGCCACTCATCGTCCAGGCCCGCTGGGCGCGGCGGGGCGCCACCGAACCGGACGGCGTCGGCGCCGTCCGCGAGGTCGGGATGTGGCCGGTGCTGATCCGCGAGGAGACCCTCGAGTACGAGCCCGGCCGCAAGCACGTCTACGCCTTCGCCACCGGCAAGCCGCTCAAGGACTACCGCGCCGAAGTGCTCTTCACGCCGACCGCCGACGGCGGCACGCACCTGCGGTGGACGGGCTCGTTCACCGAGCCGGTTCGCGGCAGTGGCCCGGCGCTGGCCGCGACGCTGCGGGTGGTGATCCGGCTGTTCTCCGCCAAGCTGGTCAAGGCGGCCGAAACCGGGCGCTGACCTGGGTGGCTCCGGCCACACAAGATCGCCCGGCGCGCAACTTCCCCACCCGCTCCCGCGTCACCCTTTCGGGTAGTACACGAAAGGGGGAAAGCGTGCGGAAGCGCTTGACGGCCGTGGTTGCGCTGGCGGCATTGGTACTGACCGCGTGTTCGGGCCACGAGCCGGACCAGCGGGAGTTCGGCACGAGCCAGCCGAACCCGGCGCCGCAGGCCGCCCCCGACGTCAAGGTGGCCGGTCCCTACCCGTTCGGCACGGTCCAGCAGAAGGCGCCCCCGGTCGAGAACGGCCAGGTCCCGCTGATCCGCCGGATCACCACCGACAAGCCGTACGTCTTCCTCACCATGGACGACGGCGCCGTGCAGGACCCCGACGCGCTGAAGCTGATGCAGCAGAACGCGACCCACCCGGTGCTGTTCCTGAACCAGAAGTACGTGAAGGGCCACGAGGCCTACTTCAAGCAGATCCTCGACGCCACCGGCGCGACGCTCGGCGACCACACGGTCGACCACCCGAACCTCAAGGGCAAGCCGTACGAGTTCCAGCGCAAGGAGATCTGCGACGACGCCGACGACTTCCAGCGCGGCCTCGGCATCCGCCCGTCGCTGTTCCGCCCGCCGTTCGGCAACTACGACCAGAACACTCTGAAAGCGGCGGCCGCCTGCGGCATGCGCGCGTCGGTGCTGTGGACGGCCGCGGTCAACGACGGGCACGTCCAGTTCCAGGTCGGCGACAAGCTCAAGCCGGGTGACATCGTGCTGATGCACTTCCGGAAGACCTTCAAAGAGGACTACACGGCGTTCGTGGAGCAGGCCAAGAAGGACGGGCTCACTCCCGTCCCCCTGGCCGACTTCCTGGGTTAAAGCACGACCGTCGGCGTCACGACCGTCCGGCGGCAGGACACGTCACCGAGGTGCACGAGGATCTGCGTCGTCCCGCGTGGCACGTTGTCGAGCACGAACCGGCCGCCTTCGTCGGCCGTCGTCGACGACGTGCCGTGCTCGGCGACCCGCACCTCGACGCCGTACTGGCCGGCCGGGACCAGCCAGCCGTCGATGCGGTGCAGCTTGCCCATCTTGGTCAGGTTGATCATCACCGTCAGGTCGCTGACGGTGAACGTGATCGTGCCGGTGCCACCGCCGCGGACACCGGCGAGGTTGTCCGAGCGCTCCCACCGGGCGACTTCGACGTCGAGGTCCTCGAGGGCGAGCGCGAACTGGACCCGCTGCACCAGGTCACCCGGTGGCGGATCCAGCTCGTCGAGGAAGCGGCCGACGTCGGCGAGGATCATCTCGTCGGAAAAGGCCTCGCCCGGCGCTCCGAGGTCGTTCATCGGCTTCCCCCTTCACTGGCGAGGAGATCGCGCATCTGGTCGAGGCAGCGACCCCTGGTCGGGCCGACACTGCCGCGCGGCATGCGCAGCGCCTCGGCGACGAGCTGGTACTCCGCGCGACCCGCGAGCACGGTCAGCCGGAGCAGTTCCTGACAGCGGTGGGGCAGCCGGACGAAGGCGCGCCAGACCCGGCGGTCGCGGTCGGCGCGGATGGCTTCGTCTTCGGGTGCCGGTTGGGTGCTCGGCATCGCTTCGGCGACCTCGTCGCTCAGCGGCACCGGCTGCATGCGGCGGCCGAACGGGTGGGTGGCCTCGCGGCGGGTGGTGGTGATCAGCCAGGCGGCGAGGGCCTTGGGGTCGCGGAGCTTCCCGAGCTGGCTGAACAGGGCCAGCCAGACGGTCTGGACGACGTCCTCGGCGACCGCGCGGTCGAGCCCGTTGGCCCGGGCGACGTGCCAGACGAGGGGGGTCAGCTCTTCGACGAGGCGAGCCATCGCCCGGCGGTCACCGTCTCTGGCGGCCTGCATGCACGCAGCGTGCAGCTCGGCACCGGTCAGGCCCTCCCAAGGCGGGTCTACCTCTGTGGTTTGCACGTCGGTCACCGTATCTGCCCCTCTTCGGAAGAGTCTTCGAGTCGGCAATGGCAGTATCGCGGGTCCTTCGGGGGGAAGGAGCGTGCAGGTGGATCTCGGATACATCAAAGTCACTTACTTCGTCGGTCGTGCACTACCGGTCAATGACAAATCGGGAGGTACCGGCCGGCGCGCGTGGCACGCACCGGCCGGTACTCCCCTCCCTCAAGGACCCGCTCCCCAACGGGTCCCGCCGGATGTCCCCTCCCCCGAAGGGCACCCGGCCGACGGTGGCCGGCAGCCCCCTCGGCTCCCGGCCACCGCGTTCACTGCGAACGCGACACCCCCTGTCGTGTTCCTCCGTGCTCGGCTGCTCCACAGGACGCAGTGGGGACACCGCCAGATACCGGATCCGGCGATTTTTTTTGAAGATCGACGCAGAGCTGCTAACTGATCACGGCCCGTGCCAGCGTCCCGGCCCAGCGGGCGTAGCCGACGGGGCCAGGGTGGAACCGGTCGCTCGCGAAGGCGGCCGGGTCGAGCAGCCCGGGATCCATCGGGAGGTGCCGGACGCCGGGGATCCTCTCGAGCGTCGCGGCCGCGTGGTCGAGAGCGGTTGAGCGGGTGGAAAGAACGTCACGCAGCGGCCTGGGCAGGGCCGGGAAGCGGGACATCGGCGGCACCCCCGCCAGCAGGACGTCGACCGGCCCCAGCCGCCCGCGCAGGTCGAGCACCAGGCGCAGGAGGTCGCGGCGGTAGCCGGCAGCCGTCCGGAGCTCGATCGTGTCGTTGACGCCGAGGGCGATCACGACCAGGTCCGCCGGGCGGAGGAGCGGGACGAGCTCGGCGCGCACGACCCGGGCGTTGGCGCCGGTCCGGCCGACCGCCTGCCAGCGCACCGCCCGGCCGTCGCGGGCCAGCTCGCGGGCGAGGCAGCCGGTGAGCGCTTCCTCGTGGTCCGCCGCGCCGACGCCGTCCACCGTGGATTCACCGAGCACGGCGAGCCGGAACGGTTCGCCGTCACCCGGGACGAGTCCCTCCGTCGGTCCCGCCGCGCCCGGGAGCCGCGGGGTCTTGCGTTTGACGTAGACAGCCTGAGCGAGGAGCACCATCCTTCGAAGTTAGCCGTGGGCGATCGAAACCTTCGCCCTGATCAGCGTGGGGTCCGCCACGGCGTCGAGCAGGTACGCGGCGACGTCGGCCCGCCGGATGGTGAAGGTGCGGACGTTGCCGTCGAGCCGGCTCGCGACCTTGCCCGTCCGCGGTCCGTCGAGCAGCATCGGCGGCCGGACGATCGTCCAGTCCAGGTCGGTGGCGGTGACCACGGCCTCCATCGCGAGCATGTCCGCCCAGCCGTGCTTCAGCACCTGGTTGAGCAGCGGCTTCACCAGCGTGCGCGTGAAGAAGCCGTCCCCCTCGGTGTGCATGCCGCTGGCGCTGACGACCAGCAGGCGTTTCGCGCCCGCCTGGATCGCCGCACGGGCGCCGTCCGCGCAGACCGTGGTCGGCCCGCGGTCACGGGAGCCGACCGCCGAGATCACCGCGTCGCGGCCGTCGACGGCGGCCGCCAGCTTGTCGTGGTCCTCGAGCCCGGCGACCACGACCCGGGCCGGTAGCTGCAGCTTGGCCGGGTCACGCACGACGGCCGTGACGTCCCAGCCGCGGTCCAGGGCCTGCTTGACGACCTCGCCGCCGACGCCGCCGGTGGCTCCCAGCACGGTGATTTTCATGGTGTCTCCTTCTCGGTTAGTGAACACTCACCAGGTAGGGTGAGTGTTCACTAACCAGACTGAGAACGCACTCAGGGAGCCGCCATGGGAAGCCGTGAAGAGATCGTCGCCGCGGCCGCGAAGGTGATGCGCGAGCAGGGCTACGCCCACGCGACGACGAAGGCCATCGCACAGACCGCGGGGTACTCGGAGGCGATGCTCTACAAGCACTTCCGCGACAAGACCGACCTGTTCCGCAGCGTGCTGGCCGACGAACTGCCCGCGCTGGGCGCCACCTTGGCCGAACTGACCGCGAACCCCGGGCAGGCGCCACTGCGGGACAACCTCGTCCGCGTGGCCCGGCTCGGCCTGGCGTTCTACGTCGACAGCTTCCCGATCGCCGTGTCGATGTTCTCGTCGCGGGAACTGCTGCGCTCCCATCGGGAGCGGATGCGCGGACACGGCCCCCACCTGCCCGTGCAGGGGGTCGCGGACTACCTGCGTGCCGAGCAGGCGCTGGGCCGGCTCAAGGCGGACACCGACGTCGAGGCGGCCGCGGCCTTGCTCCTCGGCGCGTGCTTCCAGCAGGCGTTCCTGGCCACCTTCGAAGAGGCCGAGCCGGCGGACCGCGCCGAGCAGCTCGCCGACGTCCTGCTCACCGGACTCTAGGCGTTCTTCTCCTCGCGGAGCTTGTGCCAGCGCTCGTACATGTTGTCGAGCTCCTCCAGCATGAAGGACAGGAAGTCCCGCATCTCGGCGAGCCGCTTGCCCGAAGGAGTGTCCGCGCCGAGGGCGTCGATGCCGTTCTCGGCCGCGTCGCGCCACATGATGATCATGCGGTCGCGCTTCATGAACGTGGCGTACCAAAGGTCGTCGTAGAGGCGGTAGTGATCACGACGTTCACCGGGCTCGCGCTCCTTGGCGACCAGGCCGATCTGCTCGAGGTAGCGCACCGCACCGGAGACGGCGGCCGGGCTGACGGACAGCTGGGCGGCCAGGTCGGCGGCGGTCAGCCGGCCCTCGTCGGTGGTCATCAACGCGGCGAACACCCGCGCGGGCATGCGCTGCATGCCGATCTGCGAAAGCACGAGCCCGAGGCTCTCGACGTACCGGCGGACGGCGTCTTCATCTCGCTTCGTGTCAGGCGTCGTCATCGGCCCATCCTCCCGTACCCCTCCCCCATGATCACTCGATCTAGACATTTTCTTAACTTCACAACTTCATGAAGCGAGTGTAGCTTCCGAAGCATGGAAACTGCCATTTCGGTCATCGACCTGCACAAGTCGTTCGGCCGGACGAAGGCCCTCGACGGCCTCGACCTGCAGGTGCCCGCCGGGGAGGTGCACGGCTTCCTCGGGCCCAACGGGGCCGGGAAGTCGACCACCGTCCGGGTCCTGCTCGGCCTGCTCCACGCGGATTCCGGGGACGTCCGCCTGCTCGGCGGCGACCCCTGGAAGGACGCCGCGAGCCTGCACCGCCGCCTGGCCTACGTGCCCGGCGACGTCAACCTCTGGCCCAACCTCTCCGGCGGCGAGGTGATCGACCTGCTCGGGCGCCTGCGCGGCGGCCTGGACGAGAAGCGCCGCGCCGACCTGATCGAGCGCTTCGACCTCGACCCGAAGAAGAAGGGGCGGACGTACTCGAAGGGCAACCGGCAGAAGGTGGCCATCGTCGCCGCCCTCGCGTCCCGCGTCGACCTGCTGATCCTCGACGAACCGACGTCCGGGCTCGACCCGCTGATGGAAGCGACCTTCCAGTACGCCATCCAGGAGGAGCGCGAGCAGGGCCGCACCGTGCTGCTCTCCAGCCACATCCTCGCCGAGGTCGAGGCGCTGTGCGACAAGGTCAGCATCATCCGCAACGGCCGCACGGTCGAGTCCGGCACGCTCGCCGAGCTGCGCCACCTGACCCGGACGTCGATCACCGCCGAACTCGCCGGGCCACCGAACGGGCTCGCGAAGCTGGCGAACATCCACGACCTCAAGGTCGACGGCAACCGCGTCCGCTTCGACGTCGAGACGCGCTCGCTCGACGAAGCCCTGCGCCGGCTGACCGAGGTCGGCGTGCGCAGCCTGGTCAGCCAGCCGCCGACGCTGGAGGAACTGTTCCTGCGCCACTACACGACCGAAGCGAGCGCGAAATGACCGCGACGCTCGAACGCCCGGCCGTCGCGGCGCCCGCACACGAACTGGCCGGCACCTGGCACCTCACCCGGCTCGCGCTGCGCCGCGATCGCGTGATCCTGCCGATCTGGATCGTGCTGCTCAGCGTCGTCCCGGCGAGCTCGGTCAAGACGTTCACGCAGTTCTACCCGACGGTCGCCGACCGGCTCGCCCTGCAGGCGGGCGCGAACGCCAACCCCTCCTACGCGCTGCTCTACGGCCCGCCGTTCGACCTGACCTCGGCCGGCGGGTTCATCGCCTGGCGCATGTGCGGGTTCCTGGCGCTGCTCACCGGGCTCATGGTCGTCTTCACGGTCACCCGGCACACCCGCGCCGAGGAGGACACCGGGCGCGCGGAACTGCTCGCGTCCGCGGTGGTCGGCCGGTACGCGGCGCTGACGGCGTCGCTGCTGGTGGCCGGCGGCGCGAGCGTGCTGACCGGGCTGGTCCAGGCGGTCACGCTGATCGGCGCCGGCCTGCCCGCGGCCGGTTCGCTCGCTTTCGGCGCCTCGGAAGCATTGGGGGGACTGGTGTTCACCGCGGTCGCGGCGGTCGCCGTCCAGCTGGCCGAGTACTCCCGGACCGCCAACGGCATCGGGACCGCCGTGGTCGGCGCCGCGTTCCTGCTGCGCGGCGCCGGGGATTCCACTGTGGACGCCCGCTGGCTGTCGTGGCTGTCGCCGATCGGCTGGGTGCAGCAGGTTCGCGCGTTCGCCGGAGAACGCTGGTGGGTGCTCCTGCTGCCGGTGGCGTTGGCGCTGGTCGCCGGCGGGATCGGGTACTGGCTGCTGCCCCGCCGCGACGTCGGCGTCGGCATCCTGCCGCCGCGACCGGGCCCGGCCCGGGCCGCGACGAGCCTGCGGTCACCGTTCGCGCTCGCCTGGCGGCTGCACCGCGGCCCGCTGCTCGGCTGGGTGCTCGGCACCGCTGTGGTCGGCGCGGTGTTCGGCTCGATCGCCAGCGGGATCGGCGGCCTCGTCGGCTCCAGCCCGCAGGCGCAGCAGATCATGGAGCGGCTGGGCGGCAGCCACGCGCTGACGCAGGCGTTCCTCGCCGCGATGGCCGGGATGTTCGCCATGGTCGCTTCGCTGTACGGCGTCCAGGCGGTGCTGCGGATGCGCGGCGAGGAGACCGCGATCCGGCTCGAGCCGGTGCTGGCCACCAGCGTCGGCCGGCTGCGCTGGGCGGGCAGCCACCTGGTGTTCGTCTTCTTCGGCACGGCGGCGCTGCTGCTGTCCGGCGGGGTGTTCATGGGCCTGGCCAACGGGCTGCGCACCGGCGACGTCGGCGGCTCGCTCGCGGACACGCTCGCCGGGATGCTGGTCCAGCTGCCCGCGGCCTGGGTGGTGGTCGCGCTGGCGGTGGCGATCTTCGGGCTCCTGCCGGGCTTTTCGGCCGCGGCGTGGGCCGTCGGCGCGCTGGCCCTGCTGCTGAGCCTGTTCGGCCCGGTCCTCGACCTGCCGCAGGCGGTGCTGGACGTCTCGCCGTTCCAGCACCCGCCGAAGATCCCCGGTCAGGAGTTCACCGCGACGCCACTCGCCTGGCTCGTGGCCATCGCCGTTGTCGCAGTGGTCGCCGGTCTGGCCGGCTGGCAGCGGCGGGACGTCGGCTAATGCACCCGCAGCTCGTGGTCGGCCCCGGTCACGAGCTGCGCCTGCGGGCCGCCCACCCCGCAGCCGGGCCCGTTCGGCTCGCTGGTGGTCGGCGTCACCTCGATGGTGTGCGGTTTCCCGTCGTCGAACCGGACGGTGACCTTCACCGGTTCGGCGGGCAGGCCCGGGATGTCCGCGAAGCCGTGGAATCCACCGGTGGGGACCATCGACGTCCCGCACCAGCTGTCCAGACCGGAGCCCGTGCAGGTCGTCGCGCCCGCCGACGTCTCGGGGTAGAGGCCGACCTCGCGCGTGACGCACTGGCCGCGCCAGCAGGCTTCGAGCGTCGCTTTCGAGATTCCGATCGATCCCGGGACCGACAGGCTGATGCCGACCGGAACGCCGATCGCCGTGCAGGCCCGCTCCGGCCCGGCACATCCGGCCGTGACGGCGGCGAGCATCGCGAACCCCAGTACGTAATGCATGCCAACCAGACGGCGCCGGCGGCCGCCGGGTTGCATCCTCAGTCGCGCCAGACGGAGGTCAGCGGCAACGTGGAGGTCTCCGAGGTCGGCGTGACCGAGGTCGTCGGCTGGACCGTCACCTCGACGAAGCTGGTGGTGGTCGTCGGCGGGGACGTCTCGACGGAGGTGACCGTGGACGGCGGCACGGACGAGGTGACCGTGACCGGCACCGCGGAAACGGTCCTGGTCGGCGGAGTGGTGAACTCGGCCGGGCGCGGACCCGCCCGCCCGGCGACGAGCAGCGCGGCCACCAGCAGTCCGCTGGCGAACCCCGCGAGCCCGGTGACCGCGGCGGATCCCCAGGTAGGTCGGCCACTCATCCGGGCACCCCCTCGCCACGCGCAGCGCAGGTACGAGGACTAACTCGCGTTGATCTTACGTCGTGTTACCCGAAGTGCGCCTGGAGCGCAATCGACTCAACTTTCTTGCGTCGAGCACGCGCATGTGCCAGCTTGGATCGATGGGGGTACTGGGGAACCGGGACTTCCGGCGCCTCTGGCTCGCCGACCTCGTGAGCCAGCTCGGCAGCCGGATCGACGTCCTGGCGGTGCCGTTGCTCGCGATCACCGCGCTCGGCGCACCCGTCTTCGAGATCTCCCTGCTGCGGACCGCGCAAACGCTGCCCTACCTGGTGCTCGGCCTGCAGGTCGGCGTCTGGTGCGACCGGATCCGCCACCGCCCGGTCCTGATCGCCGCGGACGCCGGGCGGGCCGTGCTGATCGCCTCGGTCCCGGTCGCCGCGCTGTTCGGCGTGCTCGGCATGGCCCAGCTGCTCGTCGTGGTCCTCGCCGTGGGCCTGCTCGGCGTCTTCTTCGACGTCGCCCACCAGACCTACGTCCCGCGGCTGGTGGCGCCCGAGCAGCTGCCGGAAGCCAACGCCCGGCTCCAGACGAACCGGTCGATGGCGGCGGTCGCGGGCCCCGGCCTCGCCGGGGTGCTCGTCCAGGCGCTCGGCGTCGCGGCCGCGCTGGGCGCCGACGCCGTCAGCTACCTGTGGTCGGCGCTCTGGCTGCGCCGGATCGAGACGCCCGACCCGCGGCCCGCCCCGCGGGAGCGGCGGCTGCTGCGCGAGATCGGCGAGGGGCTGCGGCTGGTCCGCGGCGATCGCGTCCTGCTGGCGATCAGCGCGCACGGTGCCGTGTCGAGTTTCTTCCAGTCGGCCCACCTGGCGATCGTGATCGTCTTCCTCGCCCGCGACCTCGGGCTTTCGCCCTGGGTGATCGGGGCGCTCGGCACCGCGTCGCTGACCGGCGCTCTCACCGCCGGGCTCACCGCTCGGCGGCTCGGCGAACGGATCGGCCAGGCGCGAGCCTTGTGGGGTGCGGCCGTGCTGTTCGGCCTGGCGTACCAGCTCTACCCGTTCACCGGCCGCGGCTGGGCGCTCGCCTGCTACGTCCTCGCCGGCTTCTTCACCAGCTACAGCGTGATCGTGCTGAGTGTCTTCGGCGTGAGCTTCCAGCAAGCCGTCACGCCGCCGGAGCTGCTGGGCCGGGTCAACGCCATCTCGCAGACGCTCGTGTACGGCGTCGTGCCTCTCGGCAGCCTGCTCGGAGGCGCGCTGGCCGGCGCGGCCGGCATGCGGACGACGCTGCACATCGCGGCGGCCGGCGTGCTGGCCTCGGCGGCGATCATGGTGTGGTCGCCGCTGCGGAAGCTGCGTGACCTGACGCCCGCAGGCCGTCGATGACCACGCGGACCAGGTGTGCGCTTCCCGGCGCGTACCGCTCGACGGCGAGGCAGCCGACGATGAGCGCCCGCAGGTCGTCGCCGTCGATGTCCGGGCGGACGGCGCCGGTTGCCTGTGCGCGAACGAGCAGCTCGGCCAGCGCGGCGCGGAACTCCTCGCCCGCGCCGGCCTTGAAGGCGTGCCCGCCGGACTCGGCCAATGCGTCACAGATCGCCCGGTTGAGCGACGCCTGTTTGATGACGCGGACGAAGTAGTCGACGAAGACCTCGCCGGGGTTCCCGGCGGTGGCGAGCGCGCGGGCTTCCTCGGCGAACTGCTGGATCCGTTCGAGGACGACGGCCTGGAACAGGGCCTCTTTGCTGGGGAAGTGCCGGTAGACGGTCCCGGCGCCGACACCGGCGAGGCGCGCGATGTCGTCGAGCGGCACGGCCAGGCCGTCGAGGGCGAAGGCCTCTTCGGCGGCGGCCAGCACCTTGGCCCGGTTGCGCCGCGCGTCGGCGCGCATCTTCTCCATCACGTCTCCTCGTTGACAACCGGAACGTTCGCTCCGTATCGTCCTAAGCGGGCCCGCCGTTCCGATTCAACGTCCAGTCTTCCAGGAGAATTCCGATGCCGCCCACCGTGCCCGAAATCGCCGCTTCGAACCTCACCCGTGCGGTGTTCGACCGGTTCCTCGCCGCCTCGGTGGAGAACCGCTGGGACGACCTTGCCGACCTCTACGCCGAGGACGTCGTCCTCGAGATGCCCTTCACGCTCCCGGGCGCGCCGCGGGTGACGAAGGGCCGCGAAGAGCTGCGTCGCCGCTTCCGCGCCGCCGCGGCGTCGCGGCGGATCACCGAGGCCGGCAACGTCGTGGTCCACGAAACGGCTGATCCCTCGGTGCTCGTCGCGGAGTTCGACCTGCACCAGGAGATCCGCGGGACGGCCTTCACCGTGTCGTACGTCCTGGTCCTGACCATCCACAACGGACTGATCACCCATTCCCGCGACTACACCGACACCGCCGCGGCCGCCGAACGGCTCAAGGCGTGGTCGCCTGCTGGCTCGACGGCGGAATGAACAGCCGCTCGAACGTGCTCACCGTGTGCTCCCACACCCCCGGCACCAGCAGCACCCCGAGCAGCGCGAACACCGGGAAGATCAGCCGCTTCTCGACCTTCTTGCCGGTCCGGAAGCGCAGCACCTTCGGCGGCCGGATCTCGTACCACGTCTCGCCGGCGATCGGGACCGGGAACAGGAACGGGCAGCCGGCCTCGGTCAGCGCGTCACCCAGGCAGTGGGTCAGGCAGCCGGCCGCCACCGCGATCCCGAGCCAGCCCGAAATGGACGCCAGTTCACCCGCCCGATCGGGTGGCGCCGTGAAGAACCACCACGCCACCGCGGCTCCACTCACCGGGAGGAGCCAGTCGCCCAGTGCGCCTTCGGCCAGCATCAGCCCGAAGACCACCACGCCCACCACGGCCCACGGGCCGCCTTCGGTGGTGCCCCACGACGTCAGCAAGCCCAGGCCGGCCGCGAACAGGACGGTGTGGGACAGGTGGCGGTGCTTGCCGGTGACGTTCTCGTCCCGCGGGCCCTTCGTCAACGCGTAGAACCCCGCGGAGACGCGGCGCAGGACCCACGACAACGCGCCCGTCAGCCAGCCGAGGAGACGGGATGCGCTCGCGCCGGGGTGGTCGAGGTCGGGCAGCAGGGCGAACCCCGCGGTGGTCGCCGCGAAGACGACCGCCTGGTGCACCGAACCCGCCCCCACCGCGGGCGCCAGGGCCAAGCCCGCGCACCAGCCGGTCAGGGCATGCGTCCGCCCCATCATCGTGCCGCCCCCAAGTTCCACGCACGGAAATCAGTCCGCGGAACCGTAGCGGGCGGTCAGGCTTGGGGGTCCTCCGACACGCTCAGGTGTTCGGCCACGCCGGTGAGCTCGATCACGCGGCTCACCGCGGGGCTCGGGACGACCGCGAGTTCGACATCCTGCTCGCCTGCCTGGCGTTGTGCGCGGAGCACCACGTTCAGCGCGGAGGAATCGAAGAAGGTCACCCCGGTCAGATCGGCCACGACCCGCTGCGCGCGCTTGTCCGCGATCAGCCCCGCCAGGGCCTCCTGCAGCTGCGGACTGGTCAGCAGGTCGAGCTCGCCGGTGACCACCACCCGGGGTTCCGTCGCGTCGGTGTCCAGCGTGATGCCGAACCCGGGCGGGGTGGCGTTCTGGTCGGCTGCGGGCATGCAGTTTCTCCTCGTCAGGCGCTGCTCCTGCGCCGGGTACGCGCCTGTTGTTTCAAGCGGCAACCGTGTCACCGTGCCTTCCCAAGCTCGCGCCGGGCACGGTCAAGGCAACTCCGGGGCCAACCCTAACCCAGTGAGCGGCCGCGCCCGCCACGGCCGCCGCCCTTTCGCGTGTACTGCTCACCGACGATCAAATCCTGCCTGCTCAGCGCTCTGCTCCGTGCGCACTCAACGTCTTCCGCGCGGCCCTGCGCTGACGCAGGAAGAGCTGCCGCCGCTCGATCTCCCCGAGGCCACCCCAGATGCCGTACGGCTCCTGTACGGTCATCGCGTGCGTGCGGCACTGGGCCAGGACCGGGCAGGTCTGGCAGATGGCCTTCGCTCGCGACTCGCGCCGCTCCCGCGCCGAGCCCCGCTCGTTGTCCGTGTGGAAGAAAAGGGCGCTGTCCGCACCCCGGCACGAACCGAGCAGCTGCCATTCCCACTCTTCGGCAACCACATTCGGCAGCCGGCTCACGTCAGCCATGTCGTCCCCGCCTTTCCCAGGATCTCCCGTGTCGACCGCTACATGCCCGCCGGTGGAGCGGATCAAACCCGGGTTTGGTTTGCTCACACCACGGGCATCTCGCTGACCGGGCGTGGCAGACACCGCCGATCCCCGGCAGCGCGAGTGCGGAGAAAGGAACAAACGTGGAGGACAACGCCCCGCTCGTCCCGGAAGGCGCGCAGGTCATAGAGGTGCGGACGGCCGCGATCCCGCATGTCGTGCCCACGCTGCGAACCATCGTGGCCGACATCGCGATGCGCCAGGACTTCGACCTCGACGCGGTCGAAGATCTCCGGATGGCGGTGGACGAAGCCTGCTCGCTGCTGCTCCCCGCCAGCGCGGACGGCCGGCTGACCTGCGTCTTCTCCTGGAACGGGCCACGCATCGAGGTCTCCGTGTCGGTGCTGTCCGACAGCGCCGACCACGAGGACGACACCGGTCTGTCGTGGCAGCTGCTGACCGCCCTCGCGACGACGGCCGAGCGCACGATCACCCCGGAGAACGGCCGCTACGTGTCCCGGGTGGACCTCGTCCGGGAGAGCCAGGCGGCGGACTCGTGAGCGATCCCGCCGGGAGCAACGGGGGCGATCTCGACGTCGGCGCGCTGTTCACCCGGCTTGCCGCCTTGCCGGCGGACTCGCCGGAGCGCGAACGCATCCGCGACACCCTCGTGCGCGCGCACCTGGAGCTGGCGCGGAACCTGGCCCGGAAGTTCCGCAACCGCGACGAGGCGATGGAGGACCTGGTCCAGATCGCCACGGTCGGGCTCATCCACGCCGTCGACCGGTTCGACCCCACACACGGGACGGACTTCCTGGCGTTCGCCGTGCCCACCATCTCCGGGGAGCTGCGGCACCACTTCCGGGACAACAGCTGGTCGGTGCGGGTGCCGCGGCGGCTCAAGGAGCTGAACGCGAACATCTCCGCCGCGCGCGAAGAGCTCACCGTGCAGCTCTCGCGCGCACCGAAGCCGAGTGAGATCGCCGCGCGGCTCGGAGTGCCCATCGAGGACGTCTACGAAGGACTCCGCGCCGGTCAGGGCCGCTACGGGGCCTCGCTGGACCACCTGCTGGAAAACGCGGCGCACACGCGCTTCGGGGCGCCGGACGCCGAGCTGGGCCAAGCCGAGCTCCGCGAGGCGCTGCGCCCGATGCTGGACAGCCTGCCGGAGCGGGAGCGCAAGATCGTCGCGCTGCGGTTCGGCTCGGGGATGAGCCAGTCGGACATCGCCCGCCGGGTCGGGGTGTCCCAGATGCAGGTGTCGCGGCTGCTGGCCGCGACGCTGAAGAAACTGCGGTCCGGCTTGGACGAATCCGAGCTGGCCGACGGCACCTGATTAGCCGATCGGCCGCCTGGGTACTTGGCGGGCGGTACCGAACTCACTGGGAGGGGGACCGGATGACGACGTCGGAGATGCCGCAGCGTTCAGCTGTGACGGCCGCCCCGCTGAGGGTGCTCCTCCCGGCCGACGTCACGGCGCCGGCGCTGGCCCGGCACGAGGTCCGGTCGGCCCTCCTGCGCCTCGGTGTGTGCGAGCGGCGGCTCGAAGACATCCTGCTGGCCACGTCGGAGCTGGTCACCAACGCCCTCGAGCACGGTGAACGGCCCCAGCGACTCGAGCTGGAGTACGCCGCGGGCCGGCTGACGCTGCGGGTGCACGACACCGGCCGGATGCTGCCCGAGCTGCGGGCGCCGTCCCCGGCCGAGGCGCGCAGCCGCGGGCTCGTCCTGGTCCAGGCGCTGTCGCTGGAGTGGGGCTTCGAACGCTGCCCCGGCGGCAAGTACGTCTGGGCGGTGTTCCCGCTTCCGGACGTCTGATCAGCGCAGTTCGCGCGCGGCGACGGTCTCCCCGATCCGGTCCCGGAACGGCTTGCGCGCCAGGGCCTCCATGATCGCGTCCAGCAGCGCGCGCAGCGAATACGGCAGCTCGGCTTCGAGGGCCTCCGTCGCTTCGGTCGTCGCCGTCCACTCCGCCTCGATCAGCGGCAGCAGGTCGCGCGTCTTCTCGCTGAGGGACACGATGCGCTGCCGGGCGTCGGCGCCCGGTTCGAGGGCGACGAGTCCCGCCCGGTTCATCTGCGCGACGGTCTGGCTGGCCGCCGAGTGCGTCACGCCGATCTCCGCGGCCAGGTCGCGGATGGGCAGCGGGCCGCGCGCGAGCAGGGCTCGCACCACCGGGGAGTACCGCGGCCGGTAGTCGTCGAGGCCGATGTCGGCGAGGAAGCGCGCCACGTCGCCGTCGAGGATCTCGAGGACGTGCCGCAGCCGGGTCCCCAGGCCCTCCGGACCCCGCCGCTCCGGATCACCCGTGATGGCCATGACGGCGAATCATAGGCGCCGGTCGTGTGCTTGGATCGCGACATGGAGAACCGGAAGATCGCCCGCCTGGGCCGCGAGGTGTCCGTCGTCGGGCTCGGCTGCTGGCAGCTAGGGGCGGACTGGGGCGAGGTCGACGAAAACGACGCGCTGGCCGTGCTGCACGCGGCGGCCGACAACGGTGTCACCTTCTTCGACACCGCCGACGTCTACGGCGACGGCCGCAGCGAGCGGCTGGTCGGCCGGTTCCTCGCCGAGCGCGGCGACGTCTTCGTGGCGACCAAGATGGGCCGCCGCGTCGAGCAGGTGCCGGAGAACTACGTCGCCGCGAACTTCCGCGAGTGGAACGACCGGTCCCGCCGCAACCTCGGCGTGGACACGCTCGACCTGGTCCAGCTCCACTGCCCGCCGACACCGGTGTACTCCTCCGACGCGGTGTACGACGCGCTCGACGCGATGGTCGACGAAGGCCGCATCAAGGCGTACGGCGTGAGCGTCGAGACCTGCGAGGAAGCATTGACGGCGTTGGCGCGGCCTCATGTGGCTTCCGTCCAGATCATCCTCAACTGCCTGCGGCTCAAGCCGCTCGAGCGCGTGCTGCCCGCGGCCGCGGCGGCGGGTGCCGGGATCATCGCGCGGGTGCCGCTGGCGTCCGGCCTGCTGTCCGGGCGCTACACGGCGAGCACGACGTTCGCCGAGAACGACCACCGCAACTACAACCGCCACGGCGACGCGTTCGACGTCGGCGAGACGTTCTCGGGCGTGCCGTACGAGGTCGGCCTGGAAGCCGTCGACCGGCTGCGCGGGCTCGTGCCGGCGGGTCGGACGCTCGCGCAGTTCGCGTTGCGCTGGATCATCGACCAGCCGGGCGTAAGCACGGTGATCCCGGGCGCCCGCAACGCGGGACAGGCGGAGGCGAACACCGTGGCGGCCGCGCTGCCGCCGTTGTCCGCCGAGGCGACCGCCGGTGTCCGCGAAACCTACGACGAGCTCATCCGGCCGCTGGTGCACGACCGCTGGTAAGCCCGGCATGATGGGCCGATGATGACGCCCGAAGAGCTCCTGACCACCACCAGGACCGTCCGCAAGCGCCTCGACCTCGAGCGCCCGGTGCCCCTCGACCTGGTCAAGCACTGCGTCCAGGTCGCGCTCCAGGCGCCGAGCGGCTCGAACACCCAGCGGTGGCAGTGGCTGGTCGTCACCGACGCGGACCGGCGAGCCGCGCTCGGCGAGATCTACCGCCGGGCGTGCCAGGAGTACCTGGCGTCCCCCAACGCGGCGGGCAAGCTGTTCGCGGACGACCCGGAGCGAGCCCAGGTCCAGCAGCGGGTCGGCGACAGCGTCGCGTACCTGGCCGATCGGATGGGTGACGTCCCGGTGCTGGTGGTCCCCTGCCTGGAGACGGCGTCCTCGGAGCTGCCGCCCGGGAACCAGGCGGGGCTGTGGGCATCGCTGCTGCCCGCGGTGTGGAGCTACATGCTGGCGGCCCGCTCGGTGACGCTGGGCACGGCGTGGACGACGCTGCACCTGAAGTACGAGCAGGAGGCGGCGGAGGTGCTGGAGCTGCCCAAGAACGTCCACCAGGCCGCGCTGATCCCGACGGCCTTCTACACGGGCGACACGTTCAAGCCGGCGGCGCGGCAGCCGCTGGAGGAGGTCCTGCACCTCGACCGCTGGTGACCAGGTCTGCCGCAGCTCTCGTGAGTGTTTAGTAGGGTTAGAACCCTAATTACCACTCACGACGAGCTGCGGCAGACTGGCTCACCGCACGGTGAGGGTGAGCCGTTGGATGCCCCAGGCGTCGGCCTGGGACCCGGGCAGCCAGACGTCGACGATGTCGTCTTTGATCCAGCTGCCGATGTCGGCCGCGTAGCACTCGCCGTAGCCGGGCACGGAGAACCGGGTGCCCCACGGGACGAGCCGGGCGTCGACGGCGCAGAAGCCCGGCCCGGCCTGGTAGCCGAGCGCGGTCTGGGCGACGTCGTTGTACGCCGTGACGCGGTAGTTCAGCGTGGTGCCGGCCGGGATGCGGTAGGCCGCGAGCCGGTTCGCGCCGTCGAGGCGGTAGGCGGTGGAGATCTGCCCGAGCGAGCCCGGGGAGTTGTCCTCCGCCGTCATCGCGTAGAGCTGGTAGTTCGCGTTCTGGCAGGGGCTCGCGTCGGTGACCGTGAGCGTCGGCTGGCCCCAGTCGCTGATCCACTGCAGGGCTTGACCGTTGCGGAAAGCCCGGTAGGCCTTCGCGCCGGCGACCCGGGCGAAGGTGAAGGTGACCTTGCCGTCGGTGCCCAGTCCCCCGCTCACCGAGCCGGGTGCGGGCAGGCGGTTGCCGACGTTCGCCGCGCCGACGAGCGTGCCGGGCCCGTGGCCGCCGGTGACCGGGCGATCGGGGATCGGACCGGGGTAGAAGTGCTGGCAGGTGGGCAGGGTCGCGGCCGAGGCCGCGGGGGCGACGAGGAGGCTGCCGGCTAGGACGGTCAGCGCGAGGACGTGCGCGAGACGCATGGCGGGGAAACCTCCGTGGTGGGGACCGGGTGGAGGTGACGCGAGCGGGTTCACCGCTGATCAAGACCGTAAGTGGCCTGGACCACACAGTCAATAGGTCTAGACCTTTAACCGTCGAACGGCGCAGTCAGAGGTAGCTCACCAGGCGGTCGGCCAGCGGACCGGGGTGGCTGAGCGGTACGCAGTGCGGGCCGTCGATCTCGTCCGGCTCGATGCCGAGGCGCTCGCGCGCCACCCGCCGCTGGAAGCCCGGGACGAAGAACCGATCGTCACGGGCCAGCAGGACCCGGGTCGAGACGTCGGGGTGAGCCGGCAGCGGCCACGGCTCGTCCCACTCCTTGCTGACCTGCTCGCGTCCGTGTGCCTGGCACGCCTCGGCGAGCTCCGCCGGGACGCCGTTGAAGAACTGCTCGGTCTCCGTCAGGCCCTTCGGCGATTCGAAGGCCGTGTGGCCCCACCACTGCCCCGGCGGCTCCCCCGGCGCCGGGATCATCCCGGCCAGGTACACCAGCAGCCGCGCCCGGACCTTCGCCGCGACCAGCGGCGCGGTGAACCCGCCGTACGAATGGCCGACGACGGCGACGTCCGTGCGGTCGCCCAGCGCGGCCAGCACCGTCTCGGTGAACTCGGCCAGCCCGGCCGCGGAGTCGGTGATCGGCAGGTCGGGGGCGACCGCGTCGTGCCCGCGGGCCGCGAGCTCCGGGATGAGCAGGTGGAAGTCCCAGCCGCTGCCGCCGCCTCCGTGGATGAGCGCGAAAGTCGTCACGGCGGCCAGCTCAGCAGCGGCGCAGCATGTCGGTCAAGGCGGTTTTCTCGGCCTGCGTGATGGTGAGCCCGTAGAAGTGCTTGACGACGATCCAGTCGGTCGCGTAGGTGCACCAGAAGGCCACCAGCGGCGGCTTCCACTGGTCGGGCGCCTTGTCGCTCTTCTGCTGGTTGACGTTGTCGGTGACGGCGAACAGCTGCGGCCGGGTCAGGTCGTTGGCGAACTGCTCGCGCTTCTCGGTCGTCCACGACTTGGCGCCGCTCGCCCAGGCCTGCCCGAGCGGGACCATGTGGTCGATGTCGACGTCGGTGGCCTTGGTCCAGGTCTCTTCGTCGTAGACGCTGGTCCAGGTCCCGGACGTCGGCTTGCAGTCCTTGTCGGTCTTGACGTCCTTGCCGTCGCGCTTGAGGACGACTTCGCGCGTGTCGCAGCCGGACCCCTGGCTGTCCCAGTGCGGGAACTTCTCGCGCGAATAGCCGTCCATGGACGTCCGTGCGGCGATGGTCAGCTCGCCGAGCTGCTTCTGCGCGTCGGCCGCGCTGACCGGCACCGGTGCGCCCGATGTCGGCGGGGCGGCGCCCGCACCCCTCGTCGCCCAGTACCCGAAGAGCGCGACAGCCAGCACCGCGATTACCAGCAGGGTTCGCTGCGTCACGCTCAGCCGAAAGCTCCGGGCCGCCACGATTTCTCCTCTCACCTGCGCGCTCGCGCGGCGTAGTCTCACCTCTGCCGACGCGGGACAACCGCGCCGACACGACGACCTGGCGCGAATGTGACCTCGCCCACCCATGGCGGAGCTGTCACACGGAGCCGATCCTCTGCGACTACCGGAGCAGGACCCATCCGGAGGGAGCAGCCGATGCCCGGCCGGCTCAAGAAGTTCGACGAGTTCTTCCAACGCAAAGCCGCCGAGGGCGGCAACGTCGTCGCCATGGCCCGGATGGGCTCGGCGATGCGCGAGCGGGGAGAGCTGTCCGAGGCCGAGTCGTGGTACCGCAAGGCCGCGATGGGCGGCGACCGCGTCTCGATGACGGCGCTGGCCCACCTCCTCGCCGAACGCGGCGCGCGGGAGGAGGCCGAGCGCTGGTACCACGAGGCGGCGCTGGCCGGCGAGCCGCACGGGATGCAGCACCTGGCCAAGTCCTACGAGCGGCGCGGCAAGCGCGAAGACGCCCGCCACTGGTACGGCGAGGCGGCCCGGACCGGCGACCTGCCCTCGATGGCGGCGCTGGGCCGCCTGCTGCGTGAAGAGCGGAAGGGCGACGAGGCCGAGTCGTGGCTGCGCCAGGCCGCCGACGCGGGCTTCACCGGCGCGATGATCGACCTGGGCATCGTGCTGCGCGACCGCGGCCAGGCCGCCGAGGCGGCCCGCTGGTGGCGCTCCGCCGTGCAGGCCGGCGACCTCGCGGCCACCTGCCAGCTCGGCAGGCAGGCCGAACGGCTCGGCCGGCCGAGCGACGCGGAATCGTGGTACCGCCAGGGCGCACAGGGCGGTCACGTCGAGGCGATCACCCGCCTCGGACTGCTGCTGCACCGCCGCGGCGACGTCGAAGAGGCCGAGAACTGGTATCTGGAGGCGGCCGAGCACGGCGACCCGGCGTCGATGACCAACCTCGGCGTGCTGGCCCGCAACCGCGGCGACGAGGGCGAAGCCGCCGCCTGGTACCGCAAGGCCGCCGAGCACGGCAGCGTTCCGGCCCTCACCAACCTCGGCCACCTGGCCGAACACCGCGAGGACCTGGCGGCGGCCGAGCTGTGGTTCCGCCGCGCCGCCGAGGTCGGCGACGTCCAGGGGATGCTCAGCCTGGCGCGCATGCTGCGGGCGCGGGGTGCCGCCCATGAGGCCGATCTGTGGCTGGCGCGGGCGGAAACGGTGCAGGACGAGCGGGAGCATCAGCACTAACCGTTTTGCGGGGGTCCGGGTGGCGGAGCCCCCGGCTCGGAGCGAAGCTCCGCGCGTAACGGGTATTGTGTGATCCAACTCACAGATCTAGCCTGGACGGATGAGGCCACGAGTCCTGGTCGCGGGCATCGGCAACATCTTCCTGAGCGATGACGGCTTCGGCGTCGAAGTGCTCCGGGAACTGGACCGGGCCGGCCTGCCACCGTGGGTGCAGATCGCCGACTACGACATCTCGACGGTCCACCTGGCGTACGACCTGACGGGCGGCTACGACACGACGATCCTCCTGGACGCGACCCCGCACGGCGTCCGCCCGGGCACGCTGTCCCTGACGTCGGCGACCGACACCCACGACCTGCACGGCGACGCCGTCATCCGCCTGCTCCGCCTGCTGGGCGGCGACGCGGGCCGGGTCCTGGTCCTCAGCTGCGAACCGGCGTGCGTCGACGGCGGCATCGGGCTGTCGGCCGAGGTCCGGGCGGCCGTCCCGGCCGCGGTGCGGGTGGTCACCGAACTGGCGTGGGGTGCGAGCCCGGAGCTGCCGGTCAAGGAGAAAACGGAAGTCTGACCAGCTCCGGCAGGTCCGGCGGCTGCCGCAGCGCGTCGAGGACGACGTTCACGCCCGCCCGCAGCGGCGTCCCCCGCCGGACCACCGCCGCGATCGTCCGGGTCACCGGGGTCGACAGTTCCCTGGTCGCCACGCGGTAGCGGCGGTCCACCGCCAGGCCGGGCAGCAGCGCGATCGACAAGCCGGCCTCGACGTGCTGCAGCGTCATCAGGTAGTTGCTGAAGCGGCACACCACCCGCGGCTCGAAACCCGATTCGCGGCACAGGCGCAGCGTCAGGTTCGCCATGTACGACTGCGGCATGTCCAGCGCCCAGGGCGCGTCCGCGTAGGCCGACAGGACCGCGGGGCCGCGAGGCGCGTCCGGCGGCGTCACCAGCACGATCGGGTCGGTCGCCAGCGGGACGATGTCGAGGTCGGGGCCCAGCGGGAGCTCCACGAAGTCGGTGGTGGTGATGATGACGTCGGCGTCGCCGCCGCGCAGGGCCGGGATGCTCTCGTGCGGTTCCAGCTCCAGGAGCTGGACCTCGAGGTGCGGGTGCGCCAGCCGGGTCACCGCCGGGACGGCCAGGGTGTGGATCGCGCTCTGGAACGCCCCGAGCCGGACCAGGCCGACGGGCTCCTCGCCGAGGCTGCGCAGCTCCGCCTCGACCGTGTCCATGTGGTCGAGGATCACCCGCGCCCGGCGGGCCAGCATCAGCCCCGCCGGGGTGAGCCGGACCCGCCGGCCGGTGCGTTCCAGCAGCTGAGTGCGGGTTTCCGCTTCGAGAACGGCCAGCTGCTGCGACACGCTGGACGCGCTCAGGTTGGCGTCCTGCGCCACCGCGCGGACCGTGCCCAGGGTGTCGAGCCGGCTCAGCAGCCGCAGGCGCCACGGGTTCAGCATGCCGCCATTGTTGTTCGGCAAAACCGAACACGGAAGCCGGAAACGTGAGATGGACGTGTCGCTCGCCGCGGACTTACCGTCGATGCCATGGCTGACACCTTCTGGGGTGACGTCGACCGGCACCTCGTGCGTTACGGCGGCGCCTTCACCCGCGAAATCATCGACCACGCCGAAGGCAGTTTCCTCTTCACCGAGGACGGCCGCCGGATCCTCGACTTCACGTCCGGCCAGATGAGCGCGATCCTCGGGCACGGGCACCCGGAGATCGTCGAGACCGTCCGGCGGCAGGTGAGCAAGCTCGACCACCTGTTCAGCGGCATGCTGAGCCGCCCGGTCGTCGACCTCGCGCGGCGGCTGGCCGAGACGCTGCCGGCGCCGCTGGAGAAGGCGCTGCTGCTGACCACCGGTGCCGAGTCCAACGAGGCCGCGGTCCGGATGGCCAAGCTGGTCACGGGCAAGCACGAGATCGTCTCGTTCGCCCGCTCGTGGCACGGCATGACGCAGGCGGCGGCGAGCGCGACGTACAGCGCGGGCCGTCGCGGCTACGGGCCGGCCGCGCCCGGCAACTTCGCCATCCCGGCGCCGAACGCATACCGCCCCGACTTCACCGACTCTTCCGGTGAGCTGGATTGGCGCCGTCAGCTGGACTTCGGGTTCGAGATGATCGACGCGCAGTCGGTCGGCAGCCTGGCCGCGTGCCTGGTCGAACCGATCCTCAGTTCCGGCGGCATCATCGAGCCACCGCCCGGCTACTTCGCCGCGCTGGCCGGGAAGTGCCGCGAGCGCGGAATGCTGCTGATCCTCGACGAAGCCCAGACGGGGTTGTGCCGCACCGGGAACTGGTACGCGTTCGAGCGCGACGGCGTCGTCCCCGACATCCTGACGCTGTCGAAGACGCTCGGCGCCGGGCTGCCGCTGGCCGCGGTGCTGACCAGCGCCGCCATCGAGCAGGAGGCGCACGACCGCGGGTTCCTGTTCTTCACGACGCACGTGTCGGACCCGCTCCCGGCGGCGGTCGGCAACACGGTGCTGGACGTGCTGACCCGCGACCGTCTCGACGCGCGGGCGCTCTCGCTGGGCGCTTTGCTGCGCCGTGGTTTGGAGGAGATCGCGGCCCGCCACGAAGTCGTCGGCGACATCCGCGGCCGGGGGTTGCTGGCCGGGGTGGAGCTGGTGGTGGACCGGGAGACCAAACGGAGTTCGGACGAGCTGGGGGCGCGGGTCACGCAGCGGTGTCTCGAGCTGGGGCTGCACATGAACATCGTGCAGCTGCCGGGGATGGGCGGGGTGTTCCGGATCGCGCCGCCGCTCACCGCATCCGAGGAGGAGATTTCGCTGGGCCTGTCGATGCTGGACCAGGCCATCGGAGATGTCGTGAAGGTGTTGTGAGGGACCCTCCGGCGGGCGGTCTGCCGCGGCTTGTCGTGAGTGGTAATTAGGGTTAGAACCCTAATTACCACTCACGACGGGGTCAGAAGCCCGCTGTCACCTTCGTGAAGTCCCAGTCGTTCTGAGCGATGCCGCTGCACGCCGACTGGACGCCGCCGCCGGGGCAACCCCGGTCGCGGTTGACCGACCAGAACGCCAGGCGCGCGATCTTGTTCGACTTGGCCCAGTTCGTGATCTGGGTCCACGTCGACAGATCGGTCAGCTCCTGCTGGTCGGACAGGCCGTTCATGCCCGAGATGCCGAGGTGGGCGTACGCCGTGGCGTCCGACCACCCGAACGTCGACTTCAGCTTGTCGCGCAAGCCGTTCGCCGCGCTCACCGTGCTGTTGTACATGTTCGCGCCGCCGCCGAAGTCGAACGGCATGATCGTGAACACATCCACGTTGGCACCGAGAGCCTTCGACTGGTCGATGAGCCGGTTCCCGTAGTAGTTCGGGCCGGTCGTCGACGTGCCGAACGTCAGGATCGTCTGGATCCCCGGGTTGTTCTGCTTGACGATCTTCAGCGCGTTCAGGATGCGGTCCTGCACGGCCTCGTTCTCGAACTCGTCGGAGTTCTCGATGTCGATGTCGATCGCCTTCAGCCCGTAGGCGTTGATCACCTGCTGGTAGGCGCCGGCCAGCGCGGCCGGCGTCGAGCAGTTCGGGCCGAGCTTGTTGCCGCTCCAGCCGCCGAACGACGGGACGATCTGGCCGCCCGCCGCCTTGATCTGCGCGATCGCGTTCGCGTCCGCGCTGCCCGAAAGCGGACGGCTGCTGTCCCACGCCGGGTTGCAGCCACCGGAGGCGTTGACGAACGCCATGGTGAACCACTTGACCCCGGTCGCGTTCATCACCGTCTGCGGGTTCGGCGGGCTGCCCCAGCCCAGGTACAGGTACGGCGCGCCACGGCCACCCGGCGGGGGCGGCGTGGTCGTCGTCGGCGGGGTCGTCGTCGTAGGCGGCGTAGTGGTCGTGGGGGGTGTGCCCCCGGCGGCACACGATCCCCCGTTCAGCTTGCAGTTCGCCGGTGCGGTGTACGAACCGGAGTACGCCACGTTGAAGCCGAAGCTGGCGCTACCGCCGTTGGCGACGTTGCCGTTCCACGTGTTCTTCACGGTGACGTGCTGGCCGGACGCGGTGTAGCTGCCGTCCCACAACGACGAGATCTTCGCGCCGGACGGCAGGTCGAACTCGACCGTCCAGGTGGCGAGCGTCGAGCCCGAGCCGTTGGCGATCGTGTACTTGCCCTCGTACCCGGTGCCCCAGTCGGAGCCCTTCGAGAAGGTCGCGGACACCCCGCCCGCCGCGTTCGCCGGGGCGATCACGAACATCGCGCCGATCGTGGCGGCCGCGGCCGCCAGCCCGAGTGCGGGCAACCACCGGCGCCTCATGACAGGCCGTTCTTCATCGCGGTGATGAGCTCGCCGCCCGTGGTGTCGCCGGTCAGCTCCCAGAAGAAGGCGCCGCCGAGACCCTGCTGCCTGGCGTAGGACATCTTCCCGCCGATGGTCGCCGGGGTGTCGTAGCTCCACCAGTTGCTGCCGCACTTGGCGTACGCGGTGCCGGCGAAGGTGCCGGTCGACGGGCAGGTGTTCTTGAGGACCTTGTAGTCCTCGATGCCCTGCTCGTACGTGCCCGGCGCGGGACCGGTCGCGGTGCCGCCGGGCGTGCTCTGCGTGACGCCGGTCCAGCCGCGGCCGTAGAACCCGATGCCCAGCAACAGCTTGCTCGACGGGACGCCCTTGCTCTTCAGCTTCTGGATCGCCGCGTCGGAGTAGAAGCCCGGCGTCGGGATGCCGCTGAAGTTGGTCAGCGGCGAGTGCGGAGCCGTCGGACCCTGCGCAGCCCAAGCGCCGAAGTAGTCGTAGGTCATCACGTTGTACCAGTCGACGTACTGCGCCGCGCCGCCGTAGTCGGCGACGTCGAGCTTGCCGCCACTGCTGCCGTCCGCGGTGATCGCCGAGGTGACCAGGAACGACGAGCCGAACTTCGCCCGCAGCGCGCCCATCAGGTTCTTGTAGGCCGCGGCACCGCTGGTGTCACAGGAAAGGCCGCACGAGTTGGGGTACTCCCAGTCGATGTCGATGCCGTCCCAGATGTCCGCCCAGCGCGGGTCCTTCAGCAGGTTGTAGCAGGACTGCGCGAACGCGGCCGCGTTCTGCGACGCCTGGCCGAAGCCGCCCGAGTAGGTCCAGCCGCCGAACGACCAGATCACCTTGAGACCGGGGTGCAGCTTCTTCAGCTTGCGCAGCTGGTTGAAGTTGCCGGCGACGGGCTGGTCCCAGGTGTCGGCGACGCCGTCGACGCTGCCCGCGGCGTCGTAGGTCTTCTGGTAGTCGGCGTACGGGTCGTCGTTCGCCGTGCACTGGCCGTTCTTGACGTTGCCGAACGCGTAGTTGATGTGCGTCAGCTTGTTCGCCGAGCCCGACGTCTCGATGTTCTTGACGTGGTAGTTGCGCCCGTAGACGCCCCACTGCACGAAGTAGCCGACGTTCTTCAGCCCGCCCGGCTGCGGCGGCGTGGTGGTGGTCGGCGGGGTGGTGGGCGTGGTCGGCGTCGTGGGGGTGGTGGTCGGCTGCGTCGGCGTCGTCGGCGTGGTGGTCGGGGTGCCGCCGCCGGGGTCGCAGGAGCCGCCGTTCAGCTTGCAGTTCGCCGGGGCCGAGTAAGTGCCGGAGTAGGCGACGTTGAAGCCGAAGTTGGCGCTCGCGCCGTTGCCGACGTTGCCGTTCCAGGTGTTCTTCACGGTGACGTGCTGGCCGGACGCGGTGTAGCTGCCGTCCCAGAGCGACGCGATCTTCGCCCCGCTCGGCAGGTCGAACTCGACCGTCCAGGTGGCGAGTGTCGAGCCGGAGCCGTTGTTGATCGTGTACTTGCCTTCGTACCCGGTGCCCCAGTCGGACCCCTTGGTGAAGGCGGCGCCAACGCCACCGGCGGCGTTGGCCGGCACGGTGACGAGACCGACCGCGATCGCGCCGACCGCGGTGAAGAGACCGAGGAGGTGCCATCTCTTTCTGGACATCGCTCTCCTTTGAGGCAGGTGAAGGACGGCGGACACCGACACCGCCGGCGGGGACCAGGGCGGTGTTTTGCACCGTTTGCGCAAACGGTACGTGGTCCAGACCAATGAGGAAAGGGTCACCACGGAGCGTGGCCGATGGTCAAGACCACTGCTTGACGACGGCGCCCTACTGGTCCAGACCGGTTACGCACCGCACACGATCGGCTCCGGGTCCGGCGTCACCCGCGCACGCGCCGATGACCGCGAGAGCCGGCGGCGTGATGCGGTGCGTGGCCAGGTTTTCGTGCCGGTCGATGGTGATCAGACCCGCGTCCCGCAGGACGCTCGTGTGGCGGCTGACGGTGTCCGAATACGTGCGCCAGCCGGCCGGAGCAATCCCCCGCGGTCAGGTCGCGTTCGCGCCGCCCGGCACCCGGTTGGCCTTCCACTGGGCCCACAGCACGTCGCCGAAGTTCTGCCACTTCGCGAACTGTTCGTCCGGGCCCGCCGGGGTCTGGGGGTCGAGCGTGCCGACCCTGGCCGCCGGGCCGGCGTCCCGCGGCGGGACGGCGGCCTGGCGCTGGAGTTCGTCCCGGAACTCCGCCCAGATCTTCTTGGCTTCCGCCTTCATGTCGTTCTCCACGCCGTCGAAGAGCTGCCACACCTCGCCGAGGCAGTTGCCAGGGGAGAACGTCTGCAGGAAGGCCTGCTGCAGGTCGAGCCAGCCGACGTTGCCGCCGAACATGGTGTCCATGGCACCGTTCAGGTTCTTCCCCAGCCACGTGGCGGACAGCCCGGCGGCCGGGACGACGATCGCGCGCACGCTCGCCGCCCGGCCCGCCAAGGCGCTTTCGCTCGCGTAGAAGGTGGCCACCACATCCCTGAACTCGGTGAAGTCCGTGGCCCGCTGGGCCGGACTGACCGCGGTGAGCCGGTCTTTGACCAGCGCGGTCACGGCCCTGCGGACGCTCGACTCGGCGGCGGCGGTCCGCTTCGTGAGCAGCTTGTCGATGGCCGCGGGGATTTCCGGCAGGACGGTTTTGTAGGTGTTCGTGTAGTAGACCAGTCCTTCGGTTGCTTTCAGCGCCCCGCTCCAGTCCTCGCCCGGGACGCTGGTCTGGGAGGCTCGGAGGTATTCGGCCACTTCGGCGCCGTAGGCCGCGCCGTCGGCGGCCTGGCTCCTCCCGCCACCGCAGGCCACGAACTTGAACGCCGTGTCCTTCTTCAGCTGCCGCCGATCCTCGGAGACGTCGGCGACGAAATCGACCGGGGTGAGTCCGCCCAGCTTCGCGCGGTTGCCATGGCCGTAGAAGACCGAGGCTTCGGTGGTGGGGGCCGGGGGAAAGACCCACGAGGCATCCCATGGGTGCTTTCCGCCCGCACCGGCGGCGCCCTTGGTGGTCAGCGATTCTTCGATCTCGTCGACCTCGGCGTCGCCCACCATGTTGTGCATGCCTTGGCCGAAGGGGTTGGGCATGCGCACCATCAGCCGTTGCACCGGCACCGCCGGCTCGTTCCGCCCGAGCATCGCCAGCACGGCCCGGTTCCCGGCGAGCCGCTGCCAGCCCAGGAGCTGGTGGACCGGCGCTCCGTCCGCAGCACGGGCGGCGGGGCGTTTCGGTGCGTGTTCCGGCTGGGGTTCGGCGTGTTCTTCCACGAGGCACCGGCTTTCGGAATGTGTCCGATCGGACACTACCCGTGACGAGCCGAGTCCCGGCAGGCCCACAAGGGCACGGATCACTGCCCGTCGGGCCGGAAAATCACAACAGGCCCAGCTTCTCCCGAGGGAGGAACTGGGCCTGTTGCTTTTGCTGTCTCAACCTTACGTGCGCCCGAAGGGATTCGAACCCCTGACCTTCTGATCCGTAGTCAGATGCTCTATCCAGCTGAGCTACGGGCGCGTGTTCAGTTGTAACCTAGCACCCGGCGAACCGGGCACCAGCGGAGGCTCCGGGATTTGAACCCGGGAGGGGGGGTTACCCCCAACCGCATTAGCAGTGCGGCGCCATAGACCAGACTAGGCGAAGCCTCCTGGGCCCAACGACCACTGCTCAGATAGGTTACACACCCCCCGATCACCCCGGAACAGGGCCCCCCTTACGCCCGGCGCAGCAGTCTGAGCAGGCGCGGAGAGCGGCCGCCCAGGCCCTCGGCCTCGAACGTCGCGATGCCCACGCGCGGGAGTTCACGCACTCCCGGGTACACCAAATAGCGGGGCACCCAGCGCGGCTGGAACTTCGCGTTGAAGCGGTACAGCGTCTCGATCTGGATCCAGCGCGAGAAGAAGTGCAGCACCTTCGCCGCCGATTTGGCGACCGGGCCCGCGCCGATCCGCTGGCCCTGTTCCATCAAAGCGCGGAACGCCGCGAAGTTCAGCGAGACCTGCTCGACGCCGTGGCGGCTCGCCGCCAGGAGGAGTTCCGAGATCATCAGCTCGTTGACGCCGTTGTCGGCCGTGCGGTCGCGGCGCATGACGTCCAGGGAGAGGCCCTTCGTGCCCCACGGCACGAACTGGAGCACGCCGCGGACGCGGCCGCCCTGCTCGGCCGTCACCAGCACCGAACCCGGGTCGCCCATGCGGCCCAGTGCCATCGAGAAGCCGCGCTCGGTGTCCGTGCCGCGCCAGTTGGCCGCCAGGACCTCCAGCTCGGCCAGCTCCCCCGGCCGCAGGTCCTCGGCGCGGCGCACCAGCACCTTGTAGCCCGCGCGCTTGGTGCGGGCCGCCGCCTGGCGGACGCCGCGCATCGTGCGGCCGTCCAGGGTGAACCCGGCCGCGTCGACGACGGCTTCGTCTCCGATTTCCAGTACCTCCAGGCCGAACCGGGCCCAGACCGTCGCGCCGAGCTCCGATACGCCCATCGCCGCCGGGACCCAGCCGCCGCGGCGGCAGACCTCCAGGTACTCCTCGATCGCGCCCGGCCAGGCCTCGTGGTCGCCCAGCGGGTCGGCCGAGCAAAGCGCGACGCCGGCGATCACGCGGTAGGTGACGGCGGCCTTGCCCGTCTTCGAGAACACGGCGAACTTGTCCCGCCGCAACGCGAAGTACCCCAGCGAGTCGCGGCCGCCGTGCTCGTCCAGCAGCCGGCGCAGCCGGGCGACCTCCTCGTCGGACAGCCGCGGCGCCGGCTCGGCCGAGCGCAGCAGGAAGTACGCCGACACCAGCACCGCGGCGAGGCCGAACAGCAGGCCGACGGCGGCGGTGAGGTCCTCCAGCCACATCTGGTGGAACACGGCGGGCCCGCTGGCGGCGACCAGCGCGAGGGCGGACTCCGCGAGCCGGTCGCCGAAGCCCATCGGCGCCAGCACCGCCCGCGGCGCCACGGACAGCAGGATGACGTTGATCACGAACCCGGCCAGCGCCAGCTGGAGGAACACGCGCATCGCGCGCCAGGGCCCGACCACCGGGTCCGGCTTCGCGACGAAGTAGCGCCGGTTGGCGATCAGGCCCACCAGCAGCAGCACCGACACCAGGCCGGCCGCGAAGACGTGCTTGAGGCCGAGGTGCGACATCGTGAGCAGCACCGTCGCGCCGACCGCCAGCTGCCAGGCCCGGCGCTTGCGGCGCCGGAGCCCCGCGGCCAGCAGCACCAGCAGCACGCCCATGACCAGCGCGACGGTCGCCGCGGCGACCGTCGCCTCCTGCGGCAGCTCCAGCCATTCCGCCAGGTGCCCGCGCAGGCTGCGCCGCCCGGCCGGGATCAGGATCGAGCCCAGCGTCAGCAGCCCGGCCAGCCGGGTCACCCAGGTGATCACCCCTACGGTGGTGGCACCGGCCACCTTCCAGGTGATCTGCGCGCGTGTCCCCGTCACCACCCGTACAACCCGCCGTGGATGATCATGCTTCCCCCATCTACCCCCCGGCGAGCTCCACGAACGGCGCCAGCGCCGCCGGATTGGCCAGCGCGTCGCGGCTGACGGCCCGGTCGGGAGCCACACCGGCGAGGATCTTCTTCACCGGTACCTCACACTTCTTACCGTTCAAGGTACGAGGAATCTCGGAAACCACGACGAACCGATCGGGTACATGGCGTGGTGACAGCGCGCTACGAAGCTCCTTGCGCAGGCGCGGCTCGACGTCTTCGAGCGCGACGCCGCCGGCCAGTACGACGAAACAGATCAGCTGCCCGTCCTCGTTCCCGGCCGCCGAGGTGTCCACGACCAGGGAATCCGCGATCTCGTCGTAGCCCTCGACGACCCGGTAGAACTCGGCCGTGCCCATCCGGACGCCGCCGCGGTTGAGCGTCGAGTCGCTGCGGCCGTAGATCACCGCCGAGCCGCGGTTGGTGACGCGGATCCAGTCCCCGTGGCGCCACAGCCCGGGGTACATCTCGAAGTACGCCTCCCGCAGCCGCGAGCCGTCGGGGTCGTTCCAGAAGAACACCGGCATCGACGGCATCGGCTGGGTGATGACCAGTTCGCCGACCTCCTCGACGACCGCGTGGCCGGCTTCGTCGAAGGCGTTGACCGCGGCGCCGAGCGCCGGGCAGGACAGCTCGCCAAGCCAGACCGGCACGTCGGGCGCCGACGCGACGAACGCCGCGCACAGGTCGGTGCCGCCGGAGACCGAGCAGATCTGGACGTTCTTCCCGACCTCGTCGACGATCCACCGGAAGCCTTCGACGCTGAGCGGCGCGCCGGTGGAGCCCAGCGCGCGCAGCCCGGTCAGGTCGTAGCGCTCGGCGGGCTTGATCCCGGCCTTGAGGCAGCTCTGGATGAACGGCGCCGACGTGCCGAAGTAGGTGACGCGGTGCTGCTCGGCCAGGTGCCAGAGCGCGTTCAGGTCCGGGTACCCCGGGCTGCCGTCGTAGAGCACGATCGTGGTGCCGACCAGCAGGCCGGAGATGAGGAAGTTCCACATCATCCAGCCGGTGGTGCTGAACCAGAAGAACCGGTCACCGGGCCCGAGGTCGGTCTGCAGGGCGAGGGCCTTGAGGTGTTCCAGCGTGATGCCGCCGTGGCCGTGCACGATGCCCTTCGGCAGGCCGGTGGTGCCCGACGAATAGAGCACCCACAGCGGGTGCGCGAACTCGACCGGCTCGAACAGCAGCGGCGCGCCCTCGTGCTTCGCGAGCAGTTCGGCCCAGTCGAGCGCACCGTCCATCCGGCCTTCGCCGACGTACTCGACGAGTACGGTCGCGGCGAGGGACGGCAACTGCGCTTGAAGGTCGGCGACCGTCGTCCGGATGTCGAACCGGCGGCCGTTGTACGCGTAGGCGTTGACCGCGAAGAGCACCTTCGGCTCGATCTGGACGAAGCGGTCCGCGACCGCGCGGACACCGAAGTCCGGCGAACACGACGACCAGATCGCCCCGATGCTCGCCGCGGCGAGGAACGCGACCAGCGTCTGCGGGCAGTTCGGTGCCAGGGCGACGACCCGGTCGCCCTTGCCGACGCCGAGTTCGAGGAACGCGGCCCGGGCGGCGGCGACCTGCGCGCGGAGCCGGCCGTACGTCAGGTGGCTCGCGAAGCCGTCTTCGCGGTGGAAGATCACCGCCGTCTCGTCGTCGCCCTTCGCGGCACCCGCGACGCCGGGGGTGAGCGCGTGCTCGGCGTAGTTGAGCGTGCCGCCCTCGAACCAGACGGCGTCCGGCATCCCGCCCGACAGCACCCCACCGGGCTGGTCGTGCCAGCGGACGCCGAGGAAGTCCGCGACCGCCGCCCAGAAGTCCGGGCCGCGCTCGACCGAGAACTCCCACAGCGCGCGGTAGTCGTCCACCTCGACGCCGCGCTCGGCGCGCAGCCACCGGCGGAAGGCTTCGATCTTGGTGTCGGCAACGTGGCCCGGCTCGGGGCGCCAGAGCACTTCGGGGGCGTCGGCGGTGTGCGTCACGCCCCGAGCCTAATCCCTCGGATCGGGAAGTCACCGTGGTCGGAACCGACATGGAACGCGGGTTCCCGGTGGTGCCCGCCCACACCTATCGCAGGTGCGCGTCGAACCAGTTGAGCGTGCGCTGCCAGGCTTCCGCGGCCGCGCCCGGATCGGCGTCGAAGCGGTGGTTCGCGCCCGGGTAGTGGACGACGTTCGTGGCGACCTTCGCCGACGCGGCGGCATCGCGCAGGCGCTCGACGTCGGCGCCGCCCGCCTCGTCGCCGGCGTCGCCGTACATGCCGAGCCACGGGCTGGTGAGCTTCCCGGCGATCTCGACCAGCGCGGGGAGTTCGGCGGCCCGCTGCCCGCCGACGCTGACGGCCGCACCGAGCCGGCGGTGCGACGCGACGACGAGGGCCGCGGTGCCGCCGAGGTCGAAGCCCATCACGCCGAGCAGGTCGCCCTGGACGCCCCGCTCGACCAGCCAGGCGAGGGTGAGGTCGGTCGCGTCGAGCAGGTCCCGCTGCGTGAGTCGGTCGTTCTCGAGGTGCGGGGTGACGGTCAGCCAGCCCTCGGTGGCGAGGCTGGCGAGCAGCAGCTTGACCCCGTCGGTGACGCCGTCGGCCTCGTGGAGGACCACCAATCCGCCGCGTAGCGCTCCCTCGGGTTCCGAAAAGGTCAGGCGCAGGGTGCCGCCGTCGGTGCGCGGGTAATCCACGGTGGAGGTCGACGTCATTGCCTCACCCAACCACCTGGAGGTGAACGGGAGGAAGCCCGGTGACCCAGGTCGCCGGGGCGAAACCGCCTGAAGGGAGTCGCGGGGCGACGGCCGGGAAAGCTACGGTGACGGGGTTGTCCCGTCGAATTCCAGGAGCGCCGAAGATGTCGTCCGTGTCCCCGCGTGCCGATCTCGAATCGTTGCCGAAATACGTCCCCGGCCGGACGATCGAAGGTGCCATCAAGCTGGCGAGCAACGAGGTGCCCGGCGGTGCGCTGCCGAGCGTCGCCCAGGCGATCGCCGAGGCCGCGACCGGGATCAACCGCTATCCGGACACCGGTTCGCAGGTGCTGCGCGAGCGGCTGGCGCGCGAGCTGGACGTGCCGGTGGAGCGCGTCGCGATCGGCTGCGGCTCGGTGTCGCTGTGCCAGCAGACGGTCCAGGCGGTGTGCACGCCCGGCGACGAGGCCATCTTCGGCTGGCGTTCCTTCGAGGCGTACCCGATCGTCACGCAGGTCGCGAACGCCGTCTCCGTGAAGGTCCCGATCACCGAGGGCCAGGAGCTCGACCTCGACGCGATGCTCGCGGCGATCACCGACCGGACGCGCGTGGTCTTCGTCTGCAACCCGAACAACCCGACCGGGACGGCGGTGCGCCGCACGGAGCTGGAGCGGTTCCTGACCGCGGTGCCCGAGCACGTGCTGGTCGTGCTGGACGAGGCGTACAAGGAGTTCGTCACCGACCCCGAGGTGCCCGACGGCGTCGAGTACACGCGCAGCCGGTCGAACGTCATGGTGCTTCGCACGTTCTCGAAGGCGTACGGCCTTGCGGGCCTTCGCGTCGGTTACGCGGTCGCGCCCGAGCCGATCGCCGACGCGCTTCGCCAGGTGTACGTGGCTTTCTCGGTGAACATGCTGGCCCAGGTGGCCGCGCTGGCGTCCCTCGACGCGGCCGACGAGCTCCTGGCCCGCTGCCAGGAAATCGTCGTCGAGCGCGGACGGGTGCGGGAAGCGCTGCTGGAGGCGGGTTACCGGGTGCCGGACACGCAGGCGAACTTCGTCTGGCTGCCGCTCGGTGACCAGGCCATCCCGTTCGCCGAGCACGCGCTGGACCGCAAGCTGGTGGTGCGCCCCTTCGCCGGCGACGGCGTCCGCGTGACGATCGGGACCCGCGAGGAGAACGACCTGTTCCTGGCCGCGGCCCGCGAATTCAGTTCGCGAACTGCTTGACGACCAGCTGGATGACGGCGGCGACGCCGATCACCACGATCACACCGCGCAGCACCACCGGCGACAGCTTCCGGCCGATCTTCGCGCCGAGGAAGCCGCCGGCGGTGCTGCCGACGGCGAGCCACAGCACGACGGCCCAGCTGACCGGCGCGACGAACGCGTAGATGACCCCGGCGACGAGGTTGACGACGGCGGCGAGGACGTTCTTGACGCCGTTGAGCTTCTGCAGTGGTTCCGACAGCAGCATCCCCATCACGGCCATCAGCATCACGCCCTGCGCGGCGGTGAAGTACCCGCCGTAGATGCCGATGAGGAAGATGAAGAACATCAGCAGCGGCCCGGGTTTGTGCTCGGTCCCGTTCTGTTCACGCCGCTGCGCGACCCACTTCGACACCTTCGGCTGGATGATCACCAGGACCACGGCCAGGCCGACGAGCACGGGAACGACGGCTTCGAAGGCATCCTTCGGCAGCGAAAGCAGCAAGATCGTGCCACCGATGGCCCCGAGGAAGGACGCGACGGCGAACTTGGCGGTCTGCCGCCAGTAGCCCTTGAGCTCGTGCCGGTAGCCCCAGGCCCCGCTGAGCGTCCCGGGCGCGAGGCCGATGGCGTTCGAAGTGGTGGCCGTCACGGGCGGGTACCCGAGCGCGACGAGCACGGGGAAGGTGACGAGCGTCCCCGACCCCACGACGGCGTTGATGGTCCCCGCCCAGATCCCGGCGACCACGACGATCAGCGCGTGCCACCACGTCATGAAGCATTCACGTGCGGAGCCTAAGCATCGTGGGCCGCTCCCGCGACGCGGATGTGTCAGGTCAGACACCCACGACGATGCAGCGCTTCGGCCGGCCGCCGCGTAAGAAGCCGTACCTGACATGAAGGAGGCCACATGCGGGCAGCCGACGAGGATCGGTTTCGCGAGTTCGCCAGGGACAACGCCGTGCCGCTGCGTCGCTACGGCTACCTGTTGTGCGGCGACTGGCACCTGGCCGAAGACCTCGTCCAGACCACGCTGCACAAGCTGTACGGCGCGTGGCCGCGGATCCGCGGCACCGACCGGCCGGTGAGCTACGCGCGGCAGACGCTGACCCGCTGCTGGCTCGACGAACGACGGCGGCCGTGGCGGCGCTCCGAACACCACACCGGCGCGCTGCCGGAGGTCGCGGACGCGGCCGCGGATCCGGCCGTGCTCCAGCAGTACGCGGGCCTGCGCGCCGAGCTGGCCACGGCGCTGGCGACGCTCGCGCCCCGCCAGCGCGCGGTGCTGGTGCTGCGGTACTTCTGCGAGCTGCCGGTCGCCGAAACCGCACGGGAACTGCGGTGCTCGGAGGCCACGGTCAGGAGTCAGGCCACCAGGGCGCTGCGAATCCTCCGCGGCGCCTTCCCGGATTCACTGGCAGAAAGCGAGCTGTGATGGACGAGCAGACACTGGCCCGCGAGTTCACCGCGGCCGTGCGCACCGAACCGCCGCTGGGGTTCGACCCCGACGAAGTCGTCACCCGGGTCGCCCGGCGGCGGCACCGCCGTCGCACCGTCCTGCTGGCCTTCGCCGGTGTCGTCGTGGCCGCCGTGGCCGCTGCCGTCGTCATTCCCGGGGCCGACGTCCCGGCCCCACCGGCGTCGTCGCCCGGGATTGCGCCCCGGATCGCGCCGTCCGCCGGGGAACGGTGGTGGCCGCCGGGCACCGGCCAGATCCCCCAGCCGACCGACGCGCGGCTCAACGCCCGGGCCCCCCGGATCGCCGAGCACCTCGAAGAGGTCCTGCGGAAGATGCTGCCGGCCGCCGATCCGATCCGGCGCGATTCCCTCACTACCGCCCACTTCGGCGGCATCATGCCGACCAGCCAGCGCGGGGTGAGCATCACCGAGCACGGTGGGCCGGAAGACACCGGCTACTCCCTCACGGTCGAGGTGTTCGTGCCGACCAACCCGGTGAAGCGGTTCCAGCCCCGGCAGCTGTGCGCGGAGATGAAGGTCCAGATCAGCCCGTCGACGACCTGCCGCTATGCCGCTGTCGGCACCGCCGGGATCCTGATGACGTCGGAGGCGGACACCACCGACCGGGAGGGCACGCTGCAGCACGGCATCACGGTGACCGACTACCGGGCGGACGGCAGCTACGTCCTGGTCAGCCTGGGGGGCACGATCGGGGTCAGTGGTCCGCTGCCGTTCACCGCCGAGGAGCTCGCGACCTTGGCGCGGGATCCGGGGCTGACCTTCTAGCCGGACGGCTCAGCCCGGTGGCGGGGCAAAGACGCAGAATTCGTTGCCCTCCGGATCGGCCAGCACCTCCCAGTCGGTGTCACCGCCGCGTTCCCGGACCAGGGTGGCGCCGATCGCCACCAGCTCCGCGGGGTCGCCGAAGACGTCCAGATGCATGCGGTTCTTGACCGTCTTCCGCTCCGGGACCGGGTTGAGCCAGATCAGCGGGCCCTCCCCCGCCGGGTCGACGATCGGGACTGGCCAGGACTCCGGGCGCGTGTCCCCCGTCACCGAGTCACGACGGACGTAGCCCAGGGCGCGGCACCACCAGTCGGCGAGGGCCTGGTGGTCACCCGCATCCAGAGCGAGGTCCTTGAATCGAGCGGTCATGCGGTGATCATGGCAGTCACCCCCGACAGTTCCGTGAGCTGAGAGGATGGGCGCGTGGACACCGAGCAGGTCTGGAGCGCGACCGTGGACCGGCTGCGGGCGCGGATCGACTCCGGCGACCTGCCGCCCGGCTCGCGGCTGCCCGCCGAACGCGTCCTGTGCGAAGAGCTCGGGATCAGCCGCGGATCGCTGCGGCAGGCCCTGCGAGTGCTCGACTCCATCGGGTACGTCCAGATCCGGGCCGGCTCGGGCACCTACGTCCGCGAGCAGCAGGAACAGCCGCTGCGGACCTGGTTCACCGAGCACGACCAGCTCGTCGAGAAGCTCTTCGACCTGCGGGCGACCGTCGAACCCACCCTCGCCGAGCGGCTGGCCCGGCACGCAGGAGCGAAGACCGTCAGCCGGCTCGAGGACAACGTCGCCGAGATGGCGCAGGCCGCCGAAGACGGGGACATGCTGCACGTCATCGCCGCCGACGCCGAGTTCCACCGGGTCATCGCGCAGAACGCGGGCAACGACGACGTCGCCGCGTTGCTGCGGTCCGTGCTCGCCCTGGTCGGCGAGGAACGGCGGACGGCGTTGCGGCTGCCCGGGCAGATCCGCAAGGCCGTCGCCGACCACCGCGCCATCCTCGACGCCATCCGCCGGTCCGACCCCGTCGCCGCTCGCGAGCTGACCCTCAAGCACCTGGTGGACGCGAAAACCTACGCGCACGACTACGCCGCCCACCCCGAAACGCGCTAGACTTTTCACAACATTGTGAAACTTCTGGGGGTCGTGATGGAGAAGGTCCGCTTCACCGAAGAAAAGGCCACCAACCTGGCCACGCTGTACGGCCGCGCGCTCGACTACCGCAGCGCCCACCCGATCCTCGGCGACAAGGCGGCGGACGACGCCGTCCGCCGGATCGACTACGACTTCACCAAGATCGGCATCTCCCCCGACCGCGCGGTGTCGGTCGTCCTGCGGGCGAAGCCGATCGACGACTGGGCCGCCGAGTACCTGCGCGCCCACCCGGACGCGATCGTGCTGCACCTGGGCTGCGGCATGGACACGCGGTTCCAGCGCCTCGCGCCGCCGGACACCGTCCACTGGTACGACGTCGACTACCCCGAGGTCGTCGAGCTGCGCGAAAAGCTCTACGACCCGGCGCCGAACCAGACGCACATCGCTTCGTCGGTGACCGACTTCGAGTGGCTCGACCAGGTGCCCTCGGACCGGCCGGCGCTGATCGTCGCCGAAGGCCTCACGATGTACCTGAAGCCCGAGACCGGCACCGAACTGTTCCGCCGGCTGGCCGCGAAGTTCCCCTCCGGCGAGCTGATCTGCGACCTCTTCAACCGGACCGCCATCAAGATCCAGAAGCTCAACGCGCCGGTGCGCAAGGCGGGCGCGACGCTCTACTGGGGCGTCGACGACCCGCGCGACCTCGAGCGCTGCGGCCTCCAGCTGGAGTCCTCATTGGACGCCCGGCACTGGGCGACCCCGGAGGTGCTGGCCAAGCTCGGGCCGGGCACCCGGTTCCAGCTGCGGATGCTGAAGGTCTTCCCGGCCCTGGCCAAGACCGCGCACATCGTGCGGTACCGCTTCTAACGGGACTCCAGCACCCGCGCCACGAACTTGTGCAGCTTCTCCTCCAGCCGCGCGACGCGCTCCTCGAGCGTGAGCGTCTCGAACGGCTGGGGGACGTCGGACTTGAGGTCGCCGCGGACGTACTGGCAGCAGGCCAGGTTGCCGCAGGCGTAGATG
This sequence comes from Amycolatopsis sp. lyj-109, assembly GCF_046548995.1. Taxonomy (NCBI): domain Bacteria; kingdom Bacillati; phylum Actinomycetota; class Actinomycetes; order Pseudonocardiales; family Pseudonocardiaceae; genus Amycolatopsis; species Amycolatopsis sp. lyj-109. The sequence goes on from NZ_JAJPWR010000002.1 coordinate 562,434, forward strand.
CCCAGCGTGTTGCCGTCGCGGCCGGCCTTCCCGGCGCGCTTGCCCGAGAACAGCGTGATGTCGGCGAGCCCGTGGGTCGTGGTGCAGAAGCCGCAGATGTTGCTGCGCAGGCGTGACTTCGGGGGCGGTGCGGCACGCAGGGCGAGCCCGACGACTTCGCCGCCGTAGGGCAGCACGAGGTAGGCGCGCGCGGGCGCCTTCGGGTCGCGCCAGCCGAGGAACTCCCGCTGGTCCCAGGGGATTTCTTCGGGCCGGGCGGGCAGGGTCACGCCCTTGGCTTCGCCGCGCGTGCAGTTGACGAACGAGGCCCGGATCTCCTCCTGGCCGAGTGGCTCCATGATCGGACGGTAACCACCGGACACGGGCGGTGGCCACGCATTTTCCGCCGTACGATCAACGCCGTGCGCAAGATCGCCGTCGGCAACTTCCGGGTGGTGTTGCGCACCAGCCTGGGCTTCGCCGGGCTGGGCCTCGGGTCCAGCGTCGCCGGGTCCGGCGTGGTGGCGCTGCTGCTGGTGCTGCAGGGCCTGCCGGGCGACGTCGGCGACCGCGGCTGGGTGCTCGGGCTGACCGCGGCGGGCATCGTCGCCTCGGCGCTGCTCGCCGGGACGCTGTGGACGGCGTGGCTGCAGCGCCGCACCGCGATCTGGTTCGTGCTCGGCCGCCCGCCGTCGGTCAGCGAGGCGCGGCGCGCGCTGCGGCTGCCGGTCGACATGGCGGTGGTCAGCGGCACGCTCTGGCTGATCGGCACCGTGATCCTTACCGCGCTCGCCGGGGCGCTCGGCAGCGCCGACGATGCCGGGGGCATGGCGACGGTGATCGGGCTCGGCGGGCTCACCACGGTCGGGCTCACCTACCTCGCGGCCGAGTGGGTGGCCCGGCCGGTGATGACGATCGCGCTGGAGGTCCTGCCGCCCCGCGGCTCATTGCCGGTCACCGTGCTGACGCGGCTGATCGTCACGTGGGCGCTGGCCAGCGGCGTCCCGTTCGTGGGTGTGCTGCTCATCGCGACGCCGCCGGACCTGGGTTCGGGCGACCACACCGCGAGCCTGATCATGCTTTCGGTGATCGGCCTCGGCGTCGGCGCGATCGGGACCGCGCTGCTGGCCAGGGCGGTCGCGGCGCCGCTGCACCGGCTGCGCGTGGCGCTCGACGAGATCGCGCGCGGCAACAACGACGTCACCGTGGACGTCGACGACGCCAGCGAGATCGGCCGGCTCCAGACGTCGGTGAACCAGCTCGCCGCCGGCCTGCGCGAGCAGGCACGGATGCGGGACCTGTTCGGCAGGCACGTCGGCGCCGACGTCGCCCGGCACGCCCTGGAGTACGGCGCGTCCCTCTCGGGCGACGTCCGCGAGGTCACGGCGTTGTTCGTCGACGTCGTCGACTCGACCGCGCTGGCCTACCGCACCCCGCCGGAAGAGCTGGTCGGGAAACTGAACCGGCTGTTCGCCGTCGTCGTTTCCGCGGTCAACGCGCGCGGCGGGCTGGTCAACAAGTTCCAGGGCGACGCCGCGCTGTGCATCTTCGGCGCGCCGACGCGGCTCGCGGACGCCCCGACGGCCGCGCTGGCCGCGGCGCGGGCGATCCGGGACGCGGTGCGCGAGGCCGGCGAGCTCGACCTCGGCATCGGCGTCTCGAGCGGCCCGGTGTTCGCCGGGCAGCTGGGCACCAGCAGCCGGCTCGAGTACACCGTGATCGGCGACGCCGTCAACGAGGCCGCGCGGCTCACCGAGCTCGCCAAGGCCGTCCCGTCTCGGGTCCTCGCCAGCGACGCCGTCGTCTCCGCGGCGCTACCCGGCGAAGCCGTGCACTGGGACAAGCACGGCGAGCTGGAGCTGCGCGGCCGCCAGGAGGCGACGCCGACCTGGACGACCGGCCCCGGACCTCAGGACGGCTGACCCAGATCCGGCCAGCGCAGCACCGTCGAACCCCAGGTCAGGCCCGCGCCGAACGCGCTGAGCAGGACGCGGTGGCCGGGGACGAGCGTGCCGTCGGCGCGGGCGTCGGCCAGCGCGAGCGGGATGGACGCGGCGCTGGTGTTGCCGACCCGGTCGATGTTGGCGACCACGGCGTCGATCGGCATGCCGAGCTGCTTCGCCGTCGCCTGGAGGATCCGGATGTTCGCCTGGTGCCCGACGAAGCGGTCGACGTCGCCGACCATCCAGCCCGCCCGCTCCAGGACGGTTCGCGACGACTCCGCCATGCGCGCGCAGGCGTGCCGGAACACGGCCGTGCCCTGCATGGCGAGGAAGCGGTCGCTCGGCCGGTCCGAAAGCCGCTTCCGGGCGCCGCCGGCTTCGACCCACAGCAGGTCGGCGTGTTCGCCCTCGCTGTGCAAGTCGAACGGGCCGAACGCGCCGGGCTCGTCGGCGTCGCCCGCCCGGAGGAGCACCGCACCGGCGCCGTCGCCGAAGATCGGCACGGTGGTGCGGTCGGCGGGGTCGATGAGCGTGGTGAAGGTGTCGGCGCCGATCACGAGGACGCGCTCGGCCAGCCCGCCCGCGATGAAGCCGGCCGCCGTGGCGAGGGCGTAGACGAAGCCGCTGCAGACGGCGTTGACGTCGAACGCCGCGGCCGTGCCGAGCCCGAGCCGGGCGGCGACCTGCGGCGCGCTGGCCGGGCAGGGCTGGTCGGGCGTGGAGGTGGCGAGGACGACGACGTCGGCGGACGCGCCCCCGAGCGCTTCGCGGCCCGCCCCGACCGCGAGATCCACAGTGGACTCACCGGGCCCGGCGACGCGGCGTTCACGGATCCCGGTACGGGTCCGGATCCACTCGTCCGAGGTGTCGAGCCGGGTCGCGATTTCGTGGTTGTCCAGGACTTTCGTCGGCAACCAGGAACCGAGACCGGTCAGCACGGCGGCAGGTGCGGGCACGGGAGAGCCTCCCCACGCCGGCGGGTTGGCGGAGCGACCGGCTGGTCTTCCACTTCTATGGGCTACCCCCTGGTAGACCGGTGAGTTGTGTTCCACCTCACTTAAAAAGTTGTTTCATCTTCGCCTCTGACGGAGTAGTGAGCGACGTCACGGAGGAGTGAACCCAGGCGGATTGTCGGGGGTGCCGGATAGCCTGCTGGGGTGCGGACACCCGACCTCGACCAGCTGGACATCGCCATCCTCGCCTGCCTTCAGGCGGACGCCCGCACGATCGCCGAAACGATCGGCGCGAAGGTCGGGCTCTCGGCCGCGGCCGTGCAGCGGCGGATCAAGCGGCTGCGCGAGGCGGGCGTCATCGAGCGCGAGGTGGCCGTGCTCTCGCCGGAGGCGCTCGGGCTGAGCATGACGTTCGTGGTGACGGTCGAGATGGAGCGGGAGAACCTCGCGGTCTTCGACGGCTTCCGCCGCCAGGTCCTTGCCGAGGACGCCGTCCAGCAGTGCTACTACGTCACCGGCACGGCGGACTACGTGCTGATCGTCACCTGCCCGGACATGGCGGGCTTCGAGGCGTTCACCCGGCGGATGTTCTTCGACAACCCGAACGTCCGGCACTTCACGACGAGCGTGGCGATGGATCGCGTGAAAGTGGGGCTCAGCCTGCCGCTCGACCCGTAAGCTGTCCCGCCGGGGGACACATGCTTCGGATCTTTCTGGCCGCGACACTGATCGACGCGCTGGGCAGCGGGCTGTGGGTCCCGTTCGCCCTGCTGTTCCTGGTGCACGGGCAGGGCATGGGCCTGGTCGACGCGGGTGCGTCGCTGACCACCGGCGCCCTGCTGGCGCTCGTGACCGGCCCGGCGACGGGGGCGGCGATGGACCGCTTCGGGCCGCGGGCGCTGCTCATCGCGGGCAACCTGGTGCGGCTCGCCGCCTTCGCGGCCTACCCGCTCGCGTACACGAGCTGGCAGGTGATCGTGGTGTCGGCGGTGGCCGGCTTCGGCGACCGGCTGTTCTGGACGTGCAACGCGCCAATGGTGGCCCGCCTCACCTCCGGCAGCGACACCGACCGGGTGCTGGCCACGCAGACCGTCGGCCGGTTCGCGGGAGCAGGCATCGGCGCGGCGGCGATGGCAGTGCTGCCGACGATCACCAGCCCGTGGGCGTTCCACCTGCTGGCGTACGCAAACGCGGCAAGCTTCGCCGTCGCCGCCCTCCTCATCCGCCTCCTCCCGCGGCCACCTGAAGGGAAGTTCGTGAAGGCCACCTTCAGGAAGTACAAGTTCCTCAAGGTGGCCTTCACGAACCGCGCGACGGAGGACGGGGCCGAAGGGGGGATTCGCCGCGGGAGCTGGCGGGCTGTGCTGGGGGACCGGGCGTTCACGGGGTTCTGCGTCACCCACATGGCGTTCACCCTCGCCAGCGCGAGCAAGTTCTCCGTGCTGCCGATCGTCGTGCGCGATCTGCTGCACGGTCCACAGTGGATCGCCGGGACTGCCATCACCCTCGGGACCGTGGTCGTCGTCACCGCGCAGCGGCCGATCGTCGGACTGCTTGCCGGGCGGAGCCGGACCGCCGGGCTCATCGGGGCCGCCGTTCTCTTCGCGATCTGCTTCGCGCTGCTGATTCCGCTGGAGGCCGTCTCGCTGCCGGTGGCCACCGCGCTGATCCTGCTCACCAGCCTCGGCTTCTCGATCGCCGAGGCACTCTTCGGCCCGACCGCCACCGCGGCGGCTGCCGAGGCCGCTCCGCCGGGGGCCGAAGGGCGGGCCAGCTCGATCTTCCAGCTCTCCTGGGGCCTGCCCATCGCGCTCGCGCCGGGCCTGCTGGCCGTCCTGCTCAGCGCGAGCAACGCACTGACCTGGTCGATCCTGGCGCTGACCTGCGCATCCGCCGTTCCCGCACTGCTCGTGCTGCGCAAGAAACTGCCGGTTGCCCTGCGCGAACCGTCACCACCCGTGGCCGCCTGAGCGCAAGGGGTATGTGCCCGGTGTTACACCACAATGGACGGATGCAACCGATCAAGTGAACGTGAGAGTTTCTCCGTCATGACCGTTGGCCCTGGTCATCTCCTTGCCGAAGAGTTCGCGCCGCGCGAACCACCGCGAGACTCCAGGAGGGGCCGTGCACACCGACGCCGTACACCAGAGCCAGTTCGTGCTGCTGAACGAGAGCACCACGCCCGTCCTGTCGCGCCTGTCCTACCACTCCCACGAGCCCTTCGCGGTGACCGTGGCCTTCCGGACCGAGCGCGGCCGGTGGATCGAGTGGACCTTCGCGCGTGACCTCCTCGTGGGCGGGCTCGACGAGCCGGCCGGCCTCGGCGACGTCCGGATCCGCCCGGACCTCTCCGACGACGAAGACTTCCTCACCCTGGAAATCGAGTCACCGGACGGCTATGCGTCGTTCGAACTCGAAGTCGAAGACGTCCGGACCTTCCTGGACGCGACCCTCGAACTGGTGCCGCTCGGCGAAGAGAGCGCGCACTTCGACGTCGACGGGCTGATCGAGGAGATCAGCAACGTCTGACCCCTGAACCTCCCATTCCCGCGGCGAGGAAGAAGGGCGGGTTTCGGGCGCGCTGGAGGCGCCCGAAACCCGCCCTTTCGCTGTACCTGCCGGGAAATCAGCTGGTCTTCAGCGTGGCGCCGGTGCCCGAAAGGGCGGCGCCGATCGGGTAGAAGTACGTCACGGACGTGTTGCCGCCGGACAGGATGCCCTGCGCGTTGTTGCCGGCGATGAAGCCGCCGCCCGAGTCACCCGCCGCCGAGCGGACGTTGCTCGCGGTCATGCCGGTGACAGTGCCCTCGGAGTAGCGGACGGTCTGGTTCTTGGCGCCGATGGTGCCGCAGGTCCAGCCGGTGGTCGAGCCGGCCTTGCAGACCGACGTGCCGGTCGCGGCGTTCGACTGGCCGCGCACCGCGGTCCCGTTGTTCATCGAGGCGACCGGAGTCCAGCCGCTGCTCGTGTTCACCCGCGCGTAGTCGGCGCCCGGGAACCGGTAGGTGCCCCACGAACCCAGCGCGGCGCCGTTGGAGCCGGTCAGCCGGCCGGCTCCGGTGAGCGCGGCGCAGTGGCCGGCGGTCACGAAGCCGGTGGTCGTCGAGAACCCGACCGAGCAGCGCGACGACCCGCCGATGTAGTAGGCGTCGCCACCGCGGACGTTGGCGTAGGTGGCCGGCTTCGACGCCGTCTCGCGGATCGCCACCGCGGAGGAGTCCACACCGGACTTGGCGAGGAACGCGTCCGCGGCGGCGCGCTGGCCCTGCAGCACGTCGAGGGTGACGCGGTTGGTGGCGTCGTCGACACCCCAGCCGGTGATCGCGGCGGGCGCCGCCTGGCCGGCGGCGTTCAGCGTGTCCACAGTGGAATTGAGCTGGCGGGCGCTGAACCGCACGACTTCCGCTTCCGCACCGGTCTCGCGGATCTTGCCGGCCAGCGCGGCGTTCGTCGTGGTGACGTGCGCCTTGCCCGTGACGGCGTTGTAGGTGGCGCCGCCGAACGCGTCGCCGAGCGCCGCGGTGAGCGACTCGGTGACCCGGTTCGCGACGTCTTCGCTCTTCAGCCGCGCGATCGCCTGGTCGTGGGTCAGGCCGAGGTCCCGCTGCATGGCGGGCACCATGTCCGGGTTCAGCAGGTCCTGGCCCGACGCGGGGACGGCGGTCGCGGCCAGCGCGCCCGTCGCCATCACCGCGGTGGCAGCGGCACCGAGAAGTCTCGCGATCTTCATGCTTCTCCCTAGATGGTTACGCGCGGCTCCGCACCGGCCACGCAGTGGTACTCCCCCGGGTGAGCGTCCCCGCAGTGGGCGTTACGGTGCAATCCGGGCGCCCGGCGAATGGGTATACGCATTCACCGCGGGCGAATCCCCTGCTCCAGCCGGACTCAAGCGCCCGGTGTCACCCGGTCGGACAGGTCCGTAAGTAGGGTTTCCGTGAACTACTTTCAGTAGTCGCCTACGGCACTCGAACGCATGAAGCGACGTTCGAACGTGCGATCGGCCCGGGTTTCGCACGTACGGTGACCCGATCCCGCCGGTTCCCGCGGCAAACCGGTGACGGTCGGTAGGCGGACGTGTGACAACAGCGCCGACCACGTATTCGGTGAAAGGTTTACGGACGGATCTGCGCTGCTTAGGCTCCCGCGCTGTGTCCTCTGGGGCCAAGCCCCAGACCCGGCCGGGGGCAAGCCCCCCTGGACCCCCGGGAGCAACGGTGTGCGTCGAGGAGGGTCATATGTGGCTGACCACCCCCCGCCCCACCTCGGTGTCCATCCGGTCCGGACCCGCCCGGCTGACCGGCCGCGACACCGAGCTCGACGCCATCGTCACCGTCCTCCGGAGGCGCCCGGCCGCCGTCCTCATCGAGGGCGAACCGGGCATGGGCCGCACCCGGCTGCTCGCGGAGATCGGGCGGCGCAAGGAGTTCGGCGGCGGCCGCGTGCTCACCGGGGCCTGCCAGCCGCTGCGGCAGCCGTTTCCCTACGGGCCCGTCCTGGAAGCGCTTCGCGCGGTCGGCGACACCCCGCTCGGGCCGCTCAGCCCGGTCGCCGGCGTACTGCGGCCGTTGCTGCCGGAACTCGCGGAAGCGCTTCCTCCCCGGCCCGAACCCCTCGCCGACCCGGTCGCCGAGCGCCACCGCGTGTTCCGCGCGGTCCGGGAACTCCTCCAGGCCTGCGGCCCCACGCTCGTGCTGATCGACGACCTCCACTGGGCCGACGAGGACACCCGTGACCTGCTGCGGTTCCTCGCCGGCACGATGCCGCCCGAGCTGGCGGTGGTCGCCACCTACCGGTCGGCGACCGACGCGGGGGCGGTGACACCGGGCGCCCCGTTCCGCGTCGACCCGGCGGTCCACTCCGCCCGCGTCACGCTCGGCGCGCTCGACGTCGCGGCCGTGCGCGCACTGGCCGCCGACATCCTCGAACTGCCCCGGGTGACCGACGACTTCGCGGCGAAGCTGCACGAGTGCACGGCCGGGATCCCGTTCGTGGCCGAGGAAACCCTGCGGGCGCTGAAGGAAACGGCCGACCGGCTCCCGGTCGGCGAGGTCCTCTCGGACCGCCTGCTCGAAAACCTCGAAGTCCCGGTGTTGCTGCGGGAAGCCGTCACCGAACGGCTCGCCGCGCTGCCGGGGACGGCGGTGCGGCTGGCCGGCGCGGCCGCGGTGCACGGCGTCGGTGCCGAAGCGGCCGTGCTCGGCGAACTGGCCGGGCTCTCCGGCGACGACCTCCGCACCGCGCTGCTCGACACCCTCTCCGGCGGGGTGCTAGGCGAAGCCGGCGACGGCAAGTACGGCTTCCGGCACCCGCTGGCGCGCAAGGCGGTCTACGACACGGTGAGCGGGCCCGAACGCGCTTTGCTGCACGCGCAGGCGATCCGCGTGCTCGCCGCGCAGCCGTCCCCGCCGCTCACGCTGCTGGCCCGCCACTCCCGCGCCGCCGGCCGCGTCGACCAGTGGCGGCACTACGCGGAAGCGGCCGCCGACGAGGCGATCACGCGCGGCGAGACGTCCCGCGCGATCGACCTCCTGCAGTCGGTGCTCGCCGAACCCGGCCCGTCGCAGGCCGACATCGGGCGCGTCGCGGGCAAACTGAGCCAGGTGGCCCTGCGGGGGTTCCGCCCCGAGGTGCTCGGCACGCTGGAGCGCGTCCTCGAGGAGGTGACGCTGCCGCCGTCGGTCCGCGGGTCGATCCGGCTGAGCCTCGGCATGCTGCTGGTCCGGACCATCGGCGGGCTCGGCCGAGGCCGGCTGGAAGTCGAGCGCGCGGTCGGCGAACTGACCGACCGGCCGGACCTCGCCGCCCGCGGGATCACCCTGCTCGCCCAGCCCATCGACGGGCTGACGCCGTTGTCCTGGCACGAATCCTGGCGCGCCCGCGCCGGCGAGGTGTACGAGCGGCTCGACGACCCCGAGCTGCGGCTGGCGCTGACCGCCGACCGCATCGCCGCGGCCTCGCACGTCGGCGACGGCTCGGCGTGGGCGGAGTTCGAAGCGCTGTCGGACACCGTCGGCACGGTCGCCGAGCGCGTCCAGCTGGCCCGGCTGTGGTGCAACCTGGCCGACGGGCAGTCCTGGGCCGGGCACCTCGACCGCGCCGAACGGCTGGTGACCGAGGGCGTCCGGCGCGCGACCGACGCCGGCGCCTTGTACGCGATCGGCCTGATCCAGGGCACCCGCGTCCGGCTGGACTGGGTGCGCGGACGCTGGACCGGCCTGGCCGAGGCCGCCGAGCAGCTGCGGGACAGCTACCCGGAGCTCGGCCCGATCGTCATGGAGTCCTCGCTGGTGCTCGGCGGGCTCGCGGCCGTGCGCGGGGAGTTCGCCGCCGCGCAACGGCACCTGAGCGCGGCGAGCGTGCACGCGCCGGACCGCGGCCCGATCCCGGTGGTGCTGTCGGCGGCCGGCGTGCTGATCTCGGTGCTGCTGGCGACCGACGACGTCGACGGCGCGTGCGCGGCGGCCGACACGGCGGTCGCCGCGGCCGGGCGCAAAGGCGTCTGGATCTGGGCGGCCGCCCTGGTCCCGGCGGCGGCGCAGGCGTACGCCCGGGCCGGGCGCTGGCCGGAGGCCGACAACGTGGTCGAGGCGTACGCGCGCGGCATCGAGGGCCGGGACGCGCCGTTGGCCGCGGCCGCGCTGGTGGCCGGCCGCGCGGTGCTGCTCGAAGCGCGCGGCAAGCACCTGGCCGCGGCGACGTTGTTCGACGAAGCCGCGTCCGGCTACGCGGCCCTGCCGATGCCCTACCCGGCGACGGCCATGCGCGAGCGCGCGTCGATGTGCCGTCTGGCGGCGGGCAACCTTTCGGCCGTCGACGAGCTGACCTCGGCGGCCGAGGCGTACGAGCAGCTCGGGGCGACCCGCGACGCCGGCCGCTGCCGGCACCAGCTGCGCGAGCACGGCGCTTGGGCACCTTCGCAGCGCGGGCGGCGGGGGTACGGGAGCGAGCTGTCGCCACGGGAGCGCGAGGTGGCGCGGATGCTCGCGGAGGGCCGGACGAACCGCGAGATCGCGGACGGCCTGTTCCTCTCGCCGCGGACGGTGGAACAGCACGTGGCGAAGGTGCTGCGCAAGCTCGGCGCCCGCTCGCGCACGGACGTGGCCCGCAAGCTCCCCGGCGAGGTGACGACCGCCCCCGCCGGCTGACCAAAGCGCCACTTTCACGTGAAAGCTACGCCTCGGAAGCGCCGCTTTCACGTGAAAGTGGCGGGGGTGGGCCTAACGTGAGCGCGTGAGTGAAGAGGCAGTTCCCGCGTGGCGGCGGCGGACATCCGGGGAGACCCGCTGGCCCGCGATGGGCGTCGTCGTCGCGACGCTCGTCCTGCAGGTCGTCCTGCCCGATGACATGGCGCTGCGGCCGTGGTGGCTGCTGCCCGCCGTCTCCGTGCTGCTCGTCGTCGCCCTGCTGCTGGTCAACCCGGGCCGGATGACGCAGTTCAGCGCCGTCGAGCGGGTCATCTCGCTGCTGCTCGTCGCCGCCGTCACCGCGGTGAACGCCGGGTCCGCGGTGACCCTCGTCTACAACATCGCGACCGGGACGATCGGTGACCACGCCGGTGCCGTGCTGGTCACCGGCGCGATCGTCTACTGGACGAACATCGTCGCCTTCTCCCTCTGGTACTGGGAGTTCGACCGCGGCGGCCCGGGCCGGCGGGCCGCGGGGCGGGCCGAGTACCCCGACCTGCAGTTCCCGCAGATGGCCGACCCGGGCCTGGCGCACCAGGACTGGGAACCGTCCTATCTGGACTACCTGTATTTCTCGTTCACCAACGCGGCGGCCTTCAGCCCCACCGACGTCATGCCCCTGCGGATCTGGGCGAAGATGACGATGATGCTGCAGGCCGTCGTGTCGCTGGTGCTGGCGGTGATGGTGGTCGCCTGGGCGATCAACAACCTGAAGTAGCTCAGTGGCGGGTCATCGTGAAGCTCTGGCCGTCCGAGCCCACCGCGCCGGGGCTCCAGGTGTAGCTGCCCTTGTCGTCGGCGTCCAGGCCGGACGGGCTCGTCGAGGCCAGGTTCGTGCCGTTGAACTTGACGCCGGTGAACTTGATGCCGCCGGAGATCGACGGGTACGAGTCGGTCGGTGACTCGATGATCGCCTCCGCCGACGCGTGCTTCGAGGTCAGCGACTTGGTGATCGTCTTCGACCAGCCCTTGGTCGTGTCGCTGATGTCGAGCCGGTAGGTGTTCGTGGCCGTCCGCGTCACCGTGGCGGTGATGTGGTCCCCGGCGCTGACCGAGTTCGAGTAGTACACCGGCGCCGCCGGGTACATCTCGTACCAGGCCTGGTAGACCGGGCGGCCACTGGAACAGTCGGTGGCCACGCCCGTCTGCTCCACAGTGGACGATCCGTCGCCGTCGATGCCGACCCACGGCGCGAACAGGTCGTCGGTGGACGTGCAGGTCACCGACGGCTCGGTCCAGCTCGCGGTGGCCGTGGTGAAGCTGCCGAAGCTGACGTACCCACCCCAGTTACCGCCGGAGAACTGGTGGCCGTGGCTCTGCACATCAAAAACATGCGCCCCGAAGACGGCAGCATGAGCGGTGCCCGAGACGGCCAGCGAAGCCGCCGCGGCGGCGACCACCGTGAGGACGCGGAGGGTTTTGGACATGCGGGAACTCCGTTCACCGAGGGGACCGGGAAAACCGTGACCTCAAGTGTTGGATCCGCACCGAAAAGAAGGTAGCTACTTTCGCATGGTCTTCAATTGTCCGAAAAGACCCGTAAAGGCCTCCGCAGGGGAAAGAGGCCTTTACGGGTCCATATCGCTCACCAACCGCCCGGTCAGGTGAGCGGGGCTACTGCTGCGCCTGTGCGTGCGCGGCGTCCACGAACTGGGTCGTGTACGTCTTCGACAGGTCGATTTTGTCCTTCTTCGGCTTGACGTTGCTCGACGACTCGCCGAGCACCTTGAGCACGTTCTGCGCGCCGGCCGGGTCCATCCGGCCGTCCTTGGTGAACATCGGCAGGCTGTCCCGCAGCGACTTCACGTACAGCGCCTTGTCCCCGCCGGCGAACGACGGCGGCATCATCGAGGCGACCTGGTCCGGCGTGTGCGAAGAAATCCACTTCAGGGTCTCGACGTACGCATTGGCCAGTTTCTGCACGATGTCCGGATAACGCTTCACGATTTCGCAGCCCATGTACAGCGAGCTCGCCGGGTACAACCCGCCCAACGCGGCTTTCGTGCCTTCGACCGTGCGCATGTCGTACAGCACCTTCGCCTGGCCCGTGTTCGTCAGCTGCGCGATCGTCGGGTCGGTCGTCATCCCGGCGTCGATCGAGCCCTGGTTCATCGCCGAGATGAACGTCTGCCCGGCGCCGACCTTCACCGGCGTGTACTCCTTCGACGTGACGCCGCCCCGCAGGGCCAGCGCCTTGGTCAGGAAGTCCGTCGACGAACCCAGCGACGTGACGCCGAGGTTGCGGCCCTTGAAGTCCGCACCCGACTTGACCTCCCCCGCTTTCTTGGTCGCGACCATTTCGGCCTCACCCGGCACGTTCGCGAACTGCACGACGCTCTCGATGCACTGCTCCTTGGCCTGCAGGTCGATCGTGTGGTCGTAGAACCCGACCACCGCCTGGACCTCGCCGGCCAGCAGCGACGTCTCGGCGTTCGCGCCGGAGGGCTGGTCGAAGAGCTCGACGTCCAGGCCCTGCTTCTGGTAGGCGCCGATCTGCTGGGCGAGCTGCCCGGGCAGGTAGATCACCTTCGACAGGCCGCCGACCATGATCTTGATGTGCGGCCGGCCGGTGGTGCCGAGCGAGATCTCCCGCGAGTCGCGGCAGGCGGTGAGCCCGGCCGCGACGACCGCGACCGCGGCCACCAGGCCGACTGTCCTTTTGAGACGCATGTCAGACCACTCCGTGCGCGGCGTCGGAGGCGGACGGCGGGCGCCACCGCAGCAGCCTGCCTTCCAGCGTGCCGATCCCCCACTCGGCCAGCAGCGCGACGACGGTGATGATCAGCATGCCGGCGTACACGCCCGCCGTGTCGAACGTGCCCTGCGCGTTGGCGATCAGGAAGCCCATCCCGGCCTTCGCGCCGGTGTACTCGCCGACCACCGCGCCGATCAGCGCGAAGCCGAACGCCACGTGCAGCGACGACAGGATCCACGACGTCGCGCTGGGCAGCACGATCGACTTCAGCACCTGGCCGCGGGTCGCGCCGAGGATGCGGGCGTTGTCGATCAGGTTGCGGTCGACCTCACGGGCGCCGGTGAAGGCGTTGAAGAAGACCGCGAAGAACACCAGCACGACGACGGTCGCGACCTTCGACGACAGCCCGAGCCCGAACCAGATGACGAACAGCGCGGCGAGCACGATGCGCGGCAACGCGTTGGCGGCCTTGATGAACGGCGCCAGCACCTGCGCGAGGTACGAGCTGCGGCCGAGGATCACGCCGAACACGACCCCGGCGATGGCGCCGATGACGAAGCCGATCGCGGCCTCCTCGACGGTCACCAGGATCTGGTACCAGATCGAGCCGAAGTCGGTGCCGGCGCTGAACCACTCGACCAGCCGTTCCCAGATCTTCGACGGCTTCGAGTAGAAGAACGGGTCGATCCAGTACGTGGCGGTCAGCTCCCAGCTGCCCAGCCAGACGACGACGATCGCCAGGCGCAGCAGCCAGATGTTGCGCTTGCGGCGCGAGGTGGCCTGCTTCGCGCGAGCGAGGATGTCCTGCTCGGTCTCCAGCACCGGCAAGGGAGCGGCCGGGGCCGCGGGGGTCTCAAGCGACATTGCTCGCTCCCTTCGCGCGGGCCTTGTCGACCTCGCTGCGCAGTGATTCCCAGATGTCGGCGTAGAGCTTGCGGAACTCCTCGGTCAGCCGCAGCTCCTCCACCTTCCGCGGTCGCTCGAGCGGGATCTCGAAGACGTCCTTGACGGTGGCCGGCGACGTCGTCAGCACGACGACCTTGTCCGCCAGCGCGATGGCTTCGTCGAGGTCGTGCGTCACGAAGATCACCGCGGCCCCTGATCCGGACCACAGCCGCAGCAGTTCGTCCTGCATCAGTGCCCGCGTCTGGACGTCCAGCGCCGAGAACGGCTCGTCCATCAGCAGGATCTTCGGCTTGGTGACGAGCGTCTGGGCCAGCGCGACCCGCTTGCGCATGCCGCCGGAGAGCTGGTGCGGGTAGTACTTCTCGAACCCGGCGAGCCCGACGCGGGCGATCCAGTCGACCGCCTGGGCCCGGGCCTCCGCCTTCGGCACCCCGCGGAACCGCGGGCCCGACGCGACGTTCTCCAGCACCGAGCGCCACGGCATCACGGCGTCGGTCTGGAACATGTACCCGACCCCGTCCGGGATGGACTTCACGTCCTCGCCGTTCACCCGCACCCGGCCGGCCGACGGCGGCTGCAGGCCGGAGACCAGCGAGAGCGTCGTCGACTTGCCGCAGCCGGTGGGGCCGACGACCGCGACGAACTCGCCGGGCTGGACGGTCATGGTCAGATCGCGGACGGCCGTGTGCACGGAACCGGACCCGCTCGGGAACCGTTTGGTGGCTCCGGTGAGTTCGATCAGTGGGGGAACCATGGGGGAGGTGACTCCTTCGTCACGTGGTGCCTGTCACGTTGGGAAGGGACGTTAAGTACGTGTGGCGCCGAGGTGAAGCTTGTCGACGTTCTCCGCGCGAGCTGTGCGTTCTGAATGTTTTGCTCATTTAGCGCACAGGCTTGACCTGGGGGTATGTTCCCAGCCATGCCAAAGTGGGCGCTCTTCCCGCGAATGCGGTTCAGCAGGCAGGTGCTGCTGCTGCAGATCGGCGTGGTCCTCCTCGTCGTCGGGATCGGCGTCGCGCTGGTCAGCGTGCTGCTGAGCCAGACCCTCACCGACCAGTACGGCCGCCGGGCGCTGGCCATCGCTAAGTCCGTCGCCGCGGACCCGGTCGTCGTCGCCAACGCGGCCGCGAAGATTCCCGGTGGGCCCCTCGAAGAGCGCGTCCTCGCGGTCACGAAAGCCAACGAGGCCCTGTTCGTCGTGATCACCGACGACAAGGGCATCCGGCTCGCCCATCCGACGGAGAGCCTGATCGGCCAGAAGGTGAGCACCTCCCCCGATGTGGCCCTCGCCGGATTCGACGAGGTCAGCGCGGTGCAGAGCGGCACGCTCGGGCTTTCGGTCCGCAGCAAGACGCCGATCAGGCAGGGCGCGCGGGTGGTCGGTGAGGTCAGCGTCGGGTTCGAGGTCGGCGACCCGACCGGCGATTTCAACCGCTTGCTGACGATCACGTTGCTGTTCGCGGGCGGCGCGCTGCTGCTCGGCGCGGGTGCGTCAGCGCTGCTGAACCGGCGGCTGCGGCGCGTCACGCACGGCCTCGAACCCCACGAGCTCACCGAACTGCTCTACGAACGCGAAGCCGTCCTGCACGGGATCGGCGAAGGCGTCCTCGCCGTCGACGAGGCCAACCGCGTCTCGGTGCGCAACGACGAGGCCGAACGCCTGCTCGGCACCGAACTCCCGATCGGCGCGGCGATGTCCGAACTGCCGCTGTCCCCCCGGGTGCACAAGGCCGTCGAAGAGGGACGGCCGGTCGACAACCTCCTCGCCGTGGCCGGGAACCGGGTGCTGGTGATCAACAGCCGGGCCGTGCGCCTGGACGACCGGCCGATCGGCACCGTGCTCACCTTCCGCGACCGCACCGACCTCGACACGCTCACCCGCGAGCTCGACGGCATCCGCGCGCTCTCCGACGGCCTACGCGCCCAGCGGCACGAGTTCGCGAACCGGCTGCACACGCTCTACGGGCTGCTCCAGCTCGGCCACCACACCGAGGCCGTCGAGTACCTGCAGACCCTGACGGACTCGTCGTCGGCGCGGCCGAGCGAGCTGGGCGACGCCGTCGCCGATCCGTACCTGCAGGCGTTGCTCGTCGCGAAAACCGAGCAGGCGCAGGAAAAGGGCCTCATCCTCAAGCTCGCCGAAGACACCTGGGTACCCACGACGGTGACCGACCCGATCGCCGCGAACACCTTGATCGGCAACCTTGTCGACAACGCCCTGCACGCCGCCCGGATGGGTCCGCGGCGGCCGGCGACCGTCGAAGTCGGGCTGCTCGCCGACGGCGGCACCCTGCACGTGTCCGTTGTGGACAGTGGGCCGGGCGTCCCGGCGGACCTGCGGCGGACGTTGTTCGACGAAGGCGTCTCGACGAAGATCGCGCCCGGGCACGGCCTCGGCCTGGCGCTCGCCCGGCAGGCCGCCCGCGCCCGCGGCGGCGACGTCTGGCTGGCCGATCCCGGCGAAGGCGAGACGGGTGCCCTGTTCGTCGCCAAACTGCCCGGAATGCTGACGGAGGACGGATGATCCGCACGCTCATCGTCGACGACGACTTCCGGGTCGCCGGGGTGCACGCCGGGTTCGTCGAGGAGGTCGAGGGCTTCGCGGTGGTCGGCACCGCGCACACCGCCGCCGAGGCGCGCGCCCGCGTCCGGGAACTCGCGCCGGACCTGATCCTGCTCGACGTCTACCTGCCCGACGAGTCCGGCCTCGCCGTGCTCTCGGAGCTGCAGACCGACACGATCGTGCTGTCCGCGGCGACCGACAGCGCCTCGGTGGCCGCGGCGATCCGGGCCGGCGCGCTGAACTACCTGATCAAGCCGTTCACCACCCGCCAGCTCGCGGAACGGCTGACGTCGTACGCGCGCTTCCGCGGCCTGCTCGCGACCGAGCGCCCGATGGCCCAGGACGACGTCGACCGCGCATACCGCGTGCTGCACGACCAGGACCGCACGACCACGCCGAAGGGCCAGTCGACGGCGACGTCCCGGCTCGTCTCGGAACAGCTGCGCCGCGCCGGGCGGCCACTGTCGGCCGCGGAGGTCGCGGGCGAGCTGGGCATGGCGCGGGCGACGGCGCAGCGGTACCTCACCGCGCTGGCGGAGTCGGGGACGGTCCAGATGCGCCTGCGCTACGGCGCGACCGGCCGCCCCGAGCACGAATACCGCTGGTCGGAAGCCTGACAGTGACAATGGAAGTGACTCAGCGGCCGCCGTAGCGCTGCGCCATGCGCTCGGCGACCTCGACCCAGGCCTGGATCGGGTTGGGGGTCGTCGGCGGCGGGGTGACCGACGACGGCAGGTCGGCCCGCACGTCGGCTTCCTCGCCCGGCACCGGCTTCTTCGGCTGCGGTTTCGCCTGGGCCTGCACCTGCTTCGGCGCCGGCTTCGCGGGCACCGCCACGTACACGGTCTTCGGCGCGGGCGTGACGACGGCGGGCGCCTGCGGAGCCGCCGGCTGGGGTTCCGGCGCGGGTGCCGCGGCGACCGCCGGGCGGGCGTCGAGCTGCGCGACGTCGCGCTCCGGCGCGAACAAGCCGCCGGTGAAGAGGCCACCGCCCAGCCAGCCGGCCGCCACGAGCAGCACCGCGGCGCCGCCGCCGAGCCACGTGCGGGCGCGCCGCCGGATCACCACCGACTTCGGCCGCAGGTCCTGGTCGCACACCGGCGGCCGGGTGTAGATGGGCTCGGCCACCAGCACTTCACCGTCGGTGCGGCGGCGCCGGGGCAGGCTCGCCGCAACGATGCCGGTGCGGTCCAGCAGCTCCCCCGCGGTGCGGTCGCTGGACGAACGGGTCGCACTGCGCGGTGCGGTGCGAAGCATCGGGGACCTCCGGGACGGGGGCTGGGGGACCCCACGCATTCTGGACCATTTCGGACGGTGCTGTCCGAAACGCAACTCCATTGGGTGACAACGGAGTGTGAAACCGATTCGGCTTTCTCGCTACGGCTTGAGCCCCAGTCGCGCGAGCGCCGCCAGCGGCCGCTGGTAGGCCGAGCCGAGCACGCGCGGAATCGCGTCGATCACGTAGGCGTCCGGTCCGATGAGGATCCGCGCCGACTTCCGTTCGATCCCACGCAGAATCGTCTGCGCCGCTTTCTCCGGTGTCGTCCGGGCGATCCGCTCGAAGCCCTGCGCGGCCTTCTCCTGGTCGTCGGCGGCGCTACGGGAGTTGCGCACGATGTTGGTCTTGATCCCGCCGGGGTGCACGCAGCTCACCGCGACCGGATGCCGCGCGATCAGCATTTCTTCGCGCAGCGCTTCGGTGAATCCGCGAACCGCGAACTTCGCCGCGTTGTAGGCGCTCTGCGTCGGCACGCCGACGAAGCCGAAGACGCTGGAAATGTTGACGACGTGCCCCTCGCCGGACGCGATCAGGTGCGGCAGGAACGCCTTCGTGCCGTTCACGACGCCGCCGAGGTTGATGCCCATCAGCCAGTCGTAGTCCTCGAACGTCATTTCCTCGACGGTCGCGCCGAGCGCCACACCCGCGTTGTTCACGACGACGTTGACCGCGCCGAACTCGTCGGCGACGTCTTCGGCGTGCGCGAGCACGGCACTGCGGTCGGCGACGTCCAACGTGTACGCGCGGGCGTTGTCGCCGGCGAGCTTGGCCGTCTCCTCGGCGTTCGCGGTGACGACGTCGGACAGCGCGACCCTGGCCCCGCGGCGGGCGAACTCGCACGCGAGCGCGCGGCCGATGCCCGAGCCCGCTCCGGTGATCACCACAACCTTGTCCGCGAACTGCTTCATCGGCCCTCCCGACCGTCGGTGCTACTCACGAGTAGCCGATGTTAGCGGCTGTGAGCTTGCTGTGGGTGTGCTGATTGTGTCGGTGCGTCGCCCTATGGTGGTGGCGTCGGCAGCACCGGACGAGGGGAGACGATGATCATGCGGCGGCCGTTCGTCCTGCTCACGCTGGCCGCGATCGTGCTGCTCGGGATCACCGTCGTCGTGGTCGTCGCCGCCCGGCCGGCGCAGCCGGCGGACGCGACCACATCGGACACCGCCACGGTCGAGGCGGCCCCAGTGGCCGCTCTGCCCGCGGTGTCGAGTCCCGCGGTCGGGGCGCTGTTCGCCGAGGGAGCGCACTACTGCACCGCCAGCGTCGTGCACAGCGAGCGGGGTGACGTCCTGCTGACCGCGGCCCACTGCATCCACAACGGCGAGGGCGGCGGCTACCTCAGCGACGTCACCTTCGCCCCCGGCTACCACGACGGGATCGCGCCGTTCGGCTACTGGACGGTGTCGGACGAGCTCGTCGCCCCGGGCTGGACGGCGGCGTCCGATCCGGACCTCGATGTCGGCTTCGCCACCGCGCACCAGGCGGGCACCACGAAGTCCCTGGAGAGCCTGGTCGGCGCGAACCTGCTGGCCACCGGCACCGCGTTCGAGCAGCCCATCACGCTCACCGGCTACCCGGACGACTCCGAGGTCCCCGCGGTCTGTCAGAACACCACCCGCAGGCAGGACACCTACCAGCTGCGGGTGGACTGCGCGGGCTTCCCGACCGGCACGAGCGGCGGCCCGTGGGTCACCGGCGAGAACCCGGGCACCCGGCTCGGCACGGTCATCGGCGTCATCGGCGGCTTCGAGTTCGGCGGCGACGACGCCGACACGTCGTACTCGAGCTACTTCGACACCGACGTGCTGGCGCTCTACCGGCAGACGACCGCCCGCACCTGAGGCGGCATGATGCGGGGCATGAGCGAGCCCGTCGACGTACCCATCACCGGAGAGCCGATCCGGCTCGGCCAGTTCCTCAAGCTGGCCGGCCTGGCCGAGGACGGCTCCCACGCCAAGGACCTGATCGACGCGGAAGAGGTCACGGTCAACGGCGAGGTCGAGACCCGCCGCGGCCGCCAGCTGACCGACGGCGACGTCGTGGCGGTGGGTCCCGCCCGCGGCAAGGTCATCCTGGTCCGCTGAAGCCGGCTCCCCCTGTCTTGAATGACTCATTCAGGACCTGCGGTGTCCTGAATGAGTCATTCAAGACACCGCGGGCCTCGGCGTTCGGGGGTCAGCCGACGCTGGTCAGCGGCGGCAGGCCGATCGACGCGGCGAGGGCGTCGAGTTCGCGGCGCACCGGCCCGGCCAGTGGCACGCCCAGCGCCCGGCACTGCTCGAGGTGCTGGGCCTCGCGCCAGCCGGGGTAGCGGATCGGCGCACCACCGTCCCAGCCGAGCATGCTGCCGAACAGCGCGCTCGCCGCGCGGTAGAAGCCGTCGGCGCTGCGCAGCGTCGTCGGCGCGATCGCCAGCACCAAGAGGCCGGTGTCGTGCTCGTGGTCGGCGACGCCGGAGAGCACCCCGGCGAGGACCTCCACCAGCAGCGTCAGCCCGGCCGCGTCCGAGCCGGGGCGGTCCATGTCGAAGACGAACTCGGGGTACGCGCCGCCCGGCGCCGCCATGCCCAGCGGGTTCATCGGCTGGCCGGGCTCCCCGCCCGCGGCCAGCACCAGCCCGATCATGGCGTGCGGCAGGGCGCGCGCGGCGTGGTGACCGGCCCGGCCGAACGGCCCGATGCCACGCAGCGAGACCAGCCCGACGCCGAAGCGGCCGGCCCGCGTCACCGCCCGGTCCATGGCGTCGCCGACGGCCCAGAGCCCGGGCCCGCGGCGGTAGTCGATCAGCGCGGCGGCCCCGCGGTCGGCGATCATCAGCGGCTCGGCGTGCGGCACGACGAGCCCGTTCTTGAGCAGTGGCAGGTGCACGCGGGTCAGCTCGGCGACCCCGGTCTCCGGCGAGCCGGTGAGATCGCCGTGGCAAAGCGCTTCGGCGGCGGTGCGGGCGCGCGGTTCGGGAAGACCGTGCGCGGCGAACACGTGTGCCACGAGGGTGACCAGTTCGTCGGCCCGCACACGGGGCCAGGCCTGTTCCGGGATCGGGGTTTCCGGGAGTTCTTCTTCGAGGATGCCGGGTTCGGGGCGAGTGGAGCGGAACGGGCGCGGTCTGAGAGGCACTTCCCCGAGCTTGCCCAGCGCCGGTTCGGGCGTCAACGACGACGGCCCCGGCCTACCCGACCGTGTGATCGAAGGGTCCGCGGCGACGTACCCTGGGCGGCATGTGCCGAAACATCACCACCCTGCGGGGGCTCGAGCCGGCCGCGACGGGCGAGGAGATCGAGGCCGCGGCCCGTCAGTACGTCCGCAAGGTCACCGGCGTGCAGTCGCTTTCGGACGCGACGCGCGAGCCGTTCGAGGCGGCGGTCGCCGAAATCACCGGGATCACCGCCCGGCTGCTGGAGCAGCTGCCCGAGCGCCGCCAGCCGCCGGCGACCGTGCCGCCGCTGCGCCGGCCCGAGGTGCAGGCGCGGATCGCCGCGAAGGCGTTGCGCCAGCCGTGAGAGTAGCCCCGGCGGCGCCGAAAATTGTCGGACCTCCTCGCTAGGCTGCCCCCATGGGCGGACAGGCTTTGGTTTTGGGTGGCGGCGGGGTAGCCGGGATCGCGTGGACGACGGGGCTGCTGCTGGGCTTGGCCGAACGCGGCCAAGACCTGACGGGCGCGGATCTGCTCGTCGGGACGTCGGCGGGGTCGGTGGTGGCCGCGCAGGTGACGAGCGGCCGCCCGCTGGCCGAGCTGTACGCGCGCCAGACGGACCCGGCGATCCAGGCACCGGAGATCCCGGCGGAGATCGACTTCGAGAAGTTCGCCGCCGACTTCGGCGGCGCGGTGACCGGCGCGACCGACCCGGCCGAGGTGCGGCGAGCGGTCGGGAAGCTGGCCCTGGCGGCCGAAACGGTGTCCGAGGCGCGCCGGCGCGCGGTGATCGAGGCGCGGCTGCCGGTGCACGACTGGCCATCGCGGCGCCTCGTGATCGTCGGGGTGGACGCGGAGACCGGCGAGCCCCGCCGCTTCGACCGCGAGTCCGGCGTCTCGCTGGTCGACGCGGTGGCGGCGAGCTGCGCGGTGCCGGGCGTCTGGCCGCCGGTGACGATCGACGGCCGCAAGTACGTCGACGGCGGCGTCCGCTCGGCCGAAAACGCCGACTACGCGACCGGCTACACGCGGGTGACGGTGGTTTCGCCGCTGGGCCCGGACGCTCCGCTGCCGATGGAGAAGCCGCTGCTCCAGGTGCTGGAGGACCTGCGCGCGGCGGGCGCGGAGGTCACGCTGATCACCCCGGACGAGGCGTCGAAGGCCGCGGTCGGCGACAACCCGCTGGACCCGGCCACCCGCACGCCGGCCGCCGAAGCGGGCCGCGCGCAGGGTGCCGCGCTCACCTTGACCTGGGCTTGAGCGGCCGGGCCGGCACCAGCAGGCCGGCGATCCCGAGCAGCAGCCCGCCGCCCGCGACGCCGAAGATCCAGTTGCCCGGCAGCCGGACTTCGCCGGCGGTGTCGGTCGCGTCCTCGGGCTTGCCGGGCCAGTAACGCACCTCGATACGGCTGCCCCGGACGTAGCCGCGACCGGTTCGGACCCGGGTGTGGCGGTTGGACTTCGTGGGGGTCCGCACGTCCATGAGCCGGCCGTCGACGCGCGCGACGACCCGGCCCACGTCGAGCACCCGCTCCACGGTGGCCGGAGCCACCACCGAGCCGGCCCGGTCCCGGAGGGTGGCCCCGAGGAAGATCAGGCCGCCGAAGGACACCAGCGCGATCGCCAGGCAAGCCATCGAGAACGCCGTCACCGGCGCGCCCGGGGCGTCCGGCTGCCACCCGGGGCCGTCCGGATCCCACCGCGTCTTCATGCCGTGAGCACGCCGGAGGCACGGCCCGGGTTGCCTCGGGCCGTCGGCTACGCTCGTGAAGCGAGGTAGCGTGTCCGAGCGGCCGAAGGAACATGTCTTGAAAACATGCGAGGGGGCAACCTCTCCGTGGGTTCGAATCCCACCGCTACCGCACTGAGGACCCGGGCGCGCCACGCGCCCGGGTTCAGTTTTCGGGCTCCAGCAGGTGCGCCTGCACGCGCTCGAACGCCGCGGCGATCGTCGCCTGCTCCTCGGGGCTCAAGAGGTCGATGAGGTGCTCCCGCACGCCTTCGACGTGCGTCGGCGCCGCCTTCTCCAACAGGGCCAGGCCCTCGTCGGTCAGCTCGGTGATCACGCCGCGCTTGTCCTCCGGGTCGCGCGCCCGCCGCACCAGGCCCGCCTCCTCCAGCTTGGCCACCTGGTGCGAAAGCCGGCTCTTCGTCGAGCCCATCCGGAACGCCAGCTCCGACATCCGCATCCGGCGGTCGGGCTGCATCTGCAGGCAGACGAGCACCTCGTAGTCGGTCAGCGACACTTCGTGACTGTCGGTCAGCTCGCGGTGCAGCCGCTGCCGCAACAGGAGGGTCGCCACGATGTAGGAGCGCCACGCCGCCATCTCGGCATCGTTCAACCACCGCACAGCCCGCTCCTCGGTCATAAGGCAGCGTAGAACGTTGATCAAGGGACCGCGCGGTCCGAGTCCGATCCGTCTGCCGGTGAAAATGCCGTTGCAACATCGCCCGAAGGTGGGGTTACGAAAAGGTTGAGACTCGGCCGGGAAAGGCGCATTCTGCTTGTGGCGGACGGTCGGCCAGGGTAAACGGCGCGACGACGGCGACGTGCCGGCCCGGCTCCACGCCAGGAGAGGTCAGGTGGTTGTGTGACGGGTGATTCTCGCGGTTGACCGCCAGCTGCGTCCCCACGACCGGCACGGAAACCTACCGGTTCGGTCGTGATTGTGAACAGCTATGAGCGGGCTTCCATGCGGTCACGCATACGGCGTCGGTCGGGCCTGGATCCGGTCACGGCCTCGGAAGCCGTGACGACAGTGCCTGAACGCCGGCCCCGGAAGCGGCCAACCGCTCGACCAAAGACATACCTCGGTACAAGCCTGGGTGCGCCCGTCAGCGCGACGGACGCACCCAGGCTCGTTAACATTTGCGGGTGAGATTCGACGACGACGCCGGCCTGGACGCCTCCGAGGTCCAGGACCTGCGCGGAAGCGGTGGAGGCGGCGGCGGCGGGATCGGCGGCCGCGTGGCGCTCGGCGGCGGCGGATTGGGCGTCGTCGGGCTGATCATCTACTTCGTGCTGTCCCAGCTGGGCGGGGTCACCACGGGCGGCAGCGGCCTGAGCGGCGGGCTCGGCAGCGTCGGGTCCGGCCAGCAGGTCGACAACTCGAAGCTCGCCAGTGAGTGCAAGACCGGCGCCGACGCCAACAAGAACCACGACTGCGCCATCGTCGCGGTCGTCAACTCCGTCCAGGACTACTGGACGCAGCAGTTTGCGCGCTCCGGCTCGACCTACCGGAAGGCACCGACCAAGTTCTTCAACGGCGGCGTGCGCACCGGCTGCGGCAGCGCGACCTCCGACACCGGCCCGTTCTACTGCCCGGCCGACTCCGACGTCTACATCGACCTTTCCTTCTTCGACGAGCTCAAGACTCGCTTCGGCGCGCAGGGCGGGCTCTTCACCGAGGCGTACGTGCTGGCCCACGAGTACGGCCACCACGTGCAGAACCTGCTCGGCACCTCGAAGAAGGGCACCGGTACCGGCCCGACCTCCGGTTCGGTGCGCCTCGAGCTGCAGGCCGACTGCTACGCCGGCGTCTGGGCCAACCACGCCTCGACGACGCCGACCGAGAGCGGCAAGCCGCTGATCACCGACGTCACCCAGGACGACATCAACTCGGCGCTGGACACCGCGTCCCGCATCGGCGACGACTACATCCAGGAGAACCTCGGCGGCGGCCAGGTCGACCGCTCGAAGTTCACCCACGGCACGTCCGCGCAGCGCAAGAAGTGGTTCACCACCGGCTTCCAGACCGGCGAACCCGCCCGCTGCGACACCTTCGGCACGAACAACCTGGGCTAGGTGGTCTGCCGCGGCCCGTCGTGAGTGGTAATTAGGGTTAGAACCCTAATTACCACTCACGAGCGGGGTCAGGCGGTCAGTGCGTGCGGGTCACCGGCCACGGCGCGCGCGGAGAAGTTCCGCTGGGCACCGCGTTCGGCGGCCTTCTGCTTGGCGGCCTTGGCCTTGCCGGGCTGCACACCGTTGATGCTCTCGGTGCTCGTCGCGTAGACGCCGAGGGCCCAGGCGACGCCGTCGACGTTGCGGTCGAGCGCGACCCGGTCGATGTTGCCCAGGTTGTCGCAGGCCTGGTGGTAGCACGGGTCGAACGCGACGCCGGCCTTGCCACCCCACTTCGCCGCCTGCGCCGGGGTCTTCAGCACCTCGGCACCGGTGTCGAGCCCGCCGGCCGGGATGCCGACGGCGATGAACTCGCCGTAGTCCGAACGCCCGGTGAAGTCGGTGCCCTCGACGGACACCCCGCGCGCGGCCTGCATGAAGTCGACGAAGGTCTTCTCGATCTGCGCCGAGCCGTACGGGCCGGCACCCGCGCCGACGCCGTCGGAGTTGTCACCGTCGTAGGCGAAGTAGCCGGCGTTCGGCGAGCCGATCATGTCGAAGTTGAGGTACAGCGCGATGTCGAGCTGCTGCTCGAAGGTCAGCTGGTCGACGTAGTAGGTCGAGCCGATCAGGCCGAACTCCTCCGCGCTCCAGAAGCCGAAGCGGACGGCGTTGTTGACCTTCGGCGTGCTCCCCAGCTGCAGCGCGGTCTCGAGCAGGGTCGCCGAGCCGGAACCGTTGTCGTTGATGCCCGGGCCGGCCGGGACGCTGTCGAGGTGCGACCCCAGCATCACGACGTTGTCCTTGCGACCGGTCTTGGTCTCGGCGATGACGTTGTAGCTGGTCCGCGCCTCCTGGAGGGCCCGCAGCTCCAGCGTGACGTTCTGCCCGCCGAGCGTGGCCAGCTGCGCCCCCGCGGCCGCCGTCACGCCCCCGGTCGGGATCGCCGCGTTCTCCGGGCCCCCGAGCGTCCCGTTCAGCGCGCCGTCGGTGTTGTTGTAGACGATGGCGCCGATCGCCCCCGCGGCCGCGGCCGTCTGCTGCTTCTGCGCGAACGAGCAGCCGCCGCGCTTGATCAGCGCGATCTTGCCCGCGACGTCCGCGGTGTAGTCGGTGGCCTCGCAGCCGCTGGTGGCGTCCACGGCGACCACGGCGAGCGGGGCGGTGATGCCGCCGACCGGCGTCGACTTCGTGTACTCCATGGCGATGATCGGGACGCTCGCGCCGCCCGCGGTCAGCTTCTCGGCGAGGGTCTCCGAGTAGGTGAACGGGAACTCCTGGCGGGTCACCTGGTAGCCGGCCGCTTCGAGCTTGGTGGCGATGTACTCGGCGGACTTCTTGTGCCCCTCGCTGCTCGCCGCCCGGGTGCCGCCGTTGGTGTCGGCGATGCGCTGGAGGGCGATCAGGTGCCGGTTGACGCCGTTGACGTCGACCTTCTTGACGAGCTGCTTCGCCAGGGCAGGACCGTCGGGGAGGGTGTTCGCGGCGGCGGCCGGGGTCAGGCCGAGCACCAGCGTCGCGCCGGCGGCTATTGCCACCGGCGGCAGGATTCTCGTTCTAAAGAGTGACATGGTTGCTCACCTTTGTTCCATATGCGAGGTCCGTCAATGCGCCTTTCGGCGGGAACTTTCGCCGCGGTATACAGTCGACACATGTACGCGATCACCATCAGTGAGCCAGGTGACCCGGACGTTCTCGAGTGGACGGAGGTCGCGGATCCGCGGCCCGGACCCGGCGAGGTGCTGCTGGAAGTCGCGGCGAGCGCGGTGAACCGCGCGGATCTGTTGCAGCGCCAGGGCCACTACCCGCCGCCGCCCGGCGCGAGCGAAATCCTCGGCCTGGAATGCTCCGGCACGATCGCGGAACTCGGCGAAGGTGTCGAAGGCTGGACCGTCGGCGACGAAGTCTGCGCCCTGCTCTCCGGCGGCGGCTACGCGGAGAAGGCCGTCGTCCCGGCCGGGCAGGTGCTGCCGGTGCCGGGTGAGGTGGACCTGCTCACCGCGGCCGCGCTGCCCGAGGTGGCCTGCACGGTGTGGGCGAACGTCGTGATGCACGCCAACCTCACCGAGGGCGAGGTGCTGCTGGTCCACGGCGGCGCGGGTGGCATCGGCACGCACGCCATCCAGGTCGGCAAGGCGCTCGGCGCCACCGTCGCCGTCACCGCGGGCTCGCCGGAGCGGCTCGAAAGCTGCCGCCAGCTCGGCGCCGACATCACGATCGACTACAAGCAGGCCGACTTCGTCGAGGTGCTCCGCGAGGAGACCGGCGGCGCGAACGTCATCCTCGACAACATGGGCGCGTCCTACCTGGGCCGCAACATCGACGCGCTGCAGCAGGACGGGCGACTGGTGATCATCGGCATGCAGGGCGGTGTGAAGGGCGAGCTGAACGTCGGCACGCTGCTCGGGAAGCGGGCGTCGGTGTTCGCCGCGGGCCTGCGCTTCCGGCCGCCGGCCCAGAAGGCGGCGATCGTCGCCGACGTCCGCGAGCGGCTCTGGCCGATGGTCGCCGACGGCCGGGTCAAGCCGATCGTCGGCCAGGTCGTGCCGATGGCCGAAGCCGCGACGGCGCACCGCGTGCTGGAAGAGGGCAGCGTGTTCGGCAAGGTCCTGCTGGCCGCGAAGTCTTAACGCAGCTCTTCCAGGACCCGCACCAGCTGGTTGATCTCGAAGACGTTGGAGTAGTGGGCAAGCCCGATCCGCACGGCGCCGCCCACTTCTCCGACGCCGAGTGACGCGAAGACGCCGCTCGTGCCGTCATCGGCGAAGGCGCACAACCCCTGCTTCGCCAGGTATTCGGCGACCTCGGGCGCCTTCTTGCCGGCGACGGCGAAGGCGAGCGCGGGGATCCGGCGCATGGCGTTGCCGATGACCATGATGTGCCGCAGCGAAAGCAGTTCCGTGGACAGCTGCGCGAGCAGCCCGGCGTGGTAGGACTTCGCCGACCCGAGCGAGGTGACCAGCCGCTCGCGGCGCGAGCCGGTGGCCGCGTCGTCGAGGCCGGAGAGGTAGTCGATCGACGCGATCAGCCCGGCGAGCAGCGGGTAGGCGTGCGGGCCGAGCTCGAGGCGCGCGGCGCCGCGCGCCATCGGGTCGAGCGAGGCCGGCTGGATCCGCTCGATCAGCTCGGGATCGCGGAACACCAGGGCGCCCACCGACGGGCCGCCCCAGGCCTGCGCGGACACGACCATGACGTCGGCACCGAGCGCGTTGATGTCCAGCGGCAGGAACGGCGCGGCGTAGGTGGCGTCGACGACGACGAGCGCGCCGACCCGCTTGGCGAACTCGATGATCGTCGGCACGTCCGGCCGGGTGCCGACGGAGCCGGACGCGAGCGTGACGGCGACGGCCTTCGTGCGCGCCGACACGAGCTGCTCGTACTGCCACGCGGGCAGCTCGCAGGTCTCGATGTCGATTTCACCCCAGCGCACGCTGGCGCCGACCCGCTTGGCCGCGCGCTGCCAGGGCGCCAGGTTCGCCTGCTCGTCGAGCCTCGACACGACGAGCTCGTCGCCGATGGTCCAGCGCTCGGCGAGCGCGTCGACGAGCCGACGCAGCATCACCGGCGCGCTCGGCCCGAGCACGACGCCGGCCGGGTCGGCACCGACCAGGTCGGCCAGGGCCCGGCGGGCCGCGGTCACGATGCTTTCCGCGCGTTGTGAGGCCGGAAACGCTCCGCCCGGCCCGGACACCGGGGCTCGCATCGCCGTGGAAACGGCCGAAGCGACCTGTTCCGGGACCAGCATTCCGGCGGCGCCGTCGAAGTGAATCCAGCCGTCACCCAGCGCGGGAAAGAGCCCACGGATACGAGCGACGTCGAACGCCATGGGGACACCGTACGGACGTGCGGTTTCGCCGTGCGTCCGGGGTTGGGTGGAGAGCCACCGGGAACCCCCGGAGCCGCTACGCTCGGAGACGGACACCCCGTGGGTGTCGCGGAGCGTGTCGAAGGCAAGCCAGGATGGAGCACATGACCGAGCCGAACTTCACAGCGGGTGACCCGGGCCAGGAATCTTCACCCCACGTGGTGGTCGTCGAACCGGACGGCACGCCGGTGGGAGCCACCCAGCTGCCCTCCCCCGACGCCGACCACGCCGAGTCGGTCGGTGACCTCGTCGAAGAGCCGGCGAAGGTGATGCGCATCGGCACGATGATCAAGCAGCTGCTGGAGGAGGTCCGCGCGGCCCCGCTGGACGACGCGTCCCGCACGCGGGTGCGCGAGATCCACCAGACGTCGATCCGCGAGCTCGAGAAGGCGCTGGCACCGGAGCTGCAGGACGAGCTGGAGCGGCTGGTCCGCCCGTTCACGAACGACTCGACGCCGTCGGACGCGGAGCTGCGGATCGCCCAGGCGCAGCTGGTGGGGTGGCTGGAGGGGTTGTTCAGCGGGATCCAGACGGCCCTGTTCGCCCAGCAGATGGCGGCCCGGGTCCAGCTGGAGCAGATGCGGCGTGGCCTGCCGGCGGGTCCCTCGGGGGCCGCTGGGCACGGGCTTGAGCACGGACCGGGCATCTCGGGAACGGGCCAGTACCTCTGACGGTGGTTGTCCACAGACCGGAGGGCCTGTGGACAACCCCTGTGGACAACTCGCTTCTGGCGGAATTTGTCCGGAGGCGCCGGTAGACTGGACTTGGGCACGCCCCCTTGGGAGGGCGGGGGAGATTTCCGGCCCCTGAGCTGGTCCGCAGCCGATCAGAGCCGTGGGCGGACTGCCGGTTCGTCGACGAGACTCAGCCCGTCACCTCGCGCCGTGCCGCGACATCCTCTTCCAGGCGGGCCAAGCGCTCTTCGTACTTCGAAATCGCGGCCAGCCGCGCCCGGATGCGGGCGTGCTCGGCGCGGACCTCTTCGGCCTCGTCCGGGGCGTACTCGAGCCGCTCCGCGAGGCGGGCCACCGAGCCCGGCCGCTCGAACGCGGCGATGCGCGTTTCCAGAGCGGCCAGGTGCGGCGCCAGCCGGCGCTGCTCGTCGTAGAGCCACTTCACGTGGCCGTCGAGATCCTGCGTGGCCTGTTCGACGTCCCGCCGCAGCTCGGCGACGTCCGCGTGCAGCCGGTCGAGTTCGGGCTGCATCCGGTCGGTCGCGATCTGCTCGATCCGGGGCCGCAGCCTCGCCATCACCGGCCGCCAGGCCATGCCGGCGAGCGCTTTCGCCCGTGGAACCACCACTCCGCGAATGTCACTCACTGTACGATCTCGATTCTTCCGGAGTCACGCCAAGTGCGCAGCAGCTTCGATTCCGCGTGCAGCCGGTGTTCCGCCGTCACCCCGACCTTGCTGCCCCAGGCGTGCTCGAAGTCGGTCTGGTCCGGCCGTTCGATGATCGAGACCCCAGTGAGGCGCACCAGCGCCTTGGGGAAGAGCTGGCGGCACAGGTAGGTCACCAGAGTGCCGGTCGTGGCCCAGACGTGCTCGTCCGCCGAAAGCCCCAGGAGCTTCGACAGCGGCAGCACGAACTGCCGGTTCGAAACCGGCACGAACCCCAGGTCGGCAGGCCACCAGTCGGGCAGCGTCTCGGGTTCCCAGAACAGCCGACCCGGCTCGGCGAGCAGGTAGAGGCGGGAGGTGTAGTCGGCGAACGTGTACGGCGAGACGACGACCCCGCGGTGGATCACCACGACGTCGGTGCGGCGGCCGTAGGCCGGCTCGGCCTCCGGCTCGTCCAGCGCGAAGGTCGTCATGCGGAAGACGAGGTCGCTGCCGTCGATCAGTGCGGCGCGCTCGGCGCTGGGCGCCATCGGCGCGTTCCCCACCACCGCGATCGTCTCGACACGCTGCCCGCGGGCGTAGGCGGTCAGGAGGTCACGGAGCATGCGGCCGATGCCACCTTCGTCGAGTTGCACGGACGCTTCGCCCGCCAACTGAGTCCGATTCATCGCTCCCCCATGGCAACGGTGTCCGGGGCCGCCGTCAGCGGGCAGCCGAGCAGACGGACAATAGCCGACAGACCACTGTCGTTACCCGGAAGGGGTGCTCTGTGACCGCGCTGGCCATCGTCCCGGCGAGGGGTGGCTCAGTCGGGCTGCCGGGCAAGAACCTGGCGCCTTTCCGAGGCCGTCCGCTGGTCGCGCACACCGTGTACACCGCCGTCGCGGCCGGGATCGCCGACGTCGTCGTCACCACCGACGACGCCGCCATCGCCGCCGCGGCCGAGGCGGAGGGGGCCCGGACCGTCCGGCGGCCCGCCCACCTCGCGGAGGCGACCAGCCGGACCCTGCCCGCGGTCACGCACGCGATCGACACGCTCGGCGTTCCCGATTCGACGCTCGTCCTCCTGCTTCAGCCCACGTCGCCGCTGCGGACGGCCGAGGACATCGCCGAGTGCCTCGAGATCCACGCGGACCGGCCCACCGGCTCGGTCGTGCAGATGTGCCGCTCGACCGACCACCACCCGCTGAAGGTGTGCTTGGAGACGCCGGACGGCGGGATCGCCCCGGTCCGGGACTGGGCCGACCTCGAAGCGCCCCGGCAGACGCTGCCCGTCGTGCTGCGCCCCACCGGTGGCATCTACCTCGTCCGGGCCGGCGACCTCCGCCGGTACGAGCGGTTCTTCATCCCCGAGGTGCGGCCCCAGTTCGTGCCGGCCGAGCGGGCGATCGACATCGACTCCGCCGCCGATCTCGTGCTGGCCGAGCAGCACGCAGGCGGCTAACGGTCCACGAAGGCCTTGTACAGCGAAGGGCGCCAGATTTCCTCGCCTTCGAGGAGGTCGATGATCCGGCGGTGCGCGCCCGGCTCGCCGAACTCGGTGTGCGGCTCGCACCGGCCCATGGCGCGGGCCTTCCCGATCCCCGCCGTGACGGCTTCGGCGGTGGGTTCGACCGACAGCACGCTGGGCGCCATCGCCCGGTTGCGCTGCCGGGTACCGACGGTGACCGACGGGGTGCCCAGCACGGGCGCCTCCCGCACCCCGGCGCTCGAGTTGCCCAGCACGACGGCCGCGTTCTTCATCAAGGTGACGAAGTACTCGAACCGCATCGACGGCAGCCGCACGAACCGCGGACCTTCGAGCCGGTCGAGCTCACTCCTGATCTCGCGGCAGCCTTCGTCGTTGTTCGGGTCGATGACCACCCAATTGCCCTCGGTGCGCACGGCGTCGACCACGGCCGCCGCGTTGCGCCGGTTGAGGTCGCGCTCGGTCGTCACGGGGTGCAGGGCGAGCAGGCCGTAGTCGGTGAACGGGATCTCGTAGTGGCGCCGGACCTCGTCGAGGTCGGGCAGCCGTGCCGACGTCAGGACGTCGACCTCGGGACTCCCGACGACGAAGATCCGGTCTTCCTCCTCGCCGAGCTGCAGGAGCCGGCGCCGGGCCGTCTCGTTGGCGACCAGGTGCACGTGGGCGTGCTTCGACAACGAGTGCCGGATGACGTCGTCGATCGTGCCGCTGACCTCGCCACCTTCGATGTGCACGACCCGCACGTTCGCCAGCGACCCGACGATCGCGCCCGCGAGGGCTTCGACGCGGTCGCCGTGCACGACGATCGCGGCGGGCTGCTCCTCGTGCACCAGCCTGGCCAGCGCCTGGACGGTGTTGGCCAGCACGAGCGCCATCGGCTCGTCTTCGATCTGGTTCGGGATCAGGTGCAGCCGTTCCAGTCCGGCCAGTTCGATCTCCCGCACCGTGTAGCCGTAGCTGCGCAGCATGTGCATGCCGGTGACCACGATGCGGGCGGACAGCACCGAGCTCTTCTGCACGGCGAGCATGACGTCCCGCAGCTTCCCGAAGTCGGCGCGGGTCCCGGTGAGGAAGAGGACCTCACGCCGCCCGGCCTCAGCCAAGGTCCGCCCAGCTCACCTGCGTGTTCGCGGGCAGCGCCCGCGTGACGGCCCGGCCGAGAAGGCTGTCGAAGTCCTTGGCCTTGATCTCGCCGGTGCCCGGGCGCTTGACCCAGATGTTGTCCGTGGTCAGCGCCTCACCCTCGGCGACGTCCTTGGTGGTGACGACGCAGGCGTAGGCGAAGTCGATCGTCGGCTGTTCCTCGGCCAGGATCTGCTTCGAGCCGCCCCGGGACGCGTGGATCAGGCGCGAACCCTCGACGAGCTGCTTGAACTCGGCGGGCGTCGACGAGACCGGGATGTCCGGACCCGGCCAGCTCATGTCCGAGGTGAAGTGCCGCTCGAGCACCGAAGCGCCGAGCGCGACCGCGCCCAGGCACGGGTAGATCGTGGTGGTGTGGTCGGAAAGTCCGAGTTCGGCGTCCGGGAAGGCGGCGTGCAGCTCGGCGATCGCGCCGAGCCGCACCTGCTCCGGCGGCGTCGGGTACAGCGACGTGCAGTGCAGCAGCGCGAAGCCGACGCCCGCGGCCCGCAGGATCTCGACGGCCGGGGTGATGGACGCGATGTCGTTCATCCCGGTCGAGAGGATGACCGGCTTGCCGAACGAGGCCACGTGGCGGATCAGCGGGTAGTTGTTGCACTCCCCCGAGCCGATCTTGAAGCCCTCGACCCCCAGCTCCGCCAGCCTGTCCGCGGCCGCGCGGGAGAACGGCGTCGACAGGAAGACGAGCCCGCGCTCCTCGGCGTGCGCCTTGATCTCGCGCTCGTCCTCGGCGGTGAGCGCGACGCGGTTCATCATGTCCCAGATCGGCTCGTCGGCGTTGCCGGGCACGACGTCGTTCGGGATCATCTCGTCGTCGACCACGTGGGTCTGGATCTTGACGACCTGGACGCCGGCGTCCGCGGCGTCGTCGACCATCTTGTGCGCCTTCTTGGGGTCGCCTTCGTGGTTGATCCCGATCTCGGCGATCACGAGAGGGGGGTGGTCGGCACCGACCGGGTGCTCGCCGAGCATGAACATGGAAACCTCCGGGTCGCTGCGTGGCTGCGGTCCGTCCCCGACCCTATCCCGTGGGCCGACCGGCCTGGTCCCGCCCGACGCCAGTGCCCTGTCAAGGGCGCCGCGACTCCATCGGTACCCTCGTCCACGTGCATGCCACCAGCACGGTTCAGGCCGCGGACTCACCCGTAGCGACGTCGGCGCCCCCGACGTCGGACAGCAAGACGTTCGCGCGTGCCTTCGCCGACATCAAGGCCGGTTTCCGCGCCCGCGCGCTCTGGGGTCACCTCGGCTGGCAGGACATCAAGCAGCGCTACCGCCGCTCGGTGATCGGGCCCTTCTGGATCACCATCAGCCAGGCCGTCATCGCGCTGGGGCTCGGGCTGCTGTACTCGCAGCTGTTCAACTCGCCGATCGAGGTGTTCCTGCCCTACCTGTCCACCGGCTTCATCCTGTGGGGCTTCATCAGCGGCTGCCTCGCCGAGGGCATGGAGACGTTCATCTCCAACGAGGGGCTGATCAAGCAGCTCCCGGCGCCATTGAGCGTGTACATGCTGCGCACGGTGTGGCGCCAGACGCTGCTGCTGGCGCACAACATGATCGTCTACGTCGTGATCCTGGTGATCTTCTTCTCGGCGCTGGACAACAAGTATTCGCTGGGCTCCCCGGATGGCCTGTGCCACGCGGACCTGTACTGCCACCCTGGCCTGAGCTGGAACATCCTGCTCGCGATCCCCGGCTTCTTCCTGCTCGCGCTGAACGCCGGCTGGGTGACGCTGCTGCTGGGCATCATCTCCACCCGGTTCCGCGACATCCCGCAGGTCATCAACTCGCTGATCCAGCTGTTGTTCTACGGCACGCCCATCGTGTGGCCGGTCGACCAGCTGCTGTCCGGCGGGACGCGCGCGAGCATCTCGTGGGTGCTGCCGATCATCCAGGCGAACCCGCTGTACCACTTCATGCAGGTGGTCCGGGCGCCGCTGATCGGCCAGTCGTTCACACCGGGCAACTGGATCGTGGTCGGCTCCATCACCGTCGTCGGCTGGGCGCTCGCGCTCGTCGCGATGCGCAACTACCGTGCCCGCGTCTCCTACTGGGTGTGACACAAAATGGTCAGCATTGACGTCCAGAACGCCTTCGTCGACTTCCCGATCTTCGACGCGAAGACCCGGTCGATGAAGAAGAAGGTCCTCGGCAAGGTCGGCGGCAAGATCGGCACGGACACCAAGGTGCCGATCATCGAGGCCCTGCACGACGTGACCCTGAGCCTCCGCGAAGGCGACCGGGTCGGCCTGGTCGGGCACAACGGCGCCGGCAAGTCCACGCTGCTGCGGCTGCTGGCCGGCATCTACGAGCCCACCCGCGGCTCGTCGCGGATCCAGGGCAAGATCGCCCCCGTCTTCGACCTCGGCGTCGGCATGGACCCGGAGATCTCCGGCGAAGAGAACATCATCATCCGCGGCCTCTTCCTCGGCATGACCGCCAAGGAGATGGAGAAGCGGGTCGACGACATCGCGGAGTTCACCGAGCTCGGCGACTACCTCCAGATGCCGCTGCGGACGTACTCGACCGGTATGCGCGTGCGGCTGGCGCTGGGCGTCGTCACCTCGATCGACCCCGAGATCCTCATCCTCGACGAGGGCATCGGCGCGGTCGACGCGGCGTTCCTCAACAAGGCGCGCGACCGGCTCAAGGACCTCGTCAAGCGGTCCGGCATCCTGGTGTTCGCCAGCCACTCCGACGAGTTCCTGTTCGAGCTCTGCGACTCGGCCATCTGGATGGACGAAGGGCACCTCAAGCAACAGGGCTCGCTGCGGGACGTCCTCACGTCGTACAAGGGCCGCGACCCCTTCGAGAACATGAGCCAGGAGACCTTGGCGCGTTTCGGCGTCGAGCCGGTGGCGACGACGAACGGCGGGGAATGATGGCGAGCGAGACCCGGCAGCTGCCCGACGGCGCGGTCGTCGGCGTGGTCGTCACGCGGCACCGGCGCGAGCTGCTCGCGGACTCGCTGAAGGTCATCGCGGCCCAGACCCGGCCGGTCGACCACCTGGTCGTGGTCGACAACGGGCCGGACGACTCCGCGCGCGAAGTCGTCGAGAACTACCCGCTGCCGCACACGTACCTGCCGTCGCACCGGAACCTCGGTGGCGCGGGCGGGTTCGCGCTGGGCATGCTGCACGCGCTGTCGCTGGGCGCGGACTGGGTCTGGCTGGCCGACGACGACGGCCGCCCGGCCGACGAGAACGTGCTCGCCATCCTGCTGGCGGAAGCGGAAAAGCGGGACCTGGCCGAGATTTCGCCGGTGGTGTCGAACATCGACGCGCCGGACAAGCTGGCGTTCCCGCTGCGCCGCGGCCTGACCTGGAAGCGTTCGCAGTCCGAGCTGGGCACGGACTTTCTGCCCGGCATCGCGTCCCTGATGAACGGTGCCCTCTTCCGGGCGTCCACTTTGGACGTCGTCGGCGTGCCGGACCTGCGCCTGTTCTTCCGCGGCGACGAGGTCGAGCTGCACCGGCGGCTGGTCCGCTCGGGGCTGCCGTTCGGCACGTCGCTGAAGACGAAGTACCTGCACCCGGACGGCTCGGACGAGTTCAAGCCGATGCTGGGCGGCAAGTTCCACGCGCAGGACCCGGAAAACGAGGTCAAGCGGTACTACACGTACCGCAACCGCGGGTATCTGCTGTCGCAGCCGGGCATGCGGAAGATCGGCGCACTGGAGATCGTCCGGTTCGGACTGTACTTCGTGGGCGTGAAGCGGGACCCGAAGGCGTTCCTGCAGTGGCTGAAGCTGGTGCGGCAAGGTCGCGCCGAGAAGTTCTACCGCTACTGAGAAGGGGCCCCCGCCGGGGGCCCCTTCTTCGTTCGTCCTATTCGCCGATGACCGGCGGCGCGGTGCGCATGTCGGTGCCGAAGACCTCGTCGGGATCACCCTCGACCAGGTACGTCGGACGCGAGTGCTCGGTGTCCTCGTCACCCTCGCCCTTCTGGCCACGACCCAGACCGCCACCGGGCCCCATGCCCCCGCCGCGACCGGCGGCACCGGCGCCGAGACCGCCCATCCCGCGTCCCGCCGCCGCTTCGGCGGCACCGATCCCGCCCGGCCGGGCCGCACCCGACGCGGCGCCCGCGCCGGTCGCGTTGCCGGCACCCGAGCCGCCGGGGCCGAACCCGCCGCCACCGCCGCGCCCGCCACCGCCGCCGACCTTGGAGTTGTAGGCCTCGTCGCCGCCGAAGTTCATCCCGCCGCCCATCGGCATCGGGCTCATCGGCGGCATCCCGCCGAACTGCTGGTTCGGGTTCTGCGTCGAGGCCGCCGGGAGCGAGCCGGGCGTGAAACCGGACGGCGTGGTGGTGCCCGCGGGCAGGAGCCCCGCTCCGGTGGTCGAGCCGGGGCCGGAGACGTGCGCAGCCGACCCGCCCAGGCCGGGGACCGGCCCGGACACGAAGCCCTGGGAGGTGCCACCGGGCGTGGTCCCCGAGTTGCCGCCGGGCATGTTCACGCTGGAGGGGGTGTTGATGCCGTTCTTGTCGCCGGTGCCGTTGGGGTCATCGCTGCCCCCACCGGTGCTGAAGCTGGGCGGCGGCGCGAAGGCGGGCTGCTTGGAGGCGGCTTCGTAGAGGTTCTTGTCGTACGTCGCCATGACACCCGCGGCCTCGTCGTGCGCGGCCTGGCTGTCTTTCTGCTTCTGGATCGACTTGTCGACGTTGTCCGGCAGGCTGAAGGGGTTCGACGTGGCCCAGCCCGTGAACTCGTCCTTCCAGCTGAACGGGATCGGGGCGGGCATGGAGTTCTTCGCCGTGGCGGCGGCCTGCCCCTGGTCGTAGATGGTTTCCGAGGCCAGCTTGGCGTTCTGGGAGTTGGCGTCGGACCACTTGCCGAGGCTGGTGAAGTACTGCTGCGCGTTCTCGGCGGCGGAGCCTTCCCAGGTGCCCTTGGAGGCGTTGACCGCGGTGTTCATCGACTGGGCGAACTTGTCGAAGACCTGGTGGACCTGGTGGTAGGCGGTCGAGACCTCGGACACCTGGTCGACGTTGAGGTTGCTCTGGAGGAACGCCTGCAGCTGGGTGTGGTCCGTGCCCTTGTAGTCCGCATTGGGCGCGTTCAGCCCCGAGACGTACTCGACATCACGGCCCTTGGTGGCGTCGGCGACGTTCTTGTCGCCCATCTGCTGCGACTGGTTCTTGGCCTGCGCCTGGGCGATCCACTGCTGAACCGGGCCGAACAGCCAGCTACCGGGGTCGACGCCCTCTTCGGCCTTCTGCTGCAGGTAGGCATCCCGCTCGGCGGGCGCCATGTTCTGGACCTCTTGGGGCGTCTTGTCCTCGGTCTTCGGCGTCGAGCCCTGTCGCGCGCTCATCTGGGTCCCCTATCCCTTCGGCAGCCGCGGTTCGACAGCGGCCTTCGCGACCGCCTCGGCGATCTGACAGGCCTCGTCCGACGATGCGACCGCCGTCACTGCCACGTCCACGCGAGACGAATCACCGACGGCCAGCCCCAGCGTGCACCCGGGAGCGACGCCATCGGGCGATTCCTTCGCCTTCCGGCCGTTGATCTCCTTGTCGACGACCCCGCGGCCGGTATCTCTGACCTGATCGATCGAAGCGTCGTCGCGGACGTTCGCACCGATCACCATGGACTTGTCGCTCGCTGAGGCGATCTGCTTCTGGTAACTGCACGACCGGGCCGTCCCGATCTTGCCGTTCTCCGGCGCGTCGAACTGGCCGTAGGTGCTCAGATCGCTCATTTCGAGTAGCGAGCAGGGGTCAGTGATCGACTGCGTTCCGCCGCCGCCCGAGGACGAACTCTCCGGCGTCTTCGACTCGCTGGCCGACGGTGGCTGCGCCGGTGAGGGCGTGCCACCTTGGGTAGTGGTGCACCCGGTCAGCAGAGCCCCGCCGGCGACGAGCGGGAGAACGACACGAATGAGAAGTTTCGTCATTACCTCAGGCCTGCTTGGTCTGGAGAGCGGAGAAGGCTTGGTCTTCGGTTTGCGTGTACAGGCCCGAGGCCCTGGCCAAGGCTTGGTCGGCCTGCGTAGCAACTTCCCGAAGCTGCTCCAGCACTGCCCGCGCCGAACCTTCGGCTTCGGTGGCGCTCTTCTGGTCATGTGAGGCGACGGTCTGCCCGTACGGGTGATTGCCCAGCTGAGGGGCCTGGTCGAGCGCATACGTCTTGAAGCCGAGGCGATCAAGGTCCTTGATCAGGCCGGTCAACGCGTCCCGGATCGGCTTCACGCCCTCCGGGGTGATCTTGAAGCCACCGCTCGCAGCCGCGGCGACCAGCTTGTCGGTTTCCGCCTTGACGGACAGCACCGCAGCCGCCATACCCGCCGAAGAAAGCGGGTTGACGATGTTCGTGACCGAGCCGCCACCCCCGCCGTCAGCCATCTGCATCGCTGTTCCACCCCGAATCGCTTCGCCGTGCGTGTGCACCCGGAAGTCTACTAGCCGGGCACCCTCCGCCACGGCCGTTCACCGATCTTCACCTTCGACGCAGCCGCGCGGCGAGCGGTTCCGAACCGTCAGAACTGCCCTTCGAGCTGGGCGTACAGCTGCTGGGCCAGGCGGGCGTTGTCGGCCGGGGCGTAGGTGATCCAGCGCTGGCCGTCCGCCGCCGCCCGGGAGGACATCAGCCAGCGGCCGCTCGGGGTGTCGAACCAGGCGAGCGGGGGGAACGTGCCGGTGCGGGTCTGGGCGGTGAACTGGCCCACGCGCTTCTTCGGCTCCTGGAAGACGCGCTCGATCATGCGGAGCTGCGGGCCGCCGCCACTGCTCTGCGAGCGCGGGCCGGTGACGCCGGCGAACGGGTCGTACGCCTCGTCGCGGCGCTGGTGGCGGGGCTGCGGGGCCGGCCGCGAGATCGTCACCGACTGACCGGGCGCCGCCGGGGTCAGCGGGAGCAGGTCGACGATCGCCGGGACGATGCCCGTCGGGCGGACCTCCTCGAAGACGATGAGGTTCTCATCCTGGCGGGCGAGCACCGCGAACTGGCCGTCGGTCGCCACCCGCGCGAACAGGTGGCGGTCGCCCAGCTCGGCGGCCGCGCTGATGGTCACGCTGCCGCGGACGAACGTGGCCAGGGCCAGCTCGGCGTCCGGGTCGAGGCGGCCGCGGCTCCACAGCCCGCGACCGGTCAGGTCGCGGACGACGGCGTCGCGGATCATCGCGCGCTGCTCGACCGTCGTGCCGACGTGCGGGACATCGAACGGCGTCGGCGCGCGGCCGAGCCCGAGCTGTTCCAGCAGGATGTCCACCGCTGCCAGCGACAACGAGAACGAGTGCGGCATTCGCTTCCAACCCCCCGGGGTGCTTACGGCCTTTCGCCGAAAACGGTAGTCCACCCGACAGCTCCGCCCTCAGCGAACCCACTTGCCGGGCAAGATCGCCGCTGGTCCGATGGACGCATGGCTGACCCGAAACCCGCCCTCGTCCTGCACCTCGCCACCGGCGGCGAACCCCTGCTGTTCGCGCTGACCACCGAAGAATCCGGGAGGCTGGCGGGCAAGCTCACCCAGCTCGTCAAGGACGGCGCCGTCGAGACGGTGACCACCAAGGACCACTCGCCGGTCGCGATCAACTTCGCCCACGTCGCCGCCGCGTACGTCGACGACCTCGCCCGGAAGAGCACCGTGTTCGGCATGCACGGCTAGCACGGCGAAGGCCGCCTCACGACGTACGTGAGACGGCCTTCGCGAAGAACGTCAGAGCTTGTACAGGCGCTTCCAGTTCTCGCGCGAGGTGAGCTCGGGCATGGCCCGCTTGTACTGCTCCTGCACCGCCGCGCCTTCCTTGCGCAGCCGCTGGATGGTCCGCGCGCCCTGCTTGGCCAGCGCGAACATCTTCACCCGGTCGTAGGACCGGACGCGGACGCCTTCCTGGCTCGCGTCGGTGACGACCGCCGTGTCGAACAGCGCGATGTGCCACCAGTTCGCCTCGTCGATCGGCACCGCGCCGAGGCCGAAGCGGCTGCGGCCGAGGACCCGGTCGAGCACGCGCTTGATCAGCACCAGGCGCTGCATGCTGGGCCGCGGCGCGCTGTTGATGATGCCGATGTCGTTGGACGCGATGCCCGGGACGTCGGTCGCCTTGTGGCGCTTGGTCTCCGGGTACTGGTCGCGGATGCGGCGGATCTCCTTCATCGCCTCGACACCGCCGTCACGCAGGACCTCCGGGCCCTCGAGGAAGTCCTCGACGGCCTTGATCAGCGTCGCCGACAGGCCGTACTGCATGCCCAGCAGGTAGCGCACCAGCTGCGCGATCAGCACCCGCGAGAGCAGGTTCAGGTTGAACGGCGAGTGCAGCGCCGCGGTGATGATCGAGTTGCGCAGGTTGAAGTACCGGTGCCACTCGTCCCAGTCCTTCATGTGGAAGTCCGCGTGCCACACGCCCGCACCCGGCAACGTCACCGTCGGGAAGCCGTGCGCGCGGGCCCGGTAGGAATACTCGGCGTCGTCCCACTGGAAGAAGAACGGCAGCGGGTAGCCGGTGGCCTGGACGACCTCGTAGGGGATCAGGCACGACCACCAGCCGTTGTAGCCGGCGTCGAGACGGCGCTCCTGGCGGTTCGGCTTCAGCGTCTCCTCGTCCACGCCGAGCAGGTCGGCGGTGGACAGCGAGTGCTCGACCGGCTGGCCGGGCTCGAGGGTGTTGAGCCGGGCGTACTCGGCGCCGACGTGCAGCTGGTTCGGGTGGAACAGGTTGAGCATCTGGCCGCCGACGATGATCGGGTTGGCGGCGCGGTTGGAGAACGCCGTCATCCGGATCACCAGGTCCGGCTCGAGCAGGACGTCGTCGTCCATGAACAGGACGTTCGCGTGCTCGGTCGCGGTGTGCCCGGCCACCTCGAAGAGGCCGCGGGTGAAACCGCCGGCGCCGCCGAGGTTCGGCTGCTTGATGTAGTGCAGCTTGTCGCCGAGGTCCTTGGCGGCCTGCTCGAAGCCGTCACGCGACTCGACGAGGTCGGTGCCCTGGTCGGCGACGTAGATCGCGTCCAGCGTCTCCAGCGAGGAGACGTCCGCGGCGAGGGCCTGCAGGTTCTTCAGGCAGTCGTCGGCGCGGTTCATCGTGCAGATGGTCACCGCGGTCGGGCGGATCTTCTCCGGAGCGTCGACCGTCCAGCGGACCTGCTCGACGCGCAGCGTCTGGCCGCCCTCGGTCTCGAGGTCGAGCCAGAGCGCGCCGCCGTCGTAGAACTTGTCCAGCTTGCCGGTCAGCGACACCTTGGTCTGCTTGGCGTCCTTGACCTGCTCGGCGGCCACCACGCGGGGCTCGCCTTCGACGTCGGAAGCGCCCATCGACAGCAGGCCGGTGCCGGTGACGACGGCCTCGACCGAGACCTCGGTCACCGTCGTCCAGCGCTGCCAGTAGCTGGCCGGGAACCGGCCGAAGTACGTGTTGCCCGACACCTTGGAGGCGGGCTCGAGGGTGATCGTCGCACGTTCCCGCACGGCCGAGCCCCACTCGAGCTCGGCGTACAGGTCCTTGCTGACGATCGGGGCGGGGCCGGCGTAGAGCCCGCGCTGCGCCGTCAGGCGGCCCTGCGGAGTGTGCTCGGTGAACCGCGTCTCGGCGGCCGCGCCGGCTTCGGTGGTCGGCGCCGGGGTGGCTGTTTTACCGGGCATGGTTCCTCAGTTCTCCTTGGTCGACGGCTCGCGGAAAACGACCCACTTGAGCATCACGAAATTGATCACGGTGGCCGTGGCCTGCGACACGGCCCAGCACAGCGTGTGCTGCCACGCGGACTCCGGCAGCACCTGCAGCATGAGCTGGTTCACCCCGACCGCGACGAAGAACGTCACGGTGTAGAGCATGACGAACGAGCCGACCTGCGCCTTCCCGTCGCGGCGCCCGCCGGCGAAGGTGAACTTCCGGTTCAGGAAGAACGCCGTGGTCGTGCCCACGATGAAAGAGATAGCGCGGGCGACGTCGACCCACGGTGAGGTGGCCATCCCGGCCACCTGCGTCAGCAACGTGTAGGTGCCCAGGTCGACGAGGGCGCAGAAGCCCCCGATCAGGGCGAAGCGGATGAGCTGGCCCAACAGTCCGGGAGAGGACTGCGCAGCCGTCATGTCGGCTTGCGGATCGGTCGCCACCACTGCATTACCTCGATACTGAGTCACGGTCACCCGCGCGGGCGCTTGTGCCTTGATGCGCAAAGTGTAGAGATGAGCACTTCAGGGTCACGTTCCGGGCGTGGTTGGGCGTGGCTACCCTGGTCGGGTGACCCACGTACCCAATACACAGCGTCGCACGCTCATGGGCTGGGCGCGGACCGCACCGACCACGGCCGACGTGCTGACCACCGCCGACGTGGAAGAGATCGCGCGCGCCGTCGCCCAGGCGGGTGCACGCGGCGTGATCGCCCGTGGCCTCGGCCGGTCCTACGGTGACCCGGCGCAGAACGCCGGCGGCCTGGTCGTCGACATGACGGCGCTGAACCGGATCCACTCGATCGACCCGGACACCGCGCTCGTCGACCTCGACGCCGGTGTCAGCCTCGACCAGCTGATGCGCGAGGCCCTGCCGTACGGCCTGTGGGTCCCGGTGCTGCCGGGCACGCGCCAGGTGACCATCGGCGGCGCGATCGCCAACGACATCCACGGCAAGAACCACCACAGCGCGGGCAGCTTCGGCAACCACGTCGTGTCGATGGACCTGATCACCGCCGACGGGCAGCTCCGCACGCTGACCCCG
Source organism: Amycolatopsis sp. lyj-109 (assembly GCF_046548995.1). NCBI lineage: Bacteria > Bacillati > Actinomycetota > Actinomycetes > Pseudonocardiales > Pseudonocardiaceae > Amycolatopsis > Amycolatopsis sp. lyj-109. Next base: position 605,383 of record NZ_JAJPWR010000002.1, read on the forward strand.
GAGGGCCCGGACGCCGAGCTGTTCTGGGCGACCGTGGCCGGCATCGGCCTGACCGGCATCATCGTCCGGGCCAAGATCCGGATGACCAAGACCGAGACCGCGTACTTCCTCGCGGACAACGAGCGCACGAACAACCTCGACGAGACCCTCGAGCTGGTCACCGACGGCTCCGACGACAACTACACGTACTCGTCGGCGTGGTTCGACACGATCTCCACCGGCTCGAAGCTCGGCCGCGCCGCCTTCGGCCGCGGCTCGCTGGCCAAGCTGGACGAACTGCCGCCGAAGCTGCGCGCGAACCCGCTGAAGTTCGACGCCCCGCAGCTGGCGACGCTGCCGGACGCCTTCCCGAACGGCCTGGCGAACAAGCTGACCTTCGGCGCCATCGGCGAGCTGTACTACCGCAAGACGCCGAAGGCGGCCCGCGGCGTCATCCAGAACCTGACGGCCTTCTACCACCCGCTCGACATGTTCGGCGAGTGGAACCGGGCCTACGGCTCGAAGGGCTTCCTGCAGTACCAGTTCTCGACGCCGCTGAACGCGCACGAGCCGCTGCGAAACATCGTCCGGAAGATCGCCGAGTCGGGGCACGTGTCCTTCCTCAACGTCTTCAAGCGGATGGGCGAGGGCAACGCGGCGCCGCTGTCGTTCCCGCACCCGGGCTGGATGGTCTGCGTCGACTTCCCGATCAAGGCCGGCCTGAGCCGGTTCTGCCAGGAACTCGACGACGACGTCCTGGAGCTCGGCGGCCGGCTGTACACCGCGAAGGACTCGCGCACCTCGCCCGAGACGTTCGCGAAGATGTACCCGCGCCTCGAAGAATGGCGCAAGGTACGCGCTTCCATCGACCCCGAAGGCGTTTTCGCCTCTGACATGAGCCGGAGGCTCGAACTGTGATCGACGCGGTGGGCAACCCCCAGTCCCTTCTTCTGCTCGGCGGCACGTCCGACATCGCGCTGGCGATCGCCGAGAAGTACCTGGCCGAGAAGCCGCTGCGGGTGGTGCTGGCCGCGCGGCCGTCGCCCCGGCTGGAGGCGGCCGCCCAGCGCCTGAAGGACCGCGGCGCCGAGGTGTCCACTGTGGACTTCGACGCGAAGGACACGGCGTCCCACCCGGACGTGCTGGCCAAGGCCTTCGAGGGCGGCGACATCGACGTGGCGGTCGTGGCGTTCGGCCTGCTCGGCGACCCGGAAGAGGTCTGGCAGGACCACGCGAAGGCCGTCGAGCTGGCGACCGTGAACTACACGGCCGCGGTGTCGGCCGGCGTCGCGCTGTCGGAGAAGCTGAAGGCCCAGGGCCACGGCACGGTGATCGCGCTGTCGTCGGTGGCCGGCGAGCGGGTCCGGCGGTCCAACTTCCTCTACGGCTCGACGAAGGCCGGTTTCGACGGCTTCTACCTGGGCCTGGGCGAGGCTTTGGCGCCGTTCGGGGTGAAGGTGACGGTCGTCCGTCCGGGGCACGTCAAGACCAAGATGACCGAGGGACTCAAGGACGCCCCGCTGGCGCAGACGGCCGAGCAGGTGGCGGAGATCGCCGTCGGTGCGGCGCGCGCGGGCAAGGACCTGGTGTGGGCGCCGGCCCAGTTCCGGCTGGTGATGTCGGCGCTGCGGCACGTGCCGCGGCCGATCTTCCGCAAGCTCCCGATCTGACGGCCGCTCAGCGTCCCCCCACGGCGTGGGCGGGTACCAGGTAGAGGTTCTGGCTGCCCACCCACGGTGAGTCGATGTGCCAGCTCGCCAGGGCCGTCCGGGGCGGGGTACGGCGGGTGGTCGCCAGGACCAGGTCCGGGCTGATCGGGGCCACGCTGTGGTCGAAGTTGTGGAAGTTCGCTTCGAGCAACGCCCGGCCCAGGTCGTCGCTGCGGCGCTTCGTCTCGGTGATCGCCGGGTCGACCGCGCCGCGGTCGGAGAACTCGTCGACCAGCTCGCAGTCGCACGCGTACGCCAGTGCGCCGACCTCGCCCGCCGTCTCGACCTTGCGGCCGTGGGCGATCGCGGCCAGCTCGTGGCCGATCTCGCGGTACTCCGTCGTCGAAGCGTGGTTGCTCGTGATCGGCGCGAACTGGCGGGGCAGGCCGGGCAGCGCGTACACCGCGACGCTCGCCGCGAGGGCCGCTCCGGCCAGCGTCCACGTCGCGCGCCGGACCCGCTCCGGGACCGCCGCGGCGCAGGCGGTGAGGAAGATCGTCGCGCCGATGATGCTCGGCGCGTAGTACCAGTGGTAGGGCGGCACGCCCAGCCGGCTGTACGCCAGGTAGTGCAGGGCGCCGGCGACGGCGAGCGCCGCGAACGGCGTCAGGCGGCGGGCCGTCTCGGAGCCGCGGCGGTACTGGACGAGCCAGGCCGCTCCGGCCAGGGCCGCGAGCAGCAGCGGCAGGAACGAGAGCGTGGCCGCGGCCGGGAAGTTGCGCCAGTACAGCAGCGGACCGTTGGTGAAGCTGAACGGTCCCCACGACTGCTGGCTGATCTTGATGACGAGCGTGTCCGGCACGGCCGAGCCGAGCACCACCCAGCTGAACCCGAACCACGGCAGCGTGACGGCGAGGGCCGCGAAGACCGTCCGCCAGATGCCGGTCCAGAACTCGCGGCGGGCGGCGAACAGCACCGCGGCGATCAGCAGCAGGTCGATCCGGACGAGCGCGAGCAGCCCGACCACCACGCCCAGGCGGCCCGCCCGCCGCTCCCCCGCGTAGACCAGCGTCCACACGACGCCGGTGGCGCCGAGCGCCACCTCCAGCCCGATCGAGGACAGCAGCAGTGGGTTGACCAGCAGCAACGCGAACGTCAGCGGCGCGAACGCCGGCGGCAGGCCGGTGCGCTCGCCGAGGCGGCGCAGGCCCAGCACCAGCAGCACCTGGGTGGCGACGAACACGACCCCCGCGGCGAGAACGGCGTCGCGCACGACGAACGTGACCGCGCCGAGGGCCAGGACGTTCAGCGGGGAGGTCGCGGTGTTCGCCGTCCCCTGTTCGATCAGGCCCCAGTGGCCGTGGAAGGCGAGGTTCTTCGCGTAGGACAGCGTGATGTAGGTGTCATCGATGAGATGGCTGCTGACCAGGGCGAACACGAGGGCGGAAGCGGCCGCGGCGCCCGCCGGCAGGGCCCACGAACGGGCGGCGGGGATGGCCGCCGGCAGCGCGCGGACGGCTTGGGGAGCTTCTGCGGAGGCGCTTCGCATCCCGGACACCGTACCTCGCTCGTGATGCTTCTGTGATCTGAGCGAGGTACGGGTGGCCGAGGCCACAGTCGGGAGTCAACAGTCGGGACTCGACAGTCGAGGATCAGATGCCGTCGCCGGAGCCGTTCCCGGCACCGGGGCCGGCGTTGCCGCGGCCGCCGAAGCCGGGACCACGGCCGTCGAAGCCCTGGTTGGGGCCGTCGTACTGGCGGTGGATGCCGGGCCGGCCGTCGCGGGGGCTGTGGTGGCTCGCGGCCGCGGCAATCCCGCCGACGATGCCCGCGCCGAGCAGCATGCCGAGCACGCCGACACCGACGAGCTGGGTGGCCCGGTGGCCGGCGAACCGCCGGAACCCGCCGGGCGGCCGCTGAGCGCCTTGGGGCGGGCCCCAGGGGGCGTAGGCCTGGCCGGGGCCGGGCTGCGCGAACTGCGGACCGGGCGGCGGCTGCTGCCCGTGGACAGCGGTCTGGTCGGCAGGGGTGGTGCCGGACGCCTGGTCGGCCGAGGTGCCGGACGCCTGGTCAGCCGCGGGCTGCCCGGACGCCGCAGGCGCCGCGGGCGCCGCGGGCGCCGCGGGCGCCGCGGGCGCCGCGGGCGCCGCGGGCGCCGCGGGCGCCGCGGGCTCGGACGCGTCGCTTTCACGTGAAAGTGACGCGTCGGGGGTGGTTTCGGGTGCCGCAGTGGGCTGGGTGGCCTCTGTCGAGTGCTCGACAGTCGGCTGCTCGGCTCCGTCCGGGGCCTTCTGCTCGCGCGGCTCGTCTTTCATCGTCGCTCCTGTGGTCACGGGGACGGGCGCAGTGCCCGCCCCCACCACCTCAGGGTGCGCCGCTCAGCTGTGCGTCACCTGAAACGAACCTGTCGATCCGCCATGAGAGCTCACAGGTAGAACGCCAGGAACAACGTGATCACCCAGCTCGCGCCCAGGACCTGCAGGATGCGGTCCTTGAGCGCGATCTCCTCGGGCTCGCCCGCGATACCGCCGTCGACGTCGACCGCGTAGCGCAGCACCGCCACCAGGAACGGCACCATCGAGATCAGCGCCCACACCGAATTGTGCTCGGTCTGGCGGATCTCGAACGCCCACAGGCAGTACGACATGATCAGGATCGCCGCCGAGGTCGCCCAGACGAACCGCAGGTAGCTGGCCGAATACTTCTTCAGCGACGAGCGGATCTTCGCACCCGTTCGTTCGAACAGCATGATCTCCGCGTAGCGCTTGCCCGCCACCATGAACAGCGAGCCGAACGCCGTGACCAGCAGGAACCACTGGGAAAGCGCGATGCCGCCCGCGACGCCGCCGGCGATGGAGCGCATCAGGAAGCCCGAGCCGACGATGGCCAGGTCGACCACCGGCTGGTGCTTGAGGCCGAAGCAGTAGCCGAGCTGGACGGCTTCGTAGACGCCCAGCACGACCGCCAGCTGCCAGCTGGCGAGGAACGACACGCCGAGGCCGGCCAGGAAGAACACGACCGCGGCCCCGTACGCGACGGGGACCGGCACGAGCCCGGCCGCGATCGGCCGGTTGCGCTTGGTCGGGTGGGCGCGGTCGGCCTCGACGTCGATGGCGTCGTTGATGAGGTAGACCGAGCTCGCCACCAGCGAAAAGGCCACGAAGGCGATGATCGCGTCGATCAGGAGACCGGTGCGGTCGGTCGACTTCGAGAACGCGAAGAACGGGGCCGCGAAGACCAGGACGTTCTTCACCCACTGCCGCGGCCGCGCCGTCTTGATGACGCCGCCGACCAGGCCCAACGGGCCACGTGACGCCGTCGGCTCGACAGCCTCCGGAGTCACGGCAGGTTCGTCGCTGCTGCGCTGCTCGGTCGTCTCGCTCATGGGTTCTTCTTCAGCTTCCGTCGTATGAGACCACCGACGAGCCCCCCGAGAGCTGCACCGGCCAGAACGTCTGTCGGATAGTGGACGCCGAGCACGAGCCTCGAGGCCAGCATCGGCGGTACCAGGGCGGGCACCAGGTTACGCCCGGTCAATCCGGAGTAGAGCACCGCCGCCGCCGTGGTGGACGTCGCGTGCGACGACGGGAAGCTCAGCTTGCTCGGCGTGCCGACCAGGACCTCCACGCTCGGGTGGTCCGGCCGGGCCCGCCTGACCACGCGTTTCACCGCGATCGAGGCGGCGTGCGCGCCGACGACACCCACCGAGGCGACCAGCCAGTCCTTGCGCCGCTCCTTGTCGACCGCGGCGCCGAGCAGGCCGAGGGCGAACCACCCGGCACTGTGCTCGCCGAAGTGCGAAAGGCCGCGCGCAGCCTTGACCGAAGCTTCACTCTTCAGAAAGCCCTGCGCCTTCGCCAGGACCGCCACCTCTCCGGTGGCCTGCCCCTTCTCAAGCATCGAGGGACCCGTCGAGCGGCGCGCCGTCGGTCAGGTGCGGGGCGATCTTGTTGTCGAACGCCGACAGCGCCGAGCCGATGGCCATGTGCATGTCGAGGTACTTGTACGTCCCCAGCCGGCCGCCGAACAGGACGTTCTTCTCGCGCGCCTCGACCTTGGCCAGCTCGCGGTAGGCCTCGAGCTTCTCGCGGTTGTCCGGCGTGTTGATCGGGTAGTACGGCTCGTCCTCCTCGCCCGCGAAGCGGGAGTACTCGCGGAAGATGACCGTCTTGTCCTTGGGGTAGTCCCGCTCCGGGTGGAAGTGCCGGAACTCGATGATCCGGGTGTACGGGACTTCCTGGTCGTTGTAGTTGACGACCGACGTGCCCTGGAAGTCGCCGGTCTCCGCGACCTCGGACTCGAAGTCGACGGTGCGCCAGGTGAACCGGCCCGCCGAGTAGCCGAAGTAGCGGTCCAGCGGCCCGGTGTAGACGGTCGGGGTGCCCGCCGGGATGTGCTCGCGGACGTCGAAGTAGTCGACGTTCAGCCGGATGTCGATGTTCTCGTGCTCGGCCATCTTCTCGAGCCACGCGGTGTACCCGTTGACGGGCAGGCCCTCGTAGGTGTCGTTGAAGTACCGGTTGTCGAAGTTGTACCGGACCGGCAGGCGCGTGATGATGTTCTCGCCCAGGTTCTTGGGGTCGTTCTCCCACTGCTTCGCGGTGTACCCGCGGATGAACGCCTCGTAGAGGGGCCGGCCGACCAGCGAGATCGCCTTCTCCTCGAGGTTCTGCGCGGCGCTCGTCTCGAACTCCGAGGACTGCTTCGCGATGAGCTCGCGGGCCTCGTCCGGGGTGTGCGACTTGCCGAAGAACTGGTTGATCAGGGCCAGGTTCATCGGGAACGAGTAGACCTGGTCCTTGACCCGTGCGAAGACGCGGTGCTGGTAGTTCGTGAACTCGGTGAACCGGTTCACGTACTCCCACACGCGCTTGTTCGACGTGTGGAACAGGTGCGCCCCGTACTTGTGCACCTCGATCCCGGTCTCCGGGTCAGGCTCCGAGTACGCGTTGCCGCCGAGATGGCTGCGCCGCTCGAGGATGAGGACCTTCTTGCCCAGCTCGGCCGCGGCCCGTTCGGCGACGGTCAGGCCGAAGAAACCGGACCCGACGACGACGAGGTCGTAACCTGCGAAATCGTCTTCAGTAATCTGTGCGGGGTTCGTGTGCGCGCTCACGGGCGTCGAGGGTACGCAGGTCGCTGACCCGGCCCGCACCCGACTATCACATTTCGGCCTACGACACACCTGGAAAGCAGTGCCTGCACCCGAGGACTTCTGGAGCTACTTCGCCGCGGTAGCGACCTACCTGGCCGTACTGGCGGTCCCCGGCGGGGTCGTCGGGTGGGCCGCCGGCCTGCGCGGCTGGGCCCTCGCCGGGCTCGCGCCGCTGCTCAGCTACGCCATCACCGGCCTGGCCGGCCCGTGGCTGGCCATCGCGCACATCCCGTACGGCTCGCTCAGTGTGGCCGCGGTCACTCTGCTGCTCGCCGCCGTCCTGTACGGCCTCCGCCGGCTCGCCACGGCACGCGGCCGGCTCACGCCGGGTGCGGAGGAACCGTCCCTGCCGTGGACGCGCCGGGCGCACCTGGCCGTCGGAGCCTGCGTCACGATCGCCGTCGCCGTGTCGATCGCCGTGGTCGTCTCCGGCCGCGGCGGGACGACGGCGGTGTTCCAGCGCTGGGACACCGTGTTCCACGCGAACGGCATCCGCTACATCGCCGAGACCGGCGACGGCTCCCTGACCGGCATGGGCACCATCAACTGGTACCCCGGCGGCTCCTTCTACCCGAACGCCTACCACCTGGTCGGCGCCCTGGTCTACGAGCTGTCCGGGACGTCGATCCCGGTCACGCTCAACGCCGTCACGATGCCGATCGCCGGGCTGTTCGCGCTGGCCATGGCCGCCTTGGTACGCCAGCTCGGCGGCCGCGCGGTGTTCGCCGGCAGTGCCGCGCTGGTCGCCGGCGGCGCCACGACCGGGGCGTACGAGTCGGTGTCGAGCGGGCTGCTGCCGTTCGCGCTCGGCATCGTGCTGACGCCGCTGGCGGTGATCGCGCTGCACCGGTTCCTCGCGCGGCCGGGCGTGGACACCGGCGCGGTGCTCGCGCTGAGCGCGACCGGCCTGCTCGCCGCGCACTCGAGCGCGCTGTTCGGGGCGATCCTGTTCGCGTTCCCGCTGGTGGTGCAGCGCTGGTACCGGGCGCTGCGCGGCCGCCGCGTCGACGGCGTCCCCGAGGGCAGGCCCGCCTGGCGGGTCGTCGGCGGCGACGTCCTGCGGATGCTGCCGGCGATGGTGGTGGCCGGGCTGCTGTCCGCGCCGATGATCCTCGGCGCGATCGGCTTCACGTCCGGCTCCTACCCGTACCACGCCTGGGGCTCGCACATGCCCGTGTGGAAAGCCCTGGCCATGCTGGCGACGTTCAAGCAGGTGCTGCCGGTCCCGCAGATCTGGCTGACGGTGTTCCTCGCGATCGGCGTGCTGACGCTGGTGGCGCTGCGGCGGATGCGCTGGCTGGTGCTCTCGGCGCTCGGGCTGTCGGCGCTGTTCGTGGTCGTCGCGTGCTTCGGCAGCGAAGACTGGGTGATCAGCTTGTCACGCCCCTGGTGGAACGACCGGTTCCGGCTGATGGCGCTCGCCTCGATCCCGCTTTGCCTGATCGCCGCGCACGGGATGAGCGAGGCCCAGCGATGGCTGGCGAAGCTCGCGAGCGGACGCGCGTGGGTGCGCGCGCGACCGTGGCTGACCGGCCGGGTCGGGCTGGCGACGGCGGCGCTGCTGGTCGTCGCGATGGGCGTGCTGACCGGCGGGTTCTACCGCGCGGCCAACGCCAAGACGGTGTCGCTGCTCTACTACAACGGCCTGCCCGGCGAGGTGGTCCCGCCGGTCAGCCAGGACGAGATCGACGCGATGGACCGCCTCGGCACGCTCGGCATCCCCGCCGACCAGAAGGTGCTCAACGACCGGCTCGACGGCACGGCCTGGATGTACGCCCTGACCGGCGTGCACCCGGTGGCGGGCCACTACGACGCCGGCGTGGCCCCTCCCGATGCGCTCTACCTGGCCCAGCACTTCGCCGACTTCGACAGCGACCCCGAGGTGCGCGCGGCCGTTCACCGGCTGAACATCCACTACGTGCTGGTGGGCAGCGGCACCATCCGCCGGGACACGCCCATCGCGAACGGCCTGCAGCACCTGGACGGGCGCCACTTCCTGCAGGTCGTGTACCGGAACCCGGGTGCCGTCATCTACCGGATCGTGAAGTAGCGCGCAGCGGGGTTCGGGCTAGCGCAGTTCTGGGAGGACGTCGCTCGCGACCTGCTCCAGCACGGCTTCCCGGCCCTCGTAGGGCGACGACGACCGCGGCCAGTGCGAGATGACGTCGGTGAAGCCGAGCTCCCGCGCCCGGCCCACGGCGTCGCGGAACGCCTCCACGCTGCTCAGCGAGAACACCGGCGACGCGTCCAGGCTGAGGAACCGCTGGATGCTCGGCCGTTCGCGGCCCACCGCGTCCAGCCGCCGGTCGAAGACCTCGGTGAGCTGCTTGACGCCGGCCCACCACTCGTCGGCGGTCTCGCCGCCCTTGCCCGTCGTCACCCAGCCCGCGCCGAAGCGCGCGGCGAGGGTCATCGTGCGCGGGCCGTTCGCCGCGACGACGAACGGCAGCCGCGGCCGCTGGACCGGACCGGGCAGGTTGCGGGCCTCGCGGGCCCGGTAGTACTCGCCGTCGAAGTCGAACTTGTCGGTCATGAGTAGCCCGTCGAGCGCCTCGACGAACTCGGTGAAGCGGTCCGCGCGCTGCTTGGGCGTCAGCTCGGGGGCATCGAGCACCGCGCCGTCGTAACGGGTGTGGTCGACGCCCGCGCCGACGCCGAGGACGAACCGGCCGTCCGAGATGTCGTCGAGGGTGTTCAGCTCGCGCATGAACGGCACGGGGTGCCGGGCGACCGGGGACGCCACGAAGGTGCCCAGCCGGATGCGGGACGTCACCATCGCCGCCGCGGTCAGGGTCGGGACGGCGGAGAACCACGGGCCGTCGACCAGGTTTCTCCAACCCAGGTGGTCGTACGTCCACGCGTGGTCGAAGCCGTACTCCTCGGCGGCGCGCCACTTCGGCTCGGCGGCCCACCAACGATCTTCCGGAAGAATCACGATGCCTGCTCGCACAGTGCCGGACGTTATCGGCTACCACCGGCAGTCGCACGGACGGGGAAGCGTTCGCCCGAACGAGTCAGGGACAATGGCGGGGTGGAGAGACCTCTGTTGATCGCGTCCGACGTCGACGGCACCCTGCTCGGCCCCTCCGAATCCCTGACCGGCCGCACGATCGCCGCCGTCCGCCGGGCGATCGACGCGGGGGTGCCGTTCGTGCTCGCCACCGGACGGCCGCCGCGCTGGATCGCGCCCGTGGCCCGGCCCCTCGAGCTGACCGGGTACGCGGTGTGCGCGAACGGCGCCGTCCTGTACGACTGCGGCCGCGAGGAGGTCGTCGCGGTGCACGGCCTGCTGCGGCCCGAGCTGCTCCACGACATCGCGCACGCGCTGGACAAGGCCCTGCCCGGCTGCCGGCTGGCCACCGAGCGCGTCAGCGCCGGCGCCGACCACGAGATGCGCAACTTCGTGATCGAGCCGGACTACCACAACCCGTGGGGCGACGGCGAGGGCCGCACCGCGCCGCGCGCCGAAGTGCTCGGGCACCCGGCGATCAAACTGCTGGTCAGCCACCGCGGAATGACGTCGGAAGAGATGGCGAACGCGGTGAACGCGCTGTTCGACCGGGACGTCGACGTGACGTACTCGTCGTCAGGTGGCCTGGTCGAGCTGTCCGCGCACGGCATCACCAAGGCGACCGGCCTCGCCGACGTCGCCGAGCGGCTCGGCGTCGAGCCCGAGCGGGTGATCGCCTTCGGGGACATGCCCAACGACGTCGAGATGCTCCGCTGGGCCGGCCACGGTGTCGCGATGAAGAACGGGCACCCGCAGGCCCTGGGGGCGGCCGACGAAGTCACCGGCCCGGCCGGCGAGGACGGCGTCGCGCAGGTCCTCGAGCGCTGGTTCTAGCGCGAGCTGAAGGGCTAGCGGCGGTCGAGCTCGGCCGCTTCGGCCGGGGTCGGTGCCGTGCCGCCGAGGTGGGCGGGCAACCACCAGCGTTCCTCGTCGGACGAGGGCTGGGCGGGGTACTCGGCCTGGGCGCGGTCGAGCAGCGCGCTCATCCGGGTGCGCAGCTCCTTCGTGACGACGTCCCAGTCGTCGCCCTTGGCCGGGTGCATCGGCTCGCCGATCAGGATCGAGACGGGCACGTGCCGGCGGGTCAGGTCCTTCGGGCGGCCCTTCGTCCAGAGCCGCTGGGTGCCCCACAGCGCCATCGGCACCACCGGGACGTTGGCCGCGGCGGCCATCCGGACGGCGCCCGACTTGATCTCCTTGACGGTGAACGACCGGCTGATGGTGGCTTCGGGGAAGACGCCGACGACGTCGCCGGCCTGCAGCTTTTCGAGCGCCTCGCGGTAGGAGGCCAGGCCGGCGGAGCGGTCGACGGAGATGTGGTGCATCCCGCGCATCAGCGGCCCGGCGATCTTGTTGTCGAAGATCTCCTTCTTCGCCATGAACCGCGTCAGCCGCTTGGCCGGGCGCGCGCCGAGGCCGCAGAAGATGAAGTCGAGGTAGCTGATGTGGTTGCACGCGATGACCGCGCCGCCGCGACGCGGGATGTTTTCCGCGCCCTCGATCCGGATGCGGTTGTCGAGTACCCGGAACATCGTCCGGGCCGCCGCGATCACGGGCGGGTAAACCAGGTCAGCCATCCAGCCAGGTTACGGGACCGTAGGTTCGGAACGCCGGTTCAGCGGGGAAGAACACAAAACGAGGGCCACCAGGAGCGTGAACAGCGCGACGGACTGGTGCTTGATGCCCTCGATCCCGTCGCCCAGCGCCGCGGTGCCGAACTGCGTCACCGAGACGGCGAACAGGAAGGCCAGCGCGACGCCGAGCGCGGTCCGTCGCCGAAACCAGGCCCTGACCAGTACGAACAGCCACAGCGGCACCAGCGCGAACAGCCCGAGCGGGGCGAGCAGGCCGGTCAGCCACGACACCACCGGCACCCGGTACTCCTGTGCGTGCGGCGGGAATCCGGCTTCCTGGTCGAAGCTGCCCAGGTAGTCCGGCCGGGCGGTGAGCTGGTCGGTGGCAGCCCGGTCGAGCACTTCGAGGGTCCGGGCCGGGTGGGTTGCGAAGTACGTCACGACGTTCCGGCGGCTGATCTTGGCGCGGTACTGCGGGTACTGCGGGTCCATCGTCGCCGGGTGCGGGTGCCACCAGCCGTTGCCCGCGTACTGCGCGAACGACGGCGGCAGCCCGAGCTCGGCCAGGTCGGCCCGGGTGTCGTGCTTCCCGTCGACGATGTTGAGGAAGATCGAGTTGAAGACGTTGATCTCGCGGGAGTCGTCGCCCGGGAACTCGGTGTACGTGCCGTCGGGCGCCCGCGCGGGCTCGACGCTCTGCTGCGCGTAGAGCGTGACGGCGCCGATCGCGCCGATGACCAGGGCCGCCGACGCCCAGCGCTTGGCCCCGCGCAGCGTGCCCGGGCGGACCAGGAGGATCGCCGGCGCGAGGAGCGGCAGGATGGTGAGCGTCTGGACCTTGGCGTTGACCGCCAGGACGCCGCCCACGACCGTCACGGCCATTCCCGCGTAGCTCCACGGGCCCTCGCGCGCGGTCAGGAGCAGGCCGCCGACCGCGAGCAGCAGGCCGAGGAAGGCCGTGCCTTCGCCCAGGATCGCGGCGAAGTACCCGAAGAACGCCGAGTCCGCGACGACCAGCAGCAGCCCCGCCGCCACGAACAGCCGGGTCCGGCGCGGGTGCGGCAGGCCGAGCACGATCGCGGTGATCGCCGCCGCGGCGACCACGCTGCTCAGCAGGCCCAGGATGACGAGGCTCAGCGTGCCGTGGAGGCCGATCAGCCGGCCGATCCGGACGGCCAGGTCGGCGAGCCAGCTCTGCGTCAGCAGGTACGTCGGCCGGCACGGCGGGGTGCCGGGCGCGGGTGTGTAGGCGAGGTGGACGAACGGCTCGGGCAGGCCTTTCCAGGTGATCCCAGCGCCGCACAGCACGCGGCCGCCGTCGCCGTTGTTGGACATCGCGATCGGCCGCGGCACCAGGAACCGCAGCACGAACAGGGCGAGCGACGCGCCGAACACCCCGAGCCCGAGCCGCGCCTGGGCGCCCAGCTGCCGGTCCCGGGCCTCGAGCTTCACGAAGGACAGGGTACGTAGCGGAAGTCCGGGCCCTGGTCGAGGTCGGCGACCAGGGACTTCGCCTGTTCCGCGCGCGGGTAGACCGAAACCCAGTACGGCGTGCCGACGCGGCGGAAGGTCGCGACCTCGTACTTCCCCGCGTACACCGGGTCGATCGCGCAGTGCTGCCGATCGGCGTAGCCGCCGTCGGCGGGCACGGCGACGGTCGGACGGCGGCCGTTGACCACGTAGTCGTAGTCGGTCGCGACGCCGCCGTCGTGCCGTCCATCGCGGGCGATGTGGTCGTCGGTGCGGCCGAGGACGTCGATGATGAGCAGCTGCCCGCCGCGGGCGGCGAGCGCGCCGGGCGCGGCGGCACTGACCACCGAGCCGGGCGGCAGGTACTCGCCGAGCCAGCCGCCGATCTCGGTGAGCTCGCTGCCGTGCGAGTGCCAGTCGCGGACGCGGTCGAGCATCTCGGGGCTGAACACCGAGACGAGCACCGCGATCCCGGCCAGCCCGCAAGCGGTCACCGGGACCAGCCGCGTCGTGAGGGGTTTCGGCCGCGGCGACGGCTTCGCCACGATGTCCGCGGTCAGCACGCCGTACGTCCCGGCGGCCGCGACGGCGAGCAGCGGCGGCACCGGTGCCAGCAGCCGCCACGACGGACCGGGGTCGCCGCCGATGAGCACCGCGGCCGCGGCCAGCACGGGGATCATCGCGAACAGCAGCCAGAGCAGCGCCCGAGCCTCGACGGCTTCGGTGCGGCGCAGCACGAGCGCGACGGCCGAGACCAGGCCCAGCAGCACGAAGCCCTGGTGCGCCAGCGCGAACCCGGACAGGTACGGCCAGCCGCCGTCGAGGTGCTCGCCGAGCGGGCCGCCGAGCTTCGCGGCCAGCGGCGCGGGCAGGAAGTGCTGGTAGAACGTCGCGCGCCAGGCGAGCCGCGGGATCAGGAAGACCAGCGCGCCCAGCACGTACCCCACCGGCGCCCACCAGCTGTGCTTCTCCTTGAGCGCGGCGCCGACGAGCCACAGGCCGGCCAGCACGGCGACCACCAGGCCTTCCGGACTGGTCATCACGGCGAAGGCGACGAGTACCCCGGCGACCACCGGGCGGCGCGCGGCGAGCGCGTAGCCGACGGCGAGGACGAGCAGCACGAACAGCGGGACTTCGGAGCCCGAGGCCCCGTAGACCGCCAGGCCGCCGGCGCTCGCGGTGAGCACCGCGGCGGCCACCCCGATCGCGGGCCGCGGGCCGGCGCCGTTCGGGGCGGCCGCGGCGACGATCCGGTTGACCAGGAAGCAGGACACGAGCACGCAGCCGAGCGCGGCGAGGACCCCGAGGACGACCGCCGTGGTGCGGACGTCGGCGCCGAACGCGGCGCGCGGCAGGGCGACCAGCACCAGCCAGAAGAAGTTCGTGTACCCCTCGACGCGTTCGCCGGGGTTGAAGACCGGGCCGTTGCCGTCGGCGATGTTCTGCGCGTAGCGGAAGGTGACGAGCGCGTCCTCGGTGACGGTCGCGAACAGCAGCTGGTGCAGCAGGGAGAGGCCGAGCGTGAGGGTGAGGACGAAGGCGCGCCAGCCGCGGTCGGCGTCGAGGCGGGCCCAGGTCAGCACCACGATCGCGGCGACGACCAGCCACGCCACCACGACCGCGTAGACCACCCGGCCCCCTCCGCCTCGGCACCGCACCCGCCCGGCTCTTCGGCCAGGTTATCGATCGTCGGCGGCGAAGTGTTTCCTGTGGACCGATCACGAGCCCGAATGGGGGATGGATCACTTCGCCGGCGACAGTCAATCAGGGAAATTCACCGCCCAGAATAACCCGATCGGGTGTTGCCCCGGAGGGCCGAAGTGACGTCCTGAAAAAACGCCGATCGAGGTATCACCTCGGCGCGACGGACCGGTCATTCCCGGCTTACTCTCCACCGTGCTCTGCGTAGGCATCGCCATTGTCGTCATCACCGGCCCCGGCCTCCTGATCGGTCTCGCCGCGGGTTTGCGCGGCTGGGTCCTGGCCGGGATGGCGCCGCTGCTGAGCTACGCCGTCGGCGGGCTGACCGGTCCGTGGGCCGCCGCGGCCGGGCTGTCGTTCACGCCGCTGACGTACGGCGTCTCGACCGTCGCGTTCACGGCGATCGCCTTCGGTGTCCGTACGTTCACGGTGCGCGACCACTGTCCGGAGCCGCCGTTGTGGGCGCGCCGCGGGCACCTGGCGGTACTGGCCTGCCTGCTGTTCGCGGCGGCCATCGGGTGCTGGGCGGCCCTGCTCGGGCTGGGTCACATCGGCGCCCTGCCCCAGGGCTTCGACGCGGTCTACCACGGCAACGCCGTCCGCTACCTCGCCGACACCGGCGACGGCAGCCTGTTCGGCACGGGCCACGTGAACTGGTACGGCGACGCGGCGCCGGTGTTCTACCCCAACGCCTACCACCTGCTGGCGGCGGTGACGTACCGGCTCGGCGGGGCGTCGATCCCGGAGACGCTGGACGCGAACACCGTGCTGTTGCCGGGTCTGCTGGCGTTGTCGCTGGTGACGCTGGTGCGGGAGTTCCGCGGCCGGGCGGTGCTCGCGGGCGCCGTGGCGCTGGTGGCGGTGGCGCCGGTGACGGGCGTCTACGAGTCGATGAACCGCGGGCCGCTGCTGCCGTTCGCGCTGGGCGTGACGCTGACGCCGCTGGCCGCGGTGGCGCTGCGGCGGTACCTGGAGCGGGCCGCGCCGGACACCGGGCTGGTGCTGGTGCTGGCCGCGGTGGGGCTGCTGTGCATCCACTCGTCGACGTTGTTCGGCGGGATCCTGTTCGCCGGCCCGATGCTGGTGCAGCGCCGGCTCGCGGGATGGCGCCGGCTCGGCCGCGACCTGCTGGCGTTGCTCCCGATCGCGGTGGCGTCGCTGCTGGTGGCGTGGCTGCAGCTGTTCGGAGCATTGGGTCTGGCGTTGCCGTACTACGGCTGGCCGAGCGAGTACCGCGCCTCGACGGCGTTGGGTGCGCTGCTGGGGTTCCAGCACTTCGAGCCGCACCCGCAGGTGTGGCTGTCGGTGGCGTTGTTCCTGGGGATCGTGTTCTTCGCGCGGGCGGGCGAGCTGCGCTGGATCGGCCTGACGGCTTTGGTGACGGGGTTGGCGTACGTGGCGGTGGCGTCGTCCGACGCGCCGATCGTGATGGCGCTGTCCCGGCCCTGGTGGGACGACCCGTTCCGGTTCTTCTCGATGGCGGCGGTCCCACTGTCGGTCCTGGCGGCCCACGGCTTGGCGTCGACGCAGGCCTGGCTGCGTGACCGGCTGCCCTCCCGGGTCCCGGCTGTCGCGTTGCTGGTCCTGCCGGGGTTCGTGCTGCTCTCGGACGGGCTGTACGTCCGATCGAACGGGGACGAGGTGTACCCGGGCTACCAGGCGGCGGACCCGTCGACGCTGCGCGTGACACCCGGCGAGGAGACGGCGATGGCGAAGCTCGGCACCTTGGCGGCCCGCGGTGAGTGGGCCATGAACGACCGGTTCGACGGAACCGCGTGGACTTACGCTTTGACGGGAATTCGAACGGTCGCCGGACATTTCGACGAAACTTCCCCACCGTCGGACGCGGTGTTGCTGGCGAACCGCTTTCGAGACTATTCGACGGATCCGGCGGTCCGGGCGGCGGTGCGCCGGCTGAACATCCATTGGGTCATTTTGGGAAAACCGTCCGGCGACCCGGGCAAGCCATATCAGCCGGGGTTGACCGGATTGGCGGGCGAGCCGTTCTTGACGCCGGTGTACCGCAACCCGGACGCGGTGATCTACCGACTGACGCCCTGAGTTGTCCACATGTGCGCAAGGGCTGTGGACAACCTGGGGACAACTGGCTCACACGGGGGTGGCGACCGTGCGGGCCGCGACCGCCGCGAAGCCGGCCGTCAGGAGGTCCGCCACCGTGAACATCACCCGGGAGGCCACCGCGAACGCCGTGGCCTGGCCGACCGTCAGGCCGCTCGCCGTCAGGACCGCGACCTGGGCCACCTCACGGACGCCGACGCCGCTGGGGAGGATGAACGCGAACGTGCCCACCGTCATCGCCACGGCCATCGCGCCCACGCACAGCACGAAGCCGCCGATGCCCGGGGTGCCCACCGAGTTGGCCAGCAGCCACAGGTGGACGCCCTGCAGGCACCACGCCGCCGTCGAGGCGCCGAAGACCTTGCCGATCACGCGCCAGCCCAGCGGGTGCGCCAGCGGCGGGCGGCGGAGGATCCGCAAGACCAGCGAGGTGCCCCAGGTCAGGATCTTCGGGTGCAGCATCGCCAGGCCGAGCGGGATGAGCACGAACAGCCACAGCGCGCGCGGGCTGTTGCTGAACACCGCCGGCGCCGCCAGGAGCGACACCACCAGCGCCGACACCATGCCCACGCCGAGCTGGATCAGGGAGCCGGTGAAGATGCGGGCGCGGGCCAGGCCCGCCTTGCGGCCCAGCTCCATCTGCAGCAGGTACGCCCAGACCGAGCCCGGCACGTACTTGCCGAGCGAGCCGACCAGGCAGATCTGTGCGCCGCGGGCGTAGCCGATCGGCTCACCCAGGTCGTCGACCATCACCTGCCAGCCCCAGGTCGACACCAGGATCGCCGCGACCAGGGCGACCAGGCTCAGCAGAGACGACTCCCAGGCGACGTCACGCAGGGTGTGCCAGAACTCGCCCCAGTTGGCCGCCAGCTGCTTCGCCGCGAAGCCGATGACCAGCAGGATCGCCACCCACCGGACGACGTCGAGGATCTTCGCCCGGGTGGACTTCGGCTGCTTGCCGGCAGCCGGCAGGTCCTCAACTGTCGTCATCGACGGCTCTCCTCAGGCCTGCACCGTGACCAGGCGGCTGAACTCGGAGAGCAGATCGTAGCCGTCCCACACCGCCGAGAAGGTCAGGGCGGAGCCGAAGGGGACGATCCGGTCGACGCCGCGGCCCGCGAGTTCGTGCGCGAACGCCGTCAGCTCCTCGGCCGTGAAACCGAACTGGCTGACGGTCTGGTCCTTCCGGAGGACGATCGGCACCAGATCCGCCAGCGAGGACACCCGCGCGTTGGCGAACGTGCCCGCGCCGAGCCACTCGCGCGGCAGCACCGCCGGGTCGGTCAGCTCGAGCGTCGCCAGGCCGTTGCCCTGGAACTCGATCTCCTTGACCAGGCCGTCGACCGCCGCGCCGTACGCCGAGACGCGCTTCTGGACCGCCATCGCGGGCTCGGTGACGTGCTGCTTCGTCTCCAGCACCGCCGCCAGCAACGTCCGGAACTCGCTCCCCGCGGCCTGCGCTCCGGCTTCGTCGCCGACCCAGAACACCGCGCGCGGCGACGAGCAGGCGGCCTGGTCGAACCAGTACGAGTCGTTGTAGAAGCCCTCGGCGGCCGCGCGACGCTCTTCGGCGGACGCGCGCTGCCAGCCCGCCACCGACGCGACGGCAAAAGACGAGCGGTCCGGGAACGTCAGGTCACGCGCGTGCGGCGCCAGGGGGTACTTCCGCAGGGCCGCGACCGAGCCGTCGCCGCCCCAAATGACGCGCAGGTCGGCGGCCAGCGACAGGGCGCCGCTCACCTCGTCGCTGCGGTCGTACGTGACCATCCGCTGGGTCGCCGTGATCGCGGCGGCGGTCGAAGGGTCCACTTCGGACAGTGCCGCGTTCAGCGCCTCCAGCACCGCCTCGGCCGCCCCGGCCGAACGCGACGAGACCCGCACGACGTTGTGGTTGCCCGCCAGCGCGGACAGCGCCCACGAGTAGACGAAGATCGTGTCGACGTTCGCCGGCGGCACGTGGAACACCAGCCCGCGCGGGAACCGCAGCGCGTTCCCCGAAGTGTCCAGAGTGGACAATGCCTTGGCGATTTCCCCCTTGCGCAGGAAGAAACCGAGGGAGGCGAGCTCCGGGAACCGGCGCGCGGTGGCCGGGGCCAGCAGCTTGCGCGCGAACTTAGTGACGAACTCGATGATCCGCGGGTCGCCGACCTTCAACCGGCCACCCGGCGGCTCGGCGCGCAGCTGGTCGGCCAAGTCACTCACGGAAACCGCCGGAGCAGCGGGGAACCGCTGGGTCAGAGAAGTCATGCCGCCGCTCCCGAGAACGTGTCCGAACATCCGCGGGCCTCCGCCTTCGGCAGCCGCCCGAGCACGGAGAAGTGCTTGCCCGGCCAGTCGCCGTCGTCGATGCCGTTGCAGACACCCAGGTCTTCGGTCAGCAGCACGTGGCCCGGGTAGGACCGCGGCAGCGTCGAGACGACCTCGATCACGCCCGGCTCCCCGACCGGCTGCTCTTCCCACGTCTCCGGGTTCCGGATGACGACGTCGGCGAAGTCCGGGCAGTACAGCGAGTTCCCGGACGGGCCTTCGAGGAACACGGTGCCGATCTGCTCGATCATCCCGTAGTAGTTGTGGATCCGGGTGAGGCCGGTGTCCTCTTTGAACCGCCGCCGGAACTCGGTGTTGTCGACCGCGCGGTCGATCAGCTTCTTCCAGCCGCCGGAGTGGATGAGGGTGCCGTTCGACAGGTCGAGACCGTGGTCCCGCGCGACCTCGTACAGGTACTGCCACACCATGAACGTGAAGCCGAAGATCAGGAAGGGTTTGTCGCCGTACTCGGCCAGGAACTTCTTGACCGCTTCGATGTCCGGCTGGTCGTTCTCGTCGAGCACGTAGGTGTGCTTGCGGCCGAAGTTCGCCATGCCCAGCACGCCCGCGCCGCGCGCGGAGAACGAGCGGCGGTTCTTGATGATGCCGATCGTGTCGACCATCAGCATCGGCAGCCGCTCGCCGCCGAGGACCTCCTGCAGCGTCGCGCCCAGCTGCTTCGTCTGCGCGCCCGCCGCCTCCTTGTCGAGGTAGATCCGCGACGCGCCCGCGCCGGTGGTGCCCGACGACGTCAGCGTCTTGAACACCTCGCTGTCCGGGACCGACTTGAGGTCGTGCGTCTTGAACATCCGCACCGGCAGCCACGGCAGGTCGGCGATCGAGCCGAAACGCGCGTCCGAAGCGATGCCCAGCGAGGAAAGGATCCGGTCGTAGCCCTCGGAATTCGCCCGGTGGTGGGCGGTGAGCGAAGCCAGCTCGGGCAGCAGCAAGGCTTCCCGATCGGCCCGCGACCGCGTGAACACGCTCATGCGCCGACCTCGCTGACGCTCAGGTCGGCCTGAGCGGCAAGCGCTGTGTTGAATGATTCGCTCGCAAGCTCCCTCATACCCGCCCCTCCAAGGTCCGGTAGTCGATCTTGCCGCTGGCCAGCAGCGGCACGGTGTCGATCGGGCGGACGTCGAACCCGCTGACGTGCAGGTGCAGCCGCTCGGACAGCGCCCGCGACGCGTCCTTGCAGATGTCCTTGTCCACCCCTTCGGCGAACAGCACGACCTTGTCCCCGGCGGCCACCGCGGCCACCACG
Source organism: Amycolatopsis sp. lyj-109 (assembly GCF_046548995.1). Taxonomy (NCBI): domain Bacteria; kingdom Bacillati; phylum Actinomycetota; class Actinomycetes; order Pseudonocardiales; family Pseudonocardiaceae; genus Amycolatopsis; species Amycolatopsis sp. lyj-109. The sequence goes on from NZ_JAJPWR010000002.1 coordinate 625,571, forward strand.
TCGATCCCGACCGCCGCGGTGCGCGCGGCCTGCTCGAGATCGTCGAGGCTGACGCGGTTGCCGAACACCTTGCCGATGCGCTTGAGCCGCCCGGTGATGAAGAGGTAGCCCTCTTCATCGACGTACCCGAGGTCACCGGTGGCCAGCACGCCGCCGTATTCGTCGCCCTTGGCCAGTCCGGACTCGTCGTCCGCATAGCCCATCATCACGTTGGGCCCACGGTAGACGACCTCACCGACAATTTTCGGGTGCGTGGTCTCCGAGCCGTCGTCCCGGCGGACCGCGAACTTCCCGCCCGGCAGCGCCGGCCCGGCGGAACCGAGCTTTTCGGCCAGCTTTTCGGCGGGCACCGTCGTCATCCGCGGCGACGCCTCGGTCTGGCCGTACATGACGTACATCCGGCCGCCGACGGCGAGCATCTTGGCGTTGAACTCGGCGATCAGTTCGTCGCGCAGCCTCCCGCCGGCCTGCGTCAGCGTCCGCAGCGTCGGGTACTTCGCGGGGTCGAACTTGAGCCGCCGCAGCATTTCGTAGTGGTACGGGACACCCGAAAGCGACGTGACGCCGTAGGTGTTCACCGCGTCCCAGAAGCCGCGGCCGAGCACGCCGGACGGCTCGATCACGACGGTCGCGTCCCGCACCAGGTGCGAGTTCAGCACCGACAGGCCGTAGCTGTAGTGCAGCGGCAGGCAGGTGGGCGCGACCTCGTCGGCGTCGATGTGCAGCACCTGCGCGATGGCGTCGGCGTTCGAGAGGATCGCCTGGCGCGAGAGCCGGACGAGCTTCGGGTTGCCGGTCGATCCGCTGGTCGGCAGCAGGACGGCGAGGTCGGGGTGCGGCACGACACCTTCGGCCGACGTGCGGACCCAGTCGGCGCCCTGCGCGGTGTAGCCGTCGGGCGCGTCGCCGGAGGCCGACAGCACGGCCGCCGGCCGGAACCGCGAAACGAGCCCGGCCAGCACGTCGGCGTCCAGCGCCGGGTCGATCAGCGCGATCGCCCGCCCGGACTCGAACGCGCCCAGGTAGGTCAGCACGCTCGGCAGATCGATCGACATCCGCGCGAACACGACACCGGTCGGCAGCGCGCTCAGCGCCTCCATCGCGCGGCCGACTCCGGCCGACAGTTCCGCGCCCGCCAGCGTGCGGCCCCCGGCCACGTCCACCAGCCGAGCTCCCGCACCCAGCAACGTCACAGCACCAAGCCTCCGTCGATCCCCAGCACCTGGCCGGTGATGAACGACGCTTCGTCGCTCACCAGGAACCGGATCGCGTTCGCCACTTCTTCGGGCCGGCCCAGGCGCCCGAGCGGCGTCCGGCCCGAGTTTTGGGCCTTCGCGTCTTCGCTCAGGCCCGCGGTGAGATCGGTCTCGATCACGCCCGGCGCGACGGCGTTGACGCGGATGCCGGACCGGCCGAGCTCCTTCGCCGCCGACCGCGCGATGTTCGCAACGGCCGCTTTCGACGCCGCATACACCGTCTGACCAGCGCTTCCGTGCTCGCCGACGATTGAAGCCAAAACGACGATCGCGGCTGTGCTTGTGCCTCTATCGCCGGCGGGCGAGGCTTTCTTCCGCATCATCGCGCGGGCCGCGGCCTGGACGGTGTGCAGCGTGCCGGCGACGTTCGTGCTCAGCGTGGTGTCGACGAGCTCTTCCTTGATCATGCCGAGGAGCGCGTCCTCCATGATCCCGGCGTTCGCGACGACGATGTCGAGCTTGCCATGCTCCTTCGCGACACCCCTGACCAGCGAAGACACCGCCTTCGCGTCGGTGACGTCGAGCGCGAGCCCAGAGGCGCCGACGGAGGCGGCCGCCTCCTTGGCGCGAGCCTCGTCACGTCCGGTCAGCACCACCGTCGCGCCCGACTCCACCAACGCGCGGGCGGTGGCCAGGCCGATCCCCCGCGTCCCGCCGGTGACGAGCGCGACACGACCCGACAAATCAGTCATTCTTCGACTGCAGCTCGGTGACCATGTCCACGGCGACCTTGAAGCTCGACATGTCGATGACCTGGTCGGTGTCGAACTCGACGTCGAACTCGTCCTCGATGGCCGCGACCAGCGCCATGTGGCCGACCGAGTCCCACGCCTCGATCTCGCGGTACTTCAGGTTCTCGACGTCCACGTCGCCGTCGAGGTCCAGTGCCTCGACGAAGACCTCGCGCAGCTTGGGGGCGACTTCCGACATCTGACAGCTCCTAGTGCTCTTCGCGCGGGCGGGCGTCCCACGCCTTTACCAAGGTAGAGAGGTCTTCGGGCAGCGTGACGTCCGGGAGACCTTCCTTGCCCTTGAGCCACGGCCCGAGGGCCTCGATCGTCTCCTCGTCGAGACCGCGGCGGGACAGGCCCACGACGTTCACGCCGGTGACGCGGGCCGGGTTGCCGACGGCGATGGTGAACGCGCCGATCTCGCGCCGCACCGCCGAGCCCATCCCGACCATCGCGCCGGGGCCGATCACGACCGTCTGGTGCAGGATCGCGCCCATGCCGAGGTTCGCGCCGTCCCAGATGTGGCAGTGGCCACCCGTGACGGCGTTGGAGGCGATCGTGACGCCGTCGCCGACCAGGCAGTCGTGTGCGATGTGGGAGTTGCGGAGGAAGTAGCTGCCGCTGCCGACGGTCGTTGTCCGCCAGGTCCCTTGGTGGACACTCACGTACTCGCGGATCCGGTTGCGGCTGCCGATGACCACCCCGTGGCCATCGTGATCAGGGTCACCGGTCGGTGTGTCTTCCCAGGCCGCGGGATGGGGACGGCTACGGTCCTCGCCGGGCGTGCCGATCGTCACGTGCGGGCCGATCCAGTTGCCGTCGCCGATGCGGGTGGGCCCGGCGATCACCGCGAACGGCCCGATGACGTTGTCCTCGCCGAGCTCGACGCCTTCGCCGATGACGGCGGTCGGGTGGATGCGGTTGGCCACGGGCGGGTATCCGTTCGTCGGCGGCTGGGTACTGGGCGTGCTACCGCGCCCGGTAACGTGTGGCCCGCGTTGCTGCAGGGCGGCCGGGCGCAGAACCGGCGGCTCACTGTACCGGACGCACCGAAATCGCCTGCCGAGAGAGACTGCCCATGATCCCCATCACTGTGGTCGACGTCCGCGACGCGGAGGACCTCGTCGTCGAGGTGCTGCGCTCCGGCGCCATCGCACAGGGACCGATGGTCAAGCGCTTCGAAGACGCCTTTGCGGCGGTCTCCGGGACGAAGCACGCGATCGCCGTCAACAACGGGACCACCGCGCTGGTCGCGGCCCTGCAGGTGCTCGACCTGAAGCCGGGTGACGAGGTCATCACCTCGCCGTTCACCTTCGTGGCGACGCTGAACGCGATCCTCGAGGCCGGCGCGACCGTCCGGTTCGCCGACATCCGGCGCGACGACTTCGCGATCGACCCCGACGCCGTGGCCAAGGCCGTGACGGACCGCACGAAGGTCCTCATGCCGGTGCACCTCTACGGCCAGACGGCGGACATGGGCAAGCTCGCGCCCCTGGCCGCCGAGCGCGGCCTGCAGGTGATCGAGGACTCGGCGCAGGCCGTCGGCGCGTCGTTCGAGGGCAAGCAGGCCGGTTCGTTCGGCATCGGCTGCTTCTCGCTGTACGCGACGAAGAACATCACCACCGCCGAGGGCGGCGTGATCACCACGGACGACGACGCGCTGGCCGACAAGCTGCGCGTGCTGCGCAACCAGGGCATGCGTGCCCGCTACCAGTACGAGGTCGCCGGGCACAACTACCGGATGACCGACCTGCATGCCGCGGTGGGTATTCCGCAGCTGGAAAAGCTCGACCAGCTGACCGCCGCCCGCCAGGCGAACGCGAAGCGCCTGTCGGAGGGCCTCGCCGGCACGCCGGGCCTCGACATCCCGCAGGTGCTGCCGGGCCGCGAGCACGTGTGGCACCAGTACACGGTGCTGGTCGGGCCGCACGCGTTCCTCTCGCGCGACGAGCTCGCCGCCGCGTTGACCGAGCGCGGCATCGGCAACGGCATCTACTACCCCAAGATCGTCTTCGACTACGACTGCTACGCGGGTCACGACCTGATCCCGGGCGCGCGTGTCGAGGACTTCCCGGTGGCTCGCGCCGTTTCGCAGCAGGCGCTGTCGCTGCCGGTGCACCCGCACCTGACCGAGTCCGACCTGGACACCATCATCGAAACCGTTCGCGAGGTACTGGGCGCATGACGCATCGGATCGCTCTTGTCGGTACCGGGAACATGGGTTCCCTCCACGCCCGCGTGCTCGCCGGGAACGAGCGCGTCGACCTGGTCCGCGTGATCGATCCGCGCGAGGAAGCGGGCAAGGCCGTCGCCGAGCGGTACGAAACGCAGTGGACGCCCGAGATCGGCGAACTGTCCGATGTGGACGCTGTCGTGCTGGCCTCGGCCACCGAGGTGCACTACGACCTGGCGCAGGAGATCTTCCGCCAGGGCAAGCCGATGCTGGTCGAGAAGCCGGTCTGCAACAGCTTCGAGAAGTCCCAGGAAATCGTCTCGCTGTCGGCGAAGAACGACATCCCGCTGATGTGCGGGCTGCTGGAGCGCTACAACCCGGCGGTCATGACCGCGCGGGCGCTGGTGCAGGAACCGATCCACCTGATGGCCCGCCGCCACGGCCCGTACGCGCCGCGCATCAAGACCGGCGTCGCGTGGGACCTGCTGGTGCACGACGTCGACCTGGCGATCCAGTTCTTCGGCGGCGCGACGCCGGCGCGCGTGACGTCCGGCGCGGGGTACTTCCACCCGTCGTCGGCCGAGGGCGCCGAAGACACCATCGAGACGGTCCTGTCGTTCCCGACCGGCCTGGCCACGGTGTCGGCGTCCCGGTTGGGGCAGCGGAAGGTCCGGTCGCTGATGGTGTCGGAGCTCGACCGGCTGATCGAGATCGACCTGCTGCGCCGCGACGTCACGATCTACCGGCACATCTCGCACGACTCCGTCACCCCGGACGGCCTCGGCTACCGGCAGCAGACGGTCATCGAGATCCCGGAGCTCGTCACGGCCCGCGAGCCGCTGGCGACCCAACTGGACCGGTTCTGCGACCTGCTCGAAGGCAAGATCGACGCCGACGCCGAGCGCGACCTGATCCTGCCGTCGCACCACGTCGTCGAGCAGGTCCTGACGCAGGCCGCCGCCTAGCTCGGTCAGCGAGTTGGCCGCTCCGGTCCGCGAGTTGGCCGCACCGGTCTGCGAGTTGGCCGCTCCGAGTTGTCCACATCGGGCAAAGTTGTCCACAGATTTCGCGAGCGATCACCCACGGTCATGAGTTCGATGCATGCTGTGTCACGTGGACACGCTTTTTCCTGCCCGGCACGGCGCCGCGACCCGTCAGCAAGTACGCGATGCCATCGGCAACCAGGCCTTGCTGGCCGCCCTCGGCAACCGATCCCTGGTCCAGCCGTGGCGGGGCGTGGTCATCCTGGGCAATCGCGCGCTGGATCCGCTCACCCTGGCATCCGCCGGGTTGCTCGCCGCCGGCCCGGAAGCCGTCCTTTCCCATGACACTGCAGCCGCCCTGCACGGCTGCAGTGTCATGGCGACCACGGACGTGCACGTGACCGTCCCGTACTCGCATTGGGCCAAGTCCAAACGCGGTCTCGTCGTTCACCACGGCCATTTCACCGGCAGGGACGTCGTCGAACGGCATGGCATGCCGGTGTTCAAGCTCCAACAGGTGGTCGCCGACGTCCTGTGTTCCCCTCCGCCCTGGCGTGCTCTCGCCTGTCTTGACCAGGCCCTTTCCGGGCTCGACGACAAGCAGGCCCGTACGTTGGTCGCGAAGGTCGATCGGTATCTGGCCGACCGCCTTGACCGCCGCGGGACCCGCATCGCCGAATCACTGCTCTGCCTCGGTTCGGGGAAAGCGGAGTCTCCGCAGGAAAGCCGGCTGCGGTTACTGGTGATCCATGCGGGTTTCCCCGCCCCGGTACCCCAATACCAGATCCTGAGTCTGTCCGGAACGCTCTTGTATCGCCTCGACCTGGCGTGGCCGTCGTTGCGTATCGCCCTCGAATATGACGGCTACGAAGCGCACGAGGACCGCGCCGCCGAAGACGCCACTCGCGATCACCGCATGAGCGAGCGGGGGTGGATCGTCATTCGCGCCCGTAAGGCCGTGTTCACCTGCCCGGAGGCTGTTCTGGGCGAGCTGGAGACGGCTTTCCGGGTGAGAAGGGTCGCCTAGGGCCGCACGGAGTGGCCAATTCGGGCACCGGAGCGGCCAACTCACCCGATGGAACGGCCAACTCACCCGCCTACTTGGTGAGCCGCTTGCCGTCGGCGTCGTAGGCGATCAGCGGCGTCAGGACGGCGGAGTCGGGGACGGCGTCGGGGCTGAACCAGAAGATGACCACCTCGGGGTCGGCGGTCCACTTGGCCAGGTGCGCCTCGACGGTCTGGCCGTGCACCGTGGTCGTGATCTTCGCCGCCGGGCCGGCGAAGTAGCCGAAGACCGGGATGAGCTGGTCGCGAATCACGTCGCCACCGTCGGTGGCGTGGAAGCCGAACGACCGGTCGGAGCCGCGGGTCTCGTTCGTCGCCAGCACGGGCTCCAGCGACGTCCCGGACCGGAAGCCGGCCACCAGGCCGAAGCGGATGCCCGGCAGGGTGACGGTCCGCGCGTAGATCACGATCTCCCCGGCGGGAGTCCGGATCCCGGTGCCGACGACGTCGCCGATCGCCTTCTCCGCGGGCGGCGTCGGGGACGTCGTGGACACGGCCGGTGACGGCGGCTTCGCGACCGGCGCGGGCGCGGGCTGCCGCAGCTGGATGGCGAACACCACGACGAGCACGACGGCGGCCGCGGCGGCGACCCCGGCGGTCCCGGTCAGCAGGCGGCGGCGACGGCGCAGGCGTGTGCCGCCGGCCATGATCGCGGCCAGGTCAGGTTCGGCGAAGGGCTCCTCGGGCGGCTGCCGGAGGGCGGCGCGGAAGTCGTCGAGATCGTTCACCGCCCGCTCCTCCCGATCAGCGTGTCTTCCGGGTCCGCCTCGACCCGCAGCTTGGCCAAGGCCCGCGAGTTCGTGCTCTTCACGGTACCCAGTGAAACGCCGAGCTCACGGGCCACGTCGGCTTCCGGCAGGTCGAAGAAGTGCCGCAGCACGACGACGGCGCGTTCGCGGTCGGTGAGCGTCTTGAGCACCGCGGTCAGCCACGCGCGCTGGGTGACGGCCTTGTCGACGTCGAGGCGGTCCGGTCGCTCGGGCATCGCCTCGGTGGCGTACTCGCGGATGGGGCGCCGCCAGCCGTCGATGACGTGGTTCATCAGGACGGTCCGGGCGTAGCCGTAGGCGTCCTTGTGCCGGACCCGCGACCAGGCGGCGTAGGTGCGTGTGAAGGCGGTCTGGGCGGCGTCTTCCGCCTGGTGGCGGTCCCCGGTGAGCAGGAACGCGGCGTGCGTGAGCCGAGCCGACGACACGCGGACGAACTCCGCGAACTCCTCGTCGCCCCGCGCCATGCGTCACCTCGTTTCGTCCTTCCCAGCGACGGCCGAAGCGCCGGAAGGTTGCTTCTCAACCTTTTCGAGGTTACGCGCGTACTGGGTGTGGACGATCTTGCTCCCGGCTCGCACCGGGAGCCGACTGAGGGAGATAGCCCATGAGCAAGCGCATTCTCGTCGCCGCCGTCGCAGCCGCCGCCGGCGCAGTCGCCGGGGCGGTGCTGCTGTCCGGCGTCCCGGCCTCAGCGAACGCGGCGACGCCAGTGCCCACCGCGGCCGCCGCGGCCGCCGTCACGACCCCGGCGCTGGGCGACGTCATCCCGTCGGGCTTCGGTGACGTGGTGTTCTACGGCGTGCCGGTGCAGCTGCCGCGGCTGCCGGAAACGACGTTCGGCATCATGGCCGGCGCGCGCGACGCGGCGGGCGGGCTGACGAACCTGGTGGCCACGAACGAGACGTCGGGCTCGGACAAGGCACCGGGCTTCCACGCGGTGGCCGCCGGCATGAACGTCGGCGGCCACGACGTCCCGACGTTCGGCTACTACTACGGTCCGGCGGCGAAGATCACCGCCCGCATCCGGGGCACGGTCGGGGTGGCGCACCAGGCGCGCTGGAGCGAAGACCCGAACGTGGTGGTGTTCTGGTTCGACCCGGGCGTGGCCGACCCGGAGAACCTCCAGGCCTTCGACGCGGCAGGCACCGAGCTCCCGGCGGGCGACACGGGCGTCGGCCACGGATGAAACGTTGCGTAACCGATATCTCGCGCTCGGTCACTGAGTACTAGATTGTGTGCTGCGCGCGGATCGTGCGGTTCCGTGCGGAGGACTTCGCCGCCGGGAGGATCGGGCGGTTTCACGACGGCGGTACCGGCGTTCGGCGCCGGTGCCGCCGTCATCCACGTCAGGGCCGCTGGGCGCGCCGGGCGGTGAGGGCGTCCAGGTCGATGATGAGCGACGTCAGGCGAACGGACGGTCAACGGCGCTTCGGAAACGACGATCTCGACTTCGCTCAGCGCCCAGTACTCGTCCGCAAGCTCCTCACGCCAGCTTGTCCTATCGCTACTCCGCTGAGTAGTCGCCCGATGGGGCTCCCCAGCCCGAAGTGTCCTGCCCGTGCGACTCCGCGATCTCCCGGCGCCGCGCGTTCTCCGCCCGCACCCGGTCCACTTCGGACTGGATGTACTCCTCGTCGTACCGCTGGAACACCCGCGCCGGGTTGCCCGCCACCAGCGTCCGCGGCGGGACGTCCTTCGCCACCACCGAGTTCGGCTGGACCGTGGCGAAGTCGCCGATCGTCACGCCCGCCATGATCACCACCAGGCCGCCGATGAAGCAGCCTTTGCCGATCTTGACCGGTTTGCGCTCGATCAGGTCGCTGCCCGAATGGTTCTGCAGCGTCATGTTCGCCAGCCAGCTGGAGTGCGTGAAGATCAGCGTGTTCAGCCCGATGCTGGTGTGCTCGCCGATCTCCAGGCCGCCGCTCGCGTCGAGGGCCGCTCCTTCACCCACCCAGCAGTGGTCGCCCATCTTCAGGTTCTCCGGGCTGATGATCTTCACGCGCTCGCGGACGCGGCACGTCGAGGGCAGCCCGTAGAACTGAGCACGCTCGGCGTCGTTCATGTACTGCGAGACGAGCTCGGTCAGGATCTGCGGGCGCAGCCGGTGGCTGCGCTCGTCATCGAAGAACATCGGCTTCCGACACCAGCTTTTCGAAGGTCCTGAGGTGCTCTTCCGCGACGACGTCGAGGCCGAAGTTCGACCGCACCATCTCGCTCTCCCGCTGGGCGATCAGGGCCCGCTTCTCCGGATCGTCGAGCAGCCCGATCACCGTGCGGGCCACCGCTTCCGCATCATCCGGGCGCACCAGCAGCACGTTCTCGCCGTTGCGCAGCTCGATGCCCGGGTAGTTGTCCTCGGTGACCGACGCGATCGTCGCCGTTCCGGACAGCATCGCCTCCAGGGACGCCGTGCCGCAGCCGCCGTTGAGGTCGTGCGTGACGATGTCCGCCGCCGCGAAGTACGCCGGGACGTCCTCCTTCGGCACCGCGCCCGTCACGATCAGTGCGTCCGAGACGCCCAGCTCGGCGGCCCGCTTCAGGAACGCGTCGTGGTACACGCGGCCGACGACGACCACCCGGACGCCGGGGTGCTTGTCCAAAATGGACGGCAGCGCCTCGATCAGCGGCAGCCGGTTGCGCAGCGGGATGACGTGGCCCAGCGAGACGATCAGCGGAGCGTCGCCGATCCCGTGCTCCGCGCGGACGTCCTTCTCCACCGGCTTCGCGAAGTGGCCGGTGTCGACGGCGATCGGGAAGTACTCCGAGTTCGCGTCGCTCGTGCCGTACCGCACGACGCAGTAGTCGACGCCCAGCTTGTCGAGGATGATGTACTTCGGCTTCAGGTACGCCAGGATCGGCCGCACCAGGACCGCGTCGAGCAGCCGGAACACGCCGCCGTACAGCTTGTTGTCGCTGATCAGCAGGGTGTGGATGGTCAGCAGCGTCGGGACGTCGTGCCGCCGCGCCCAGATGCCGGCCAGCCACGACAGGTCGAAGAACTGGCCGTGCAGGTGGATCGCGTCCGGCCGGAACTCGTCCAGCAGCTTCCACAGCCGCCGCCAGTTGCCCGGCCTCAGCGACGCGAAGCTCATGTCGAAGTCGATCGACAGGCCGATCTGCGGCATCTTCACCGCGGGGAAGCGCACGACGCGGTAGCCGTCGCGCTCCTCTTCCGCCGGGGCGTCGGCGTACTCCGCGGTGATCGCCAGGACCTCGTGCCCGGCCGCGGCGAACTGGGCCGCCAGCGACGCCGCCATGTGCGCGCTGCCGCCCACCCGCGGCGGGAAGAAGTTGTTCACCACCGCGATGCGCATCGCACGTCCTCGGGCCGGCCCCGCGGTAGTAGTCACTCCGTTTCCTTGACCAGATCCCGCATGCCGTCTTCGACGGTGATCCGCGGCTCCCAGCCCAGCACGTCCCGCGCCCGGCTGATGTCGGCGGCGCGCCGCGAGACCAGCACGTCACGCTCGTTGAACAGCGGCTCGACGTCGACGCCGACGGCCTCGATGAGGATCTTGGCCAGCGCCGCGATCGACGTGTCGATGCCGGTGCCGATGTTGATCGGCACGTTCGCCTTCTCCGACTCCAGCGCCGCGACGACGGCGTGCGCCAGGTCGGTGACGTGCACGAAGTCCATCGACTGATCGCCGCGGCCGTCGATGATCGGCGGCCGGCCGTTGCGCAGGCGCTGGATGAAGTGGTTGATCACCGACGTGTAGTAGGCCTCGATCTTCTGGCCCGGGCCGTACACGTTGAAGAACCGCAGCGCGTTCCAGGACAGGCCCTTCTGGCGCTCGTAGAAGCCGAGCAGGTCCTCGCCGGCGCGCTTGGAGATGCAGTACGGCGTGAGCGGCTTGAGCTCGTCGTCCTCGTGCATCGGCAGCCGCTTCGGGTCGCCGTAGACCGACGCGGTCGAGGCGAACACCAGCCGCTCGACGCCCTCGTCGGCGGCCGCGGCGAACACGTTGTGGTTGCCGATCATGTTGATGTCGATCGACTCGTGCGGGTCGGCGATCGACTTGTTGATCGACACCGTCGCGAAGTGGATGACGTGCGTGCAGCCGCGCATCGCCTCGCGCACCGCGCCGCCGTACCGGACGTCCTTCTCGACCAGCTCGACCTGGCCGGTGGCGACGAACTCGTTGACGCGGGCACGGTCGCCGCGGGTCATGTTGTCGAAGATCCGGACCGTGTAGCCGCCTTCGAGCAGCAGCGGGATCACGTGCGCGGCGATGAAGCCACCGCCCCCGGTGAAGAGCACCTTCTTGTCGGACACCAAATTCTCCTCGGTCGGTGGCTTCAGGACAGGGACTGCACGGCTTCGCGCACGACCTCGGCGACGCGGGTGACTTCGGCATCGGTGAGGTTGGCGTGCATCGGGATGGCGAGCTGACGTGCGAACGCGTCAGCCGAGACGGGCAGCGGGGCCTGAGGCCCGTAGATCGGCTGCAGGTGCGACGCGTACGTGCCGAAGTTGCACTGGACACCCTGAGAGCGGATCCGCAGGGCGAGGGTGTCGCGGCTGACCCCGGGCGCGACCGTGAGCAGGTAGGCCTGCCACGGGTGCTCGCGGTCCGGCAGCTCGACAGGGATCGTCAGCGCGCCGGTGTTCGCCATGTCCTCGAACGCCTCGTGGTAGCGCTTCGCGACCGAGCGGCGGGCGGCGAGGAGGTCCGGGAGGCGGTCGAGCTGGACGTTCATGATCGCGGCCTGGACGTCCGACAGGCGGAAGTTGTAGCCGAGCTCGTGGAACTCCGGGATGGGCAGCGTGTCCGAGCCCTCGCGGCTGATGGCCGGCTCGATGCCGTAGGTGTGCAGCTTGCGGGCGCGGCCGATGAGGTCTTCGCGGTCGGAGACCAGCGCGCCACCCTCGCCCGCGGTGATGCCCTTGCGGCCGTGGAAGGAGAACGCGGCGAGGTCGGCGAGGCTGCCGGCCGGGCGCGTCTTGTACGTCGCGCCCGCGGCGCAGGCGGCGTCCTCGAAGAGCCAGAGGCCGTGCTTGTCGGCGATCGCGCGGTATTCGTCGAAGTCACCGGGCTGGCCGGCGACGTCGACCGCGAGTATCCCCACCGTCTTCGGCGTGACCAGGGCTTCGACGTGCGCCGGGTCCGCGCTGAAGACGTCCGGGCGGATGTCGGCGAACACCGGCTTCGCGCCGGCCTGCACGACGGCGTGGCCGGTCGCGGGGAACGTGTAGTCGCCGACGATCACCTCGTCGCCCGGCTGGACGCCGAGGACCTTGAGCCCGAGGAAGAGCGCCGAGCCGCAGTTCGCGGTCGTCAATGCGTGCGCCGTGCCGGTGACCTGGGCGAACCGCTCCTCGAAGCGGCGGCACGCCGGTCCGGCGCCGGCCAGCCAGCCGGACCGGAAGACCTCGGCGACAGCGGCGAGCTCTTCTTCGCCCACGGTGGGTTGACCTAGGGCAATCCCGCCGACGGACTCTTTCCCGCGGAGGCGGAGTTCAACACTGTCGGACGACATACCTCTCCCATTGCGTGGGGACCCGGCGAAGTGTATATACGCACGCTCAGGTGATTCACAGGCCCACGCCGAACTCCCCTTTGGAGGGACACCCGCCGCAGGTCGGGGACGTCTTAGGCTGGGTCCATGCGATTCGGGGTGCTGGGGGCCGTCGCCGCGTGGCGCCCGGACGGCACGCAGGTGGCGGTGGGCGGCCCGCGGTCGCGGACGCTGCTGGCGCTGCTCGCGCTCGAGGCCGGCCGGTTCGTCCCGGCCGAACGGCTGATCGACGGCATGTACGGCGAATACCCGCCGGACGGCGCCGCGAACGCCCTCCAGTCGCAGGTGTCGCGGCTGCGGACGGTGCTGAAGGACCTCGCGCCGGTCGAGTTCACCGCGGCCGGGTACCGGCTGGCTGTCGCACCGGACGAAGTAGACGTTCACTGCTTCGAACGTCTCACCCGCGAAGGCCGCGGGCTGCTGAAGAACGGCGAGCATGCGCGGGCGGCGTACGTGCTGGGCGAAGCACTGGCGTTGTGGCGCGGGCTCGCGTTCACCGACCTGGCCGACGCGCCGTTCGCCGCCGCGCAGGCCACCCGGCTCGGGGAGCTGCGCGCGGACGCCGTGGACGACCACGTCGAGGCCCGGCTGGCACTCGGGCAGGCCGAAGACGTTCTGGCCGGCCTGCGGGAGACCGTCGCCGCACACCCGCTGCGGGAACGGCCGCGCGCGCAGCTGGTCCGGGCGCTGGCCGCCGCGGGCCGGCCGGCCGACGCGCTCGCCGCGTTCGAAGACGCCCGCCGCACGCTGGCCGACGAGCTGGGCGCCGATCCCGGCCCGGAACTCGCCGAAGCCCACCTCGCGGTGCTTCGCGGCGAAACCGAGACGCCGGTCCTGCCTGCGTTGCCCGCGCAGCTGACCACCTTCGTCGGCCGCGACGCCGAGCTGCGGCAGGTGACGCAGCTGCTGGTCCAGGCCCGGCTCGTGACGCTGACCGGGCCGGGCGGCACCGGCAAGACCCGGCTCGCGGTCGAGGTCGCCGCGGCCCAGGCGGGCCCGGTCGCGTTCGTCGAGCTGGCCCCACACGGCGGCGGCGACGTCGCGGGCGCGGTGCTGGCCGCGCTCGGCCTGCGCGAGAGCTCGCGCGGTGGCCCGCAGGACCCGGTCGAGCGGCTGGTGCCGGCGCTGCGCGACCGCCCGGTGCTGCTGGTGCTGGACAACTGCGAGCACGTCGTCGACGTGGCGGCCCGGCTGGCCGCGCGCCTGCTCGCCGCGTGCCCGGGGCTGCGGGTGCTGGCCACCAGCCGCGAGCCGCTCGGCATCACCGGCGAGCAGCTGGCACCGGTGCCGCAGCTGGCCGTGCCGCCGCCCGGGACGTCCGCCGCGCAGGCCCGGGAGTTCGCCGCCGTCCGGCTGTTCGCCGACCGCGCGGCGGCGAGCGACCCCGCGTTCGCACTCGACGAGTCGACGATCGGCGACGTCCAGCACGTCTGCGCGGCCCTCGACGGCCTCCCGCTGGCCCTGGAGCTGGCGGCGGCCCGCGTCCGGACCTGGGAACTCGGCGAAATCGCGGCCCGGCTCGACGACCGTTTCCGGCTGCTGGCCCGCGGCAGCCGGACGGCCGAAGCGCGGCACCGCTCGCTGCGCGGGGTGGTCGAGTGGAGCTGGGACCTGCTGACCGGCGAGGAGCGTTCGCTGGCCAGGAGACTCGCGGTGTTCGCCGGCGGCGCGACCGCCGCGGCCGCCGCCGAGGTGTGCGGCGCGGACGCCGACCTGCTGCCGGAGCTGGCCGACAAGTCCCTGGTCGAGGCCGTCGGCGGCCGGTTCCGGATGCTGGAGACGATCCGCGCGTTCGGCGGCGAGAAGCTTGCCGAGGCGGGTGAGGCGGAGACGTTCCACCGCGCGCACGCCGAGTACTTCCTGCGGTTCGCCGGGGAAGCGGACCCGATGCTGCGGACGGCGGAGCAGCTGGAATGGCTGGCCCGGATCGACGCCGACTACGACAACATCCTGGCCGCACTCCGCTGGTCGACCGAAAACGACGTCGTGCTGGCGCTGCGGCTGGTGCCGCTGCTGGCGATGTACTGGTGGATGCGCGGGCGGCGGTTCGAGGGCGCCGGGCTGTCGCTGGCCGTGGTTTCGCGGTGCTCGCCCGAGGTGCGCGAGGAGTACGTCGAGGAGTTCCTGGTGTGCGTGCTCGGTGCGCTGGCCGGGCCGCCGCACGAGTCGCTGGAGCAGTACCTGCCGCTGGTCCGCCGGTTCGCGACGACGGAGGACTGGACGCCCCGGAACCCGATGCTCGTGATGCTGCTGGGCGTGGTGGCCGGCCCACCGGGTGACGAAGCCGAGCTGATCGGCCGCGGCCTGCTGGCGGCCGGCGACGCGTGGGGCTGGGCACTGCTGCCGATGGGCATGGGGTTGCGGGCGATGATGTCGGGCGACCTGGCGGCCGCCGAAGAAGGCCTGCGCGAGGGCGCGGCGCAGTTCCGCGCGCTCGGCGAGCGGTGGGGCCTGTCGATGGCGCTGGACCACCTGTCCCAGCTGCTGACCTGGCGAGGTGAGTACGCGGCCGCCCTGCCGCTGATGGATGAGGCGCTCGGCCTGATGCACGAGATCGGCGCGACCGACGACGTCGCGGACCTGATCTGCCGCCGCGCGTGGAACCACCTGCTGTCGGGAGATCACGCCCGGGCCCGTGCGGACTACGAGCTGGCCGCGGCCACGGCCCGCCGATCGGGCATGCCGGAGTCGCGCGCGGCGGCGTACGTCGGGTTGGCGAACCTGGCCCGGCTGTCGGGCGAGCTGGCCGCGGCCCGGGAGCTGTGCGAGCGCGCGCTCGCGGAGTGCGCCGGCGGCTCGTTCTCGGCGGAGGCGGTCCGGGCGACGGCGCTGGTCTCGCTGGGCTGGCTGGCCCTGGCGGAGGGCCGGGCAGCGGAGGCGGCGGGATTGCACCGCTCGGCACTGGTGATCGGACGGCAGTGGAACGCGAGCGACGTGGTGGCGTTCGCCCTGGAAGGCCTGGCGGGGGTGGCGGAACCGGAGCAGGCTGCGGTCTTGCTGGGCGCGGTGGTGACCGTGCGGGGAACGGCGATCAGCGGCGACCCGGACGTCTCGGCGGTCCGGGCGCGGCTGGTGGCGTCGCTGGGCGTGGCCGGCTTCGAGCGGGCCTACCGGACCGGGCTGGGGATGACGGCCCAGAAGGCGCTGGAACACCTCACCCGCTGACCAGCGGGACCGCCCGCCGATCCCCCGACCGGACCATCGCCAGCAGCGGCTTCACCAGCACGCTGAGCACCCGCGCCACCACCGGCCGGCCGTTCTCGCGGGCGATGTCCGGGCCGAAGCGGTCCATCAGCGCCACCAAGCCCGGCAACGTCCGCACGAACAGCGTCGCCTCCTCGATCAGGCCGTCGTCGTTCAGCTTCAGCAGCGCCGCTTCCTCGATCGGCTCGCCGCCGACCCGCGCGGTGTAGACCAGCACGCGGGTCCGCGCGTCGCCGGTGTCCGTGTGGAACCGGATGTCCGTCAGGTGCCGGTACGCCACCGCGATCAGCGGCCGCAGTTCGGCGTGGCCGGTGAAGCGCACCCGGGACGTCAACGGCGAATGCAGTACCGCGTCCGGCGCGAACGCCGTCAGTGCCAGTTCGGCGTCCCGCGTTTCGGCTGCGCGCCGGTAGATCTCGGTGCTCATCGTTCCCCCTTGATCAGTGTCGCGAGCCCGCGCCACAGCAGGTCGACCGTCAGCGCCACCACCTCGTCGCGTGGGATGTCGCGGTGGCGCCACCACCACGTCGCGATCGAGTTCAGGGCGCTCTTGCACGCCTCCGCCAGCACCTCGTCGGCCAGCGGGCGCGGGATGCCGGAGGTCAGGTCCAGCGGCACCCCGTGGAACAGCGAAGCCAGGTTGGCCGTCGCCCGGGCCTGCCCGTGGCGGTGCACCGCGGCGACCGCCGGGTCCGACGGCGCCTCCGCGAAGATCATCCGCCAGCCGCGCTCGTGCGCGTCGATCCAGCGGAAGATCGCCGACACGCGGCTGCGCAGCAGGACCTCCGGATCGTCCGGCGCCGGCAGCGCGGCCCAGCCGGCCAGCAGTCCGTCCACTTCGGACTCCAGCAGCGCCGCGTACAGCTGCGCCTTCGCCGGGAAGTGGTCGTAGAGCACCGGTGTGCTGATCCCGGCGGCCGCCGCGACCTCGCGCATCCCCGCGGCGTCGTAGCCCGCCGAAGCGAACACTTCGCCGGCCGCCGCGAGGATCCGCTCGCGTCGCGCTTCCCGCGTCAACCGCTTACCTGACATCGGTTAGGTACTGTACCTGACGAACGTTAGGTAACGCCAGGAACACGACCTGCAAAGACTCGCGTAGCCTGATCGACCGTGCGTAACGTGGTAGTCGTCGGGGGCGGGATCGTCGGTCTGGCCGTGGCCTGGGAGCTGACCAGGCGCGGGCTGGACGTCACCGTCCTGGAAAAGGAATCCCGCTGGGCGGCCCACCAGACCGGGCACAACTCGAACGTCGTGCACGCCGGGCTGTACTACAAGCCCGGTTCCTTCAAGGCGCGGATGTCCGTCGCCGGCAACCGGTCCATCGTGGACTTCGCGCGGCAGTACGGCGTGCCCGTCGAGGTGTGCGGGAAGCTCGTCGTCGCGACCCACGAGCGGGAGATCCCCGCGCTGAACACCCTGGCCGAGCGAGCCGAGGCCAACGGCGTCCCGGCCAAGCAGATCTCGCCGGCCGAGGCGCGCGAGTACGAGCCCGAGGTCGCCTGCGTCGCCGCGCTGCGCGTCGAATCCACCGGGATCATCGACTTCCCGGCCGTCTGCCACGCGCTCGTCCGGCTGCTCGACGAAGCCGGCGTCGACCTGCGGCTGAACTCACCCGCCCTGGCCATCCGGCCCGGGAACACCGGCGGTGTCGAGGTCGCGACCGGCGACGACGTGGTCCAGGCCGACGCACTGGTGAACTGCGCCGGCCTGCACTCCGACCGCGTCGCGCGGCTGGCCGGGCTGACGCCGTCGGCGAAGATCGTGCCGTTCCGCGGCGAGTACTACGAGCTCAAGCCGGACCGGCGGCACCTGGTCAAGGGCCTGATCTACCCCGTGCCGGACCCGACACTGCCGTTCCTCGGCGTGCACCTGACGCGCATGCTCGACGGCAGCGTCCACGCCGGCCCGAACGCCGTGCTCGCGCTGCGCCGCGAGGGCTACCGCTGGCGCGACTTCTCCCCGAAGGACGTCGCCGAGGTCGCCGCCTTCCCCGGTGCCTGGCGGCTCGCGAAGAAGTACGCGTTCCCGACCGGGCTCGAAGAGGTCCGCCGCTCGTTCTCGAAGAAGCGGTTCGCCGCGAGCCTCGCGCGGCTCGTCCCGGCCGTCACCGAGGCCGACATCGTCCGCCACGGCTCCGGTGTGCGCGCCCAGGCGATGCGCCGCGACGGCTCGCTCGTCGACGACTTCCTCATCGAGACCGCGCGCGACCAGGTGCACGTCCTGAACGCGCCGTCGCCGGCCGCGACGAGCGCGCTGGAGATCGCGCGCCACATCGCGGACCAGGTTTCCGAGGGCTAAGCGGGCAGGTTCGCGGTCACCAGCGGCAAGCCCTGCTTCACGAGGTCGCAGGTCTTCGCGTCGTCGCCGATGAATCCGCTGACCACCTGCACCGACGACGTGCCGGTGATCGCCAGGGTCGCGCCGCAGGTGACCCGCAGGCCGCCCATGTTCGGGAACAGGCCCCACTTCTTGCCGCCGACGTCGACGGTTTCGGTCGGGGTGACGCCTTTCGCCCCCGGCCAGTCCCCGACCGGTGTGCTCGGGCCGAACCAGACCTCGAACGCCTTCTGGCCGCCGTCGCCGTCGGTGTCGTCCCAGAGGCAGTAGGACGCGTTCGGCACCGTGGACGAGGTGTCCTTCTCCCCGGTGGGCGAGATGTCCTTCAGCTGCGAGACCTGGTCCGGCTTCAGCATCGCGCACGGGTCCGCCGACAGCAGCGGGCCGCCCGGCTCGGGCTTCGCCGACCTCGACGGCGTGACCGGCGGTGCGTCCTGCCCGCCCGGCAGGTGCGCCGCGGCCTGCGGGATCGCGAGCTTCGCCAGCTCGCACGACCGGTCGAGCTTGCCCGCCGAGACGCCGACGTAGGCGAAGGACTTGGCGCCGAGCAGGGCGTAGAACGTGCAGTCGTCGGGGAGGATCGAGGCGTACTGCGTCCAGGTCAGCCCGCCGATCTCCTTCGGCTCGGACTTCTTGACGGCGCCGGAGATGTACTCGTTGAAGTCCATGTCCGAGGCGAGGCCGACGCTGAGGATGGCCGACGGTTCGATGTCGTCCTTGGAGTTCCACAGGCACATCGGCGGCTGGAGCCGGTCCTTGTTCTCCTTGACCGGCTTCCCCGGGGCCTCGTAGCCGAGGGCGTCGACCTGAGCCTGGTCGAGCAGCGCGCAGGCGTCGACGGCCTTGACGATCGGCCCCTGGCCCGGGACCGGCGACGCCGAGCCGCCGACCGTCACCGTGCAGCCGGTCACGACGGTCACGGCCGCCAGCGCCGCTGCGACCTGCCACTTGTTACGCATGAGTCCTCCCGTTCGGCCCGGACTGTACTGGGACGAACGGAGCAGCACCGCGGATCCGCCCGATTCAGCGAGGCGTGAGGACTTCCTTGCCGCCGACGAACGGGCGCAGCGCCTCCGGCACGCGGACCGAGCCGTCCTCCTGCTGGTGGTTCTCGACGATCGCGACGATCCAGCGGGTGGTGGCGAGGGTGCCGTTGAGCGTCGCGGCGATCTGCGGCTTGCCGTTCTCGCCTCGGTAGCGGACCGACAGCCGGCGGGCCTGGAACGTCGTGCAGTTGGACGTCGAGGTCAGCTCGCGGTAGGTCTCCTGCGTCGGGATCCACGCTTCGCAGTCGAACTTGCGGTGCGCGGAGGTGCCGAGGTCGCCGGTCGCGGTGTCGATCACCCGGTAGGGCACCTCGATCTTGGCGAGCATCTGCTCTTCCCAGCCGAGCAGCCGCTCGTGCTCCGCCTCGGCGTCCTCCGGCTTGGTGTAGACGAACATCTCCACCTTGTCGAACTGGTGGACGCGGATGATGCCGCGGGTGTCCTTGCCGTACGAGCCGGCCTCGCGCCGGTAGCAGGACGACCAGCCCGCGTAGCGGTTCGGGCCGTCGGTGAGGTCGAGGATCTCGTCGGCGTGGAAGCCGGCGAGCGGCACCTCCGACGTGCCGACGAGGTAGAGGTCGTCGTCTTCGAGGTGGTAGATCTCGCTCGAGTGCTGGCCGAGGAAGCCGGTGCCGGCCATGATCTCGGGGCGGACCAGCGACGGCGTGATCATCGGCGTGAAGCCGTTGTCAAGGGCCTGCGCGATGGCCATGTTGAGCAGGCCGAGCTGCAGCTGGGCGCCGACGCCGGTGAGGAAGTAGAACCGCGAGCCCGAGACCTTCGCGCCGCGTTCCATGTCGACGCCGCCAAGCGCTTCGAGCAGCTCGAGGTGGTCCTTCGGGGTGAAGCCGAGCTTCGTCGGCTCGCCGACGTGCTTGACCACCTTGAAGTCGTCCTCGCCGCCGACCGGCGCGCTCGGGTGGACCAGGTTCGGCACGGTCCGGAAGAGCTGGTCGAACTCCTCCGACGCGGTGTTCTGCTCCGCCTCGGCCGCCTTGACCTGCGCGGCGAGCTCCTTGGCCGTGGCCAGCAGCCGCTGCTTCTCCTCCGGCAGCGCCTTCGGGATCTGCTTGCCCAGGAGCTTCTGCTCGTTGCGCAGCTTGTCGGCGGCCGCGATCGAAGACCGGCGCCGGGTGTCGAGGGAGAGCAGTTTGTCGACCACTCCCTCGTCTTCACCACGGGCGCGCTGCGACGCGCGCACGGCTTCCGGGTCATCGCGCAGAGTCCTGGGGTCAATCACGGATCTGAGGGTAGTCCGTACAGACTGTGCGTCCCTACTGGGTTATCCCGACAGTCTGATCGTTGAAGCGCTGTTCACGGCCTCCCCATACTCCTTGGAGACCGCAGAGGAGGCGTCCGAATGACCGACGAGCTGCTGGCCCGCCACCGCGCAGTGATGCCGAGCTGGATGTCCTTGCTCTACGAAGAGCCGATCGAGATCGTGCACGCGCACGACCGCCGGATGACGGATGCCCAGGGGCGCACGTACCTGGACTTCTTCGCGGGGGTGCTGACCAACTCGATGGGCTACGACGTCGCCGAGATCGGCGACGCGGTCCGCAAGCAGCTCGACACGGGCATCCTGCACACGTCGACGTTGTACTTGATCCGCTCCCAGGTCGAGCTGGCCGAGCGGATCGCGAAGCTGTCGAACATCCCGGACGCCAAGGTGTTCTTCACCAACTCCGGCAGCGAGGCCAACGACACGGCGCTGATGCTGGCGACGCAGTTCCGCCGCAGCAACCAGGTGCTGGCGATGCGCAACTCCTACCACGGACGGTCGTTCGGAACGGTCGCGATCACCGGCAACCGCGGCTGGTCGGCGTCGGCGCTGAGCCCGGTCAAGGTCAACTACGTCCACGGCGGGTACCGCTACCGCAGCCCGTTCCGGGACCTTTCGGACGCTGCCTACATCGACGCGTGCGTCGCGGACCTGGTCGACGTGCTGAACACGGCGACGGCGGGCGACGTGGCCTGCCTGATCGCCGAGCCGATCCAGGGGGTCGGTGGGTTCAGCCTGCCGCCGGACGGGCTGTTCCGGGCGATGAAGGAGGTCCTGGACGAGTACGGGGTGCTGTTCATCTCGGACGAGGTCCAGACCGGCTGGGGCCGCACGGGCGAGCACTTCTGGGGCATCGATGCGCACGGCGTGACGCCGGACATGATGACGTTCGCCAAGGGGCTGGGGAACGGGCTCGCGGTGGGTGGCGTGGTGGCGCGCGGGGACGTCCTGGACTGCTTCCAGGCGCAGTCGTTCTCGACGTTCGGCGGGAACCCGGTGTCGATGGCCGGGGCGACGGCGGTGCTGGACTACATCAAGGACCACGACCTGCAGGCGAACTGCGCGGCCCGGGGGGCACAGTTGCTGTCGGGGCTCCGGGCGGCTTCGTCTCCGCTGGTGGCGGAGGTCCGCGGCAAGGGTCTGATGATCGGAGTCGAGCTGATCAAGCCGGGAACGACCGAGCCGTTCGTGGCCGCGGCGGCCCGCATGCTCGAGGAGACGAAGAAGCGCGGGTTGCTGATCGGCAAGGGCGGCCTGCACGGCAACGTGCTACGGCTGGGCCCCCCGATGACCCTCACCGCGGACGAGGCCCAGGAGGGCCTGGACATCCTGGTCGATTCGCTGGCCGCAACGCACGCAGCGCTGGCCTGACCCCAATCAGGCGACGGGATGACCACCCAGCGGCCCACCTCTCAAAGGCGAGACGGCAGCGATCCCGGTGGTCATCCCGGAGCCTGCCTGTCCGGCGAGGACGCTCTTTTCTTTCCTGCCGCGTGTTTCTACCGCGGCAGGGTCCCGCCAAAGTCGCGGTGGCTCGCTCACCCGGCAACGCAGCTCAGCCAACGTCTTGAATGACTCATTCAGGACCTCCGAAGCCCTGAATGACTCATTCAAGACACCGCGGCCACACCAGCGCCGCCGAAACCGCCCCCTTCGGACCCGCCCCCTCGACTTTGCCGGAACCCTGCGCCCCTCCGGCAGCGTGGAAATCGAGGGAAGCTCACCCACGCACGAAGCGGGCCACGTGCTCGGCCAGTTCCTCACCCTTGTCCTCCTGCAGGAAGTGCCCCGCGCCGGCGATCACCGGGTGGTCCAGGCCCTGCGCGCCCTTCATCGAGCGCTGCAGGATCGGGGCCAGGCCACCCGTGATGGGGTCGCCGTCGGAGAACGCGACCAGGAACGGCAGGTCCAGCGTGCTCAGGGTCTTCCAGGCCGCGCGGTTGGCCTCCGTCGCCGGGTTGTCCGGCCGGTAGGGCACCAGCGAAGGCATCGCCCGCGGGCCCGCCTTGTACATCTCGTTCGGGAACGGCGCGTCGTACGCGGCCCGCTCGGCGTCGGAAAGAACCGAGGTACACCCCGACTGCACGAACCGCCCGACGTCCAGCACCGGCGCCTTCTCCACCGCCTCGCGGAAGGCGTGCCAAAGGGGCGGCATGTCGTGGTCGCCGCTCGGCAGGCCGGTGTTCGATGCCACCACCCGGGCGAAGCGGGACGGGTGTTCCGCGACCAGCCGGAGTCCGATCAGCCCGCCCCAGTCCTGGCCGACCAGCGTCACGTCCCGCAGGTCCAGCGCGTCGAACGCGAACCCGCGCGTCCACTCCACGTGCCGGGCGTAGCTGTGGTCGGCGAGGTCGCCCGGCTTGTCGGAGCGGCCGAAGCCCACCAGGTCCGGGGCGATCGCCCGCAGTCCGGCGGCCGCCAGTACCGGCAGCATTTTCCGGTACAGGAACGACCAGCTCGGCTCGCCGTGCAGCAGGAGCACCACCGGGCCGTCCGCCGGGCCCGCCTCGACGTACCCCACTCTGATCCGGCCGCCGTGGGGATCCGCCAACTCGACGTAGCGAGGTTCGAAGGGGAAGTCGGGCAGGTCCGTGAACCGGTCGTCCGGTGTCCTCAGCAGGCGCACGCACCCACGCTAGTGCGAATGCTCAGGAGATGCCGACCGCCACCACGAGGCCCAGGCCGAGGTGGGCCGCCGCGACGACGATGCTCACCGGGGCGAACTTCTCGCTCTCGATGGTCGAGGCCACGTCGATGCGGGTCGCCCACTCCAGCAGCCGGACCGCGACCACCTGGACGATGATCCCGAGCAGGCCGTAGACCAGCGAGGTGATCAGGCCCTCGGTCAGGTCGCTCGCCGAGTTGAAGATCGCCACCACGACGATGAACGCCATCGAGAGCATCCCGGACGCCGTCACGATCACGGCGTTCGGCAGGCCCTGCGTGACCAGCTTCGACAGCTTGCCGGGCGTGGTCCAGTCGATGGCGTAGAACCCGGCGAACATCAGCAGCAGGCCGATGACGCCGTACAGCAGGATCGCGCCGATCCCCCGCACGAGGTCGGAGCCGAACGTGTCGGACAGCGCAAGCGTCGAGGTCACGAGTTTTCTCCCGGAAGGTCAGCGATGGGGTGTTTTATCACGACTCGACGATGCGGTGTGGGACGAATGCCGCACCGTCGTCGGTGACCAGGCCGCCGGTTTCGCGGATGCCCAGCCCGGCGGAGCTGTCGCCGACGATCCACGCGCCGAGCGCCGGCCGGTAGCCGTCGAACTCGGGCAGCGGGTCGAACGCCTGGTAGACGAAGCCTTCCGCGCCGTACACACCGTCGGTCTGGGTCTCGTAGCCGGTCGCGACGATCTGGACGTTCGCGCCCTCGCGGCCCAGCTTCGGCTTGCGGACGTACTCGGTGAGCAGGCCGGGGTCGTCGGCGAACGCGGGCAGCAGGTTCGGGTGGCCCGGGTAGTTCTCCCACAGGATCGCCAGCAGCGTCTTGTTGGAGAGGATCATCTTCCAGAGCGGCTCGATCCACAGCGTCCGTGGCAGCGACTCGACGGCGTGGCGGCCGAACTCCTCGTCGACCACCCACTCCCACGGGTACAGCTTCAGCACGGTCGCGATCTGCGCCTCTTCGAGGTCGACGAACCTCTTGAGCACCGGGTCCCAGCCGATCTCCTCGATCGCCAGGCCCACCGTGTCGAGACCGGCTTCGGCCGCGGTTTCCTGCAGGTACGCCGTCGTGACGTTGTCCTCGCCGGACGGGTCCGCCGCCGACCAGGTGAAGTGCAGCTCGTTGGACGGCAGCTTGTCCCGCAGGAAGGCCCACCGCTCGACGAGTTTCTCGTGGATCGAGTTCCACTGGTCGTCGTCCGGGAAGACGTCGGTCTTCCAGTGCCACTGCAGCAGCGACGCCTCCAGCAGCGTGGTCGGCGTGTCCGCGTTGTACTCGAGCAGCTTCGCCGGCGACTTGCCGTCGTAGCGGAGGTCGAACCGGCCGTAGACGTGCGGGTCCTGCCGCTTCCACGACTCGGCGATGTGCGGCCAGACCCACTCCGGGATGCCGAAGCGCTGGTAGCCCTCGGTCGTCACGACGTTGTCGACGGCCTCCAGGCACATCGAGTGCAGCAGCTCGACGTCGGCCTCCAGTGAGAGGACCTCGTCCATCTCGAAGACGTAGTGCACGGATTCGTCCCAGTACGGCCGCACCCGGCCGCTGCTGTCGCGGGCCGGCGTGCCGTAGACGAGCCCCTGCTCTTCGACGATCCGCTGCCAGTCGCGCCGCGGCTCACGCCGATCCCGGTACACCTACGATCCCCCGCTCTTGCCGCTGCCGCCGCTTCCGCTGCTCTTGCCGCTGATGCCGAACCCGCCGCGCTGGACGGACTTGCCCGACTTGGTGTTGACGTTGGCGCGTGACGACGGCGCGTCGTACGTGCCGCCGGTCACCCGCTGGCCGACCGCGCCGCTGCCGCCGTAGTTGTACCGGTAGCTGTTGTAGCCGCCGCCCGGGATAGGCAGGAACAGGAAGCCACCGCTGCTGTAGCCGCCGTGGCTGGTCACGTAAGTCTCGTCGCAGTCGTCGTCGTTCTGGACGACGCCGTTCGAGTCGGTGCAGACCGCGGTGACGTTCTCGGTCTTCGCCACCGTGTAGTACGTCGCGACCAGGCCGACGAGCCCGACCGTGACGCCGCTGCCGATCAGGATCTTGCGCCGCGTCGCCGACTTGGCGTCGGCCTGGCGGGCCAGTTCCTCGTCGCGCTCCTCCTGGGCGAGCGCCTGCTGGCGGGCCCGCTGCTCGGCCAGCGAGGGCTGGCGGGGCTGGGTGTTCGAGTCCTGAAACCTCATCGAGCCACGCGCCGGCGGCTCGGGGGGCGGCTGGTCCCCAGTACTGTTGTCCTGCGTCATGTGCGCTCCGTAATCACCGGCCACCGCGAAACCCTGACCACCCTAACCACCCGGACCGCGCACGTCATGCGCGACGCAGGCATCATGGACTGCGATGTCCTCCAGCGCCGATCGGTTCCCCACCGCCACGCAGACGTTGCGTACTCGCGTCGTGATGGGCGGGATCTTCGCGGGCGCGCTCATCGCGCTCGCGCTCAGCGTCGTGTTCTCGTGGAGCGACGGCATCACCGGCGGGGCCGGCGGCGGCGCCGGCAAGCTGTCCGCGGCGGCCCAGGAGGCGTTCCACTCTCCGCCTGGCAGCTGCCTGACCTGGGACAATCCGGACGCGAGCGACGCACGCAAGGTGGCCTGCACCCAGCCGCACCTGTTCGAGGTGACCACGCTCGTGGACATCGGCGCCCAGTTCCCGGAGGGCGCGCCCGTCCCGTCGCTCGACCAGTGGCAGCAGATCGCGCAGCAGAAATGCACCGCGGACGTGAAGCCGTACCTCGGGCACAAGCTCGACCCGTACGGCAAGCTCACGACGAACCTGCTCCGCCCGACGCCGTCACAGTGGGAGGACGGCGACCGCCAGCTGCGGTGCGGCCTGCAGTGGGCGGGCTCCGGTGGCAAGCTGCTGCCGACCACCGGGCCGGCCAAGGAGCAGGACCAGTCGCTGGTCTTCGACCCGGGCACCTGCCTGGCGCTGCTCGGCAAGGGCGTCGGCGATCCGATCGACTGCACGAAGCCGCACTCGTACGAGATCGTCGCGACCCTGGACCTCAAGTCGAAGTTCAAGGACGCCTACCCGTCGCAGGACGACCAGAAGGCCTGGCTCGACACCGAGTGCAACAGGGCGGCTCTCGTCTACAGCGGCGGCGCCGAACTCGACGCGAAGAAGCTGATCCTGACCTGGGACCTGCGGGAGCAGGAAAGCTGGGACGCCGGCTCGGCCAAGGTCAACTGCAAGGTCGCGTCGGCCCTGCCCGACAAGAGCGGCCTGCAGGCGGTGACCGGCAGCCTCAAGGGCGCCCCGGCGGCCCCCGACGGCGGCCCGCCGTCCGATGGCGGCGGTGGCCCGGCCACGCCGGGTTCCGCCCCGACGACGGCGAAGCAGGGCGGCTGATGCCGGTCGAGATGAGCCGGGAGCGCTTCGAAGAGCTGGTCTCCGAAGCCCTGGACGAGGTGCCGCCCGAGTTCGCGCGCGCGATGGACAACGTCGTCGTGCTCGTCGAAGAGTTCAACGACGAGGCCCCGGACATCCTCGGGCTCTACCACGGCATCGCGCTGACCGAGCGGACGTCGTCGTACGGCGGGGTGCTGCCCGACCGGATCTCGATCTACCGGCAGCCGATCCTGTCGATGTGCGAAGACGAGGACGAGGTCGTCGAAGAGGTCCTCATCACCGTCGTGCACGAGCTGGGCCACCACTTCGGCATCGACGACGCCCGGCTGCACGAGCTCGGCTGGGGCTGAGCGCACCCAGTAGTAATACGTGACCACGATCGGGTGACGGCACCCCTTATCCTGTTACCCGAAGTAGCTGGGTGACTGCGATGTGTGCCGGGGGCGACGATGGACAACGCGCGGAGACTCACGTGGCTGCTGACGTCGAGCGCGGCGTCCCACCTGGGCGACGGCATCGGCAAGGTGGCCCTACCCCTGCTGGCCACGACGCTGACGCGCGATCCGGTGCTCATCGCCGGGCTGTCCGCCACCCAGTTCCTGCCCTGGCTGCTGTTCGCCGCGGTCGCCGGCGCGCTGGTCGACCGGATCGACCGGCGGCGCGCGATGATCGTCGCGAACACCGCCCGGGCCGCCGCCGTCGGCGCGCTGGCCGTGCTCGTCGCCGCCGGCGGCAGCACGATCTGGCTGGTCTACCTGACCGCGCTGATCATCGGGACGGCCGAGACGATCGCGGACAGCGCGGCGAACGCGCTGATCCCGGCGGTCGTCGGTGACGGTTCACTGGACGCGGCCAACAGCAAGCTGCAGGCCTGCGAGATCGTCGGCCAGACGTTCCTCGGCGGCCCGGTCGGCAGCCTGACGTTCGCGCTCTTCGCCGCCTTCCCGTTCATCCTCAACTCCGCCGGCTTCGCGATCGCGGCGGCGGTGCTGCTCGGGCTGGCCGGCACCTACCGCGCGAAAGCGGAGACGCCGGTCGAACCGGCGAAACTCCGCACCGAGCTCGCCGAAGGCCTGCGCTGGCTGCGCGGGCACCCGCTGCTGCTCCGGCTGGTCGTCGTCGCCGGGCTGCTCAGCCTGGTCAGCGAGCTCGCACAGGCGCAGCTGGTGCTGTACGCGCTCGAGGACCTCCACCTGTCCGACGCGACGTTCGGGTTCTTCGCCTTCGTGGGCGGGATCGGCGGGCTGCTCGGCGCGGGCGTCGCCCCGCGGCTGGTGCGAGCGGCCGGCCGACTCCCGGTCGTCACCGGCGGGATCGTCTGCTGCGGCCTCGGGTTCGGCGGGATGGGCCTGGTGCGCTCGCCGGTCGTGGGCGCGGCGCTGTTCGGGCTGTTCGCGGCGGCGGTGGTGGCGGTGAACGTCGTGCTCGCGACGGCCCGCCACACGCTCGTGCCCGGCGAGCTGCTCGGCCGGGTGCTCGGGGTGTGGCGCACGGTCGTCTGGGGCGCGATCCCGCTCGGCGCGCTGCTGGGCGGCGTGCTGACCGAGCGGCTCGGCTCGGCCGCGCGGACCTTCGCGGTGTCCGGCGTGGCGATGCTGGCGGTCGCCGCGTTCGCGTTCGGCGCGTTGCGGCGCTTCTCCCTCGGTGACAAATCGGACTCAGCCGCGGCCCTGACGCACCACGATCCGGGAATGTGAGCTGAAATAGCTCCTCACCCAGGTGGTGAGGAGGCAGTCATGCGCACCGTGGACCCGGGGACCGGCACCGACGCCGATCCCGACTTCGACGAGTCTTCGGAGGAGGCCGAGTCCAAGTCACCCCCGCCGTCACGCCGGCTGCTCGTGCTGTCCGCGGTGGCCGGGTTCGTGCTGGGTGGCAGCGTGCTCGGGCTCCTGTGGGGACTGTCCGGGGTGCACGCCGGCGCGCTCGACGACGCCGTCGCGGCGTGCCAGGCGCTCGACCGCGTGGGCGAGCTGCCCGACACGAGCCGGGACACGCGGCCGTCGCTGACGCCCAGCCTCAGCTCGGAGCGGCTGCACCGGATGATGGCCGCGCGCGAGCTGTCCGCGGCCGCCGCCCAGGTGAACGCGAACTACCAGCCGCTGGCCGATCACATCGACGGCGTCAGCCGGATGGTGCTGAGCCTGCACTTCAACGACATCTCCGGCCAGCGGCACCTGACCGAGGCCAAGGAGATCTGCGGCCGCATCTAAGCGGGGTGGACCGTCTTCACCGCGAGCTGGTTGCCGGGGATCTTCGTGCTCGCGCAGCCGGTGCCGTCACTCGGCACGAAGTTCGACGCGGTCTCCTGCGGCAGGTAGATGCGCAGGCCCTTGACCGGCGTCGGCTGACAGGTGCCCGGGTCGTAGTTGCGCACGTTGACGAACTGGATGTCGGCGGCCGCGGTCTGGCCCGGGTCCAGCTTGACGGCGTTGCCCTTGGTGCCTTCGCGGAAGGCGTCCTTGCC
This sequence comes from Amycolatopsis sp. lyj-109, assembly GCF_046548995.1. Classification (NCBI taxonomy): domain Bacteria; kingdom Bacillati; phylum Actinomycetota; class Actinomycetes; order Pseudonocardiales; family Pseudonocardiaceae; genus Amycolatopsis; species Amycolatopsis sp. lyj-109. The sequence continues at coordinate 654,418 of NZ_JAJPWR010000002.1, forward strand.
GACCTGGTGCCCGTCCGTACCGGCCACATAGGACACGCCGGGGAACCCCTGGATGGTGCAGGGCTTGGCGCTGGAGTTCGTGATGAGCAGCGGCCGGTACGTCGAGCCGGCGCCCGAGTCACCCTGGCCGAGCGAGAGCTTGACGTCCCCGGACTTGCACAGCCCGTTGTCCGCGGGCTGGGCGGCCGGGGTCGAAGCGGGGCTCGACGTGGCGGTGGTGACCGTGGTGGTGGCGGTCTCCGAGGACGACGCCGTCGACGCCGTCGACGCCGTGGAGCTGCTCGCCGCGTTCGTGGTACCGCCACCGCCGCAGGCGGAGAGCGCGAGGACTCCCGCCGAGGCCGCGACGACCGGGAACAACCGTGAAAGCTTCATGTCAATCGCCTCCCTGGTGTGGTGCTACTGGGGTAGACGTACCGGGTCGCGGGCGGGTTGGCTGCTTTCGTAAATTCCCCACCGAACGTGTTCTAAACGTGACAGGATCACACGTTCGTGGCGTTCAGAGCGGCGTGTCGACCCAGGTCAGGCACCGCCACCGACCGTCCGGCTGCGCCACCAGCTCCACCAGCCCGGTGTTCGGGATCAGCGCCGCGTTGGCGACGTCCGCGTGCACGTTCGGGGCCAGCCATTCCGCGCCCAGCCGGATCGCGCCACCGTGGCTGACCAGTGCGATCACGCCGTCCGGGTCGGCCTGCTCGTGCTTGGCCCGCAACCGGCCGACCGCGTCCAGCATCCGGGTGCGCACGCTCGTGCCGTTCTCGCCGCCGGGCAGCGACGGCGCCAGCTCGCCGAGCGTCCAGCGCCGGACCGTGTCCATGTAGGTCCGGATCGACGCGTGGTCCGTCGCCCCTTCGAGGTCGCCCGCGACGACCTCGTGCACGCCGTCGACGACCTGCACGTCCAGGGAGAACCGCGCGGCCAGCGGCGCCGCCGTCTGCTGGGCGCGCGTCGCCTGCGACGCGTACACCGCGACCAGCGGTTCCTCCGCCAGCCGCGCCGCGAGAGCGTCCGCCTGCCGGCGGCCGAGGTCGGTCAGCGGCGGGCCGGGCAGGGCGGTGTCCAGCGCGCCACGGACGTTCCCGTCGGTCTGCCCGTGGCGGATGAGCAGCAGCCTCACGCCAGGTCCCCCTTGCGGACCGCGTCGGCCCACACGGCCGCTTCGACGAAGTCGTCGTTGCCGAAGCCCTGCTCGATCGTGGTGCGGGTCCCGTCGGCCCGCGGGTGCGAGCCGAGGAACCGGAGGTTGCGGCAGTGCCGGCGCAACGCCGTCAGCGCGTCGAGGACCCGCGGCTCGGCCACGTGGCCCTCGAAGTCGATGAAGAAGCGGTACTCGCCGAAGTTGCTGCGCGTCGGCCGGGCGTCGAGCCGGGTCAGGTTGATGCCGCGGCTGGCCAGCTCGGTGAGCAGCTCGGCGAGGGTACCGGTGCGGTTCGTGGCCGCGGCGACCACGGACGTCCGGTCCGCGCCCGTCGGCTCCGGCAGCTCGCCCGGCGCGCGGACCAGCAGGAACCGCGTCGCCGCGTCGGTGACGTCGGCGACCTCGGTGGCCAGCACCTCGAGGCCGTAGTGCTCGTTCGCGACCGGTGCGCAGACCGCCGCGTCGAAGTCGCCCTCCAGCACGCCGACCGCGGCGGCGGACGTCGACGACGACGCCACCGGGTGCGCGCCCGGCAGATTCCCCTCGAGCCACTCGCGGACCTGGGCCAACGCGTGCGGGTGGCTGGCGACGGTCCGGATCTCGCCGCCACCGGGCCGGGTCAGCACGCTGAAGTGGATCGGCAGGATGGTCTCGGCGACGGCGACCAGCGGCGTCGACTCGCTGAGCGCATCGAGCGTGGTGGGCACCACGCCTTCGACCGAGTTCTCGATGGGGACGCACGCCGCGTCCGCCTCGCCCTTGCGGACGGCCGTCATCGCGAGCCGGACGGTCTCGACCGGGATCAGTTCTTCGCCGGCGGCGAGCACCCGCGCGGCCTGTTCGGTGAAGGTCCCTCGGGGGCCGAAGTATGCGATCCGTGACACAGCACCCAGGCTACGGGGCCTGGCCGTGGCGACATTCACTCGGACAGCCGGTACGGGAACCGGTTACGCCGGGTGGCATTTTTTGCGATGCTGAGGGCGTGACCGCCGAATCGGGCACGCACACCGGACATGAGGGCACCAAGCCGCCGCTCGCCCCTCGCACACCGGAGCTGGTGCTGTGCGCCGTCGATGACCCACTCGCCGATGCCTGGACCGCCGCCGCGCAGAAACTGGCCGGCCGGGTCCGGGTGCACCGCGGGTCGGTGCTCGACGTCGTCGCCCAGGCCGTGGTCAGCCCGGCCAACTCCTACGGCTGGATGCGCGGCGGCATCGACGCCGTCTACGCGCGGGCGTTCCCGGGCGTGGAGCAGAGCGTCCGCAGCGCCGTCCTGGCCTTCCACGGCGGTGAGCTGCCGATCGGCGACGCCGTGGTGGTGCCGACCGGCGAAGCCGAGCCGGCCTGGTTGATCAGCGCACCGACCATGCGGGAGCCCGGCGAACGGCTGCCCGCCGACACCGTCCACCCGTACCTGGCGGCCCGCGCGGTGTTCCTGACGTGGCGCGACGGCCGGCTCGACCACGGCCCGGTGCGGGAGTTCGTCGGCACGATCGCGATGCCGGGGCTCGGCACCGGCGTCGGCGGCGTCGCCCCCGCGACCTGCGCCCGGCAGGTCGCCGCGGCCTGGGCCGAGGTCTTCGAAAACCCGTGACGCTCGGTGATCAACCCCGAATGGGGGGTGGACTACGTCACAGCGCTTTCACCAGCCGTAAGCCCTACCGTTAATCACGCAGGTGAACGTCCGCCAGTGCAGGCGACGGCCGGAGGAGTGTGCGATGACCCGGGTTCGCGAACTCAGCCCGTATGTCGAGCTGCACCGGGAACAATGGAAAGAACTGCGGAGCTCGACTCCGCTGCCGCTGACGGCGCCCGAGCTGCTGCGGCTGCGCGGCCTCGGCGAGCAGGTGGACCTGGCCGAGGTGGCCGACGTCTACCTGCCGCTGTCCCGCCTGATCAACCTTCAGGTCGCCGCGCGCCAGCGGCTCTACGAGGCGACGACGACGTTCCTCGGTGACGACTCCCGCGGCACGAAGGTCCCGTTCGTGATCGGCATCGCCGGGAGCGTGGCGGTCGGCAAGTCGACCACCGCCCGCATCCTGCGCACGCTGCTCGCCCGCTGGCCGGACCACCCCCGCGTCGACCTGGTCACCACCGACGGCTTCCTGCACCCGCGCGCCGAGCTGATGCGGCGCGGGATCATGCACCGCAAGGGCTTCCCGGAGAGCTACGACCGTCGCGCGCTGCTGCGGTTCGTCACGGAGGTCAAGTCGGGCGCCGAGCGCGTCACCGCGCCGGTGTACTCGCACCTGGCCTACGACATCCTGCCCGGTCAGGAGCAGGTGGTGCAGCAGCCGGACATCCTCATCCTCGAGGGCCTGAACGTGCTGCAGCCGGGGCCGCGGCTGATGGTCTCCGACCTGTTCGACTTCTCGATCTACGTCGACGCGCACACCGACGACATCCAGCGCTGGTACATCGAGCGGTTCCTCGAACTGCGGCACACGGCGTTCGCGGACCCGGCGTCGCACTTCCACCACTTCGCCGGCCTGCCCGACGACGAGGCCCGCGCCGAGGCACGGCACCTGTGGCACTCGATCAACGAGCCGAACCTGATGGAGAACATCAAGCCGACCCGGCCACGGGCGACCCTGGTGCTGCGCAAGGACTGCGACCACACCATCAACCGCGTCCGCCTGCGCAAGCTCTGACCCGCGCGTGAGTGGCCTGCCGCGGCTCTCGTGAGTGGTAATTCGGGTTAGAACCCTAATTACCACTCACGACGGTGGTGACTGGCCTCGTCACCCACATGCCGCACATTCGCACGCTCAGCGAGTGGGCGGGCACGATTCGTCGGGGGCTCGCGACTCTCCGCGCCGGAATCCGGCCGATCGGCCGAGGCGGGCCGTTCAGCCGTAACCGGTTGGCCGATACCGGGCGGCTGCGGTGAAAGCGACCCTGAAGGAGTCAGGAAAACGGCTCTGAGCTGGGGAGGAGGCCCACGATGTTCACGATGATCCTCACGTGGGTCGGTGCGGTGCTCGGTTTGGCCTTGCTGATCGCGATGGCCGCCGGAACGTTCGTCGTCGACTTCGACGACCGGCTGCAGGAGCGCCGCCGCAAGGGGAAGCCCGCCGAACCGGCAGGCCCCCTCCCCTAGCGGGTCAGAGCTCGGCCAGCGCCTCGAGGTAGGCGTCGGCGTCGTATTCGAGGTTTTCCGCGTCGATGAGACTGTTTTCCAGCGCGTCGATCAGCTGCTCGAAGATTTCGCCGCGGTCGAGCTCGCCCTCCTGCAGGCGTTCGACGGCCGGCCAGACCTCGGCGGGCTCGTTGTCCCACAGCTGGTCGACGATCGTCGCGCGCAGGATCAGCCGCTGCTCTTCCTCGTCCTCGTCGGCCTCGGCGATGACGAGCGCGCGGCGCTGGTCGGGGTCGGTCGGGTCGAGGTCGACCTCTTCCTCGTCGATCTCCGTGGTCAGCGACGGCACGGCGAACATCCGGCGCTCCAGCGCGTCGGCCAGTTCGGTCGGCGACAGGTCGCCGGTGTCGGCGAAGTAGCGCTCCAGCGGGGAGTCGTCCTCGTCGGCGTACTCGCTCAGGTAGTCCTGGACGGCCTCGTCGAGGGCGGCGATCGCGGTCTCGGTCAGGTGCGCCCGCTCGCCCGTCCACTGCACCCAGGCCAGCACGACCGGCTCGACGGCGTCCTCGTGGTCGGCGTCGAGCTCGTACTCCTCGCCGAGCAGCCCTTCGAGGAACCGCGCGATCTTCTCGGGCCCGACGCGCAGCGGGTTGCCCGGGTCGGTGCGCAGGCCATGCTCCAGCAGCAGGCCCCCGAGCGCGCGGGCGGCGTCGGCGTCTTCACCGCTCGCCGCGACGAACTGCTCGACGACGGCGGCGCGCTCGGTCTCAGACCACTCGGCCACCTCGGGCACGAGCGCGGGCTCCGGCAGCGCGCGGCACCAGGTGAGCGCGACCGCGTGGAAGCGGGCGTAGTCCTCGCTGACGTCGGCCTCGTCGAGGTGGTCGGTGGCGGCGAGGCCGTCCGCGATCAGGCGGTGGGCCTCGGCGGGGTCGACGGCCTCGAAGAGGACCAGCTCCGGATCGGCGTCGGACTGCTCCCGCATCTCGGCGACGACATCGGCCGGCCCGTCGATCACGACGAGGTCCCGCACCCGGCCGCCCTCGGTGAAGTCGAGCAGCGCGAGCAGGCCGTATGCCTGGTCGCCGTGGGAAAAGACGCAGAGCAGGGACGACTCGTCGCCGTAGACGTCCCCGGTCCGCCAGCACTCGCCGGCGGTGGCCCGGCCCAGCCCGTCGGCCCAGGTGGGTGCGGGGATCCCGCGGCCGAGGACAACCTGCAGCCCGGCGTCGGCGGCCTTGCGCTCGACGTCGGTCTCGGCGACAACCTTCAGCGCGGCCAGCAGCGCGGCGGCACCGGGCGTGATCTTGCGCTGCGCGAAGGCGATGAGCTCCAGGCCGAGCGGCTCTTCGCCGGCCTCGACGGGCACGTCGTGGAACTGGCCGAGCACCTCGGAGGCGAGCAGTTCGACGTCGACCGGCGCGGGGTCGGCGCCCAGCGCCGAGAAGTCGTTCAGGACGTCCTTGAACAGGCCGGTCACGCTGTGGGTGACGGGCTGCGGCGGCTTCTTGCGGGCGCGACTGACCGGGCTCATGGCTTCATGCTTTCACCTCACCGCGAACGGGTCGCGGTGGCCCTGGCGCGGGTCCCGCCGCGTGCCCGGCGGGGAGGCGCCGAGCCGGACGACGGAACCGGGCCACCGCGACGCCTGGCGCGTTCACGATGTCCCGGTGCACGTGAAACACCGGTTCGACTGGGTCAACGAGGTGCGCGCGGGGAGGTTACGGCCTTTGGCATGGCGATCCTGGCGGCCCGGATTTCCGTGATCAGACGGGTTTTCCGCCGGTGGTTTTCCACCAGTGCAGCCAGGTAAGCGGTGAATTCTTCGGAGGTCTCGGCTCGCTTGTGCAAGGTGCGCAACAGCTTCAACCGGCGGGCGGCGTCCTGGTAGGCCTGCGGATCCTTGCGCTCGATCAACTCGTCGACGTGCTCGCGGAAGACCGGGATCGTCTCGGCCGGGTGCTCGGCCGCCCGCTGTTCCGCCAGTTCGAGCTTGAGCTCGGCGGACGCGCCGAATCGGACACAAGCTCGCCAGGCTTCGTCGGGACGGCCGTCGTCCAGCAGGACCCGGACCAGCTCGTCCGCCTGCTCGACACCCTCGGCGGCACGTTCGCGCAGGCACGCCAGCGCGTCCCGGCGCTGCACCGTCCACTTCCCGTCGGCCGTCGCGGCCTCGCGCAGGGCGGCGAACGTCTCGCGATCCGGCTTGGCGTCGAATTCCTTGCGACGGCGGGCGGTTTCGCTTTCCGGCTCCGGTGCCGGCGGATTCTTGTCGTGCGTGAGCGCGCGGGCGGCGTGTGCGATGGCCTCGCTGTGCCGGCCGGCGGCCCGCAGCACCCGGACGATCTTGAGGCTGACGTCCACCCGCGGCGGCTTGGCCGACAGGATCGCCACCAGCTCGTCGACGTCGCCGAGCACCTCGGCCAGCTGTTCCCGCAGCCGTTCGGCCACGTCGCGGCGGTGTCCCGGCCCGTTCGCCGCGAGCACGTCGTCCACAGTGGACTTGATCCGCTTGAGGCCCGGCTCGCCCAGCGCCGTCGCGAACTCGGCGAGGTCGATCACCGGGCGGCCGGGGCCGTCGAACTCGACCTCGAGGATCCAGCCGGCCAGCTTCTCCGGGTCCGGCGGCCGGGCGGCGCACGCGCGGGCGTACAGCTCCACGGCCCGGTCCAGCCGGTCGGCCAGGTCGCCGGGGTGGTCGCCGGACTGCTCCAGCACCTCACTGATGTCGTCGACCGTGCGCCGGGCCAGCGGGGCCAGGTCGGCGCGGCTGCCGGCGTCGAGCATCCGCTGCAGTGTGTCGAGGACCGCGCCGATCTTGGCGGTGTACTCGACGTTCCCGTCGGTGACCGCGGTGTCGAGCAGCCGGTGCGCCTCGCTGACGTCACCGGATTGGGTGGCCGCGCGCAGTTCGAGCGAATGCCGCAGCTCGGGATCGCGCTCGGCTTGGGCGTGCAGCAGGTCCGCCAGCGTCTCCGCGTCCAAAGTGCGCAGGTAGGGGCGAAGATCCGAGTGGGGACTCACGCGCACCAGTGTGCCCGACGGCCGTGGCCACGCGTGTGGGCCAACCGCGTGCTCTTTTCGGAGTAATCAGTCACTTTGCGTGAACAGTTCATTGGCGTCGCAAGTCGTCGAACACGGCTTTCAGTGGCCACGGATCCGGGAGTCCCGGCCGTCGTGACCGTGCGTGTCGGGGCAGCGGGATGGCCGGGTGCACGGTCGGCACCATGATCGGCACGACGGGCACCGGCACCCGCGCCACCAGCCGCCGGACCACCACCATCAGGAGCCCGGCGAACAGCAGGAGCGCCGTCCCCGCCGCGAGGGCGCCGGCGAGGGTGCGGCGGCCGTCGTCGAGCGTCAGCTGCACGGCGTACTGGCTCTGCTGCGTGTACATCAGGCCCAGCTGAGCGGACACGGAGTAGGCGGCGCTGCGCCAAGCGTGCTCGGCGACCGGAAGCGCTTCGGCGGCGGTGAAAGCGTTCTCGGCGGCGGCGAGCCTGCTCCATTCGGCGCTGCGCGTGAGCGATTCGTACGCCATCCGGCCACTCTCGGTGAGCTGGGGGACGACGCGGGCCAGGTCGGCCCGGTAGGAGGCGACGGCGGAGGTGAAAGATCCCCGCGTCACATCGTCCAGCCCGGCCAGGGCGAGGGAATCGGAGCGATCCATGCCCTCGGCGACGGAAAGCAGCTCGACGGCGGTCGTCTGCTGGTAGGCGGATTCGGCGTCCGGGGCGTGCCGCGCGTAGTCGCGCAGCCCGGCGATGGCGGACTCGATCCGCTGGGTGTAATTCGCGTACGCGGCGCTCCGCTGCTCGGGCGCGGCCATCGCCGCGCTCCGCTCGCCCTGCAGCGCGACCACCGCGCGGGCCGTCCGGTCGGCGGCGGTCGCCGTCTCGACGGCCATGTCCCGGGTCCGAACCGCTTGGTGGATCAGGAGAATCGCGATCACGACAGCCACGGCGACGAGCGCGCCGCCGGGGATGAACGCGATGCCCAGCATGCGGCCGCGGACGGATCGCAGGTACTTCAAGACGTTCCCTTCCCAGCCTTGGTCCCCGCAAGAATCCCGACGAAGTTCAACCTATTGAGTGAGAGATTTACCGGTCAACGCCAATCCGCCATACGGCCGTTAGCGCAGCGTGACCACCGGGATAATCGCGCCGTGACTTTCGACGACGTGACCCAGCGGCTGCGCGGCTTCGCGGCGGCCCGCGCCTGGGAGCCGTACCACACCCCGAAGAACCTCGTGATGGCGCTTTCCGGCGAGGTCGGCGAGCTGACCTCGCTGTTCCAGTGGCTGACCCCCGAAGAATCCGACGCGTGGCGCGAGAATCCGGCGCTGGAAGCCGAGGTGCTGGACGAGATCGCCGACGTCACGCTGTACCTGCTGCAGCTGGCCGACCGCCTCGGCGTCGACCTGGCCGCCGCGGCCCACACGAAGATCGACCGCAACGAGGTCCGCTTCCCGCCGCCGGCCTGACCACCGTCCAGGACCAGTACTACAGGGACAGTTCTTCGGTCGGCGTGGCCGTGGTGGCTGGTCTGCCGGGACAGGAACGGCCAACTCACCGCTCGCAGCAGCCAACTCACGCACCGGAACGGCCAACTCGCCGGGCACTCGGGTGAGTTGGCCGCTGCGGTTGGCGCTGATGCGCCTCACGACAGCTGCGGCAGACCGGCCAGCCGGGTTTTGCCAGGTCGCGCGCACAAGTGTCCCTGTAGTACTAGCCCCAGAACACCCCGCCGGGATTGCGTTCGATCTCGGCGAGCAACGCGGGCGGCGTGCTGGCGACCGGCGCGTCCGGGTAGCTCAGCCACCGCCCGTTCCGATCGGCCCACCACACCGACCAGATCCCGAACTCGTCGAACCGCAGCTGCGCGATCTTCTGCTCGGTCCAGTCGGGCCCGGCCTGCGGCGACCACGGCGCGCGGCATTCGACGATGGTCACCGCGCGGCCCCGGGTCCGGCACTCGACCCGGATCCGGTCCTGGAGGTGCTCGGGGACGCGCTGCGCGCACCACCGTTCGATCTGCCGCAGCGCGAGCTCCGGAATTGCCATGACTCCAGTGAACCGGACCCGCTCAGCCGGCGCGCAGGTGGGCGAGCACGGCGTCGTAGGTGTCCCCGGGCGCACCCGTCGGTCCGCACGACGGCGCAGCCGGGCCGCTGCGGGAGGTAGGCGGCGAGCTGGTCGTGGATCCGTTCGACCAGGGCCGTCCCGCCGCGTTCCTGCACGACGTCGTCGACGCCTTTGGTCGCGGCAGCGCCGTCCGCGGCCCGCGCGGCGAACCGCCCGCAGGCGACGGATTTGTCGGCGGTGAGCAGGATTTCCCGGTATTCGGCGTGGCACCTCCCGGCAGCGGTCTCGAACGGCTCGACGTCGGCGACCCGGGTGGCGAGCTGCGGCATGACGACGTCGTGCCCGGTCCGCAGGTGCGTCTCGGCCATGGCGACGGCGAGCAGCTGCGCGGCCTGGAAAGTCTGGAAGAAGGTGTCCCGCCAGCCCCCGATCAGGCAGACGACCCGGTCGGTGTCGAGGTTCAGCACCCCGGGGTGCTGCTCGGCGTAGGTCTGCGCGATCGTCGACTTCCCGATCCCGGACGGACCGTTCAAGTGGATCAGTCGTGGCACCGCACCGAGGCTAGCGCGACGCGGGCTCGGCGAGCCACCAGCCGCCGAGCAGCGCCCCCACCCCGAACACGGCGAAGAAGATCCCGGCACCCACCGGCGTCCCCCCGAACATCGCGACGACGACGATGAACATCAGCAGCAGCCCGATCCCCATCAGGACCCGCCCGCCGACCAGCTTCGACGTCGCCGCGGACACCGCGGACACCACGGACGCCAGGGCCGGTTGCGCGGGCGGCGGGTCGAAGCCGAGGGCCACCGGTGCGACGCCGACGTCGAGCAGCACGGCACCCAGCTCGGCGGCCCGCGCCGGCCGGGGGTCGTTCGCGGGCACAGTCTCGTCAGCCACGACGTGGGTGACGCTCGCGGTCAGCTTCTTGGCCAGCTGGACGCCCTCGGCGAGGACGCGGGCTCGCAACCGGTCCGCCGCCACGCTGGTGCCGAGCACCAGCACGCGGGTCGGTTTCCCACCGGCAGCCGGCCGCAGGTCACCGGCGGCGGCGACGCCGAGCGCGGTCGCCACCTGCCGCAGCTCGCGCGCTTCCGCCGCGGTCACCACGCCGTCCCGTTCCGCGATCTGCCGCAACGCGGTCACCAGCTGCTCGTGCGTCGACCGCACGTGCGCTTCGGACAACCCGGCCTCGCTCGCCAACGCGGCCAAGGCCGTCACCTCGCCGGGCGTCAGGTGCTGGTCGGCGACGACGCCGGCCAGCAGGTCCAGGTAGGCGTTCCCGGCCCCGTCGTCGGGGATCCGCTCGACGGCCTCGGCCATCCACCCCGGCTCGGCGGGAAGCTCCTCGGCGCGGGGCAGCAGCCGGCCGCCGGCGAACCGCGGCAGGCCGGGGAAGACCGGCGGCGACGCGAACGTCAGGCCGTACCGCCCGAACAGGACGGTCGCCAGCCGGGCGAGCGTCCTCGCCCCCGACAACGCGGACGACCCGGGCCCGGCGGGCACGCCGAGGGCGTGCGCCACGGTGGCCGGCCGGTAGTTGGGCAGCCGCACCACCGACCGGGCGGCCGCCGGCACCGAGACGCCCGGCAGGGCGGGCACCCGGACGCCGGTGGCCCCGATCTCGCGGTCGAGGAACGACCCGGCGAAGGCGGGGTCGTGCGCCACGATCACGCTGCCGGCGCACAGGTCGAGCAGTGGCCCCAGCACTTCGCCGAACGGCGGCGCGCCGTCGAGTTCGCCGCGCGTGATGCCGTGCACGAGCGCCGGGCCGAGCGGCACCCCGGGGCCGGGGTCCACCAGCGTCGACAGCTCACCGGCGAGCGAGCCGTCCGCGTGCACCCGCACCGCGGCGAGTTCGACGACGCGGCCCGGGCGCAGGCCGGTGGTCCGGATGTCCACAGCGGTGAAGTCGAGGCCGTGCGCGGGACAACCGCCGGCGCCGAGCAGCGGGAGGGATTCGATCACGTCCGCAGGTCGTTTCCCGATCCGCCGTTGTGACACCTTTTCGGTGCGCGGCCGTGGTTCGTGACGTGATCGTGACGGCAACATTCCGCCGGATAACGACTGATGGTCGATCACCAGCTTGTGCGTAACAAGGGCGGGAGATTTCCCGAGTACACCGTCGGCACGTCGCTCGAGGAACGAGGAAATCCCGCATGCAGCCGAAGAAGCGCTTTCCGAACTGGCTGAAGATCGTCCTGGCCGCGTTCGCGGTCCTGTTCGTGCTCGGCGCGATCTTCGGCGAGGCACCCGAGCCGAAGCTCACGACCGCCGCCGCTCCGGCGTCCTCGACACCCCCGCCCACCAGCACGACCGCGTCCCCGACGCCGACGCCGGTGGCCGTCACCTACACCGTCACCAGCGTGCCGGACGGCGCGACCGTCGTCGTCAACGGCAGTGACGGGACCAGCAAAACGGTGCACGTCCTCGGCGCGATCGCCCCTCTCGCCGGCAACGGCTGTTACGCCGCGGAATCGCTCGCCTGGGCCGCCTCGACGCTTTCCGGCAAAACCGTCACGCTCGGCACGGAAACCGCGCAGGGCATCGCGGTGACACTGGCCGACGGGCAGGACTACGCGACTCTGGCGATTCAGAACGGCTATCTGAAGTACGCGGCAGGCGCCGCATTGCCCGCACTCGCCGCCACCGAAAACGCGGCGAAGACCGCCGTCAGCGGGCTGTGGGGGCCGCCGTGCAACGGGACCATCGACGCACCCGCCCCGGCGCCGACGCCCGCGCCGGTCGCGACACCCACCCCGGCACCCACTCCGGCCCCGAAGCCGGCCCCGAAGCCGGCCCCGGCCACGAAGGCGGCTCCCCCGCCGCCGCCTGTGGAGGCCACCGAAGAAGCCCCCGCCCACAGCGCCTACTACGCGAACTGCTCGGCCGCGAAGGCCGCCGGCGCGGCACCGCTGTACCGCGGCGAACCCGGCTACCGGTCCGGGCTCGACCGCGACGGTGACGGCGTCGCCTGCGAACGGTGATCTAGCCTGGGTCGATGACCACCGCCGACGAACTGTTCGGCAGGCTCGCGGGCCTGGACAAGAACGCCCTGGCGAAGGTGCTGGCCCACCGGCCGGACGTGCTGGAGGAGCCGTGGCCGCGGCGGCTCGACGTCGTCGCCGCACGGCTCGCGTCGCCCGGGTCCATCGATGCCGCGCTGCTCGCGCTGCCGATGCCGCTGGTTCAGGTCGTGCGAGCCGTCCAGCTGTGTTACGCGCTCGGGCAGCGGCCGGCCCCCGTCGGGGAAGTCGCCCGGCTGCTCGGCACGGACCTCGCAACCGTCGAGTCCTCGGTGGACGAACTGACCGAGCGCGCCCTGCTGTGGTGCGACGATGGCGGCGTCAAGCTGCCGGAATTGCTGCACCGCAACAGCTTCGGCGTCGAAGGGCTCGGCAGGCCGGTCGCGGACCTGCTCGGGGAACTCGGCGCGAACCGGCTGACGACGCTGTCGCGGGCTCTCGGGTTGCCCGGCACCGGCCGGAAGCCGGAACTCCTGCTCGGGCTCGTCCGCTTCTTCCGGGACGGCGAGCGCGTCCGCGAACTCTTCGCCGCCGCGCCTGGGGAGACGCGGAAGCTGCTGCTGGACATGGCCGACGGCGTTCCCGAGGTCGAGGGCCTGGTGCCGGCGGGCTGGGCGTTCGACCACGGCTTCCTGTTCGGAACCTACTTCGGCACCGTGGCCATGCCGATCGAGGTGTCGCTCGCGCTGCGCGGTCCGGACCACCAGCTGCCGTTCACGCCCGAGGAGCCGCCGTACGCCGTCGCCCACACCGGGGCGGAAGCGGCCGAGGCGGCGTCGTCGGCTGCCGCGCTGCGGTTGCTCGACCGGGTGTCGGCGATCCTCGACCTCGCCGCCGCGGAGCCGTTGCCGCTGCTCAAGGACGGCACGATCGGCGCCCGGCTGGTCAAGAAGCTCGCCAAGGAGACCGGGGGCGCACCGGCGGAGATCGAGCTGGCCATCGACCTCGCCGCGCAGGCCGGGCTGCTGCTGGCCGACGAGCCACCGCCGCCGAGGCGGGGCCAGAAGCCGCCCGCGCCCACGCTCGCACCCGACCCGGACCTCGCCCGGCCGGAGCCCGCGCTGCTGTACCGCCTGCTCCTGACGACCTGGTGGGACCCGGCGCCCCCGGAGTTCGAGACCGACGTCGACGCGCTGGTGCGGCGGCTGGTCGTGCGGCTGCTGGCGCGGCTCGGTCCCGGCGACGCCGTCACCGACGTCGACGCGCTGATCCGGCTCGCCGAGTGGCACGCGCCGCTGCTGCCGACCGACGACTTCGCCGGGTACGTCCGGGGAGCGCTCGACGAAAGCGAACTGCTCGGCGTCGTCGCGCACGGCGCCGTGACCGCGGCCGGCCGCGCCCTGCTCGCCCCGGAGCGGCTCGTCGACGTCACCGGCGAACTGGTCTCGCGGGCGCGCACGACCGCGTTGTTCGGCACGGACCTGACGGCGATCGTGCCCGGCTCGCCCGACACCCGGCTCGCCGCGCTGCTCGACCGCGTCGCCGACCGGGAGACCCAGGGCACCGCGACCAGCTGGCGGTTCTCGCCGGCGTCCGTGCGGCGGGCGTTCGACCAGGGCGCGACGACCGGCGGCCTGCTCGACGACCTGCGTGCCGTCGCCGCGGACGAGCTGCCGCAGCCGCTGGTGTACCTGGTCAACGACGTCGCGCGGCGGCACGGCGAAGCGCAGGTGATCGACGTCGCGAGCGTGGTCGTCGGCGAACCCGCCGTGCTGGCCGAGCTCGCGGCGCACCGGAAGCTCGCCAAACTCGGCCTGCGCGCGGTGGCCCCGACCGTGTTGACGTCCACTGTGGACGCCTCGGGCACGCTGGCGGCCCTGCGCCAGGCGGGTTACGCGCCGACCCACCACGCGGCGGACGGCAGCATCGTGCTCCCCGCCCGTGAGCAGGCCGAGCCGACGGTGGCCGTCCACGACCCGGAACCCGGCGACCGGCCGGCCGATCCCGCCGGCCACGCCGAGCGGCTGCTGGCCGCCCCGGCGACCGGCCCGGCGCTGCTGCGCGGCCAGCTCGCGCGGGCGATGAGCGACCGCTACGCGGGCCGGCTCACCCCGAAGCAGCAGCAACTCTGCTGGCAGCTCGAAGCCGGGCTGCCGGTGGACATCGCCTACGGCGGCGAGCACCTCGTCATCGCCTACCCCGAGCTCGATGGTGACGTCCTGGACGTCTGGTCCCTCGGGGAGCGCACCTACCGGCGGCTCGAACTGGCGCGGATCGACCTGGCTCAGGCCTCGACGGCGGTGAGCCTCGCGTAGGCGACGACGTTGTCGAGGTAGTTGCCGCTCTCCCGGTCGAACACCCCGCCGCAGGTGATGAGCCGCAGTTCGGGGTCCGGTGTGTCGCCGTAGACCTGGTCGGTCGGGAACGCGGCCTTCGGGTAGCGGTCGACGCGGTAGACGGTGAAGACGGCGATCCGCCCGTCCGCGCGGCCGACCCTGGCCTGCTCGCCGGGGCGCAGTTCCTTCAGGCGGGAGAAGGCGCCGGGCACGTGCTTGTAGTCGACGTGCGCGGCCAGCACCGCCGGGCCGGCCTCCCCGGGCGACGGCGCGCCGGTGAACCAGCCGACCGTCGTGGCGTCGCCCGGGACTTCCAGTGCGCCGTCCGGCGTGAGGCCGAGGTCCTTGATGTCCTCGGCCCGCACGCCGATCGCCGGGATGCTCAGGGACGCCGGTTTCGCCGCGGGGAGGCCGTCGGCGGTCGTTGCCGGGGTGTCCGCGACGCTCGCGGTGCCCGCCGGATTCGTGGCGGCCGGGCTCGGGGCGATCTCCTGCGGCGCCTTCGGCGACAGGACGAGGACGAGGGCCACGGCCACGACCACGCCGAGCGCGGCGATGACCGCCGTGACCGCCGGCCACAGGCGCGGGTGCCTCAACTCGGGCGCCGACGCAGGTAGAGCACCATGCCGCCGGACACCGTCGCGGCGAGCAGCGTGCCGCTGAGCACGAGGAAACCGGGGACGTCCTCGTCCGGCTCACCGCCGCCGGTGGCGACACCGCCGGCCGGCTTGACCTTCACCTGGTTGCCGGTGGCGGGCTTCTTGGTGGCCGTCTTCGGCGGCGCGGGCTTTTTCGCCGTCGACGTCGTCGTGCTCGGCTGCTTCGGACGGTGCGCAAGGGATTCGCAGGCGATTCCGTCTTTGTCGTCGTCCAGGTGGTAGGGGTCGCCCGGCGTGGCGTCGAGGACGTCCTGGGCTTCCTCCTGGTACTGGAAGTTCTTGCAGTCCACGTCGCCGGTCAAGGGCGTCGCGAGCTGCGCGGAAGCGAAGGGGACGGGGCCGAGGAGAGCGAACCCGGCGACGGCTGCGGCCGTCGTCAAGGCACGACGAAACAGGGACAACGGAATTCCTTCCGAACGGAATCTGGGGCGATTGCGTGGTTACTATCGCGGCCTCGGCGACACTGTTACGGACCTTTCCGAAATTCCGGAAATGCCAGCGCTCCACGAAGAACGGCGGGTTCCGTGATTCTTTCGCATTTCCGCCTCGACCTTCGGATTTTCGGTCCCGGAATGCGTACCGGCCGGAATGTTACGGGGTCGCGGCCACACCTTTGAGGTAATTCACGTGTGATGGTGCCGACCGGCCGCCACCGCGGCGGCCGCACACCCCGTAGCCTCGGGGTATGCCGATCCAGGTACTGCTCGTCGACGACCACGAACTGGTCCGCCGCGGGCTCCGCGACCTTCTCGGCGACGAGCCCGACATCGAGGTCGTCGCCGAGGCGAGCAGCGTCGAAGAGGCGCTGGCGGTGGCGATGCACGTCGAGCCGGAGGTCGCGGTGGTCGACGTCCGTCTCGGCGACGGCGACGGTGTCACGCTCTGCCGCGAACTGCGCTCGAAGCCGAACCCGCCGGCCTGCCTGATGCTCACCGCGTTCGACGACGAGGAGGCGATGGTCGGCGCGATCATGGCCGGGGCCGCGGGCTACCTGCTGAAACAGGTGCGCGGGCAGGACGTGGTGAACGCGGTCCGCGAGGTGGCGGCCGGCCGGTCGCTGCTGGACCCGGTGAGCACCACGCGGGTGCTGGACAAGATGCGGCACCCGCCGACGGACGAGCTGGCGACGCTCACCGAGCGCGAACGCGACGTGCTCGAGCTGATCGGCCAGGGCCTGTCGAACCGCGAGATCGCCGAGCGGCTGTTCCTCGCGGAGAAGACGGTCAAGAACTACGTCACGTCGGTGCTGGCGAAGCTCGGCATGCAGCGCCGGACGCAGGCCGCCGCCTGGATCGCGCGGCGCGAGAAGTAAACCGGCCGCGACCTGCGGGTCCGCAATCCGCCGTTCGCTGCGACCTTTTCAGCACCTCGTCACGGTCCGCCATGTCGATCAGGGCATTTTCCGGCGAAGATTCACTCGGACGTGAGTCGAATATATGTTCGACGAGCCGGTAAGATCAACGGTGAGGACGTGGAAAGGAGGCTGGATGACCCGAGAAGGATGAGTCGCAGAAGTACCGGTCAGTCGAGTGGCAGGTCGAACGCGACGAGTGTGCCGAGGCTGGGTGAGGAGTTCAGGAAGAACTTCCCGCCCGCGGCGTCCGCGCGTTCGGCGAGATGACGCAGGCCGCGGGTGGCGACGCCTTGGGGAACGCCGGAACCGTTGTCGCGGACGCGAAGTTTCACGCCGCCGGAGTCTCTGGTCAGTGTCACGCGGGTTTCGCTGGCGCCGGAGTGCCGGACCACATTGGACAATGCTTCCCGCAGCGCGGCCCGGATGTGGTCGGCGCGTTCCGCGGGAACGTCGGCGAATTCACCGGACAGCTCCAGGGTCGGCGGGTAACCGAGCAGCTCGCCGGCGATGCGAACCTCGCCGCGCGCCGACTCGGCGAGGTCGGCGGGCGTGCCGGTGTCGTGGCGAGGCTCCGGTGACCGCAGCGCGCGCACGGTGCCGCGGATTTCCTCGATGGTCTGGTCGAGCTGGTCGATGGCGTCGGACAGCCGGACCCCGTCCGCCTGGGCGAACCGCTTGCGCATGTTGCGCCGGACGCGGTCCAGCTGCATCCCGGCACCGTAGAGCCGCTGGACGATGACGTCGTGCAGCTCGCGGGCGATGCGCTCCCGCTCTTCGAAGAGAGCAACCCGGTGGCGCGCGTTGGCGCCTTCGGCAAGCGCGAGGACGACGCCGGCTTGCGCGGCGAAGGCGACGAGCATCTCGACGGTCCCGGCGGAGAAGGGCTCGCGCCCCCGCTTCCGGTAGACGGTGAGCGACCCGAGAACCCGGCCACCTGAGCCGAACGGCGCGGCCGCGAAGGGCCCGTAGCCGTTGAGTTCGGCAGGCACGTAGGGCGCCGTACGCGGGTCGACGGTGAAGTCTTCGCTGGAGACGGGTTCGCCGCCACGGGCGACCTGCCCGGCCGCGGAGTCGGCGGGAAGGGCGAGGCCCCGCAGGAATTCCACCGAACTGCTCGCGGCAGCCGTGGATTCCGCGGGCAGGTCCCCGGGCCGGGCGGATTCGTCGTCAGCTCCCTCGCTGGTGGCGTAGTGGGCGGCCTCGACCACCACGCGGCCGTCTTCCGTGCTCACCATGGCCAGGCCCAGGTCGGCGTCGGCCAGTTCGGCGGCTCTTGCGACGACCGTGTCCAGCACCGCTCCCGGGTCGTCGCCGGACAGGGCGGTGCTCGTGATCTCGGTGGCTGCGGACAGTGCCCGCGCGGCAAGCGTCGGATCCATGAGTTCCGTCATTATCGCGCGGCGCGGTGGCGGCACGGCAAGGACACCGCGGGAATCGATCACGAGACCGGCACCCGCGTGACGACCCGGCCGTCGCGGAGCTCGAGGACCACGTCCGCTCCGGCCGCTTCGTCCGCTCGGTGGGTCACGTGCACCACCGTCCGGCCCGCCAGCGCCTCCCGCAGGTGCGCGCGTACCGCCTGGGCCGTCACTTCGTCCAGGTGCGCGGTGGGTTCGTCCAGCAACACCAGCCCCGCCGACGGCGCCCCGAGCAGCGCCCGCGCCAGCGCCACCCGCTGGGCCTGGCCGCCGGACAGTCCGGTGCCGCCGCTGCCGAGGACCGTCTCCGGCGAGACGTCGGTCAACGCCGCGCCGTGCAACGCCGCGCGCAGTTCCTCCTCGGTCGCCGTCGGGCGGGCCAGGCGGAGGTTCTCGGCGATCGTCGTCGCCGCGAGCATCGGCTCCTGGGGTGCCCATGCCACGCCATCCGGGACCGCGACCGCGCCCCGCCGCGGCGGGAGGAACCCCAGCAACGCGGCCACGAGCGTCGACTTGCCCGCCCCGCTCGGGCCGACCACCGCCGCGTACGTGCCCGGCGCCAGATCCACGTCGACGTCGTGCAGCACCACCGGGCCGCCCGGCCAGCCGAGGTCCGCTCCCCGCAACGCGACCGCCGGTCCCGGGACCGGCGACGGCGCTTCCGGCACGTCGGCGAGGCGGCGACGCGCGCGGTGCAGCGTGTCCCAGTGCTGGGCCACCGGCGGGAGCAGCGCGAGGACCTCCGCCAGCGCGAGCGGCACCAGGGCGAGCAGGGGCGCCAGGACCGGGTCGAGGCGCCCGGCCGCGACCGCCGCCGCGGCGAGCGCCGTGCTGACGACCGCCGCCGCTCCGCAGGCCAGCGTGACCAGCGCTTCCGCCGCGCCCGCGCCGAACGCCTGGCGACGCGCTTGCGTCACCAGGCGGGTGTCGGCGTCCGCGAGGGCACGGCGATGGTCCACGGCCCTCCCGAACGCGAGCAGCTCAGCCGCCGCTTCGAACAGCACCAAGACCCGGGTGGCCACCTCACGGCGGCCGGCTGCCAGCGCCGATGTGGCGCGGCGCTCGGCGCGCAGGGCGACCCACGGGGCGCACAGCCCGAGTGCCACCGCCGCCGCGAGTGTCCACCCCGCGGCCGGCAGCACCCACGTCTGGACGGCGATCGCCCCGGCCGCGACCAGGGCCACCACCAGGGGCGGCGACACCACCCGCGGCAGGAGGTCGCGCACGGTGTCGACGTCGCCGACCAGCCGGCGATGCCCCTCGCCCGCGCGCAGGCTGCGAGCCGGCCCGAGCCGGACCAGCGAGTTCCACAGCCGCACGCGGACGCGGCCGGCGATGCGGAACGCGGCGTCGTGCGTGACCAACCGTTCGACGTACCGCAGCCCCGCGCGGCCGAGCCCGAACGCGCGGACGCCGACGACCGCCACCGTCAACGTCAGGATCGGCGGCTGCTGGGACGCCTTGGCGATGAGCCAGCCCGACGTCGCCGTCAGCGCCACGCCGGCCAACAGCGCGAGCGCGCCCAGCGCGGCGCCGCCGAACAACCGTCCGTCGAGGAGCGCGCGCCACCCCAGCGACGTGGCCGAAGTGTCCACTGTGGACGCCTCGGCGGCCGCGACGGCCTCGGACGGCAGGTCCACCGCCGCGGTGCGCTCGTGGGCCGCGATGATCGCCGCCGCACCGTTGTCGACGGCGTGCTGCACCGCGTCGAGCACCAGGCGTGCGCCGGCTTCGTCGAGGTGCGCCGTCGGCTCGTCGAGCAGCAGCAGCCAGGCGCCGTGCCGCACCCGGTGCAGCGCCCGGGCGACGGCGACGCGCTGCCGCTGGCCCAGCGACAGCCGGGAAACCGGCCGGTCGGCGAGCCCGGCCAGCCCGAGTTCGGCGAGCCCCGCGTCCGAGCCCACCTCCTCGCGGACCGTGCCGCCGGCGAACACCGGCGACTGCGGCACCCACGCGACCTGTGCACGCCAGCGCGCCAGATCGGCGTCGGCGAGGTCCGTCGAGCCGATGGTGATGGCGCCGTCGTGCGCCGGGACGAAGCCGAGCAGGGCCGAGAGGGTCGTCGACTTGCCGCCGCCGCTCGGGGCGCGGAGCCAGACCGTCTCGCCGGGGCGGACCGCGAACGATTCGCCGTCCGGGGCGAAGCCGCCGCGGCGCGCCACCCGGAGAGAAGAGACGCGTAGCTCGCCCGCCACCGGGATCGCGGTTCCCTCGGCGCGCACCGGGAGGGCCAGCAGGTCGGCGACGCGCCGGACCGCTTCGACGCCGTCCTCGCTGGCGTGGAACGCGGCGCCGACCGCGCGCAGCGGCTGATAGCACTCCGGGGCGAGGATCAGCACGCCGAGCCCGATGGCCAGCGGCAGGTGGCCGCCGGCGAGCCGGACGCCGATCACGACCGCGACCAGCGCCACCGACAACGTCGCGACCAGTTCGAGCACGAACGCCGAGGAGAAGGCGACCTTCAACGTCTTGAGCGTCGCGCGGCGGTGGCGTTCCGACAGCCGCCGGACGGTCTCGGCCTGCGCCTCCGCGCGGCGGAACGCGGTCAGCACCGGCAGCACGCGCACGAGTTCGAGGAGCCGCTCGGACATCCGGTGCGTCGCGTCGGTCGCGCCCGCGACGCGGTCGGCGGTGTACTTGCCGACGAGGATGGCGAACATCGGCAGCAGCGGCACGGTCAGCGCGACGATCACGCCGGACGGCCAGTCGGCGAACAGGATCGCCGCGCCGGCGCCGAGGGGCACGACGGCCGCCGTCACCAGGGCGGGCAGGTACTCGCGGAAGTAGGCGTCGAGCGCGTCGAGGCCGCGGGTGGTGAGCGCGGTCAGCTCGCCGTGGCCGCGCCGGGCGATCCACTCGGGGCCGAGGTGCAGCGCGTGGTCGACGGCCTTGGCGCGCAGTTCGCTTTGCGCGGTCGCGGCGGCGCGGGCGGAGACCGTGCGCACCGCCCAGCCGGTCAGCGCGCGCGTCACGACGAGCGCGAGCAGCGCGGCCAGCTGAGCGGTGCGCCCCCCGGAACCTGCTCCGACGATCGCCGCGAGGACGTCGGCGAGCAGGAATGCCTGTGCCACCAGTGCGGCGGCGTTGACGAACGACAGGAAGCCCACCAGGGCCAGCGCTCGGCGCACGGCCGGCACGAGGGCCGGCAATGCGCCGAGCGGGCCCTTTCCCGGCCGCGCTGAGTCCACGGTGGACTCCGAGGCGAGAAGGGTTGCGCGCCCGGGAAGCTGTGACAACCGGGGCTCCGCCCCGGGCCGGGGGCTCCGCCACCCGGAACCCCCGAAAAGATGCCTGGTCATGGTGCGTGGACCGCCGGGATGTGCTGGGTCCCGATGCGCTTGCGGAACACCCAGTACGTCCAGCCCTGGTAGATCAGCACGGCGGGAGCACCGAAGACGGCAACCCACGTGATCACGGTCAGCGTGTACGGGCTCGACGCGGCGCCCTCGATGGTGAGGGTGTTGGCGACGTCCAGGGTCGAGGGCAGGACGTTCGGGAAGAGCGACCCGAACATGACCACCGCGGCCCCGGCGATGACGACGCCGAGCGCGGCGAACGCCTGCCCGTCGCGGTCGGCGCGCAGCCGCAGCCAGGCGACGACCGCCGCGACCGCGCTGATCCCGAACGCGAGCAGCGTCCACAGCGTGCCGGCGCGCCACTGGACGACCGAGAGGAACCCGACCATCGGCACCATCGCGACCGGCAGCAGCCGCAGCGCCAGGATGCGCGCGCGTTCCCGCAGGTCACCACCGGTTTTCAGGGCGAGGAACGCGGCTCCGTGGGTGATCGAGAAGGCGGCGATGGCGACGGCTCCGAGGAGGGTGTCCCAGCGGACGGCGGCGAACGCGGAGCCGACGCGGTTGCCCTCGGCGTCCAGCGGCAGGCCGAGCACGGTGGTCGCGAGGATGAGGCCGACGCCCAGCGGTGGGATCCACGAGCCGATCACGATGACGCGGTCCCAGTTGCGCCGCCAGCGGTCGGAGTCGACCTTGCCGCGGTAGTCGAAGGCGACACCGCGGCCGATCAGGGCGAGCAGCACGAGCAGGAGCGGCAGGTAGGCGGCCGAGAACAGCCCGGCGTACCAGGCGGGGAAGGCGGCGAACATGGCCCCGGCGGCGACGATGAGCCAGACCTCGTTGCCGTCCCAGACCGGCCCGATCGTGTTGACCATGACGCGGCGCTCGGTGTTGTCGCGCCCGAGCACCGGCAGCAGCATGCCGACACCGAAGTCGAAGCCTTCGAGGAAGAGGTAGCCGAGCCAGAAGAAGGCGATGACGACGAACCAGACGATTTCCAGGCTCATCACGCACCTCCGTCCAGCCGGTAGCCGTGAGTTATCCACAACTGGGCGAGTTGTCCACAGGTGGACTGTGGGTAACTCGGGCGAGTGGTCACATCGACACTCATCGTCAGCACCTCAGTAGGCGAAGGCGAGGGTGTCCTCGCCCGGTTTGTCGGAGTCCTTCGGCTTCTCCGGAGGCATCACCGCGTCGACGCCGCCGCGGATGTACTTGCGCATCAGGTACACCTCCACCACGCCGAGGGCGGCGTACACCGTGGTCAGGGCGATCAGGGACGTCCACACCTCGCCCGTGGTCACGTGGGAGACCGCCTGGGCGGTGAACATCCACACGCCGTCCACTCCGCTGGGGTTGGGCACCACCACGAATGGCTGACGGCCCATCTCAGTGAAGATCCAGCCCGCGCTGTTGCCCAGGAACGGCGTCGCGATGCCGCCGAGGACCAGCCACGGGAACCAGCGGCTGCCCGGGATGCGGCCGCGCCGGGTCAGCCACAGGGCCAGAACGCCGATGCCCGCCGAGACCGCGCCGAAGCCGATCATCATGCGGAAGCCCCAGTACGTCACGGGCAGGTTCGGCACGTAGTCGATCGGCTTGCCGGCCAGCGACCCCAGGGCCGGGTCGTCCGGGTAGTTCGTGCCGTACTTGGCCTGGTACTCCGTCACCAGGTTCTCGACGCCCTTGACCTCGGTCTTGAAGTCGTTGTGCGCCAAGAACGACAGCAACGCGGGCACGTTGAACGTCTTCACGTCTTCGCAGTTCGCGCCCGACACGTCACCGATCGCGATGATCGAGAAGCTCGCCGGCTTTTCCGTGTGGCACAACGCTTCGGCCGACGCCATCTTCATCGGCTGCTGCTCGAACATCAGCTTGCCCTGCGCGTCACCCGTGATCGCCAGCACCGCGAACGCGGCGACGCCGACCCAGCCGCCGAGGCGCAGCGACGAGCGCCAGACGTCCTCGTGGTCGCCGCGCCGCCACAGGTGCCAGCCCGCGACGCCCACCAGGAACGCCGCCGCCACCGAGAACGCGCCGGCCAGGGTGTGCGGGATCGCGGCCAGCGCCGTGTTGTTCGTCAGCACCGCCCAGATCGAGTTCATGGTCGGCTTGCCGTTCTCGAACGTCACGCCCACCGGGTGCTGCATCCACGAGTTCGCGGCCAGGATGAAGTACGCCGAGGCCATCGTGGCCAGCGAAAACGCCCACGCGCAGGCCAGGTGGACCTTCTTCGGCAGCCGGTCCCAGCCGAAGATCCACAGGCCGAGGAACGTCGACTCGACGAAGAACGCGACGAGCCCTTCCATCGCCAGCGGCGCGCCGAAGACGTCGCCGACGAAGCGGGAGTACGCGCTCCAGTTCATCCCGAACTGGAACTCCTGCACGATCCCGGTCACCACGCCCATGGCGAAGTTGACCAGCAGCAGCTTGCCCCAGAACTTGGTCATCTTCAGGTGCCGCGGCTCGCCGGTGCGGACCCAGCGGGTCTGCATCGCCGCGACCAGGATCGACAGCCCGATGGTCAGCGGGACCATCAGGAAGTGGTAGACGGTGGTGATGCCGAACTGCCACCGCGCTAGCTCAAGGACCTCCACGTGGTCCAGCCTGCTCCGGGGGAGGCGCCCCAGCCAGATCAACTGGTCCCGTCCGGCACAGGACCAACGTCCCGGGTGACTACAGCTGGTCGAGCGCCTTCCGCGCCTCGTCCGCCACGAGCCGCCGCGGGCCCTCGTCCCCGAGCTCGAGCACGTGCCGCAGAGCCAGCGCGTACGCGGTGTCGAACGCCTTGTCCGCGGCGGCCGGGATGTTCGGCGGCACGCCGGTGCCCTCCCAGTTCTCCCCCGTCTTCGGGTCGTACGAGCGGGCGAGCGGCACCGTCACGTCCAGGTAGGTGTCCACTTTGTACTGCTCGCACGGATGGGCGCCGCCCCGCGTCGGCTCGCCGACGGTCTTCGCGCGCCCCTGCCGCTGCAGGGAGAACGCGAGATCTTCGCCGCCGGAGAACGTCGCCGGGCCGGTGAGCACCCAGATCGGCTTGGTGCCGCCGAACTTCGGGCCCGGGACGTACGGCAGCGTCCACATCTGGGTGACGCGGTCGCCGTCGCGCTCGTAGATGTCGAGGTAGTGCGTCCGCTCGTCGACGAGGTAGCTCTGCAGGAACGCGCTGGTCTCCGGGTCGCCGCCGCGGTTGCGCCGCACGTCGAGCAGGAGCGCGTCGCCCGGCGCGACCAGCGTCATCGCCGCCGAGACGGCCGCCGCCGCGAAGTCGAGCGGGTAGAGCATGGTCGTGTCGACGTAGCCGACGTTGCCCGGGAGCCGCCGCACCGACGCGATCCCGAAGTTCTCCAGCTCGGCCGTCTGCCGGAAGTCCGCCGAGGCGTGCTGCGCGTCGCCGTCCCCGGCCACCGGGTCGGCGTGGTGGCGCAGCCGCAGGTGCTTGTCGTCGTTCACCGACTGGAGGTCCGCTGTGACGGCCGTCGCGAAGTCCGCGTCACCGAGGTCCGCGTACGCGTCTTCGTCGAGACGCGCGCGAAGCAGCTTCGCGAGCTTCGCGGCGACGTCCGGGAAGACGTAGTGCGCTTCCACCCGGCGGATGACCTCTTCGACCTGCGCAGCACGCGCCCGTGACCCCATGCCGGTGAACCTACCGCAGGCCACAACCGAAAATTCGGCACGCCGAAAAAATTTGTGCGACACCCCCGGATGTCAAATTCATGGCCGCCGATCAGGCAATTTCGCGCACGCCATCAGCTTGCGGCTTTCCTGAGCGCCCCTTTATCGTTGCAGTGAAAGGGGCGAAAATACTCATGACTGCCGCGATGGTGGCGCTGATCAGCGCGTTCGGCCTGGTCCTCGCCGTGGAGCTGCCGGACAAGACGCTGGTCGCGACCCTGGTGCTGACCACCCGTTTCCGCGGCTGGCCGGTTTTTGCCGGGGTGTGCGCCGCGTTCGCCGTGCAATGCGTCATAGCGGTCGCGTTCGGCAGCGTGTTGACGCTGTTGCCGGACGTGGTTCTTTCGCTGGTCGTCGCCGCGATGTTCGGCCTCGGCTCTTTCATGCTCCTTCGCGAGGGATTCAGCGACGCCGACGAAGCAGGCGAAGACGCTTCGCGCACCGGCCCCTCGCCACTGTCCTTCACCCGCTCGGCGATGACGTCCTTCGGCGTGCTCTTCGCCGCCGAGTGGGGTGACGCCTCCCAGCTCGCCACGGCGAGCCTCGCCGCCCGCATCGGCAACCCCTTCGCCGTCGGCGTCGGCGCCTTCACCGCGCTCGTCGTGGTGGCCGGGCTCGCCGTGTTCATCGGCGCGAAGCTCCGCAGCCGGATCAAGCCGAAGCTGATCCAGCGCTGCGCCGGATTCGCGTTCGCCGGGTTCGCGGCGTTCGCGCTGGTCCAGCTGGCCTTCTGACCGATCTTTCACAGGTTCGCCCGGTAACCTTTCGGAAACGAAAGGGAGAGCACCGGGTGAACTCGCCGAAGACGCACGCCGTCTCGCCGCTGCACGGCCGGGTCGCGCTCGGCGGCATCGGCCTCGCCGTGGCCATCTCGATCGACCTGCACCTGCGGCTGTCCGGCCAGGTCAGCCCGATCTGGCAGACGCTGTCGGAGTACGTCTACGGCAAGCTCGGCACGTCCTCGGCCGCTCCCCTGTTCAGCGTCATGTGCTTGGCCCTGTCGCTCGGCTCGGTCGCGCTGCTCGCCGGGATCGCGAAGGCCCACCGCCCGGGCACCACCGCCGTCTGCGTGCTCCTCGGCGTCTGGTCGGCCGGGCTGCTGGTGTGCGGCCTCGTCCCCGTCGATCCCGACGGGCAGGCGCGTTCGCTCGCCGGACAGGTCCACAACATCGCCGCCCTGACGGCGTTCGTCGCGCTGCCCGCGGCCGCGTTGGTGCTGACGAAGAAGGGCCGCGAGCGCTGCCCGTGGGAACCCCGCCGGACGACGATCCGGCGCCTGGCCACGGCGAGTTTCGCCAGCGTCGGCGTGGTGCTCGGCGGGTTCGTCCTGACGCTCGTCCTCGGCCCGGCCCAGCAGGACGTCACACTGGGCCTGTTCGAGCGCCTGCTGTTCACCGTCGACGTCGCCCTGCTGCTGACCATGGTCCGGCCGCTGCGTTAGCCGTCCGTCCTCAGGATCTCGGTCAACCGGGTGGCGGCCGCGACGACCTGCGGGCCCACCTCAGCGGCCTTCAGCGGCTCCATCGAGACGACGCCGACGCTCGCCCGCAGCCCCGGCACCCCGCGCACCGGGGCCGCGACGCCGGACGCGCCCGCCTCCAGCTCGCCCGCCGACGTCACCCAGCCGTCGCCGCCGGGGCGCAACGTCATCGCCTTGCCGGCCGCGCCGGCGGTCAGCGAGTGCCGGCTGCCCACCCGGTAAGCGACGTGGAAATTGGTCCACGACGGCTCGACGACGGCCACCGCAAGCGCTTGCGTCCCCTGCGCGACCGACAGGTGCGCGGTCGCGCCGACCTTCTCGGCCAGCTCGCGCAGCACCGGGCCGGCCGCGTCCCGCAACTGCGGGAGCACCTGCCCGGCCAGCCGTAGCAGCCCGACGCCGAGCCGGACCTTGGTGCCGTCGCGCCAGACCAGCCCGCGTTCCGACAGCGGCACGAGCAGCCGGTAGACGGCCGCGCGGCTGGCCCCGATGGTCACGGCCAGCTCGGAGATGGTCGCCGCGTCGCCGCCGGCATCGGCCACTGCCTGCAGCAGCGCCAAGCCCCGGTCGAGCGTCAGCGACCCCTCCCGGCCGGTCACAGCAAGCCGAGTTCGCCCAGGTCGGCGACCGGCTCCTCGAACGACGCCGCCGCGTAGGACGCGAAGAGCGCCCGCACGGCCTTCGCCGCCGGCTCGGACAGCGCACGGGCCTCGTCGGCCAGCGCCTGGGCGTCGGTCGACTCCAGGGCCGCCCGGACGTCGCCGCCGGCGAGGCTGCGCGCGGAGGCCACGAGCAGGTTCAGGAAGCCGTGGTGCACGAAGCCGGTGCCCGGGTCGGTGTGCCGGACCGCGCGGTGCAGGCTGTTCGTCGCCTTGAACGACGCCCCGGCGGACCCGGACACGACGGCGAGGAAGTCCGCGACCTCGTCGACGTTGGGGAAGTTCTCGCCCGCCTTGCCGCCGCAGCGGATCTTCGGCCAGCTGCCGTGCTCGATCACCTTGCGGACGCCGTCGAGCCAGCCGACGCCGCGCCGCGGCTCGACCACCCGGATGACGTCCTCGGGAACGAACTCCGAGACGCGCTCGAGCCACACCTCGTCGACGTCCGACGGCGCGGGCATCTCGACCATCCGGAGCGCGAGCAGTTCGCTGCGCGACTCGACGATCGAGATGGCCTTCGGGACGCCGCCGAGGCCGGTGTCGATGATCAGCGAAAGCGGCAGGGGCTGCTTCGGCTTGATCTTGATCAGCTCGGTGATCAGCTCGGGCAGCCGCGACGCCTGGCAGAGGAAAACCCCCAGTACACCGGCGTGTTCGGAGTCCCGGCTGGCGAAGTGCGCACGCAGCGCCTCGGGCATGGCCGCATCGCCTGGAGGGAAGAGCGCCGAGTCGTCGACGAGCCTCGCGAACAGGGGAGGAATTCCACGGGGGCCGGGTGGCGTGAGTTCCACAGCGCTTGACACGACTGACACGCTAGTAGCGTACGACATCAGGACAAAATCGTTCGCACAACGGACACGTCAGAAGGGGACGTCGATGCCTTACTACCGGCGAGTAGGCGAGCTTCCGCACAAGCGGCACACCGCGTTCCGGAAGCCGGACGGCGGCCTCTACGCCGAGGAGCTGATGGGCGTCGAGGGCTTCTCCGCCGACTCCGCGCTGCTCTACCACCGCGGGCTGCCGACGGCGATCGTCGACGCCGTCGCGGTCGAAGAGGACCGCGGGTCGCTCACCCCGAACCACCCGCTCAAGCCGCGGGCGTTCCAGACCCGGGACCTCAAGTTCGGCGGCGAGACCGACGCGGTGACCGACCGCCGCCGGCTGTTCGGCAACAACGACGTCACCATCGGGTTCGTCACGGCGACCGCGCCCAGCCCCCTGTACCGCAACGCGACCGGCGACGAGCTCTTCTACGTCCACGGCGGCTCGGCGACCTTCGAAACGATCTACGGCCGGCTGGCGGTCGGCGACGGCGACTACGTCGTCATCCCGACGTCATGCACCTACCGGGTCGTCCCCCACGGCGAGGTCAGCCTCTTCACGTTGGAGGCGCGCGGCCACATCGGGCCGCCGAAGCGCTACCTGTCGGCGAAGGGCCAGTTCCTGGAGCACTCGCCGTACTGCGAGCGCGACATCCGCGGGCCGGCGGAGCCGCTGTTGGAAGACGGCGAGGACGTCGAGGTGCTCGTCCGGCACCGCGCCGGGCTGACCCGGTTCACCTACGCGACGCACCCCTTCGACGTCGTCGGCTGGGACGGCTGCCTCTACCCGTGGGTGTTCAACATCGACGACTTCGAGCCGATCACCGGCCGCGTGCACCAGCCGCCGCCCGTGCACCAGACGTTCGAAGGCCCGAACTTCGTCGTCTGCTCCTTCTGCCCGCGGAAAGTCGACTACCGCGAGGGCGCGATCCCGGTGCCGTACAACCACGCGAACGTCGACTCCGACGAGCTGATGTTCTACGTGCGCGGCAACTACGAGGCCCGGAAGGGCTCGGGGATCGGGATCGGCTCGCTCTCGCTGCACCCGTCCGGCTTCACGCACGGCCCGCAGCCGGGCGCGGCGGAGGCGTCGATCGGCGCGGAGTTCTTCGACGAAACCGCGGTCATGGTCGACACGTTCGCGCCGCTGGAGCTCGGCGAAGCCGCGGACGCGTCCGAAGACCCCGGCTACGCCTGGACGTGGTCGCGCCGCGGTCCGAAGAGCTGACGGGAACGGGGCCCTTCCCCGCTGGTGCGAGGAAGGGCCCGTCCGCGGGATCAGCCGTCGTACCAGCCGTAGTTGGTGATGGTCCCGTGGCCGTAGCAGTTGCCGCCGAAGAGCCAGTAGCCCGGCCCCTGCAGCGGTCCGTAGACGTCGGCGCCGTCCGAACAGTGCGTCCACGCACCGCTGCGGCCGTAGTCGATTCGCACGTTGGCGTTCCAGTCGTCGCTGTCGAGGTGGGTGGTCTGCCAGCTCTGGACGTGGTCCGTCAGCGCGCCGCCCGGCCCGGCGAGGACCGAGTGCGCCCCCTTGGGGACGTCGGCGGCCGAGGCCGGCGCGGCCCCCGCCAGCCCGACGGCGAACAACGCCCCCGCTCCGAGCACCGCGGCCCCGGCCCGCTTCATCGTCGTGGTGTTCATGATCCCTCCAGTGTCGTCGTGCTTGACCACTTCCCGGTTTAGTGCGTTGGGGTTGTTCTGTCCGGTTCGGTGGACAGCGAACGACAACCTCCGAACAATGGATTACGCCTAGGGGGGTGGCGTAATGCCGCGTGGGGAACGTCCGCTTGATACGGACGACGAGGTGTTGTCACAGTTTGCCGGGGACTTGCGCCGATTGCGGGAGAAGGCGGGCCGGCCGCCATATCGGCAACTGGGAAAACGGGCGCATTATTCGGCGGGAACATTGTCCGACGCCGCGAGCGGCCGGAAACTGCCGACGCGCGCGGTGGCATTGGCTTATGTGCGCGCCTGCGACGGGCCGGTCGCCGAGTGGGACCGAAGGTGGCACGAAGTCGCGGCGGAATTGAGCCGGCGAAGACGGGCGGCCCCTCGATCCGCCGCGGAGCCGCCGTACCCGGGCCTGGCCGCGTTCGGCACCAAGGACGCCGCCCGGTTCTTCGGCCGGGAAGACGTCGTCGACCTGCTGCTGGGCCGGTTGGCCGGGGCGCGGTTCCTGATCGTCTCGGGCCCGTCCGGCAGCGGCGTGACGTCGGTGCTGCTCGCGGGCCTCGTCCCCCGGGTCCGGGAGCCCGTGGTGGTCCTGCGGCCGGGACGGCGTCCCCTGGAGGAGTGCGCGGCGCGGCTGGCGGCGCTCACCGGGACGCCGGCGGTCCGGCTGCGCACGGAATTCGCCGCCGACCCCGGTCACCTGTACCTGCGGATCCGGCAGGCCCTGCCGCCGGACGCCGAATTCCTGCTGGTCGTCGACCAGTTCGAGGAGGTCTTCACCGCCGGGGCGGCCGAGCGGGCGTGGTTCTTCGCCGCGCTGGCGAGGGCGGCACAGGCCCCGGCTCGGGTGGTTCTCGGCCTGCGCGCCGACTTCGCGGACGCCTGCGTGCGGCACCCCGCACTGGCCGGGCTGACGCGGAACGCGCTGATCCCGCTGGAACCGCTGACCGCCGGGCAGGTTCGCGCCGCGCTCGTCCGGCCCGCCGCGGACGCCGGCCGCGGACTGGAGAACGCGCTGGTCGCAACCCTGATGGCCGAGGTCGCGCGGCAGCCGGGGGCGCTGCCGTTCGCCACCGAGGCCGTGCGCCGGACCTGGCAGGCCACCCAGGGCGTCACGCTCACCCTCGCCGCCCACGAGGCCACCGGCGGCATCACCGCGGCACTGGCCGGCGCGGCCGAAACGGTCTACGGCCGGCTCGCTCCGCCGGAGCGGGCCGAGGCCAGGAGCCTGTTCCTGCGACTGGTCGGCTTCGGCGACGGCACCCCCGACACCCGGCGGCACGTCCCGCACGCCGAACTCGACCCGACACCGGTGGTGGCGCAGTTCGTCCAGGCCCGGCTGATCACCGCCGGCCGGACCGGACTGGAACTCGCGCACGACACGATGATCGACGGCTGGCCGCGGCTGCGCGGCTGGCTGGCCGCGGACCGGGACGCCCTGCGCGTCCACCGGCGGCTCACCGAGGCGGCCGGGCTGTGGGAAACCGCGGACCGGGAGCAGGCCGTGCTTTACCGGGGTCACCGGCTCGACGAAGCGCTGACGTGGGCAAAGCGCGCCGACGCGAGGCCGAACACGCCGGAACGCCGGTTCCTCCGGGCGAGTGTCGAACTCCGGGCGGCCGAAGAAATGGCGACCCGACGGCGACGACGGCTTTCCGCGGCGACCGCACTGACCGCATTGCTCGCCGCGGCTTCGACCGCAACGGCGATTCGGCGCCGAATGCACTGACGACATTTCTACCGTCAGCGAGCCGCGAGCGGGCCGGATTCCCGGTGGCAACGGTTCGGCAACGCACCTCCGACCACCGGCCGCCCGCCGGATAATGACCCCAGACGCGGAGACGGGGAGGATTCGATGATCAATTCCCAACCAGCACGGCGTAGGAGAAAATTTCTCCCCTTCTTCGCCGCGATCGTGGTTGCCATCGCCTTGATCATCGGAATCCGGTACTGGACCAGCGGTTCGAGCGACGACGCCGACGCGCCGAAGTGCTCGGGTGCGGACGCGATCGCGCTCACCGTCGCTTCTTCGCCGGAGAAGGTCGGCATCGTCCAGGAAGCCGCGAAGGCCTACTCCGGACGGACGGTGGCGGGGCACTGCGTCGACGTCGTCGTGAAATCGAAGTCGTCGGGCATCGCGATGCAGGCGCTGGCGAACGGCTGGAACGAAGCCACCGACGGGCCGCGCCCGGACGTCTGGACGCCGGCCGCGAGCGGCTGGGTCAACCTGCTGCGCGTCAACGCCAAGGGCGACTCGGCGTCGATCGTGCCGGACGGCGATCCGCAGTCGATCGCGAACTCGCCGCTGACGGTGGCCATGCCGAAGCCGATGGCCGAAGCGCTCGGCTGGCCGGCCAAGCCGATCGGCTGGAAGGACCTCGCCACGCTGGCGACCGACCCGGCGGGCTGGGCGAAGTACGGCCACCCGGAGTGGGGGAAGTTCCGGCTCGGCAAGACGAACCCGAACATCTCCACCGCGGGGCTGAACGCCACCATCGGCGCGTACTACGCGGCCACCGGCACGTCGTCCGACCTCACCGCCGCCGCGCTCGAGAAGCCGGAGGCGAAGCAGTTCGTCACGAACATCGAGCAGGCGATCGTGCACTACGGCGACAACACGCTGACCTTCCTGTCGAACCTGCAGAAGGCCGACGACCGCGGCGCGGCGCTCTCCTACATCTCGGCGGTGACCGTCGAGGAGAGCTCGCTCATCGGCTACAACCAGGGCAACCCGACCAACGACCCGGCGAAGGTCGGCCAGCACGCGCCGCCGAAGGTGCCGATCGTCGCGATCTACCCGGCGGACGGCACGCTCAACTCCGACCACCCGTTCGTCACGCTGAACTGGGCGGACCAGACCCGCAAGCAGATCGCCGCGGACTTCCTCGGCTACCTGCGCGGACCGGAGACGCAGCAGCGGTTCGCCGCGCTGGGCTTCCGGTCGTTCGACGGCAAGCCGGGCCCGCAGGCGACCACCGCCAACGGCGTCCAGCCGGACGCGAAGATCACCTTCCTGCGGCCGCCGGCGCCGACGGTGCTCTCGAAGCTGCTGACGACGTGGACCGACCTGCGCAAGAAGGCGAACGTGCTGCTCGTCGTGGACGTCTCGGGCTCGATGGGCGAAGAGGTGAAGGGCACCGGCAAGAGCAAGATCGACCTGGCGAAGCGGGCCGCGATCGACTCGCTCGGCCAGTTCGTGCCGCGTGACCAGGTCGGGCTCTGGCAGTTCTCGACCCACCTCGACGGCGACAAGGACTACCAGGAGCTCCTCCCGGTGCAGCCGCTCGGACCCAGCGGCAAGGAGACACTGGCGACGCGGCTGAGCGGGCTGATCCCGCAGTCCGGCACGGGCCTGTACGACTCGTCTCTGGCCGCGTACGAATACCTGAAGGCCCACGTCGACCCGACGGCGATCAACGCGGTCGTGGTGCTCACCGACGGCCGCAACGAGGACTCCGGCGGCGTCGACCTCGAGCACCTGATCCCGCAGCTGCGGCCGGAGGGCAACGCGGAGACGGTCCGCCTGTTCACCATCGCCTACGGCTCGGACGCCGACCAGGACGTGCTGAAGCAGATCGCGGAGGCGACCGCGGGTTCGGAGTACGATTCGTCCAAACCGGACTCGATCAACCAGGTGTTCACCTCTGTGATTTCCAATTTCTGACATGAAGTTCGCCCGTGAGCTCGCCGAACCGTGGGGGCTGCTGCTCGCCGCCACGTCGGCCGGGATGGCCTGGGCCGTGCAGCTGCCGGTCGTCGCCGCCGTCGGGGTCGGAGTGGCGGTGCTCGCCGCGCGGGCGGGCGTGGCGGTGGCAACCCGCGAGAAGCAGCCTCCGCCGCGCGAAGCACGAGTACTCGAGGTGACGCCCGGGTCGGCCGAGGAGAACTGGCTGCACCGGGCCGAGGGCGCGGCCGAGGGGTTCGGCTCGCTCAGCGCCTCCCTGGTCGCCGGCCCGCTCGCCGAGCGCGTCGCGGACATGGAGCCGGTGGTCCGGGAGACGCTGTCGACATTGACCCGGCTGGCCGGCCGCGCGTCGGCTACCGGCCAGGCGCTGGCCCGGGTCGATCCGGACGCCGTCGCGCAGGAACGACGCCGGCTGCAGCGCGAGTTGCGGACGGCGAACCCCGAGGTGCGCGGCGACCTCGAGCAGGCACTGAACGCGGTACAGGCCCAAGCGGACGTGCACGCCCGGCTGACCGGCGCCCGCGACAAGCTGCTGGCCCAGCTGCAGTCCGGCGCGCTCGGCTTGGACAGCCTGGTGGCGAGGGTCGCCGAGCTGACGGCGGCGACGTCGGACGTCACCGTGGACACCGGAGCGGTGCGCGAGCTGAGCGACCAGCTGGAAGGCATCCGCCAGGGCGTGCTGGAGACGGAACAGGCGACGCGGAGGTCGCTCGGTTAGGCGGCCACCGGCGTCCGGTCGCGGCGGGGCAGCAGGAGCGGCGTCGCCAGCACGAGGACCCCGGCGATCCCGATGGCCCAGCGCGGGCCGGCGAGGCCGGCCAGCACGCCCCAGATCGCGGTCAGCGTGGCGATCGCCGCCTTCGTGCTGACCGACCACGCCGAGAGCGTCCGCGCGATGCGGTCCGCCGGGAGCTGCTCGAGCCGGTAGGTCGCGAGCACCGGGTTGAAGACGCTGCAGCTGACGATCAGGCCGAGTTCGACGACCATGACGTACCCCAGCCCGGCAGGGCCGGCCGGGATGAAGGCCAAGGCGAGCAGCCAGCACGCCCGGACCGCGCCGGCCGTCACCAGGACCGGGTGGCGCCCGAACCGCTCGACGAGCCGCGGAGTCAGCCGCGAGCCGGCCAGCCCGCCGAGGCACGGGACGGCGAACGCGAGCCCGTACTGCCACGGCGCGAACCCGAGCTGGTTGAGCATCAACACGGCGAGCAGTGGCTCGGTGCCCATGACCAGGCCGTTGAACAGCATGGCGTTGACGAGCAGCGGCCGCAGTCCCCGGTGCGCCAGCAGGAAGCGCCAGCCGTCGGCGAGATCGCGCGCGCGGAGCCGGGTGGCGTTGCGCGGCCGGGGCTCGTCCCCGCCGATGGCGCGGATCCCGAGCGCCGACAGCAGGAAGCTGACGGCGTTGGCGACCACCGACGTCACCGGCCCGAACAGGGCGAACGCCGCCCCGCCGAGCGGCGGTCCGAGCGCGGTGGCGGTCCAGTTCGTCGACTCGAACCGGCCGTTCGCGACGAGCAGGTCTTCGGGCGGCACCAGTCCCTTGAGGAAGGCGCCACTGGCCGACGAGAAGGTGATGTCCGCCGCCGCGACGACCACCGAAACGGCCAGGAGCTGCGCGAAGCTCAGCACCCCGAGGGCGTAGCAGGCAGGCACGCTGACCAGCGCCCCGAACCGGACGAGGTCCATGGCCACCATGACCGGCCGCTTCCGGCGGCGGTCGACCCACGGGCCCAGCGGCACGGCCACGAGCGCACCGACGGCCGGCCCGGCCGCGGCCAGCGCCGAGACGGCCGTGGGCCCGGCGTGCAACACCAGGATCGCGAGCATGGGGAACGCCCCGAAACCGAGCCACGTCCCGAACGCGCTCACGGCGTAAGCCGACCAGAGCCACCTGAACCGCGGTCCCAGCGACCGCCCGCGCATCACGCCGGAGATCAAAGCCGGGAACGACCGCGCGGGGCAAACAACCGACGCGGCGGCGAGCCACAACGCCGCGTTGTGAATCTAGAGTCGGTCGTCGTGGACCTCGACGCCGTGCGCACCTTCGTCGCTGTGGTGGAGGCGGGCCGGTTCCAGGACGCCGCCACCGATCTGTCGATCACGCAGCAAGCCGTCTCGAAGCGCATTGCCGCGCTGGAGAAGTCGCTCGGGGTGCGGCTGTTCACGCGCACCGCCCGCGGCGCCGTGCTCACCGGGGACGGAGCGGCCTTCCTGCCGCACGCCCGCGAGCTGCTGTCGGCCGAGCTGCGCGCGCTGGCGTCGGTGCGCACCGGGCCGCTCCGCGTCGACGTCATCGGACGGCGGCTGTGCCCGGCCACGTTGCTGCGCGAGTTCCACGAGGCACACCCGGAGGTCGCGTTGGAGGTCGCGACGCTGTTCGACACCGCGATCGCCGCGATCCGGGGCGGCTCGATCGACGCGTCGTTCCGCGCGGTCGTCGCGCTGCCCGAGGACCTCGACGCGCAGTGGGTGCTCGACGAGCCGATCCAGCTGGTGTGCGGACCCGGGCATCCGCTGGCCGGGGCGCCTTCGGTGACGCCGGCCGAGCTGGCCGGGCGGCGGATCCGGCTGCCCGGCGTGGTGCCCGGGACCGAGTGGGGCGCGTACTACGCCGAGTTCGCCGCCGCGTTCGACCTGTGGATCGACTCGGCCGGGCCGAACTTCGGCATCGAGGTGGTGCTGGACACGATCGCGGAGTCGGCCGAGGTGGCGACCCTGGTCGGGGCGGGGAGCCGGGTGTGGTGGCCGGCCGGGCACGACCTGCGGCGCGTGCCGATCGAAGGACCCGTGCCGGTGTACCCGCATTCACTGGTGTGGCGGCGGGGAAACGCGCACCCCGGGCTCGCGGCGCTCCGGCGTCACCTCGCGAAGAGCGAGCGCGTCGCCGGCGCGTGGCGGCCGAGCTGGGCCGCTCAGCCGAGCCAGACGGTGCCCAGCACCGGGTAGCCCGGAAGACCCGTGCTGGCCGCGCCCGGCCGGGGGACGCCCGCGATCCACAAGCGTCCGGTGGCCGCGATGTTCGCCGCCATCGACGGGTCCGCCTTGGGCAGGCGGAACGGGACCACGCGGCCGTCGGCCAGCATGGTCAGGCCGCTCAGCCTCGCCGCGCCGGAGCGGCTCATCCGGACCGGGCCGTCGAGGACCACGCGCAGCTCGGTCCAGTGGTCCGCCGGGAGCGGCCTGCGGTACGCGATCGCGCGGAGTGCGGTCACGCACGCACCCAGCAGCGTGCCGGCCCCGAACGTCCACGCCACCCAGCTCGCGACCGGGAAGTCGAGCCCGACCCAGCCCGCGAACCCGGCCAGCACCAGCAAGAACGCCGTCGTCGCACGCAGGTCGCGGGCGATCTGCCGGCGGTGTGCGGTCAGCACGGGGTCGAGCCTCGGCGAACCGGATCCGGCGGGCGCCACCACCGGCATCGCACCCGGCGGCGGCCCGTCGTGGATGCGGGCGCGGCGGAGGCGCACCACGCCGGAGAAGCCGACGAACAGCTTCGGGCCGCGGCCCAGCAGCCACACCCGCCGGTGCCCGGCCACCAGCAGCCGGTGTGCTTCGTCGAGCCGGACGCGTAGCCACCGGCCGTCCGGCAGGCGCACGCCGACCGTCCGCCCGGCCGCGACCAGGCCGTCGGCGGTGATGTCCACCTGCCGGAACGCTTCCCGCTTCAGCCGTGTCCCGGGCACGTGGGCGTGCGCGCGGTGGAGCCACCACGCCTCGATCGCGCCGGCCAGCGCGAGCGTGCCGACCGGCAGCGCCACCCCGGCGCCGGCGAAGAACTGGGCAATCCCGAACACCAGGAAGAACCCCGCCACCAGCCGCTGGTTCGCGAGGTCGCGGCCGATGCGGTCGAGGTACTCGCCGAAGATCGGCAGCGCCCCGGACGGCATGGCGGGGTCGAGTTCGAAGGCGCGGACGCGCTCGGGGACCGGGACGATCGGCACGCGGAACCCCCAGGGGGTCGGGTCGTTACCCGCTTTTCGGCAAACTGGGCACCGGCGTTACCGGATGCGCCGATCAGCGGAAGCGACGTGACCGCCACGACTACCCAGACCGTCGAATTCAGGTTAGGCTCACCTAAGTAGGAGGTGAGCTGTGACCGAAGCACCCACATCCGTCCGCCGCCCGCCGGCGCCGAACCCCGCCGAGCGCGCCAAGACGATCGCGACCCGCAACGGCCCCGCGTCGTTGCTGCCCACCTGTGATCGCACGGAGCTGAACGGCGAGCGCGTCGTCCCCGTCCTGCACCACGTGCACCACAGCGGCAGCGTCAGCGTGCTGCTGCCCGACGAGCACCCGATGGTCCGCGCGGCGAAGCAGAGCGAGCGCGGCGAGCTGGCCGTGATGGTGGAAATCGCCGACCAGGCCCCGGTCGACCTGCGGGAACCGATCCGCGGGTTGCTGTGGATCACCGGCTGGCTGCGGCCCCTCTCGCCGGTTTCGGCCCGCGCGCGGGCGGTGGCGATCGCCGAGACGCGGCCGGACGAACGCCTCCTCGACGTCGGCCACGGCAGCACGCTCCTGCGGCTCACCCCGGCGTCGCTCGTGCTCGCCGACGCCGAGGGCACGCACTCGCTGCGCCCGCACATGTTCAGCGCCGCGCCGCCCGACCCGTTCCACGACTACGAGGCCCAGTGGCTGCGGCACCTGGAGAGCGACCACTCCGACGTCGTCGAGCAGCTGGCGAAGCACCTGCCGGCGGCGCTGCGCGGCGGCCGGATCCGCCCACTCGGGCTCGACCGGTTCGGGCTGCGGCTGCGCGTCGAGTCCGACACGGGTGACCACGACGTGCGGCTGGCGTTCTCGAAGTCCGTCGACAGCCCGGCGCAGCTCGCGTCGGAGCTGCGGCGGCTGGTCGGCTGCCCGTTCCTGCGCGGGCGGTCAGGCTAGTTCGGCCGGGAAGCCGCCCTTCGCGATCGGCCCCCAGTTCTCGATCGTGACGCGGATGATGCTCTTGCCCTGCTTGACCATGGCCTCGCGGTATTCGTCCCAGTCCGGGTGTTCGCCCGAAATGCTGCGGAAGTAGTCCACGAGCGGCTCGACCGAATCCGGGACGTCCAGCACCTCGGCGGTGCCGTTGAGCTGCACCCACTGGTCGTTCCACTCGTCGGACAGGATGCAGGCGGAGACCTTCGGGTTGCGCTTGACGTTCACGACCTTCGCGCGTTTCGGGTAGGTCGAGACGACCAGCCTGCCCTCGGCGTCGACGCCGCAGGTGACCGGCGAAAGCTGCGGGTCGCCGTCGGCCTTCGTGGTCAGCAGGATCGCGCGGTGGCGGGTCGACAGGAACTCGACCAGCGCGGCGCGGTCGACGGATTCGTTGGTGGCGATGCTCCTCGGCATACCCCGAAGGTAGCGTGCGTCCATGACGTTCACCGCGCGATCGTGGCTGGCGCCGGATCGCCCCGAGTTCCCCGGGACGATCGAGGACCCGGCCGAGCGCCGAGCCATCAAGCTCGAGCTGCTGATCGTCTTCGGGATCACGCTCGGCATGTCCGGGGTGCGCAGCCTGCTGTCCCTTGTGGACTCGCTGCTGCAGCCGGTGCCGCTGGCCCAGCAGCAGACCCAGCTGAACGTGCCGCAGGCCGCGGCGAGCCTGATCGACCTGCTCAAGCAGCTGCTCTCGGCGGCGCAGCTGGTCGGCTGGGGCGCGCTCGGGCTGTACCTGCTGTGGCGCGCGGGCATCAAGATCAGCCGGCTGGGGCTGGACCGCCGGTCGGCCGGCTACGACACGCTCCTGACGCTCGGGCTGGCCGCGGCGATCGGGATCCCCGGCCTCGCGCTCTACTTCATTTCGTACCACCTCGGGTTCAGCCTGGCGGTGCAACCGTCCACTTTGGGCGATACGTGGTGGCGGCCGATCACGCTGACGCTCTCGGCGTTCGGCAACGCCTTCGCCGAGGAAGTCCTGGTCATCGGCTACCTGCTGACGCGGCTGCGGCAGCTCGGCGTCCGGGAGAACAACGCCGTGTTCGGCGCGGCCGTGCTGCGCGGGTCGTACCACCTGTACCAGGGGTTCGGCGGGTTCGTCGGTAACTTCATCATGGGGCTGGTGTTCGGACGGCTGTGGCAGAAGACCAACCGGCTGTGGCCGCTGGTCGCCGCGCACACGCTGTTCGACTTCGTGTCGTTCGTCGGATATTCGCTGCTCAAGGGTCACGTTTCGTGGCTGCCCTGAGTACGCTCGGCGGGTGATCGACGAAACGACACCTCCCCGGGTGGACAGCGAAGTCGGACCCCTGCGCGCGGTGCTGCTGCACCGGCCCGGCAACGAGCTCAAAAGGCTGACGCCCCGCAACAACGACCAGCTCCTGTTCGACTCCATCCCGTGGGTCGACCGGGCCCAGGCCGAGCACGACGCGTTCGCCGAGGTGCTGCGCAACCGCGGCGTCGACGTCCTGCTGCTGGCCGACGCGCTCCGGACGGCCCTGGAAGACGACCGCGCCCACGCGGCGGGCGTGCACGCGGCGGTCGACGACCGGCGGCTCGGCGGCGACCTGGCCGACTCGCTGCGGTCGCACCTGTCGGGCGTCGACGCGGCCGGCCTCGCCGAGGTGCTGATGGCCGGGATGACGTTCGAGGAGCTGCCGTCGGCGGAGGGCGCGTCGCTGGTGCGGATGATGAACCACCCGCACGACTTCGCCGTCGACCCGCTGCCGAACCTGCTGTTCACCCGCGACTCGTCGGTGTGGATCGCCGACCGCGTCGCGATTTCCTCCCTGAACATGCCCGCGCGCCGCCGCGAAACCGCGGTGCTCGACCTGATCTACGCCTACCACCCGCAGTTCCGCCACGCCGCCCGCGCGTACGGCGCCCATTCGGCGCCCATCGAGGGCGGCGACGTGATGCTGCTGGCGCCGGGCGTGCTCGCCATCGGCGTCGGCGAGCGGACGACGGCGGCCGGCGCGGAGTCCCTCGCCCGCTCGGTGTTCGCCGACGGCATCGCGCACACCGTGCTGGCGGTGCCGATCGAGCAGTCCCGCGCGACCATGCACCTGGACACGGTGTGCACGATGGTCGACGCCGACGCGGTGGTGATGTACCCGCTCGCCCGCGACCTGCTGACGGCGTTCACGCTGCGCCCGACCGGCGACGGCGGGATGAAGGTGGCCGGCCCGACGCCGTTCCTGGTGGCCGCGGCCGAGGCGATGGAGATCGACCGGCTGCGCGTCATCGACACCGGCCTGGACCCGGTGA
The DNA here is from genome assembly GCF_046548995.1 of Amycolatopsis sp. lyj-109. Taxonomy (NCBI): domain Bacteria; kingdom Bacillati; phylum Actinomycetota; class Actinomycetes; order Pseudonocardiales; family Pseudonocardiaceae; genus Amycolatopsis; species Amycolatopsis sp. lyj-109. The sequence continues at coordinate 694,933 of NZ_JAJPWR010000002.1, forward strand.
CGGCCGAACGCGAGCAGTGGGACGACGGCAACAACACCCTCGCCCTGGCGCCCGGCGTGGTCGTCGGCTACGAGCGGAACGTCGAGACGAACGAGCGACTGGAAGCGGCCGGCATCGAAGTGCTGCCGATCGCGGGCTCCGAACTGGGCTCCGGCCGCGGCGGCCCGCGGTGCATGTCCTGCCCGGTCCGCCGCGATCCGCTGTGATGAAGCCTTCCCTAATCGGCGCACACCATTAGGGAAGGCTTACTTAAATTAGGTGAGTCTTCTTTAGGAATGGTAACCCTAATAGGGGGTAGATCACCAGTACGAAGTGGTCGAAAATCGAATTCTGCCGTATCGTGGTGACCATGGCCCTCACCAAGAAAAAAGAGCCGCGCTCGAAGTTCTATGAACTGCTGCAGGCGCAGATCCACAACGAGTTCAACGCGTCCCAGCAGTACATCGCGCTCGCGGTGTGGTTCGACGCCGAGGACCTGCCGCAGCTGGCGAAGCACTTCTACAAGCAGTCCGTCGAGGAGCGCAACCACGCGATGGCGCTCGTGCAGTACATGCTCGACCGCGACCACCACGTCGAGATCCCCGGCACCGGGGAGGTGCGCAACGACTTCTCCGGCGTCACCGAGCTCATCGAGCTCGCGCTCGCGCAGGAGAAGGAGGTCGCCGTCGACATCTCCGCGATGGCGAAGGCCGCGCGCGCCGAAGAGGACTACATCGGCGAGCAGTTCACGCAGTGGTTCCTCAAGGAGCAGGTCGAAGAGATCTCGCAGATGAACACGCTGCTGAACGTCGTCAAGCGCGCGAACGGCAACCTGTTCGAGGTCGAGAACCACCTCTACCGCGAGTCCGTCGGCGACGGCGGCACCGACTCGCAGATGCCGCCGGTGGCCGGCGGCGCACTCTGACGCTCTTTTGACCGGAAACCCGGGCTCTCCCCCTGTGGACAGCCCGGGTTTCCGCATGCGGTCGGCCCTCAGCCGGCGCAGTCCTGGGTGACGCTCGTCAGGCTCGTCTGCACGACTCCGGTCTCACCGAGCCGGAAGCGGTACTCGGCGGCGCCCCCGGCCGGCGCGACGACGTCGCTGGCCTCGTCCTTGGCCGCGGGGTAGGTGGCGAGGATCTGGTCCTTCGTGGACCCGGCGCCGATGCCCTCGGCGGTGTGCGCGGCCACGTCCGGGGTGACGACGACGAGCCCGGCCGCCTTCGAGATGACGACGCTCGCGGCCGCGGGAACCCCGCTGCCCTGTGCCTTGTAGACGGTGCAGCCGGCCCCGGCCTGCGCGTCGCTGAGCGTGACTGTCTGCGCGATCACATCGGCCTCGGACATGCCGAGCTTGAGCCGGCCGAATCCGTCGGCCGCGAGCAGCGGCCCGCTGGTCACGGCGGGGAGCGTGGACGGCCGCGGGGAGGCCGGTGGCCGCGGCGTCCGCGACGTCGCTGCTCCCGGCGGTGCGGAAACCTGGATGCTCTGGGTGCCGGTCGGCCCCGGCGACGACGGTTCCGGCGACCGGCCCGCCGTGAGGTTCTCGGGTGGTTTGACGCCGGCCCCGGTCCCGGGGGGAGACATCGCCGCGGTGCCGTCCTCGGTGTGGAGCCGGAACACGTTCAGCCCACCGGCGACGACGACCGCCGCGGCCGCCACCCCGGCCACGGCCTGCACGACGTGGCGACGACGGCGACGACGGCGCGCACCGGTGACGATGACCGTGCCGGCGTCCGGCGGCGGAGGCAGGTCCAGCCGCTCGTCGGCGAACAGGGCGCGCAGGCGCTGCTCCAGTTCGTCCTCGGAGATGTTCAACCCGCACCACTCCCTTCGCCTTCGCCGTCGGCCGACTTCAGCTTCATCCGCAGCGACGTGATCGCCTTGCTCGCCTGGCTCTTGACGGTGCCCTGGGTGATCCCGAGAGCACCGGCGATCTCCGCTTCGGAGAGACCTTCGTAGTAACGCAGCACCATCACGGCCCGTTGTCTCGGCGGCAGCGTTCGTAACGCACGCCACAGCGGCTCGTGCTCGAACGGGTCGGCCGGCACGTGCGGGCTGGTGTCCGGCAGGTCCGCGACCAGGTTCTCCCGGCGCGTCCGGCGCCAGCGGCTCACGTGCGCGTTCGCCATCGACCGGCGGACGTAGGCCAGCGGGTCGCCCGTCTTCTCGTGGACGTACGTCCAGCGCGAGCCGATCTTTTCCAGCACGGTCTGCACCAGGTCCGCCGCGTCGTGCGGGTTCCCGGTGAGCGCGTGACCGTATCGCAGCAAGCCCGGCAGCGTGGCCTGCACGAAGTCGCCGAAGTCGACGAACTCGCCAGCCAACGTCGCGGCCCTCCCTCGGCCTGCGCTGGTCACCGGGGTGATGATCCGGCCGAAAGCAGGCGGACACGGTCCGGAGTCAATCCGCTCACCGGCACCCATTCCGCCGTGACTGCCGGTCGGATCATCACCGGTCGACACAGCATCTCCCCCGGTGAAGACGGGTGCCGCAGCGGTCACCGTATCGCCTCCCATCGGGGTCGGGTAGCCAGAAGCCGAGTCGCTTTCCTCCCCAACACGCATCACAGCCCCCTCAGGTTGCCTGCGTACCCGGCCGAATTCGCTCTTCGTCGGCCGGGTGACGGTCTGCCCACGTCAGCGGTGGGCGAGCGAGTCGGGCAGGCGGAAACCGCTGCCGTCGGACTCTCGGAATTCGTGCACGCCGACGACCGCCGCATGCGGAATCGGACCGTAGACGTGCGGGAACCAGATCCCGGCCGGGTGCGGCGGCGCGCCGTCCTCCCAGCGGACCGGTACGTCGAGCTTCCCCAGGTCGATTTCGAGCAGCACCAGATCGGCGCGACCCCGGTACAGCGCGTTGGCCGGCAGGTGTGCCGTGCCGAAGTCGGAACAGTGGACGAACCCGACTTCCCCCAGTGAAGACGGCCGGTACTCGCCGCCTTCGCCCACTTCGGCCCACTCGGCCGCCCCGCAGATGTGGAGTATCACGCCGAGAATCGTCCCACCGGCCGGAACCGTCAGCGGTGTCTCTTGCGCCACATAATGCCTGGTTGAACGCTCATCGAGCGGGTGGAGGACCACCGGTTCATACCGATGGTCCGGCACCCGCCGACGAGCCACGGACGAGTTGACTGACGCCCCGTAGGCGCGGTGCGGTCAGCGCAGGGTCAGCTGCCGGCCGATGAGGCCGTCCCGCGCCCGGCGCTCGGTCGCGTTCAGCGGCTCGCCGTCGAGCGACTTCAGCGCCGTCTCGAGCCGGGCACCGAGAGCGTCCTTCGCTTCCGCCCACTCGCGGGCGTGGGCCTCGGGGTCGAGGTCCCAGACCGGGACGAGCAGACCGTGCGCCCGGAACGAGCCGGCGTAGCGCGAGCCCTCACCGAGGCCGAGCTCGCCGGCCGCGGACAGCCGGGCGAGGGCCTGGAGCAGCAGGTTCTCCGGCTCCGGCCGGACCCAGCGCAGGTGCGCCTTCTCGCCGGCGAGGACCCAGTAGGCACCCGAGCCGAGCCGTTCGGTGGGCATGATCGCGGCGTTGGCGCGCTCGAGCGACACGGCGACGTCCCCGGTCGCGTCCGCGTCCTCGGGCAGCCACCAGGCGAAGTCCTTGTGCAGCGTGACGTCGAGTTCGGCGCCCGGCGCCAGCAGGTCCTGCAGCCGCGCGTGCTCGTCGGCGGACGGCGGGGTGGTGGTGTCCGGCACGCCGAGGACGTCGCCCTCCTTGGCGTCCAGCAGCCACTTCAGCGACCGGCCGAGGTCACGGCTGATGTCGGACGAGCGGGTCTGCACCTGCAGGCCGAGGTACCGCCGGCCGTCCGAGCGGACGAACGCGGCCGCCGCCATCGGCAGCACGGTCCCGAGGGTGACGTCGCCGCCGTCGACGAGGGTGAGCTGAGCCGTCGCGGACGGCACGAACTCGCGCAGCGCGATCAGCTCGGGCTCCGCCGTCAGCCCTTCGAACGGCTGGCCGACGAAGACGTCGCGCACCTTCGGCTTGCGGTCCGATGCCTGCTTGGGACCCTTCTTGCGCGCGCCCTTGCCCACTGCTGCCTCCTCTGGCTCGGCTTCAGACGCTATCGAAGGGTTAGTCTCGCGACGTGTTCGACCCCCGCGATCCCGCGTTCCTCGACGACCCGTACCCGGCGTTCGCCGCACTCCGCTCGCAAGGCGAAGTTCATTTCCACGAAGGGCTCGGCCTCGCCATCGCCGTGTCGCACGCCGCGTCGTCGGCGGTGTTGCGCCACCGCGGCCTGGGCCGGATCTGGCAGGACGCCCAGCCGCTCGAGCGGTTCGCCTCGTTCAACCTCCTGCACCGCAACTCGCTCCTGGAGAACGAGCCGCCGGCCCACACCCGCCTGCGCCGCCTGATCGCGGGCGCCTTCGGCCGCGGCCACGTGCAACGGCTGCGTCCGATGGTCGCGACACTCGCCACCCGCATGGTCGACGACCTCGCGGCCGCGATCACCACCGACGGCAGTGCCGACCTCCTCGAGCACCTCGCCCAGCCGCTGCCGGTCGCGGTGATCGCCGAGTTGCTGGGCGTCCCCGGCACCGACGGGCCGCGGATGGTCCACCTGTCCAACGCCATCGTCAAGATGTACGAGTACGACCTCGCCGAGGAAGGACGCGACGCGGCCGAGGAGGCCGCGGCCGAGTTCGTCGACTACGTCCGCTCCGTCGCCGCGGCCCGTGCGGACGCACCGGGCGACGACATCATCAGCGACCTCCTCCGCAGCGAGCTGACGCCCGACGAGCTGGTGGCCACCGCGGTGCTGCTGCTGATGGCCGGCCACGAGGCGACGGTCAACGTGCTCGGCAACGGCATCACGGCCCTGCTCACGCACCGGGACCAGTGGGAGCGCCTGCTGGCCTCACCTGCCCTTCTGGATTCGTGTGTCGAGGAGCTGATCCGGTTCGACGCGCCCCTGCAGTTGTTCGAGCGGACGGCGACCGAGGACGTGTCGATCTGCGGACATGTCGTTCCGCGCGGCCAGAAGATCGGCGCGCTGCTGGGCGCCGCGGCCCGCGACCCGAAGGTGTTCGACGAGCCGGACCGCCTGGACATCGGCCGGACGCCGAACGCCCACCTCGGGTTCGGCCTCGGGATCCACTACTGCGTGGGTGCTCCTCTCGCTCGGGTGGAGATCGCCGCCGCGCTGAGCGCGCTGGCGGAGAAGCTGCCGGGGTTGCGGTTGGTGGCGGCTCCGCCGCGGCGGCCGGAGTTCGTGATCCGCGGGTTGCGGGAGCTTCGGGTCACCGTGTGACTGGGGTTCCAGCCGGGGATCGCGCGGGATCCGGGGCGGACCTCGCGTGATTGGAGGGGTATCTCGCGTGTCTGGAGGGGCATCATGCGTGATTGGCGGGCCATCACGGGGGTTCATGGGGTCAGTCCGGTGAAGAGGTCGGTTTCGAGGAGCGGGCCCGGCGTGGGGTGGGCTCGGTGGTAGTCCTCGTGGGGCCAGACTCGGCGTTCGATTTCGCGTGAGTGCTGGAAAAACGGGTGGGCCGGGTCTACCTGGGTGGTGTGGGCCAGGAGGGCTTGGTCGCGGGTGGCGAAATAGGCGTCGCAGCGGATTTTTGTGGTGACCGGGAATTTGTCGGGTGGGAGCTCGGTCAGGACTTCGGCCATTGAGGACTCCAGGCCGGCGGCCAGGGTGGCCTCGTGCAGCGCCTCGAACCAGGCACGGCTGAGGGTTGCTTGGTAGTACAGCTTTTGCGGACGCCACGGCTCGCCGGTGCCGGGATAGCGGGCGGGATCGGCGGCCGCGGCAAAGGCTTCGACCGTCACCTCGTGGGTGCGGATGTGGTCCGGGTGCGGGTATCCGCCCGTTTCGTCGTAGGTGATCACCACATGCGGGCGGAACTCGCGGATCAGCGCCACCAGCGGCGCCGCCGCCTCGGACAGCGGCAGGGCCGCGAAGCAGCCCTCGAGCAACGGCTCGCCGGAGGCGGGCAGGCCCGAGTCGGCCAAGCCGAGAAAGCGCTGGCGGACGCCCAGGATTTCGGCGGCCGCGGCCATCTCGCGACGACGGATCGCTGGGAGGTCCGCCCACGTCTGGGGCGTGTCCAGGGCCGGATTCAGGACGTCGCCGCGTTCGCCGCCCGTGCAGGTGGCGACCAGGACATCGACGCCTTCGGCGGCGTAGCGGGCCAGGGTGGCCGCGCCCTTGCTGGACTCGTCGTCGGGGTGGGCGTGGACGCTCAAGAGGCGGAAGGTCACCGGGTGCTCCTCTGCGGGTAGAAAAGGGCGGGGATCAAGGTCAGCGCCGACAGCGCCAGTGCCCACGTGAAGGTGGTGCCGTACGCCGCCGGGGCCGGCGCGGCCATGAGTTCGCGGTGGAGGATCGCGGCCAGCAGGGCGGTGCCCAGCGAGCCGCCGATGCGGTTGACCACGTTGAACGCGCTTGCTGCCCGGGGAATGCGGGACCGCTCCAGCGAGCCGTACAGCGTCGTCATGCCAGGGGCGGTTGCCGCGCCCAAGCCGGCGCCGCGGATCAGGAGGGACAGTGTCAGCAGGACCCCACCGGGCGCCGAAGCGAGCTGAGTGAACGCGATCGTGCCCAGCAGGGACAGCGCGATCCCGCCCAGCATCATGCGACGCGGCCCGAAGCGGGCCAAGAGCCGTCCGCTCGCCAGCATGACCACTGCCGAGCCGAGGGCCTGGGGCGCCAGCAGCAGCCCGGCCCGCAACGCGCTCGCGTGCTCGACCTGCTCGTAGTACAGCGGAAGCAGCAGCATCGAGCTGTACAGCGACGCCCCCAGCAGGAACGTGCTCGCGCTCGCGGCCGCGAACCCCCTGTTCCGGAACAACGTCAGATCGAGCACCGGCGACGCCGCTCGGGAAGCGTGTACGCCGTACGCCAGCACCAGCGCGGCCCCGGCCACCCAGGCGACGACCACGCCTTCGGCCAGGCCGTAGACGAGCGCGCCGAGCCCTGGTGACAGCAACGCGATTCCCCGGACGTCCAGTGGGGTATGCGGGCCGTCCGGCGCCGGAGCCGGGAGCAGCCGGCGCGCGAAGAGGAACGTCGCCACGCCCAGCGGGACGACGCCGAAGAACATCCAGCGCCACCCGAAGTCCGCCACCAGCGCGCCGCCGAGCATCGGGCCCAGCACCGGGGCCACCGTCGCCGGCAGGGTGATCACGCCGATCATCCGGCCCAGCGCCGGCCCGGCCGCCTGCGCGAACACCGCCTGCCCGACCGGCTGCATCAGCCCGCCGCCCAGCCCGTGGAGCACCCGGAACGCGATCAGGGCCGGCGCGGACCAGGCGAAGCCGCACAGCAGCGTGCCGGCAGTGAAGATCACCACCGCCGTCAGCCAGACGGCACGGCCACCGAACCGGTCGGTCAGCCAGCCCGACAGCGGGATGGCCACCGAGGCCGCGAGCAGGTACGCGCTCGCCACCCACTGCACCGTGGTCAGCGGGCTGTCCAGGTCACGGGCGATCGAGCCGATCCCGACGGTCACGATCGTCGCGTCGAGGATCGACAGCACCGCGCCCATGATCAGCACACCGCCGAGCCGCCACAGCGCCGCATCCGGCCGAACTGCCGTCCTCATGCTCACCCCCAGATTGATTAGGTCGAACCTCAGATTAGGTCGGACCCACTCATTGGGTCAAGCACAATCTTGGGTCCGACCCAGTAGAGTGACGCCATGAGCGAGGGACTGCGGGCCCAGAAGAAACACGAGACCAGGAAGACCATCTCCGACGTGGCCACGCGGCTGTTCATCCGCAACGGCTTCGAGGACGTGACGATCGCGGACATCGCCGCGGAGGCGCGGGTCGCCAAGATGACCGTGACGAACCACTTCCCCCGCAAGGAAGACCTGGTCTTCGACATCCGCGAAGACTTCGTGTCCTGGCCCGCCGCCCTGATCCGCGACAGCGTCTTCCACGACACGCGCGAGCTCTACTTCGAAGCGCTGGGCGCCGAGCACGCGCTGGTCGGCTTCTCCGGCCCCGGCTTCGTGCGGATGATCAAGGAGAGCCCGGTCCTGACGAACGCGCTGCACGAGCTGCACCGCGAGCGCGAGGCGACGCTCATCGACCTCCTCGTCCGGCGCCACCCCGAAGAGGAGCTCAACCCGATGCTCGCCGCCGCCCACCTCGCGACGGTCCTGCGCGTGCTCTTCCAGGAGGTCTCCGACCGGACCCTGGAGAACGAAGAAACGATCGTCGACGAGCTCTGGCCCATCGCGGAACAGGCCTTCGACCAGCTCGAGCCGGTCTTCGGCCGCTACTAGCGCGCGGCGCCGGCGGGCCGCGAAGTCCGCAGCTCCGGCTCGGGCGCACCCTTGACCTTGAGCACGCGCATCTCGCGCACGTCCCGCACGTCCGACGGCGCCAGCAGCGCGGAGAACCGCCGCACCACCAGGGCCGTCAGCACCGCCAGCGCGGCCGCGGAAAGATCGGTCAGCGCGACCAGGACGACGCTGTCGGCCATCGACTGCACGTCGTCACGGAAGCGCCAGAAGATCGACACGCCCAGCAGGATCCAGTTGAGCAGCCAGGCGCCCCACCAGCCGAGGACCTGGCGCGACGGCTTCGGCCGGGCGTCCCGCGAGCGGCCCAGCACCGCGTGCTCCAGCTCGCCGACGACCGACAGCGCCAGCGGCAGGTTCGCCACCGGCACGAGGACGCCGACCAGCACCTGCCACACCGGCCGCGGCGGGTCGTCGCCCGAGACGTCCGCCGCCGCCTGGCGCGCGACCAGCAGCCACCAGAGCGACAGCCCGGCGGGCAGCAGCGCGAGGGTCGAGGCGAGCAGGCCCGCGGTGAGCACGAAGCCGTCGGAGAACGCCACCACCGAGCGGGACAGCGCGGAGTCGCGGCCCTGGATCAGCAGCACGTACCGCCAGATTTCCGCACCGGCGGCGGCCGCGGCGAGCACGGCGAAGGCGAAGAGGACGGCGACCACGCTGCGGCTGAGCACCGGCACCCGGTCGATCGGGCGGGTCTCGTCGGAGGCCGTGCCGGGCACCGTCGTCGGACGGCGCCAGACCAGGTTGGGGAACCCCCAGCGCGGCGGCACCGGGTACGACGGCGGGCCCAGGTACGGCTCGGGCGCGACGACGCGGCGGCGTGGCCAGGCACCGGGCGGCGGGGTCGCCACCCAGCGCAGCTTCGGCCGGTGCACCGGACGGCGGTGGTAGGGGTACGGCTCTGGCTGGGCGGCCAGCGTCCGGCCCTGCAGCTGCTGGGCGGACGGCGGCGGCGCTTGACGCGGCCAGTACCCGGGCGGCGGGTACGGCTGCCCGGCGGGAGGCTGCCCCGGGTGCAAGGCTAGATCACTTCGGGTTCGATGCCGGGGTGCTCGCCGACCATCGGACGGCCTTCGCGTTGCCACGCGCCCATGCCACCGGCCACGTTCACCGCGTCCCAGCCGCTCTGGTTGAGCCACGCCGCGGCGCGCGCGGACCGGCCGCCGCTGCGGCAGATCACGTGGATCGGCTGGTCGTCGGGCAGATCGGCCAGTTCACCGACGCGGGCGGGCAGCTCCCCCATCGGGATGTGCACCGCACCGGGCGCGTGTCCGGCGGCCCACTCGTCGTCTTCGCGGACGTCGAGCAGCACGAGGCCGTCCTTGGGCAGATCGCGGACCTCGGCGGTCGGCAGTTCAGCAGGGCTCACCACGATTCCCATGCTGCCATGCCGGGGCGTTGCCCGCGCGTGAGGTGTGATTCGGAGGTCGACACGCGTGATTGAGAAGTCGACACGCGTGATTGGGGGGTCGACACGGAAATCACTTGCGGTGCCGGCCGCGCCCGGCGATGCGGGTCTTCTCCTCGGCCTGGCCGAACCGCGCGACGGCCCTGTCCCGCATGAAGCCGAGCGGGTCCGGCGCGTGCAGCCGCAGCATGATGTCGTGGACGTGCTCCGGGCGGCCGTACCCGGTCACGCGGCTGACCAGGTACGTCGTCACGAAGGCGGCCGGGACGGTGATCAGCGCGGGCTGGTTGACGAACCAGGGCGCCCAGCCGCCGGTGTAGCCGCTCACGACGTCGACCACCAGCGCGGCCAGCACCAGGCCGCCGCCGACGAACATCCCGGCCAGCGCACCCGGCCAGGACAGCTTGCGCCACCAGATGCCCAGCACCAGCAGCGGGCTGAACGTCGACGCGGCGAGCGCGAACGTCAGCCCGATCGACAGCGAGATGTCCTCCGGCCGCAGTACGACCGCCAGCCCGATCGGGCACAGCGCGACCAGCCCGGCCGCCACGCGGAAGTCCCGCACCCGGCCGGGCAGCAGGTCGGTCGACACCACCCCGGCGACGCTCACCAGCAGCCCGGACGTGCTGGACAGGAACGCCGAGAAGGCACCCGCCGCGGTGACCGCGCCGAGGATCTGGCCACCGAGGCCCGGCAGGATCGCCGAGGGCAGCTCCAGGATCGCCGCGTCCGTCTTGCCGGTCACCAGCAGTTCGGGGACGTACATCCGCGACAGCGCGCCCAGCAACGTCGGGAACAGGTAGAACAGCCCCAGCAGCAGCAGGACGTGCACGGTCGTGCGGCGCGCGGCCTTCCCGTCGGGGTTGGTGTAGAAGCGGACCAGCACGTGCGGCAGGCCCATCGTGCCGAGGAACGTCGCGAACATCAGCGAGTACGTCTGGAGCAGGTCGGTGAGGCTGCCCGAGCCCGGGTGCAGCCAGGCCGCGTTGTCCGCGACGGAGTCGCTCACCACGGGGACCGGCGTGCCGGCCATGAACTTCAGTTTGGTGCCTTCGGAAACCGTGTGGGGCGCCAGCGGTGTCCAGTGCGTCGGCCCGGCGGCCGGGCCGTTGTCGGTGCGGCCGTAGGCGTAGAGGTAGGTGTCCGAGGTGACGTGCAGGGTGACGTCGGTCTGCACGTCCACTGTGGTGTCGCTGACGAAAACCGGTGGTGCGGGCGCGCCGAGGGGCCGGAACCCGTCCGGGCTGCCGCCGGTGAAGAACACCGTGCAGAGCACGAACGCGGGCACCGAGATCGCGAACAGCTTGATCCAGTACTGAAGCGCCTGCACCACGGTGATCGCCCGCATGCCGCCGGAGATCACGTTGAACGCCACGAGAACCATCACCGCGACGGCACCCGACCACACCGGCACCGGGAGGATCGTCGCCAGCGTCAGCCCGGCGCCCTGCAGCTGCGGGACCATGTAGAGCACCCCGATGAACACGACGAACGCCGTGGAAAACCGGCGCAGGCCCTGCGAGCCGAGCCGCATTTCGACGAAATCGGGCAGCGTGTAGGCCCCGGACCGGCGCAGCGGCGCCGCCACGAACAACATCAGCGCCAGGTATCCCGCGGTGAACCCGATCGGGAACCACAGCGCGTCGGCGCCGTCCTTGAGCACGATTCCGGCGATGCCGAGGAACGAGGCCGCGGACAGGTATTCGCCGGAGATCGCGGCGGCGTTGCGGCGGGACCGCACGGTGCGCCGCGCGACCAGGAAGTCGTGCGTGCTCGTCGCCGACCGCGAGGAGCGGTGACCGAGGTAGGGCGTCACCACGGCGACCAGCACGATGCCGGTCAAGGCCCACGGGTTCAGCTGCACGGGAGGAATCCTCGCACGAGTCAGTGCGAAACTAGTTTTCGATCATGTCCACGAACGCGCGTTCGTTGCGTTCGGCGAGCCGGTTGTACCAGATTCCGACGCCGAACAGGAATGGGAAGGGCAGCACGCCGAGAATCAGCCAGGCCACCGGGATGCCGAGCAGGCTGGCCCGGGAGAACCCGGGCAGCAGGTAGAACAACGCGGGCAGCGAGCCGAACACGCCAGCGACGAGCAGCGAGAGCAGCAACGCCGTCCGCAGCTGCACCTTCACCAGGTGGTCGCGGACGAGCAGCTTCCCCCAGCTGGTCTGCTCCTCCAGCTCGACCCGGGCGCGCAGGGTGCCGGCGCCGCGCCGCGGGTCGGCGAGGATCACCCGCTCGCGCTTGGGTTTCGCGTGGTGTTCCGGCTTCGGCGGCGGCTCGTTCTCCGGTGCCGGCGGCAGGGACTCGACGACGGCCCGGTCGGCCGGCTGCGGCAGCGGCCGGGCGCGCCTGCCGAGGGTCGGATCCGGTTCGCGGACGCCGTTCGAGCGGCGCTCGTAGAAGTCGTCGGTCATGGCCGGTCCCGGTCAGCCGTTCCGGCCCGAACCGACCAGCCGGTCCTTCAGCGCGCGAGTGTGCCGCCGGCTCACCGGCAGCACCTTCTCCTCGTTGCCGATGACGACCTGGTAGCCACCCTGGCCCATCCGCAGCTCGGTGATCAGCGGCAGGGCGACCAGGAACGACCGGTGGATGCGTACGAACCCGGCTTTCTCCCAGCGCTCTTCGAGCTGGGCCAGCGGGATGCGGACGAGGTGGCTGCCTTCGGTGGTGAACAGCCGCGCGTAGTCGCCCTGCGCCTCGACCCAGCGGACCGAGGAGCGCGGGATGAGCTTGGTGGTGCCGGCCAGCTCGACCGGGATGACCTCGTCGTCGTTCTTGACCGGATCGCCGCCCAGCGCGCCGGGCGGGGGCGCCGCGGCGGCGGCCAGCTTCTCCAGCACGCGCGTGATCGCGCGGTCGAGGCGGTCCTGCTGGTACGGCTTCAGCACGTAGTCGAGGGCGCCGAGGTCGAAGGCGTTGACGGCTTCTTCGGCGTGCCCGGTGACGAACACCAGCGCGGGTGACGGCCGCAGCGCGGCGAACACGCGCGACATCTCCATCCCGGACAGTCCGGGCATGTCGATGTCCGCGAAGACGGCGTCGACGATCGGCAGGCCGCGGTCCTTGCGCTCGCGCAGCCGCGGGTCGTCGGTGGACAGCAACCGCAGCGCCTCGGAGGCGTCGATCGCCGGGAACACCTTCGCCACGTGCGGGCTGTTGCGCAAGCAGTGGACGAGTTCGTCAAGACCGTTCGGCTCGTCGTCCACAGCCAGGACCACGAGTTTCCGGGTGTCATCGTGAGCACTCACAGTGAAACGCATCCTGCCCATTGCCGAGTGCAATGTCCAGCCCCCGTCCGCCTGATGTGGGGAGACCCGCAGCCGGGCCGCGGGTCCCCCTCGTCTCAGTGCACGAAAGTGAACCAGTTGAGGTTCACGAAATCCGCGGGCTGGCCGCTGGTGAACGTCAGGTAGACGTTGTGCACGCCGGTGACGGCGCTGATGTTCGCCGGGACGGTCCGCCAGCTCTGCCAGCCGCCGGTGTTCCCCACCGCGAAGCTGCCGACGGGCGCGTTGGACCGGCTGTCGAGCCGCACCTCGACGAGTCCGCTGACCCCGGCCGCCGCCCCGGACGCGACGCGCGCCTGGAAGTTCGTGGCCGCGCCGCTGCCGAAGTCGACTCCTCCGTAGAGCGCCCAGTCGCCGTTGGCCACCGCGCCGATGTTCTGGCCGCCGCCGGTGTCCGTGGTGGCCTCGGTGATCACGCCGGCCTGCTGGGTGTACGCCTCCGCCTGGATCGTGCTGTAGGCGCTGCCGCCGTTGCCGGGCGGCGTCGTGGTGGTCGGCGGGGTCGTCGTGCCGCCGCCGCTGCCGCCGCGGGTGGTCACCGTGACGTAATCGACCACCATCGGGTGACCCGGCACGATCCCCGGCCCCGGTGTGGTCGTGCCGGAGTTGTTGTTGGGGAACGCGCCGCCGATGGCGAGGTTCAGCAGCACGAAGTAACCCTGGTGGGTGGTCATGTTCGCCCACGTCGTCGCGTCGAGCTGGTTCTGGCTCACCGAGTGGAACTGCTGCCCGTCGACGAACCAGCGGAGGACCTGCGGGCTGCTGCTCGCGTCCCATTCGAAGCGGTAGGTGTGGAAGGCCGACTGGCAGCTGCTGCCGGGGCAGGCCCGGTTGTTCGGCAGGCCGGTGGTCTCGTTGCACGGGCCGCCCGGGTTGACGCCGCAGTGCAGGACGCCCCAGACGGAGTTGATCCCGTTGACGTTCTCCATGATGTCGAACTCGCCGATGGCGGGCCAGTTCCACCAGTTGCCGCGGTAGGGGCCACCGAGGGCCCAGAACGCCGGCCAGTAGCCGAGCGCGGCCGCGCCGGTGACGTTCGGCATCTGGATCCGGCTTTCGATCCGCATGACGCCACCGGCCGGTGGCTTGAAGTCGGCGCGCTGGGTTTCGATCCGCGCCGACGTCCAGTTGCCCGCGCCGTCGCGCAACGGCGTGATGCGGAGGTTGCCTGCGCCGTCTTGTGCGAGGTTGGCCGTGCCGGCGGTGTAGTTCTGGATCTCGCCGGTGCCCCAGTTGCTGGGGCCGCCCGGGTAGCTGTGGCCGGTGTCGATGATCCAGTTCGCGCTGGACGGGAGCGAGCCGGAGCCGCCGGTGAAGTCGTCGGCGAAGACGGTGGTCCAGCCCGATTCGGGCGGCGGGATCGAGGCCGCCGCGGGCAGCGTGAGGGGGATGGCGATGAGCGCGGCGCCGAGCACGGCTCCGATGGCGAGTCTGCGGGAGTGGGGCATCGGGTACGACCTCCTTGTCGACCGGATTTGTTGCCGTTCACAACAAAGCCCGTCGACAAGGAGACCTGAGGCCCCACCTCGATTCCAGGGGCGTTACACGGGTTGGGTGATCCAGGTCACAAAGTCTGCCCGGAAGGCCACTGGCTCAGAGGCCGAAGCGGGACCAGGCCGCCTTCTGCGTCACCGCGTCGCGTCGTTATTCGGTGCCTTTCGGATGACCAGTACTCGCCAAGATCACCCGAACGATCCTTCTGTCCGGATCGGGGCAGTACCAGATCCGGCCGCCGGCAGTCACTTCGTACTGCCATTGGTCGAGCGCCCGACCACCGATTCCTCGCGTGGCGAAGGCACCCTTCAGCTTGTGTTGGCGGGCGGCGCAACACGATCGCCGCGTTTCGCCGGCATGTTCAGACGTCCGTGGGGCCCGGCACCGGACCGTGGTCTTCGTCGATCGGTCCGGTGAGCTTGGCAGCGAGTGCCGGATCGGCATGAATGGCGGCAGTACTGCGCCATTCCGTGATCGTCTGGGCAAGAACCGACCACTGCCCCAGTTCCGCCGAGGCCTGGAAGGCGCGCGCGAAGTCCCTGACGAACTGGATCTGCTCGGCCTTGGGCAGGACGTCCACCCAAGGGAATTCGTCGAGGAGCGCCGTCGCCGCCACGTCATGCGGAAGGTGCGCCAGCACATTGCGCAGTGCGCGCGCCGCCGCCACCGAGCCTTCCGAAGCCGAATGCGCGCGATCTTCCCTGGTCAGCAGCAAGGCAGCACCATCTCGGCGACGGACCCGGACATCGCCTTCGTCAGCGAGTGCAGCGACGCTCCTGGGATCGCGCTGCAACTCGCTCCACTGCACTTCGGTGGTGACCATGCCGCAATTCTGAACTTTTTCAGAAGTTATGGCAAGTCCGGCCGCCCGGCCAGGTGAA
This sequence comes from Amycolatopsis sp. lyj-109, assembly GCF_046548995.1. Taxonomy (NCBI): domain Bacteria; kingdom Bacillati; phylum Actinomycetota; class Actinomycetes; order Pseudonocardiales; family Pseudonocardiaceae; genus Amycolatopsis; species Amycolatopsis sp. lyj-109. The sequence goes on from NZ_JAJPWR010000002.1 coordinate 710,255, forward strand.
CGCCTGCTCCTCAGAGGCCGAAGCGGGACCAGGCCGCCTTCTGCGTCACCGCGTCCAGCACCGCCGACGCCGCCGCCGGTGCGCCGATGCCCAGCCGTGCCAGTAGCGGCCTCTTCGGCTCGGCCACCGAGATCTCCGCGTCCGGGTAGCGCTCGGTGATGATCTGCCGGAGGCTGCCGAGGCCGTCGATCAGGCCGAGGTCGAGCGCCTTCGCGCCGAGCCAGACGTCGCCGGTGAACAGGTCCTCCGCGTCGGTCAGCCGGTCGCCGCGGCGCTCCTTGACCCAGCTCACGAACAGGTCGTGGAGCTGGGTGTGCATCTTCTTCAGCCACTCGACGTCTTCGGGCTTCTCCGGCGAGAACGGGTCGAGCCGCGACTTGTTCGCGCCCGCCGTGTGCAGCCGGCGCTCGATGCCGAAGCGTTCCAGCAGGCCGGTGAACCCGAAGCCGCCGCTGATCACGCCGATCGAGCCGACCATCGACGTGCGGTGGGCGTAGATCTCGTCGGCCGCGCAGGCCAGCCAGTACCCGCCCGACGCGGCGACGTCCTCGCAGAACGCCAGTACCGGGACGTTCTTCTCGTCGGCCAGCTGCCGGATCCGCTCGGCGACCAGGCCCGACTGCGTCGGCGCGCCGCCCGGGGAGTTCACCAGCAGCGCGACCGCCTTCAGCCGATCGTGCCCGAACGCCCTGGTCAGCGCCGATTCGACGGCGGCGAGGTTGATCGCGCCCCTGGCCAGCGGCGACGGCGACGGCGTGATCACGCCGTGCAGCTTCACCACGGCCACGACGTCCTTGCGCTCGACCCGGTCGGCGAGCACCGGGATCCGCGAAGCCAGTTTGTCCGTAACGCTCATGAAGCCAGGCTAGCCGGATTTTTCGGGGGTCCGGGTGGCGAAGCCCCCGGCCCGGGGCGAAGCCCCGGATGTCAGCGGATTCAGCCCATGGGGAGGATGCCGGAGCGCGTGCCGTTGACGCCGTTCACCTCGGCGCCGTTCAGCTGGGAGGGACCGCCCTGGGCCGGGACGTCGGCCTCGCCGGAGTCGGTTTCGGAGCTGTAGTCCGGCATGTTCGGCCGGACGCCCGGGACGAACTTGGGCACCCGCAGCGTCACCTTCATGCCGGCGCCGGGCGCGGTCTCGACCATCACCGCGTAGTCGCTGCCGAAGACCTGCTGCATGCGCTGGCTGATGTTGCCGAGCCCGACGTGCGCGCCGGTGCTGTGCGCGTTCTTGACGTCCTTCAGCCGCCGTGGGTCCATGCCGATGCCGTCGTCCTCGACGCTGATCAGCGCTTCGGTGCCGTAGTCCTGCGCGATCACCGTGACGCAGCCGCCGCTGGGCTTGCTCGCGAGGCCGTGCTTGACGGCGTTCTCCACCAGCGGCTGGATGATCAGGAACGGCACGACGACGCTGAGCACCTCGGGCGCGATCTTCATCCGCACCTCGAGCCGGCCGCCGAAGCGGGCGTTCTCGATGGTCAGGTAGCGGTCGATGTTGCGCAGCTCCTCGGCGAGCGAGGTGAACATCCCCGACGTCCGGAACGAGTAGCGCGTGAAGTCGGCGAAGTCCTGAAGCAGCTCGCGCGCCTCCTCGGGATCCGTGCGGATCAGCGCGGAGATCGTGTTCAGCGCGTTGTAGACGAAGTGCGGGGAGATCTGCGCCCGGAGCGCCTTGATCTCGGCCTGCTGGAGCTGCTGCTTCGACTCGTCGAGCCGGGACAGCTCGAACTGGGTGCAGACGAACTGGGCGACGGCGTCGGCCATCTGCACCAGCCGCCCGCGAGTGCGGCCGACGACGATCAGCGCCGCCTCGGTCTCGCCCTCCACCAGCAGCGGCACGATGACCGCGGTCTTCATCCGGCAGGTGCCGCGGTGGTTGCACGGCATCCGGTCGTGCGCCACGACCTCGCGGCGGTGCTTGCGGATGGCCGCGCCGATCGCGTCGACGAGGTCGACGTAGTGCTCGTTCGCCTCGCCGTCCCAGGACAGCAGCGTGCCTTCGCTGTCGGTGATGCCGACGGCGACGCAGTCGAGCATCTGCAGCAGCTGGGTGGTGATCTTGTCGGCGGCGTCCTCGTCCAGGCCCGCGCGCAGGTTCGGCGCGGCCTTCGACATCCGGTGCACCGCCTGCAGCATGGCGTCCTCCACCACACTGGCGGGCCGGCGCTGCTTGACCAGCAGCACGATCACCGCGGCGACGAGCAGCACCACAAGACCCCACGGGACGATCTGCGCAAGCGGGAACCCGGACACGGCGTCCATGCTCTGCGCTCGACCGACCGGGTGCAAGGCCTGATCCCACTTTCTGTCCAACTGCGCTGACCGAGGGTTGCCGAGACCTTACCGAGCGTCCGGAACCGGCTACTTCAGCAGGCGCGACATCCGGCGGTCGGCAAGCGGCTTGCCGCCGGTCTGGCACGTCGGGCAGTACTGGAACGACTTGTCGGCGAAGGATATTTCGCGGATCGTGTCGCCGCAGACGGGGCACGGCAGCCCGGTCCGCGCGTGGACGCGCAGGCCCGACCGCTTCTCCCCCTTCAGCCGGGCCGCCTTCTGCCCCACCGACCGCTCGACGGCGTCGGTCTCGATGTCGTGGATCGCCTCGGCGAGGGTTTCCAGCGCGCCTTCGTCGAGCTTGCCGATCGTGGCGTAGGGCGAGAGCTTCGCGCGGTGCATGATCTCGTCGGAGTAGGCGTTGCCGATCCCGGCGAGCAGCGACTGGTCGGTGAGCGCCCACTTCAGCCGGGTGTTCTTGCCGGCGAACAGCGCACGCAGCTGAGCGGCGTCCACGGCGAGCGCGTCCGGGCCCAGCCGCGCGACGCTCGCGATCTCCTGCGGGTCCTTGACGACCCACACCGCGAGGCCCTTCTTCGTGCCCGCTTCGGTGAGGTCGAAGCCCGGGCCGGTGGCGGCCTCGAGGTGCACCCGCAGCGAGATCGGGCCCTTCCCCGGCTTCAGCGGCGCCGCGGCGAGGCCGTCGGACCAGCGCAGCCAGCCCGCGCGGGCCAGGTGGACGACCAGGTGCAGGTCACCGGCCACGACGTCGAGGTGCTTGCCGTGCCGGGTCGCGCCGGTGATCTCGCGGCCGTGCAGCTCGGTCCACGGTGGCGTCGCCGTCTTCAGCACACTCAGCGATGCGACATCGATGCGGAAGATCGTCCGGCCTACGGCGTTCTCGCGCAGGTGGTGAGCCAGTGCTTCGACCTCGGGTAGCTCGGGCATGGCTCCAGTGTCCTACTCGACCGGGTGAAGCGGCCCGTCGAAGTCCGGCAGCGAATGCCGCTGGATGGTCTTGGAGATCTTCTTGACCTCGCCCTGCACGGTGAACATGCCGCGGATGGTGCCGACCCAGCGCTCGGACGGCCTGTCCCCGGTCACGTCGCCCTCGGTCTCCGCGACCACGGTCCACGGACGGCGCAGGATCCACCGCAGCGGGAAGAACAGCACCACGAGCAGCAGCGCCAGCAGCACCCACGCCGGGATGTTGACCTGGTCGGGCGTCCACACGACGAGGATCACGGCCAGCAGCGTGGTGACGACGATCATCGCGATCCCGGGCCCGTAGCTGCCCGCGACGTCGTGCTCGAAGTCGTCGGCCGTTGCCGGTGCGCGCCATTCCATCTGGGCACGGACCACCCAGTCGCGGCCGTCTTCGCCGCGTACCAGCCGGTTCATTCAGTTGCCTCCCGGGGCGCCCGCAGGGTGAGCGCCTCAACGGTACCGTGCCCGGGCTCACCCGCGCGAGGGAGGAACCGGACATCTCGCCCGGTGGAGGAGATCACCGCTGATCAAGAACCCGACGGTGCGGCCGGTGCCGGGTCCGCAGGTTCGCCCGACCCGGTGACGGCGGACGTGCCGGCCGGGCACGGCTTGCCCGAAGTCGGCGTCACCGTCGTCGACGGCTCCGGCGGCGGCTCGGTGTCGTCGGTCTCGTCGTCCTTCGGCGCGGGCTTCTCCGCGTCATCCGACGACGGGGCCGGCTTGCCGGGCCGGCCGGTCGGCGACAGGTCGGGCGCTTCGGCGTCCTCCGGCACGGGCGCGTCGGTGGACTCGGTCGTCATCGTCAGGTCGGGCCTCGACGAGTCCAGCCGCGGCGACGTCGCCGGCTGGTCGGACGCGACGAACGTCGAAGACGTGAGGTCTTCGCGCGGGGCGGGCTGGGCACCGTCCACCGCCGCGACCGGGACCTCCCCGGCGACCGGCAGCTCCGGCACTTCGTTCGCGGCAACCTGCCGCTCCCCGTTCCGCGACCGGGCCGGGACCGCGACCCCGGTGCCGCGGCCGTTGAGCACGCCGATGCCGATCCGCGGCTCCGGCGGTGCCTGCGGCGGCGGCTGGTGGTGCGTCTCCGACGGCGGCACCACGACCAGCTCGGGCGCCCCGCCGGACAGCCCGACGTCCAGCACCGGCCCGGCCCCGAACAGCACCGGCCCGGCCGCGACGCCGACGGCACCCACCGCGGCGGTCGACGCCAGCGCCAGCCCGATCTTGACCTTCGAACCGACCAGGACACCCTTGACCGTCGCACCGAGCCCGGCCAGCACCCCGCTGCCGCCCACCGACGCGGCGGCCGGCACCAGCAGCACCAGCACCCCGGCGTGCGCCCGCAGCGACGAGCAGACGTCCCGCAGCTCGTCCTGCGTCGCCCGGCACGACGGGCAGCCGTGCAGGTGCGCCTTGATCCGCTCGGCCTCGGCGCCGGTGACACTGCCCGCGGTGAACCCGCCGAGCTTTTCGACGACCGCCCGGCACGAATCCGGCCCGCGGTTCACCGAAAGGTGCGCCTGCAGGTACGCCGCACGCAGCCCCTGCCGGGCCCGCCGGGCCAGCGCGGCGGTCGCGTTCGCGCTCAACCCGAAATGGGGAGCGACCATCGCGGGCTGCTCACCCTCGACCTCGGTCTGCCACAACACCGTCCGCCACCGCTCCGGCAGGCTGGTGAACGCCGTCGTGATCAGCGTGTGCTCGGCCGTGCGGGCGTGCGTGTCGGCACCCGCCCCGGCGCGGAAAGTCAGTTCGTCGTCGGACACCGGGACGTCCCGGCGCGCCCCGTGCCACTCCCACGAAACGCGGCGGGCCACGGTCAGCAGGTAGGCGCGGACGTAGTCACGGGGACCGGCACCCCGGCGAAGAGCCTGCAACACGCGAAAGAACGTCTCCGCGGTGATGTCCTCGGCCTCGGACCGATCGGCCGCCAGGCTCTGCGCGAGCCGGCGGACCGCGGCGGCGTGCAGCTCGAACAGTTCCCCGAACGCGGCATTCTCGCCGTTGCGGAGCCGTTGCAGCAGTGCCTGCTCGTCGGATTCCGAGGCCGCTGGTGGCGGCACCGTGCCCAGCTCGGTCATCCGGCCCGGCACCTCCTCCCCGAAGGTTTCCCCATTCGGTCGAATGGAGACACCATACGGAGGGAATCAGCCGTCGTCACCCCTTGTACGCCAGCTGTGACACCGAAGCACCGGTCCGGGGAGAGGGGGACCCGGTGACACGACGCTCACAGGGACGGTATAGAGTTCTCTCCATCAGCAAGACAACGCGGATGTAGCGCAGCTGGTAGCGCATCACCTTGCCAAGGTGAGGGTCGCGGGTTCGAATCCCGTCATCCGCTCTCAAGGGTTGAAAGGGTTGTATCGGCAGAACGCGCCGATACAACCCTTTCGTCGTTTCACCCGGGGGCCGAGCCCCCGGACCCCCACGGTGCGTTCGTCAGGCCTGGGAAGGTGCCCTGGCCTCGGGGGATCCGGCGTTGCGGGGTGGGTCAGAGCTCGTAGGTGTCCAGGACGGTGGGGGCCACCGGGGTCAGGTGAGGGTCTTCGCGCTCGGTCACCTGGCCTCGGGCCATTCGGTACACGCGGAAGTTGTTGTCGTTCTCCGTGTCCTGGTCGTCCCACGTGTGCAAGAGGCCGTAGGAACCCGGAGCCAATTCGCCCGCGCGGGTGAACAATGTCAGGAGTTCGGGGCCCAGATCGCCGCCGTGCTTGTCGAAACCGCCGAAGTGGAGCATCGGCATTCCGGCACTCCAGCGGAGGTCGACCAAGTCGAAGTCGCCCGCGTCGCGGATCGCGCGGTGGACGCGGTCGACCAGGCGTTCCAGGAGCGCCGCGTCGTCATCGCCGCTCGCGGTCGCCTGGATGGTCACCCAGCCGTGATATTCGAACACCCGCAGAACGGTAGCAAGAGATCAACCAGCGGTTCAGCGGGCCAGCTCGGACGGCTCTTCGGGGGTCCGGGTGGCGAAGCCCCCGGCCCGGGGCGAAGCCCCGGTTGTCTCCGACGGCTTCCCGTCGCGGCGCAGCACGTTCGTCAGCACGCCTTCGCCGAGCCGCTCGAACGCCGGCACCAGCTTCTCGCCGAACACGCACAGCGTCCGCTCCCACGGGTGGCCGAGCGTGCCGTAGGAGAAGTCCGCGGCCAGGAACAGGTGGTAGTCCGCACGCGGGAACACCGGCACCGGCCACCGGGCGCTCCCGGACATCAGGTGCGGGCGGACGCGGTAGGACTGGTGCTGCCAGTGCAGCGCCCACATCCAGTCGTTCGGGCCGCAGACCTCGCGGAACGCGGCCAGCGCGATCGTCCCGACCTGGTGCTCCTCGACCGCGTACGGGCCCAGCCGGAACTCCGCCGAGGCACGGTCCAGGTTCCCGGGCGAAAGGTCCCACGTCCGCGACGGCGCCGGCTCCCGGAACCCGGGCCAGGCGTGCGCGTAGGTGCTCGGCCAGAACGCCAGCTTGTCGTACACCCAGTACCAGGCGGGCTCGTCGACGACGCGGGAGACGGCTTCCCAGGAAGCATTCACGTTTTGAGACCTCGAGTCGGCCAGGCGCGGAAGAACACGCGAAAGCTTCGTGTTCGGCCTCCGGTTTGTCCAGCCCCCGTCCGCCAGCCGCGAGGTGTGTCACTCGTCCGGGTGGGTTCCGCCAAGTAGTCACGGCGCGTGCTGCTCGCCGGCCGAGCGGGAGGCGCCGGGGCAACGCCCGGCGCCTCCCGGGCTCAGGCCGCGTCCCAGAGGGTGAGGAACGCCGAGGCCTCACTGCAGGCCCACGGTCGCATCCGGGCCCGGTCGCGGGCGGAAAGCCGATACTCCTTCGCCCGGCGGACGTCGATCACCAGCGCCTCGCCGCCGGGCAGGATGTCGGGCATCGCCTGCTCCAGCACCCAGAGCGCGAGCTGCGCCGACGCCTTCGCCAGTGGCTCCTCCTTGAAGTAGAGCCAGGTCGCGTAGGGGCGGCCGTCGCTCTTGCGCAGCCCCATCTGCGGGCTGACGCCGATTTCGAGCTCACCGATCCGGCACCGGCCGCGCCCCACCTCGACCAGCCGTGGCGACTTGCGGCCGAGGTATCGCAGCCAGCCCTCGGCGATCGCCGCGTAGTGCGGCTTCGTCCGCTCGTCGGCGGCGTTGACGAGCGCGCGCAGCGCCACCTCGTCCTGGTTCGCCGCCCGCCCGGACCGCACCGCGTTGGCCGCCCGCCGGTAGTAGTTGAACGCCGCCCGGGCCGGATCTTCGTACTGCCGGCGCTGCCGCCGGACGAACGACGACCGCGACGGCCCGGAACTCGCGCTGTAGCCCACGAATGTGGACAGGGTGATGTAGGCCATGGCCCTGCCTTCCTCCATCACGCCGCCCGCGGACGCGGGCGGCATCTCCCCTGGACAACGCCAATTTTAGAACATATGTACGACAGTTTCGGGGTCCTGACGGGTGACGGCAGGCGGAATCCCGACGCCCGCTCGGGCCGGACTATGGTTGAGGCGTGTCGGTGCATTTGGAAGGCGGAAAGCCGGATAAGCGGGTCCGGCCGCTGACCGTCCACGAGGCATGGCTGCCGAATGGCCACTCGATGTACCGGCCGCGCCACGGCCGTCAGCAGGTGGCCCTGATCTGCGCGCTCGTCTTCTTCCTGGCTCCGATGGTGTCGCTCGGCGTGTTCGGCAGGCCGGCGGCGTTCGAAAACCACCAGCTCCACGACTTCCCGAGCCCGGCGGACGGCTGGGGGTTCTTCAGCGGACTCAGCGCGTGGGCCACCGACTGGCTGCCCGGCCGCCAGGCCGCCGTGCAGGCGGAGGACGCGATCAGCCGGTCCGTGTTCGGGGAGCCGCCGCCGCTCGGCGCGCAGGGCACCCAGCCCGGCGTCGGCCCGGTCGCGAACCAGCCGCCCGCCCGGCCGGAGACCGGCCCGGTGCAGGGCCAGACGAACAGCAACTACCCGCCGGTGGTCGAAGGCCGGGACGGCTGGCTGTACCTGGGCAACGACATGTACGCCAAGTGCAACCCGATCATCCCGTCCGCCGACGTGATCGGCGAGCTGATCGGTCTCCGCCGGGCCGTCGAGGCGTCGGGACGGCGGCTCGTGCTGATCGTCCCGCCGGACAAGTCGGACATCTTCCCCCAGTTCCTGCCCGACCAGTACGCCGGCAAGGACTGCGCCCCCGTCGCCGCCCGGACGATGTGGCAGCGGCTGGACACCGAGGTCGGCTACCTGGACCTGCGGCAGCCGTTGCTCGCCGAGTCGCAGCGCCGTGGTGCCCCGATCTACTTCAAGCAGGACACCCATTGGCAGTTCCACGGTGGGTTGACCATGGTCCGGGCACTGGCCGAAAACCTCCGGCCCGGCGTGACGAGCACCTGGCGGACCGCGCCCAAGGAGACGTTCGACAAGCTGACCGACCTGCCGCCGCTGATCGGCCGCACCGGCAGCGAGCCAGCCGAGCTGGAGTCGCTGGCCCCGGACGGCGGCGCGGACCGGACCCGCACGTTCTTCGGCCAGCCGAACACGATCCCCATCGAGCTGCACGGCCGGCCGGCCACCGGGACCATCTCCGACAAGGTCGCGATGATCGGCGACTCGTTCACCGGCTTCGCCAACATGTACCTCGCGGCCGCGTTCACGGACCTGACGATCATGCACTCCGACTACGTCCAGCAGGACGCCTCGGCGGCCGCGGCGAAGCTCGTCGACAGCGACGTCGTGGTGATCGAAATCGCCGAACGCAACCTCATCGGCGGGCAAAGCCCTATCCTGGCCCCCGCTGTGGTCAAGACGCTGAGCGAACAGCTCGCGAACCACCCCCGGCGATGAGCGCGGCACCGCGCACGGACGAAGGAACAAGATGATCGAGCGGGAGCTGCCGTGGCTCGCCGGCGTGGACGCCGCCGGTGCTTCGGTGACCGCCGACCGGATCTCGGTCGGCGGCTGGCTGGTCTCGCCGGCCGGCCCGGACGGCAGCACCGTCCGGATCGGCGGCCGGGTCGCCACGGTGCACTGGGAGCGTGGCACCGACGCGGTGCCGGGCGTCCCCGCGGACTGGCCGGTCTGGACGTGGCGGGCGGAGGCCGAGTGCGACCAGCCGGTCGGCGCGGAAACGACGGTCACCGCGCCCGACGGCACCGAGCTGAGCCACACGACCGTCTGGCCGGAGAGCAGCTACCGCGAGCCCGCGCCGCTCGGCGAGATCGACTTCCCGGCCGCCGATGCCGAGATCGCCGGTGACCTCATGGTCGTCTCGGGCTGGCTGCTGCTCGACGGCAAGCTGCCCAGCCACGTGGAAGTCGACGTCGAAGGCGCCGCACCGCAGCGGGCGCGGCTGATGCTGCCCCGGCCGGACGTCACCAGCACGCTGCCCGGTCAGGTCCGGCAGGCCGGGTTGAGCGGTTACGAAGCCCGCATCGCCCTGCCCCAGGCCCCCGGCGAAAGCCGCAAGGTGGCCTACCGCGTGCGCGCGTGGACCCGCGACGGCCGCGAATGGACCTCGCCCACCCGGTACGCGACGCTGCGCAGGCGGCCCGTCAGCCGGCGTGACGCCGAGGCCGTCCAGCGCTCGACGGCGTTCACCGAAGAGCTCCTCGGCCGGGTCAAGGCGGCTGTCGACACCGACCACGTCCTGGTGGTGACCCACAGCCTGCGCGTCGGCGGTGGCCAGTTCTGGCTCAGCGAACTGCTGCGCCACCTGGCGGGCCCGCACGAGCACAAGATCACGCTGGTTTCGCCGGAAGACGGTCCCCTGCGCGCCGAGCTGGAAGAGCTGGGCGTCACGGTGCACGTCACCGGTCACCACCGCGTCCAGGACGCGGTCACCTACACCGCGTACGTCGGCGAGCTGGCCATGCTGGCCACCGCGTCCGGGGCGGGGGTCGTCCTGGTCAACACGCTCGGGATGTTCGCCGGGGTCGACGCGGCGATGCGGGCGGGCCTGCCCGTCGCGTGGGTCATCCACGAAAGCTTCAGCCTCGAGGACTTCGCGTACCTGAACTGGGGCATGGACGCGCTCGACCCGCTGGTCCGCGCCCGCTGGGAACACTGCCTGTCGGACGCCGACGCGCTGCTCTTCGTCGCCGACGCCACGCGCGAGATGTTCCTGCCGTGGTCTCGGCCGCGCCGATGCATCACCGTCCGGTACGGCATCGACCTCGCCCCGGCCAAGCAGGCGCTGTACACGACGAAGGAAGAGGTCCGGCGGGAGCTCGGGCTGCCGGAGCGGGCGACCGTCCTGGTCAACATCGGCGTGAGCGAACCGCGCAAGGGGCACGCCCCGCTGCTGCTGGCGTTCGAGCAGGTCCGGACCACGCACCCGGACGCGCACCTGGTGATCGTCGGTACCCACGAATCGCCGTACTGCGACGCGCTGGCGGACTACGTCGAGGCGGCCGGGCTGGGCGGCTCGGTCAGCCTGGTGCCGATCGCCCGCGATCCGCTGCCGTGGCTGCGCGCGGCCGACCTGTTCGTCAACAGCTCCGACATCGAGTCGCTGCCGCGCTCGATCCTCGAGGCCATGGCGTTCCGGGTGCCGGTCGTCGCCGCCGACGTGTTCGGCACCCGTGAGATCGTCAGCGACGGCGAGAGCGGCTGGCTCTTCCTGCCCAACGACCTCAACGCGCTCACCGTGGGGCTGTTGCGGGCGCTGGACACGCCGCCCGCGGCCCGCGAGCGGATCGCCGAGCGCGCGCTGGCCGGCGTCGGTTCCTTCCTGGACTCCGCGCACTACGGTCAAGAGTTCTCCACCATCCTGAACGGCCTCGCCCGAGGCACCGGTACCGAGGAACGGCACGCATGAGCGAGCTTGCGAGCGAATCATTCAACACTGCGCTGGCCGCTCAGGCCGCACCGAGCGTCAGCGAGGTGTGCGCATGAGCTCCGAAGAAGGCCCGATCACCCCGGCCGCCGACGAACCGGTCGAGTACGCCGTTCCCGCGTCCGTGCGCGCCGAGCTGCTGCAGCTGCGCGCGGAACGCTCGGTGCTGATGGCCGAGCGCGAGCGCCTGCTCGGCAGGCTCCGGGGCGCCGACGCGGACCTGCGCGAATCCCTCCGCGTGCAGGAACGGCTCGCCGAAGAAGCCCGCACCAACGACGACCTCCGCCGTCAGGTCGACGAAAGTTCGGAGGCCCGCGTCGAACTGGACGCCCTGCGCCGCGACCGCGACCTCGCCCGGCAGGAGCTGGAGCGGACCCGGACCGAGCGCGACCAGCTCCGGATGGACCTGCTGCAGGCCGAGCTCGCCCTGCACGGCGCCGACCTGCCCGAGGTCGTCCACCACGACGAGCGGGAAGCCGAGCAGCTGCGCCGCCGGGTCGCCGAGCTCACGCAGGAGCTCGAAGCGCACCGCCACACGCTCAGCTGGCGGGTGACCGCGCCGCTGCGCACCGTGCGCCGGAAGACCCTCTGACGGTGGCCGACCCCCGACTCGTGCTGGCGTCCGCGCCGGGCGGCAGCTCGTTCATGGAGGAGCTCCTCGAGGTCGTCGCCGACGCCGTGCGCTCGGTGGGCGGCCGGGCCGAAACCCACCTCGGGCCGCTGCCCGAGGAGGACGACGACACGGTGTTCGTCGTCGTCCCGCACGAGTACCTGGTGGTGCTGCCCGAGCACCAGCGCCCGCGGCCGGACCAGCTGCGGCGGACGATCGCGTTCTGCGTCGAACACCCCGGCACGCGCACCTTCGACACCAGCGCCGGCTTGCTGCCGCGGTTCGGCGGCGCCGTGGACATCAACGCCGACTCGACCGACGAACTCGTGCGCCGCGGGCACGACGTCCGGCGGTTCCAGCTCGGCTACACCCCGCTGTGGGACCGGTGGGGCGGCGACCCGGACAGCCCGCGCGACATCGACGTCACCTACCTGGGCACCGCCGAACACCGGCGCTCGGCCCTGCTGGCCCGTGCCGCACGCGACCTGGACGGCCTCGAAGTGCGGCTGCTGACCCCGCCGCACGAACCGATGGTCAAGCCGCGGCCGGACTTCCTGATGAACCGCGCGAAGCACGAGCACCTCGCGCGCAGCCGCGTGCTGCTGAACCTGCACCGGGAAGCGTCGCGCGCGCTGGAGTGGGTGCGCGTGCTGGAAGCGGCGTGCAACGGCTGCGTCGCCGTCACCGAGCCGAGCCGCGACCTGGCCCCGTTCACCGCCGGACAGCACCTGGTGGTCGCCCGGGAGACGGTGGTCGGCGCGGCCACCGCGGCGCTGCTGCGCGAACGCGGCCTGGAGCGGTCGATCCGCACCGAGGCCTACCGCTTCGTCCGCGAAGAGCTGGACATGGGCCCGTCGGCCCGGCGGCTGCTCGAACTGGCGGCCGACCTGGCCGAACGGCATCCGGCACCGGCCCGCTCGGACCGGCCGCCGCGAACGACACCGGTGGTGCGGCCGCCGTCCGAGACGCCGCTGGCCGTCGACACCCCGAGCTGGGATCCCCGGTTCCGCGGCGAAGCGTCGCTCGGCGCCGAGCCCGGACCGGACCGGCAACTCGCGGCGCGGCTCATCGTCGAACGCACGGAAGCCGCCCGGCGCACCGACGGCGTGCTCAGCACGCCGGCCGCCCTGCCGCTCGCGCCGAGCGCCGGGAACCGCGTCGACGACCTCGACGTGCTGATCGTGCGCCGCGCGGGCGACCCCGGTGTGATGGCCCTGGTCGACGACCTGGCCCGCGGAACCGCGGTGCCGTCCCGGGTCCTCGTGTGCCAGGACGGCACCGCCGAACCCGCCGGGCCGAAGCCCTACGACCTGCTCCACCACCCGATCGCCCGCGGCGCGGGCTACGCGTACAACCGGCTGCTGGCGGGCTCGCGAGCCGACCTGGTGCTGGTCCTGGACGCGGGCATGCGATGCTCACCGCACCTCGTGGCCCGCTTGCTGGCCGCGGTGCGCGGGGACGCGGACCTGGCCCACTGCCCGGTCGCGGACCCGGTGGCCGGCCTCGTCGGGGCGCTTCCCCCGGAAGCGCGGCGGCTGGCCCGGCTGCCCTACCTGGGTAGTGGGTACCTGGTGCGGCGGACCGTGCTCGACCGGCTGGGTGGCTGGCCGGACGACCCGTGGCTGGAGGGGCTCGAACACCACGGCCTCTGGCGGGAAGCCGCCGCCCGGAACGCCCGGACGGTGCTCGTGCAGCAGGTTCTGCTGTCCCGGGTGGTGCCCGATCCGCCGGCCCGGCCGGTCGACCTCGATCCCCAGCGCGCCTGGGCCGCGACGAACGCGAAACGGTAGGAAATGGACGCAACCGAGACCACGGACGTGCTGCCGGCGATCACCGCCGAGCGGCGTGCCGAACCGGCGCAGGCCGCCACGAAGGCCGATCTGGAGCAGGGGCCGCTCCCGGCGTTCATCCCGCAGCTGACCGGGGTGCGCGCACTGGCGGCGCTGTGGGTGCTGGCGTTCCACTTCCGCCCCGAACTGGTCTCGTCGTTCCCGTTCCTGGGCCGGCTGGCACCGCTGTTCGACTCCGGTTACCTCGGCGTGGACCTGTTCTTCGTGCTCAGCGGCTTCATCATGACCTACACCCACCTCGACCGGATGAGCGAACCGTGGACGCCGCGCAAGGCGCTCGGTTTCCTCTGGCTGCGGCTGAGCCGGATCTGGCCGGTGATGTTCCTCGTGCTGCTCGGCTGGGCTCTTTACCGCGCCTACTCGCTGCAGATGAACAATGACGCGAGCCTCCAGGCGGCCGCGAGCCCGGCCCGGTTCCTCGAGCACGTCCTGCTGATCCAGGGCTGGTTCATCGAGCCGGACCAGTGGAACCCGATCGACTGGTCGCTGAGCGCGGAGTGGCTGGCGTACCTGGTGTTCAGCGTCGCGGTCGCCGTGCTGGCCAAGATGCTGAAGACCGTGCGCGTCCGCTCGCTCGTGCTGTGCGCGCTGGTGTCGGTGTTCCCGATCGTCGCGATCGGCGTCACGATGGAGGACGGCAGCGACCTGCTGCTGTTCCACAACGCGCTGGTGCCGGGGATGATCCCGCTGCGCGTACTCACCGAGTTCTTCGGCGGCGCGTTCACCGCGTTGATCGTGCTGCGGTACGGCCGCTCCGCGCGGCTGCCGTGGTTCCTGCGGCCGACGGTCGTGTTCGTGGTGATCGTCGCCATCATCTTCCTGGTGCACCACTTCGACTCGTTCCGCCGCTTCAACATGGGCCTCGACTGGCGGATCAACGGCCACATCATGTGGGGCTCGGCCGAAACGGTGGTCGTGGTGCCGCTGTTCCTGCTGCTGATCGGCGGGCTGGCGATCGGCAACCGCGAGCCGATGGCGTGGCTGCTGCGGACCAGGCTGCTCGTCTGGGGCGGCAAGGTCTCGTTCGCGCTGTACCTGGTGCACTGGCTGGTGATCGACGTGATGCGGCACGTCATCCAGACCAAGCTGAAGCTCACGGACATGCCGACCAGCTGGGAGTACCGGCTGATCGTGCTGGGCTTCCTCGCGATGACGATCGTCATCGCCCACGTCCTGCACCGCTTCTTCGAGGAACCGACGCGCCGCGCGATGCGGCGGATGCTGCCGGAGTCGATGCGCGCCTGAGCGTCAGCGGCCGGACGGTTCGGCGAGCCGGACCGTCCAGGCCCGCGTCAGTTCTTCGGTCCGCGCGGCCAGGTACTCCGGATCGCACCGGCCCGCCTGCCGGACGGCCTGGAACCGCGCCTCCGCCGGCACGACACCGAGCACGACCGCTTCGGCCAGGCCGAGCCGCTCGCCGAGGTCGCGCACGACGTCGCCCACGGTCGGCCCCTCGGCGTGCCCGCCCCGAGCCAGTTCGTCGGCGGTGATGAGGATCCCGCGGGCGAGAACGTCGTCCGCCGAGCAGCCGTCGACCGACCATTCGAGGTCGATCGGGACGAGCCCCGATTCCGTCACGAGCAGGTTCTGCGGGGTCAGGTCCCACAGCCGCGGGCCCAGCTCGCCGGCCCGGGCGAGCACGAATTCGCGCCACTGGCCGAGCAGGTCCGTCAGCCGGCCGGGTTCCGCGCGCACGACGTCGAGCACGGTCGGGACATCGACCACTTCGTCCACTGTGGACACGACACGGACGCCGTGCGCCGAGCCGGGCCGGTCGGCCAGCGGCGTCCGGCGCACCCTCAGCGTGCCGCCGCTGCGTTCGACGACCGACCGGGTGCAGAAGTCCGCGGCCCGGTCGGTGCTGAAGAACGCCGCCAGCGTTTCCCGCGGCCAGACCCGCGGTTCTGCGTCCTTGCCGGCTAGCACGAGGAAGGAATTGCCGTGGTGCGCGGCCAGTCCGGCATCGACGAGCTCGGCCCAGACGCGCCCCTCGTCCGCGACGCGCGCCCCGGTGGCCGCCCAGTCGGGACTGGGAAAACCGGGCAGCTGCTTGGCGAGCCGCGGATGGGTGGCGAGGAGTTCGTCGGTGAGCACGGTCCGCGTCAGCTTGTAGTCCGGGAAGGCGCCGAGCACGGTGGTCCCGGTGAACCCGGATCGCTCGACGAGGCCGGTGAGCCGGGCGCGGGAGAACGTCCGGGCCACGCCGCCCGCCGGATAGCCGGCCACGCTGTCCCACGGAAGTCCGGTGTGGTCCTCGGCGGCTCCGCAGAGGTACTTGACGCCGAACTGGTTCTCGATCGCGAGCACCAGCGTCCCACCCGGCCGGAGCCGAGCGTGCGCCGCGCGCAGGAAATTCGCGTAGCGGTCGTCGTCGTTGCTGCCCGCGCCGACGTATTCCAGCACGCCGATGACCACCACGATGTCGTACGCCTCGATGGCCGGGACGTCGTCGATCCCGCCGACGAAGACTTCGACGTCGCCGAAGTCCCGGGTCCGGGCGCGCGCCCCGCGGGCCCGGCTCGGCACCGGTTCGACGGCGTCCACGAGCCGGCACCGTTCCGCCAGGTAGCTGGTCACCGCGCCGGTGCCGCAGCCGATCTCCAGCACCGCGGCGCCGGACGGCAAGTCCAGCGCCCGCAACACGTTCGCGCGGCCGTGATCGAGGTGGTAGCGCTCCGGCCAGGTCCGCGCGGCGAGCGTCAGCTCGTCACTGAGCGAACCACGGTCCTGCGCGTTCTCCAGCAGGGCGGTGACCAGATCTTCGGCCCCGTCGGAGTAGTCCGAGACGCCGGTGGACAACACCCGGCAGCCGTACTCGTCCGGCTCGGCACCGGCCCGGAGCGGCGTGGTCACCTGCGCACCGGTCACGAGTTCGGAACGTTCTCCAGCATCGCCTTCATGACGCCTTGGAACTCCTTGGTCACGGCCGTGTCGGTGGCCGGCGCCTGGTTGACGTCCACCCGGATCACCGCGGCTCCCGAGACGTACACGGCCCGGTAGGTCGTGTGGTCCGGCAGGACCGCCTTGAACACCCCGACCGACTGCGGGAGCCCGGCGCGGTCGCCGACCGGCTGGAGCCCGGTGCCGGAACCCGGCCGCTGCAGCGTCTGCGCCAGCCGTTCGGCATCCGCGACGCTCTTGGTGTTCACCAGCAGGACCGTGTAGTCGAACGGGTTGTTGGTGGACGCCTGGCAGCTGACGTACGCGGAACCGGCCACCTTGATCGAGCTCGCCTCGGCCGGGTTCAGGAACTCATTCTGCACGGCTTCGTCGACACTCATCGTGCCGTTCTTGTCGCTCGCCTTGCCGGGCATCGGCGGGACCCGGGTGGGTGCGACGCTCGGCGGCGGCGGGGTGGTGCTCGGCGCGGTCGTCGTCGGGGTGCCCGTCTGGCCGGCGACCGGCGTCGAGTCGCTGCGGAGCCCGAACCACCAGATGGCGAATCCGGCGAGCAGCAAGACCAGCACCGCCGCGACGATGCTGATGACCTTCTTCTTGCCGGACCCGCTCTTGGTCTCGAAGTAGGACTCCGGACCCTGGCGCATCCAGCTCAGGTCGTTCGGGTTGTGCGCCTGCCCGCTGTCGTCGGTGCTCCACGGCGGCGCGGCGGAACCGGGCGGCACCTGGTTCCAGCCCGGCTGGGCGGGCGGCTGCTGCGAATAACTCTGGTAGCTCGGCTGGTACTCGCCGGTGTTGCGGACGACCTGCGTGCGTTCAGGGTTGTCGTCGGTACCCTGCGGCGGCGGCGCGAACCCGCCGGGCGGCGAGAACGGCTGCGACTGCACGGGCGGCACGTAGGCGGTCGCGTCGGGGTCACCGGGCCGCTGCTGCTGCTGCTGCTGCCAGGCAACCGCCTGCGTGCGTTCGGCGTCACCGGGGTTCGGCTGCGGTGTCCCGCCGGGCGGGCTGATCGGAGCGATCACCTGGGTCGCGTCGGCGCTCGAAGGCGACGGCGGCTGCGGTTGCTGGTCCTGCACTCCAACGGCCGAGGAAAGCACCTGGTCACGGCGTGCCCGATATTCGTCGGCGGACAGCTGACCCGCCGCGAGCTCCTCGTCCAGCCGTCGCAGCTCCTCCTGCCAGGACACCAGGAGCCCCCTTATTCCGGTCCGGTCGGCCGACCACGGCCGACCGACACACTTCGCCTGTTCAACAACATGCACATTGTGCACTTCGAGGTGGCTCGACCACCCCGCGGGTCGGCTTGTCACCCGGCCTTCGCGGGCATCCGCTCAGCCGGCGGGCAAGACGGTCGTCACGGTGTCGCGGATCGCCTCGAGCCGGGACCGCAGCGGAGCCGAGTCGGCGGTGCCCGACTGGGACACGCCGATGCCGACGACCACCGCGCCGGAGGCGTACCAGAGGATCCCGACCCAGCCGTCGGTCCCGCGCTGGGTGTACATGAGGTCGTCTTCGGTCGGGCCGAGCCGGGTCGCCGCCAGCCGCGCGCCGGAGAGGTTCTGCCGGAGGCCCGTCACCAGGTGCTTGGCGTCGTAGACCGACAGCGTCGGGATCGCCATCAGCAGGTTGCCGTCGCGAGGCTTCGCTGGATCGGACGACGCGCGGAAGATGACTTCCCTGCCGTTGTTGGCCCGGATCTGCTTCGCGTCGGCCTCGGTGATCACCTTGGCTTCCAGCGCCTTGTCGATCGACATCGTCGAATCGGCGGGGTTCGCCTTGCCGGGCAGCGCGGGCAGGCGCTGCTCGAGCGTCAGCGACGGGTCGACGACGCCGTTCGTCTGCGGCGGCGCGCTCGACGACGCCGGCGGCGACAAGGCCACGTCGGAAGGCTCGGCGTCCTTCTTGCCGAACCAATAGATGCCGCCGACGACGAGGCCGACCACCAGCACCACGGCGAGGGTGATGAACAACCAGGCCGGGACGCCCAGGCGCGGCTCCTCTTCCCCGGCCGGGTCGGTCTGCCACCGGTGCCGTCCGGCACCTTCCGGCTCCGGGACCGGCGGCTCCGCCGGCCCGGCCCGGCCAACGACCGGCGGGAACCGGCTGGGCGTCGCTTGCTGCTGGTTCGGACCGTCGACGCGCAGGTAGCGCGTCGGCACGATGTCGGCCGGGCTCGGCGCGGTGGTCATGTGGTTGGGCAGTTCGGGGATACCGCCCGGCTTGGCCGCCGACGGCGCGCTGCGCATCCACGGCCGGTCCTGGGGAGTCGGCGGCCGCGGAGCGGCGGCCTGCGGCGGCACGACCGGGGCCGGCGTCGGTCCGGCCGGGCGGTCGTACGCCGGGTTGGCACTCTGCCAGGACCGATTGCCCGGCCGGCGGAGCGGTGAAGGCACGGGCGAGGGCACCGTCGAACCCGAGGCAGCGGCCAGCAGCTCGTCACGCTGCTTGCGATGCACCGAAGGCTCGATCCGCCCGGCCGCCAGGTCCGCGTCGAGTTGACGCAGATCATCCTGCCAGCTCATCTTCGACCCCCATCCGGCGTTCGGGGCAACAGTCTGGCACGGAGGGCCGACCTGCGAGGTTGCGGTTTGTGGTTGATCCGCAACGTAGCGGAGAACGTGGCCTTTGTGGAGGGTCATCCGGGCGTTCCCGGCATCCGATTCCGGTCCCCCGGAAGTGTGACGTCGGCCGTGTCGGTGAACGCCCTCCCCCTCTCGGACGCCCACTGAGCAGAGCATCGGCCGGGAAAGGAGGCGCCGTGATCTGGATCTGCCTGGTCAGCGTCCTCGCCGTGGTGTTCCTGGTGCGCGCGGTCCGCGTGGTGCGCCGGGTCAGGCGGGGCGACGCGGTGTGACGAGCCCGGACTCGTAGGCCAGCACCACCAGCTGGGCGCGGTCGCGCGCGCCGATCTTCGTCATGATGCGGCTGACGTGGGTGCGCGCCGTCGCCGTCGAGATCACCAGGTGGGCGGCGATTTCGTCGTTCGACATCCCGCCCGCGACCAGGCCGAGCACCTCGCGCTCGCGGTCGGTGATCTCGCGGACGGCGCTGGTGTCGATGCGCCGGTTCTCCGGGCGCCCGACGAACTCCTGGATCAGCCGGCGGGTGACCGTCGGCGCCAGCAGCGCCTCGCCGTCCGCGACGACCCGCAGCGCGCGCAGCAGCTCGACCGGCTCGGTGTCCTTCAGCAGGAATCCGCTGGCGCCCGCGCGCAGCGCTTCGTAGACGTACTCGTCGACGTCGAAGGTGGTCAGGACCAGCACCTTCGTCCCGGCGAGGTCCGGGTTCGCGGTGATCCGGCGGGTCGCTTCGAGGCCGTCGACGCCGGGCATCCGGATGTCCATCACGACGATGTCCGGCCGGTGCTCGATGGCGCCGGCGACCGCCTGCTCGCCGTTGCCGGCCTCGCCGACGACCTCGAAGCCGTCTTCGGTCTCCAGCAGCACGCGGAACCCGGCGCGGACCAGGACCTGGTCGTCGGCCAGCAGGACGCGGATCATGCTTCCCCCTCGATCGGTAGCTCGACGCACACTTCGAAACCGCCGTCGACCGGCCCGGCGGTGCACCGGCCGCCGAGCGCCGCGGCGCGTTCGGACATCCCGCGCAGGCCGTGGCCCGGGGTCGGCGGCGCGGTGCCGCGGCCGTCGTCGCGCACCCTGAGCGTCAGGGACCCGCTTCGCCGTTCGAACCGGACGTCGACGCGGTTCGGCTGGTCGGCGTGCCGGACGACGTTGGTCAGCGACTCCTGCAGGATCCGGTAGGCGGCGGCGTCGACCGGGGCCGGGAGGTCGCCGGGTTCGCCGTGGACGTCGACCGTGAGCCCGGCGTCGCGGGCGTGGTCGAGCAGCTCGCCGGCCTGGGCGAGGCTCGGCGCGGGCGCCTTGTCCTCCCCGGAGCGCAGCACGGCCAGGGTGGCGCGCAGGTCCTTGAGCGCGGACGCGCTGGCCGCCTTGATGTTGAGCAGCGCTTCCTTCGCCTGCTCGGGCCGGCGGTCGGCGACGTGCGCGGCGACGCCCGCCTGCACGTTGATCATCGCGAGGCTGTGCGCGACGACGTCGTGGACTTCGCGGGCGATCCGCAGCCGTTCCTGCTCCGCGAGCCGGTGCCGGTGTTCGTCGGCCTGCGCGCGGCGGGCGGCGAGCGCGTCCAGCTGGTACCGGACGGCGGTGCCGATGCCGATGACGGCGGTCAGCCAGACCACGAGGAACCCGGCACCGACTGCCAGTGTGAACGACCCCGACGTCACGATGTGGGCCAGGTAGAGGACGGTGAGCGCGGCTGCCCCGGTGATGCCGGCGGTGAGCGGACCGCGCTGCCGGGTGAGCAGGAACAACGCGATGGTCGGGACGATGATGATCGGGCCGCCGGGCAGCCCGGAGGCGTAGTAGCCGAACGCGGACGCCGTCGTGACCAGGAAGATCGTGAGCGGGAAGCGGTGGACGGCCAGCAGCGTCAGGCCGGTGGCGGCCAGCCACGCGGCCGCGAGCGGCGTCATCGACGCGGCGCCGGGCTGCCACCGCGACGAACCGCTGGTCGCCCCGAGCACGAACACGGTGACGACGACGGTGCGCACCACGCGTCCCACCCACGGCGGCCATCTCATGCCGCGAAAACTACCGGTCACGGCCGTCCTGCGCGTCCGTCCCGGAGCGCACGGCCGGCGTACGTCGTCAGTCGAAGACGAGCGGGAGCTTCGCCGCCGTTTCTTCGTCGGCCGGGGTGTAGGTCGACATGGTGATCTCGGACCGGCGGCCGTAGTAGAGGTAGGTGAAGTTGAACTGCAGCAGCCCGACGTCCGGGTGCCGGTACCGCTTGGTGCGGATCGGCTCCGAGTTGACGTCGTGGTGCGGCCACAGCTCGGCGAACAGCGGCGACTCGGCCTTGAGGCGCTTCACCAGCTGCTTCCACGCCGGCTCGGCGACGTGGTCGGCCATCGCCGCGCGGAAGGAGGCGATCACGCGCGGGATGTTCGCGTCCCAGTCGAGCATCCGCTTGCGCCACTCGGGGTTGAGCAGGCACTGGACCAGGGTGTTCCGGTCGCCGAACGGGATGGCGTCGACGTCGCCCATCAGCCAGGTGTAGCCGCGGTTGTAGCCGAGCAGGTCGCAGCGGGCGTTGCGGATCGCGACCGGGTACGGCTCCAGCTTCCGGAGCATGAGCTCCATCGCCGGCGTGATGACCTGGCAGTCCTTTTCGCCCTCCGGCTCGGGTGCCCCGGCCAGGCGGAACAGGTGGACGTGCTCGTGCGGGTCGAGCCGCAGCGTGCGGGCGATCGCCTGCAGCACCTGCTCGGACGCGTTGATGTCGCGCCCCTGCTCGAGCCACGTGTACCAGGTGACCCCGACGCCGGCGAGCTGCGCGACCTCTTCGCGGCGCAGCCCCGGCGTCCGGCGGCGGCCCACGATCGGCAGGCCGACCTGCTCGGGTGTGATCCGCTCGCGACGGCTGCGCAGGAACCGCGCCAGCTCTTGGCGGCGAAAGCCGGATTCGACGGCGGTGGTCATGGTGCCAGGATGGCACGCGCTGGAACCTGGTACCAGGTAGTGGCTGGTACCTGGATAAACAGCAACTGATACCAGGTTAAAATCGGGTTGATCGTAGTACCCATGACCACGACTTCCCTTGCGCCGAGTACCACCGGTGCCCAATTTCGGCCGGGACTGACCCCCGCCAGCCTGGTCACGGTGCTGCTGGGGGCGGCACTGCCGATCATCGACTTCTTCATCGTCAACGTCGCGCTGCCGACCATCGATGCCGACCTCCACGCGTCCACCGCCACCCTGGAACTGGTGGTCGCCGCCTACGGCATCGCGTACGCGGTGCTGCTCGTGGTCGGCGGCCGCCTCGGCGACTCGTTCGGCAGGCGACGGCTGTTCATCGCGGGTCTCTGGCTGTTCACGCTGACGTCCCTGGCCTGCGGAATCGCCCCGACTGCCGGCACGCTGGTGGTGGCCCGCGCCGCGCAGGGGGCGGCGTCGGCCCTGCTGCTGCCGCAGGTGCTCTCGATCATCCAGGCGACGACTTCGGGTGAGAAGCGGTCGCGCGCCCTCGGCCTGTTCGGCGCGACCGGCGGCATCTCGACGGTGGTCGGCCAGCTGCTCGGCGGCGCCCTGGTGGCGGCCGACCTGTGGGGCACCGGCTGGCGGCCGATCTTCCTGGTCAACGTCCCGATCGGCCTGGTCGTGCTGGTCATGGCCCGCAAGCTGCCGGAAAGCCGCGCGAAAAACCCGCTGGGCGTCGACCGCATCGGCACGGCCCTGCTGGCCGTGACGCTGCTGTCGCTGCTGGTCCCGCTGATGGAGGGGCGCGCGCTGGGCTGGCCGGTGTGGACGATCGCGCTGCTGGCGGTGTTCCCGTTCGCGGCGGCAGCGTTCGTGCACGTCGAACGGCGGTTGGAGCGTCTCGGCGGAACGCCGCTACTGCCGCCGTCGGTGATGCGGCTGCCGAGCGTGCGTCGCGGGTTGATGGTGGCCGTGCCGTTCTTCGGCGCGTTCGGCTCGTTCATGTTCGTGTTCGCGATGACGCTGCAGGAGGGCCTGCACTTCGGCCCGCTGGGCGCGGGCGGCGCGCTGACCCCGCTTGCCGTCGCGTACTTCACGGTGTCGATGCTGAGCAGCCGCCTGGTGGCCCGCTACGGCCAGAAGGTCGTCCCGGTGGGCGGCGCGATCACGGCGCTGGGCATGGTGGCCCTGCTCTGCACGACGCTGTCGGCGTGGCCGCACGTGACGATCCTCGACCTGGCCCCGGCGATGGTGGCGATCGGCGTGGGCAACGCGCTGGCGATGACGACGCTGTTCCGGATCGTGCTGTCCCACGTGCCGACGGACCTGGCCGGCGTCGGGTCGGGGGTGATGACGACGAACCAGCAGACGTCGCTCGCGTTGGGCGTGGCGACGCTGGGGAGTCTGTACGCGGCACTGTCGGGTTCGCTGGGCAGCCGCGACGCGTTCGCGGTGGTGATCGGCGTGGTGGCGGTGCTGGCGGCGATCGTCGCGATCACCGGGCGGCGGCTGCCGGACCCGCGGGTGTAGAAATCCGGAATTCACCCGTCGGAAAATCCGGGCGCCGGACGACTATGGAGGTGTGACGGAACCGCGGGTACGACCGGATCCGGCCTTCGCGCTGCTCGGGCTGTACGAGACGGCCCTGCCGGAGGTCTACGGGTACCTGCTGTCCCGGTGCGGCGACCGCACGCTCGCCGAGGAACTGACGTCCGAGACGTTCCTCGGAGCGGTCGCCGCCTGTCGCAAGGAGTACGCACCTCCAGTGAGCACCGGGTGGCTGATCGGCGTCGCCCGGCACAAGCTCGCCGACCACTGGCGGCGCAAAGAACGTGAGGAACGCGGACTGCGGCTGGTGCACGACAGTGAGCCGGACGTCGAGGACCCGTGGGACGAGCGGCTCGACGCCCTGCGCGCGAGACAGGTGCTCGAAGCCCTCGGGCCACACCACCGGGCCGCGCTGACCCTGCGGTACGTCGACGGCCTCGGCGTCCCCGAGGTCGCCGGCCACCTGGGGCGCAGCGTGCACGCCACCGAGGCGTTGCTCGTCCGGGCCCGTGCCGCGTTCCGGCGTGCCTACCAGGAGAAGGAGGGTCGCGATGCCTGAGCCTTTCGACGCGCTTCGCCGTCCCTCCGAGCGGGTCGTGCCCGACCCGGACTTCGCCGCCGAACTGCGTGACCATCTGCGTCGCGCCATCTTGAACGGAGCCGATATGACGACCACCGAGGCCCCTGCGGCCGCCGCCGAACTTCGCTCGCTGACGCCCTACCTGGCCGTGTCCGACGCTCGCGCGGCGATCGACTTCTACGTCGAGGTCTTCGGCGCGACCCGCCGCGGCGAACCGATCCTGATGGACGACGGCCGGATCGGGCACGCGGAGCTGGCCATCGGCGACGCCGTGCTGATGCTCGCCGAGGAGTACCCGGAGATCGGGCACGTGGCCCCGCGCGAGGGTGGTGCGTCGGTGCGGGTCGAGGTCCCGGACGTCGACGTTTCGGTGGCCCGCGCCCTGGAGCTGGGCGCGACGCTGATCCGCGCGGTGAGCGACTCGCCGTACGGCCGCGGCGGCTCGTTCCGCGACCCGTTCGGCCAGCGCTGGCTGGTCTCGCAGGCGGCGACCCCGGCCGCGGGACCGAAGCCCGCCCGGCACGGCGAGGCGATGTACTTCACGTTCCAGGTCCCGGAAGCTTCGCCCGCCAAGGCTTTTTACGGCGCGGTGCTGGGCTGGCAGTTCACACCGGGTTCGACGTCGGACGCGTGGGGGTTCTCGGGACCGGGTCTCGAAGGCGGGCTGTGGGCCGGGGACCGTCAGGTCGGCTGGAAGCTGATGTACGCGGTCGACGACCTCGAATCGGCGTTGACGCGGGTGCGGGCGCAGGGCGGCCAGGCGGGCGAGGTCGAGAACCACCCGTACGGGACCACCGCCGACTGCACGGACAACCAGGGCATCGAGTTCTGGCTCTGGGAGAAGCCCGGGCAGTGAGGAATCCCATCCGCCGGGCCGTGCTTTCGGGCGCACACTCGGAAGCATGGCCGGGCAATGGGTGCCGCGTGACCACGACGAGCTGACCGCCGGGTGGCGGTTGTGGCTCGAACTCGGCTCGTCGGCCTGGCCCCGGCCCGGCTGGGACGGAGCCGTACGCGGCCTGCGGGAGCTGGTGAAAGCCTGCGCCGAGATCAGCGCTACGGCGGCGGGAACCGAGGTGGCCGCGCTCGTGCGGTCGATGCACCTGGCCGCCAGCTGGATCTGCGAGCTGTGGCAGGGCGACACCACTCCGCTCGACGGCGAGCGGATGGCGCTCCTCCACAGCGATCTCGCCGGCTTCGCCGACCACGCCCTCGGCGTGCGGACATTGCTTGCCGAAGGCGGGGGCTGGGCTTCACTGACGCTTTAGCGACCCACGGCGTAGCCCTGCATGCCACGGGCGTTGGCACCGGCTCGGAGCAGGCCATCCGAGCGGGAGACCGCCGAGAGGCGGCCCAACGCCCAGTCGCCCGCGTCGATCAGCGAGTGCCCGCGCTCGCGTAGGGCGTCCAAAGTGGACGCGCCCAGGCGGGACTCCACCACCAGCTCGCGTGGGTTCCACGAGCGCGGGTAGAACGAGCTCGGGAACGCCGTCGTGTGCCAGGCCGGGCTGTCGATCGACTCCTGGAGGTTGAGGCCGCCGTACACGTGGGCCAGCCAGAAGCACAGCTGCCACTGGTCCTGCTGGTCGCCGCCCGGGGTGCCGAAGGCCAGTGTCGGGACGCCGTCGCGCAGGGCCAGGGACGGCGACAGCGTGATGCGGGGGCGCTTGCGCGGCTGCAGGGAGTTCGGCAGGCCCTGCTCCAGCCAGAACATCTGGCCGCGGGAGTCCAGGCAGAAGCCGAGTGCCGGGATCGTCGGGCTCGACTGCAGCCAGCCGCCGGACGGCGTGAGGGACACCAGGTTGCCCGCCGCGTCGACGACGTCGAGGTGGACCGTGTCGCCACGGGTCTGGCCCTGGGGGCCGACGGTCGGCTCGCCCGTGGCGCCGCCGCCCGCCTCGATGCCCTGCAGCGAGTTCAGGATGGCGGGGAGGCGGGCCGGGCCGCGGGCGTCGCCCGGGCGCAGTTCGGGGGACGCCGTCTCGGTGATCAGGGCGCGCCGGGCATCGGTGTAGGACGGCGAAAGCAGCACGTCCAGGGGGACGTCGGTGTCGCCGTACCAGGCCTCGCGGTCCGCGAAGGCCAGCTTCGCCGCTTCGGTCGCCAGGTGCACCGTGCGCTCCGAGGGGATTCCGTCCACATAGGACAGCTCGTCGCGGAAGCCGTGCAGCAGCAGTGCCTGTTGCAGCAGCGCCGGTCCCTGCGTCCAGCCGCCCAGCTTGACCAGGCGCCGGTCGCCGACGTCCACGAAGGCGGGTTCTTCGTACGAGGCCGACCACGACGCCAGGTCGTCGCCCGTCAGCAGGCCGGCGTGGTCGCGGCCGGAGTCGTCGCGGAAGGACCGGCGGCTGAACTCCTCGATCGCCTCCGCGACGAAACCCTGCGACCAGGCACGGCGGCCCGCGTCGAGCTGCGCTTCCCGGCCGGAGACCGACTCGGCCTCGTGCAGCAGCCGCTCCCAGGTGTCCGCCAGCGCCGGGTTCCGGTGCAGGCCGGACGCCGGTTTGCCGTCCGGCATCCACAGCGCCGCCGACGTCGGCCAGTGCTCGCTGAACAACCGGGACACGGCGCTGATCGTGTCGCTGACCCGCGACACCAGCGGGACGCCGGTCCGCGCGTAACCGATCGCGTACTTCAGCACCTCGCGAAGCGGCTTCGTGCCGTAGTCGCGAAGCAGCAGGAGCCAGGCGTCCCAGGCGCCCGGGACGGTCGCCGGGAGCAGGCCGCTGCCCGGGATCAGGTCCAGTCCCAGCGAGGCGAAGTGCTCCGGCGTGGCCCCCGCGGGCGCCGGGCCTTGACCGGCCAGCGCCCGCGGGGCCGGGTCGTCCGCCGTCACGAAGAGGCCGGGCACCTGGCCCGCCGGGCCGCACAGGTGCGGCTCGGCGACCTGCAGGACGAAGCCGGCGGCGACCGCCGCGTCGAACGCGTTGCCGCCGTCTTCCAGCACCGCCATCCCGGTGGCCGAAGCCAGCCAGTGCGTCGATGCCACCATCCCGAAGGTGCCGGTCAGCTCCGGCCTCGTCGTGAACATACCCCGATAGTACGCAACGCTAACGAACTACCAAGCCGTCGGACGACGCCGCTCCGGCTCGTACGGCTGCGTGATGATTTCCATCCCGTTCCCGCCGGGATCGAGGAAATAGACGCCACGGCCGCCGTGGTTGTGGTTGATTTCGCCGACCTGCTTCCCCATCGGGTCGGCGTGGTAGGTCACGCCCGTTTCGACGAGCCGCGCGAAGACGGCGTCGAAGTCGTCCTCCGGGATCAGGAAGCAGTAGTGCTGCAAGCGCAGGTCGTCTTCGGGGATGCTCGCGAAGTCCAGCCGGACGCCGTTGCGCGTCTCGACGGGGATGAACGGACCCCATTCCTCGCCGACTTCGAGGTCGAGCAGGTTCGCCAGGAATTCGGCGGATTCCCGGTTGTTCCGGGACGGGACGATCAGATGGTTCAATTCAACGGAAACGGAAACTGACACGGTTGAAATGCCTCCAGGGCACTCCCGCCACCTCCATGTCTCACCCAGCCGGTGACCGACACGCGATGCCGTACTGATCACCCTAGCGGGCCGGGCGACGTCAAGAAACCTTGATTCGCGCCGCCGCCCGCGGCCGCCCGACGCCCTGCCAGGACAACCCGGCGGCCACGATCACCCGCGGGTCGAGCAGGTTGCGCGTGTCGACGACGTCGATGCCCTCCATCAGCTCCGCCATCGCCGCCCAGTCGAGGTGCTTGAACTCGGCCCACTCGGTGAGCACGACAACGGCGTCCGCGTCCTTCGCGACCAGGTAGGGGTCGTCGACGACGGTCATCCCGGCGATCCCGCCGTCGACGGCCGGGTCGTAGGCGATCAGCTCGGCACCCAGCGCGCACAGCACCGACGAGACGGCGAGCGCGGGCGAGTCGCGCAGGTCGTTGGTGCCCGCCTTGAACGCCAGGCCCAGGACGCCGATCCGGGCGCCGGCCAGCGTCCCGCCGACCGCGCCGGCGATCTTCGCGACGATCCGGTCGCGCTGGGCGAGGTTCTCGTCGATGGCCGAGGTCAGCATGGTGAAGTCGTAGTTCACCGACTCGGCCACCTTGACCAGCGCGCTGGTGTCCTTCGGCAGGCAGGAGCCGCCCCAGCCCGGGCCGGGCTTGAGGAACGTCCGCCCGATGCGCCGGTCGTACCCCATGCCCTCGGTGACGAGGTCGATGTCCGCGCCGAGCCGTTCGCACAGCTCGGCGATCGAGTTGACGTAGGACAGCTTCAGCGCGAGGTAGCAGTTCGCGGCGTACTTGACCAATTCGGCGCTGGCCGCGTCGGCGACGACGACCGGCGCGTCGAGCTCGGCGTACAGCTCGCCGACCCAGCGCGCGGCGGCGAGGTCGGCCGAGCCGACGACGATCCGGTCCGGGCCCAGGAAGTCCGCGACCGCGGTGCCTTCGCGGAGGAACTCGGGGTTCGACACTACCGGCACGTCGGTCCGGCCGACCAGCGCCTGGATCCGCTTCGACGTGCCGACCGGCACGGTCGACTTGGTGACCAGCGCGCAGCCGGCGGGCAGGACGTCGCCGATCTCGGCCGTCACCGCCTCGACCGCACGCAGGTCGGCGGACCCGCCGGCCCCCATCGGCGTCGGCACGCAGAGGAACACCGCCTGCGCGTGGCGGACCGCGTCCCGCGCACCGACGACGAACTGGAGGCGCCCGGCCGCGATCCCACGGTGCACCAGGTCTTCGAGCCCGGGTTCGAGGATGTCGACGCGGCCGGCCGCGAGCCTGGCCACCTTCACGCGGTCGACGTCCACGCAGGTGACGAAATGCCCGAGACTGGCCAGGCAGGCCCCCGTGGTCAAGCCGACGTATCCGGTTCCTACCACCACGATCCGAGCTGGCGTCATGCTGCTGAAGGTCTCAGCCGGAGTTGACCACCGCGCTAACGGAACCGGTCGGGCCCGGGAGCGGTGAGCGAAGACACGAACCTCGCGTGCGAACGAGCGTTAACCTGAGTCCGCGAATCGGACCACGAAGGGAACGGCACAGATGCAGATCACCGACACCGCGGCGCTCGTCACCGGCGGCGCGTCCGGCCTCGGCGGAGCCACCGCGAAGGCCCTCGCGGCCAAGGGCGCGCGGGTGTTCGCGCTGGACCTGGCGTCGTCCATCGAAAAGGCCGAGCAGATCGACGGCATCACCTACGTCGAGGCCGACGTCACCGACGTCGAGCAGGTCGAGGCCGCCGTCGCGACGGCCGCGGGCTCCGGCGTGCCGCTGCGGACCGTGGTGAACTGCGCCGGCATCGGGCCGTCCGCGCGGATCCTGTCCAAGAAGGGCCGCCACGACCTCGCGCTGTACGCGAAGGTCATCCAGATCAACCTCGTCGGCACCTTCAACGTGCTGACGGTCGCGTCCGAGGCGATCGCGAAGACCGAGCCCCTCGAGGACGACGCCCGCGGCGTCATCATCAACACCGCCTCCATCGCGGCCTTCGACGGGCAGATCGGGCAGGTCGCCTACGCGTCGTCCAAGGGCGGCGTCGTCGGCATGACGCTCCCCGCGGCCCGTGACCTGGCCTCGCACGGCATCCGCGTGCTGACCATCGCGCCGGGCATCGTCGACACCCCGATGCTCGCCACGGTCAGCGACGACTTCCGCGCGTCGCTCGCCGCCGGCGTCCCGTTCCCGAAGCGGCTCGCGCGGCCGGACGAGTACGCGCAGCTCGCGCTGTCGCTCATCGACCACGACTACCTGAACGGCGAGGTCGTCCGGATGGACGGCTCCCTCCGGATGGCCCCCCGCTGACGCCACAGGCGGCACTTTCACGTGAAAGTGCCGCCCCCAGGTGGGCACTTTCACGTGAAAGTGCCCACGCCCTGGACGGTCAGCGGGTGAGGCGGACCTCCAGGCCGATGCCGTCGGCGGTGACCGAGCAGCCGCCGAAGGTGCTTTCGGCAGCCAGTGCCTCGAACTGCGCGCGCGTGAACGCCCGGCGGCGCAGCCAGCCCAGCGTCTGGCGCACGGTGAAGCCGCTGACCGCGCCCAGGTTCATCCCGGCGACGTCACGCTGGATGTCGCCGGCGGTCGC
This sequence comes from Amycolatopsis sp. lyj-109, assembly GCF_046548995.1. Taxonomy (NCBI): domain Bacteria; kingdom Bacillati; phylum Actinomycetota; class Actinomycetes; order Pseudonocardiales; family Pseudonocardiaceae; genus Amycolatopsis; species Amycolatopsis sp. lyj-109. Next base: position 740,373 of record NZ_JAJPWR010000002.1, read on the forward strand.
CTCGTGGTTGAGGTCGTGGATCACCGCGCACCCGCCCGGGCGCAGCACGCGGTGCATTTCGTTCAGCGCCGCCACCGGCTGCCGGAAGTTCTTGAACGCGGCTTGGCAGACGAGGAAGTCGAACGACTCGGCCTCGAAGGGCGCGTGCGTGATGTCGCCTTGGCGGAAGTCGATCTCGAGCCCCGCGCGGTTTTCCCGGGCGATCTCGACCATCGTGTGGCTGATGTCGAGCCCGGTGACGCGGAAGCCGCGTTTCGCCAGTTCCACGGCGAAGAAGCCGGGGCCGGGCGCCACCTCCAGGATCTCGGCGCCTTCGGGCAGCCCCGCCGTGACCTCGGCCGCCTGCCGCCGGTACTGCGCGAGCTGCGCTTCCGTGCCCCGGTTCTTGGCGTACCAGCGAGCCTGGAAGCCCTCCATCTCGGGCACCTTGTGCTTGCGGGTCGTCTCCATCGGTTCCTACCTCTCCACGAACTCCCCCAGGTCGTCCGGGAATTCGCCGGTTTCGTGGTAGCGCCGCCAGGCCTCGATGCCCGGCAGGGCGCCGGTGGTCAGTTCTTCGAGGAAGCCGTGCACCCAGCGCGCCTCGGCTTCCGTCATCGCGAGGTCGTATTCGACCTCCACCAGGAACAGCCGCGGCATGAGCGGCCGCAGCTGTTCGAGCGCCGCGCGGTGCGCCTCCGCGCGTTCGCCGAGCTGCGCCAGCCGCTCCCGCAGCCGGCTGATCGCCTGATCCGGACCCAGGACGCCGATCATCGACAGCCCGGCCTTGAACCGCGGCGGTTCCCGGTCGACCGTGCCGACGAGCTCGCGAACCCAGTCCTCGAACTCCTCGCGCCCGGCCGGCGTGATGCGGTAGACGGTCCGTTCGGGCCGCCCGCCGTCCTTGACGCTCTCGACGGCCTCCAGGAAGCCGTGCTTCTCAAGGTTCGTGACGACCGTGTAGAGCGATCCCCACTTGATCGGCATGTCGGCGTCCTTGCCCCGCTGTTTGAGCACGGTCGCCATCTCGTACGGGTGCATGGGGCGTTCCAGCACGACGGAGAGGACGGCCAGCCCCAGCACGTTGGCGACCTTCCGCCGTTTCATCGCGACTCCTCGGCTACGAGTACTCGTAGCCGAGTATTACGCAAGACGCGCCAGCAGACAAGTGTCTTAGTCGCTGAACAACTCAGAGGTCGAACATGTACGGCACTTCAGTCTGGGCTCGCGCGTCGATCCACTCGCGCAGGGCCCGCGTCGCGAGGACGTCGTCCTCGTTGTAGCGCAGGAGCCGTTCGCGCTGGTCGTCGTCCGGCTTCTCGCCGTCCATGCCGACGGCGTCGCGGTACCAGCGCATCGACGCCTCGCCGCCCGCCTCCGGGTCACGCCAGGAGAACCCAGCCACCGGGGCGATCACCTTCAGACCCTTGCCGTGGGAGCACAGGAACTGGTCGGTGACGCTGCGGAAGAGGTCGACCCACTGCTCGGAATCCACAAAGGACTGGATGTCCTTTTTCGCCGGGACACCGGGGTGATCGCCGAAGCGCTCCACCGAGCCGAAGAGCCAGCGGTTCTCGGCGAGCGCGTTGTAGCAGTAGGCGCGGAAGGTCAAGCCTGCCGCTTCGGCGCGCTCGCGGACGTCGGTGAGCCAGGCCCAGAACTCGGCGAACGACCGGGCCTCGTCGTCGGTGGGCAGCGGGTCCCACGTCGCGAAGGCGCGGTAGCCCGGCTCGACGCCGATGTCGGCACCGCTGAGCAGGCAGCCCCAGAGGTACGCGCCGGCGTCGCCGAAGCTCTCCATGTCGACGTCGACCTCGACGTCGGCGCGCGGCACCTCGACCCGGTCGACCCGGCGCACCAGCGTCAGGTCGGCCAGCCAGGCCCGGGCGAGCACGACGGCGTCCGGGAAGGTGATGCCGGTCCAGTTCACCGCCAGCGGCTCGCCCGCCGGGTCGAGCGCGGCCAGCTTGTCCACAGTGGACACGCCGGCCCGGCGCAGCTCGACGGCGTCTTCGCCGCGGACGACGAGGCTGACGTCGCGGGTTTCGGTGAGCACGACCTCGCACGTCGGCCACCACGGGCACCGACGGCACTCCAGCACGCGCGACGGCTCGGCGAGCGGCTCCTCGCCGTTCGCGGCGGCGGTGGCGATGGCCAGCCGGTCGGCGAACCGGGCCTGGTACTCGGTGAGCGCGGTGCGCCCGCCCGGCCAGGTGCCCGCGGTGAGGTCGTGCCAGACGACGACGTCGGCGTCGAGCCCGATGACGCCGCCGAGGGTGAGGCTCTCGTCGGCCTGCCCGAGCGTCTGCAGCATGCGGCGGATGTGCACGAGCCGGAGCTGGTCACGCGGCTGCGACCGGACCTTGCGACCCTCGTCGGCCGCGCGGTGCGCCGGATCGAGATCGGTCATCCCGGTGACGATCGCGCCGGCCCCGCGGTCGGTGATGCGGTGGCGCACGACGAGCACCGGGACGTAGCCGCGGCCGGTGCGGACGAGCAGGTCGATCCCGCCACGCCGGTGCCCGGCCGCGTCGACCGGCAGCAGCGCACCCCAGATGTAGCGCGCCCCGTCGGCGAAGGCCTGCAGCGTCCGCTCGACGCGCTCGTGGGCGGGCAGGTCGCGGCCGATCTTCACCCAGTGGTCGTCGTTGGCGGCCATCAGCCGGGTGACGATGTCCTCGCGGTGGGCGGTGGCGTCGTCGATCCGCTGCTGCGCGGTGGGGTCGGGCGGCGAAAGCGGGACCTCGCGCATGGTGGGGTCGTGTTCGAGGTGCACGCGACGACGGCAGCGGCTGACCGCACCCGCGTCGAGTACCACCTCGGTGTTCATGGAGATCACTCTAGATTCCCTCCGCCGAGCCGACATGCCCGCCACCCGGGCGACCAGTAAGTTCGACCTCGACACGTCGCAGGAGGTGCCATGGCGCGCAAGGCCAAGGTCGAGGGTGAAGCCAGGTTCACCCCAAAAAGGGCGAAGAACGCGATCGCGGTGGCGAAGGTGCTCGGCCCGGCGGTGATCCCGGTGGTGGCGCCGCTGGCGGTCCGCGCGGCGGGCGCGGCCCGCGAGGCGTACGACCGCTACCAGGCGCGCAAGCTGGGAGTCTCGGTCGACCGGCTGGGCGAGTACACCGGCCGCGGCGCGGCGCTGCACGCCCGGATCGCGGGGGTGGCCGAGGGCTGCCGGGACCTGCAGAAGTCGGAAAAGGCGTCGAAGGCGGACCAGGAGTTCGCCCAGGGCGCGATGGGAACGCTGGAGCAGTTGTCGGCCTCGGTTCGCGCGGCGGAGCGAATGCCGGCGGCCAGGCGGAAGTCGGTGCACCGGGCGGTGGCCGGCGAGCTGGAGCGGCTGGAAGGCCAGCTGCTGCACCGGCTGGGGATCTGACGGCAGCGGGCCCAAACGTCTTGAATGACTCATTCAGTTGTCGGTGTCCCTGGCGGGACGTCCGTGCTGGGGTGAAAATCGTGTCTGGTCGCTTGCGTGACGTCGTGTGTCCTTGGCGCTGGGTCGAGGCCGTCATTCAGTCTGACGCTGGGAGCCGCCTGAGAGTCC